>JALNZB010000009.1 GCA_023229545.1 Sulfuritalea sp. | reverse complement strand
CGATCAAATTGACGGCGGCCTTTGCTTGCCTCAGCGCTATCTCTTCGTTGTTCGGGAAGCGCGTGCCCAGAGCCACTATGGAGTCCCACAGCGTGCGCGCTTGCACGAGGTCGCCTGCATCGCCACAGGCGCCGATCAAATTGACGGTGATTTTCCCAAGCAGATCAGCAGAAGGCTGCGCACCTGCATCTCCTAGGCGTTGCACCAACGTAGTCAGACGTTTCCATGCGTTTATGGCAAGTCCAATCTCTTGCCGCTGCCTCCATCCGTCTGCACTTACCGCGAGCAGTAACGCGAGCTGAAATGGACTATCTGGGGGGCTGGATTTTTCAGTGGCATCCAGAAGACTCGGTAACTGAGGGTGTGTGGGGAAATCCATCACCACCCTGGACATGAAACTAATCAGTCCTAATCCTTTTTGGTGTTTCCACACAGCATCAAACTCTGTTCGCCACGGGCTATCGGTGGCCTCAAATACGCGTAAGTTTGTGGGTTTTGCCCACGTCTTCAATACGAAAAGCTCGCCCAAGATGTCCGGCTCCAAGCGCGGCAATCGCTGACTAATGTCAGCACCGTGGTCAGCACCGTGGAGCATGGTTTGCCAACGTGCTTTGAAAGCCACATCAGCACTATTCATGCCACACTTGTTAAACAGTTGCTCTACGTAAGGTACGTGGGGAGACGACAAGTCGAGCTCCCCTGCCAAGGTGGTAAATCGCAGCAGCGCCTCGTCATGGCATGTCACACCTTGGGTCTCCCAGCGCCGACGTTCACGATCCAGTACTTGGCCGGTCAGTTCGTCGCTGTTCCATTGCAGGGCGTTGACTTGGCCCGCAGCTATGGCGTCGGCAAGAAACAGCACAAAGAGGGGGCGGTGCTCTGCATCCAACTTCGCCAGCAAGGCCTTACATTCGGTGGGTGAGCGTGATGGCTTGTTGTAAAGCGCCAGCACTTCATTGAGCAAGCAAAGCGCATCGTCTATGGAAAACGGTTGCAGTGGCAACAACTGCAGTGCGTGGCGGCAATCAACTACATCGTTACGGTATTGGGTTGACGGGAAGTCCATCAAGCGTTCAAACCATCCGCCTTCGATAGATCGCTCTAAAATCAACATGCGTACTGGGTGCTGCCAACTTTCAGCAGCCGTGGCTAGTTTGGTTAAAGCTGCACGAAGGGTATCTACGGCATTGGCCGCGTAGTCCACCACGAGCAGGGTGGCGGCGTTGGGCACAAAACCACCTGAGGCAAAAAACTGCAGGTTGCCTTCGAGCTGTTGTGCGCTGCCTAAAAAGTGCCACTCCCAACCGTGATCTTTTTTCAGATCATGCCCCAACTCCAAAGCGAGCCGACTCTTGCCCATCCCTCCTTTACCTGTAACGCCCCACCATCGGAAGTTCTTTGCATTGAAGTCGCGGCAAAACTTGTGAAGTTGCTCCTTTTCATTGGTCCGCCCAAAAAGCTGGGTTGCGCGTGTCGCAAAGTGAAAACGTGAGGCACGTGCAGCGTGCCAAGTGGCTTCGGGGTGATAGGGCTGAAACCTAAGCGCCGCAGGCCCGCTTGTAATGTTGAGGCTTTCAATGCTGCCAATGTTGGCAATGTTCTCAGCCTGTTGATGGTTAATCGCAGTCATTCGACGGTCTCAAAGTTGGAGATTGCTGACCGAGCCGATATTTACAATTTTATCGGCATGCTGGCTACCAACCTGAACCCCGCCAATGCTGTTGTTTGCCATACCAACAAACTGCTCAAGCTGTTGAAAAGCACTGGTAAGACTGAGATCATTCAAGTGGGCCGTGGTGGCTTGCAAGCTGGATAGCAACTGATGCTGTAGCGCTAAGTCGTCGGGGCTGGCTTGCAATGCAGTCATCTGCTGTGCCACCGGGGCATCGCTGCCGAACTTATCGACAAACCAAACCTTCACTGCATCAAATGCGCTTTTGCCTGCGGCTGAAGCAGCCCCGGTCATAACGGCGCTGGCGGCGCCGACCGGGCCAATGTGTCTGGCTGCTTCAACGACGACCGCATAAATCTCATTGACACCCATAGAAACTCCCATTCTATTTAACGTGATGGATAGGTCATCTAACCGCATGAATCCAAAGGACCGGAAATCCAAAGGGCCTTCGGGAAGTATGACTGACGCCGGGTGCCGCAGTCAATCGTCGATTTCAGCGCGATAAGGGGTAGCGCGATAAGGGGTCGGAGTAGAATTGAGTTTGCATAATCGAAAAAGTCGGCGCTGGCGATACGGCGAATGCCTTAAGCCACGGACAACTCATCCCAGCGGCGAATCCGGGACAGGGTTTCTTCCATCGCATCCCGCGCCATTTCCGTATCGTAGTGGCTTTGCAGATTGATCCAGCTTTGCGCGTCGGTGCCGAAAAATGCGGCCAGACGCAGCGCCGTGTCGGCGGTGATTGAACGCCGTCCCGCCACAATCTCGCCGATCCGGCGTTGCGGCACGCCGATTTCCTTGGCGAGCCGGTACTGGGTGATGCCCATCGGCTCAAGGAAGTCATGAAGCAGAATTTCGCCGGGCGTGGCGAGCGGTACTTTTCGCGGCATGAGTTCTCCTCAGTGGTAATCGACGATTTCAACGCGCCAGGCGTGCCCGTCGCGCCACTCAAAGCACACCCGAAACTGATCGTTGATCCGGATGCTCCATTGTCCCTTGCGGTCTTTCTTCAACTGCTCAAGTCGATTCTGTGGCGGCACACGCAGAAACTCCAGCGACGCGGCCGCGTTGACCTGCTGCAACTTCCGCATCGCCACGGTGGCGATGTTGGCGAAACGCGCCACGCGCCGACCTGCAAACAGGTTTTTCGTGTCGACACAGTTGAACGACTGAATCATGTGCGAATACTAGCGACTTGCGCTAGTACCGTCAATGGATAGTAGTAGTTCGCCCAGAACGAGTGAGCGCCAAGCTGTTGGTCCCAATTGAGTTGACGCGAATCAGTTGATTTTTACCTCCACTCAACTACACTGCCCGCCTGCTTTTAGGGATGGTACATGGCGGCAATACCTCAACTGATGCGGGTCAATTCAAGCCAAATCCGCCGCCAGCGAGGCGCGCACTGCCTCCGGCAACGGTTCGGTGGACGCCTCATAGTGGGGATGATCGACTCCCGCCGATAGCGCCGCGCCTGCGCGGACGGCAGCCACCATCGCCGGATTCAGTTCAAAGCGCAGGAAGTGCACGGCCGAGGTCTTTTCTTCGGTTTCGCGTTCCAGATCCTCGTCGGCAATGGCGAACACCGGATCGAAGCCATCGACGCGGACCCAGACACGGTTCTCGACGCCCCTGAGCAGGCCCAGCATGAGGTGGCGCTCGGTTTCCTCGGCGTACTCGACCTGTAGCGTGACCTTGAAGTTGCTGCCGTCGGGCACCAGCGGCGCGTAGGTTTCCAGTTCATGACGGATGGCGTCTTCCTCGAACATTTTTTCGACGCGCAGCATCTCCTGGATATGGTAGCGAATCATCAGCTCGTTCTCGAAAATCAGCAGCAGATGTTCGCCGAGGAAGACGCGCCGCAGCTTCTTCTGCTCCATCACTTCAGCGCGCATGGCGGGACGTGCCCTGGCATAGGCTTCCAGGGTCAGCAGGGAATCGCGGGAAATGCGGTGGGCAGTCGTCATGTTGGCTTCCATTTCTTGTCCCTCACTTGAGTCCATAGGCAATCCGCAACAGCGTCAGCGGATGCTGTTTCTCCTTGCGACCGGTCGAATCGCCGGCCTCGTTCATGCCTTGCTGGATGTGGCGTCCGGCGATGGCGAATCCGAGCTGATGTAGTCCGGTTCGTCCCTGGCCATGGCCTTGAACACCGGCTTGCCGATTTTCATCGACGTTGCGTAGTACTCCTCCTTGACACCCCAAGTGCCGTCGTGGCCGGCGCAGCGCTCCACCGTGTTCACCGTGGCGCCGGTGAGTTTGAGCATTTCCTCGGTCTTGCGGCCGACGTTCTGCACTCGCGAATGACAGGGGATGTGATACGAGACGCGGCCCAGGGCCACCTTGAAATCGGTCTTCAGCAGGCCATCCTTGTGGCGCAGCACGAAGTATTCAAAGGGGTCGACCATCGCCTCCGACACCACCTTGCAGCGCGGGTCGTCGGCGAACAGCAGCGGCAGTTCGGCCTTGAACATCAGGGTGCAGGAAGGCACCGGCGTCATGATGGCGTAGCCCCGTTGCGCCAGATCGTGCAGCAGCGGAATGTTGCGCTCCTTGTATTTCTCCACCGTTTCCAGGTCGCCGAGTTCCAGCTTGGGCATGCCGCAACAGGTTTCGCCCCGCACCATGACGTAGGGAATCTCGTTGTGATCGAGCAGCTTCAGCAGATCGTGACCGATGCCGGGCTCGTTGTAATTCACGTAGCAGGTGGAAAACACCGCGACCTTGCCCGGACTTTTCGCGCCGTCCCGCACCGGATGGTTGTGGCTGGGCGTCGCGTTGGCGCGAAAATTCGCGCTGTTGAATTCCGGCAACTGGCGTTCTTTTTGCACCCCCAGCACTTTTTGCAGCACGCCGCGCGCCAGCCCGTTATTGTTTGCGGCATTGACAGCGTGGACCACGACGGGAATGGAGGACAGGGTGCCGACCAGTTCGGTCGAGGTCAACAGCTTGTCGCGGAACTTCATCTTGCCGGTTTTGTACTGGATCGCCTTGGCGCGCAGCATGGTGTGCGGGAAATCGAGATTCCACGGGTGCGGCGGCACATAGGGACACTTGGTCATGAAACAGACATCGCACAGATAGCACTGGTTGACGACTTTCGGGAATTCTTCCCTGGGCACACCGGCGGTCTCAAGATCGCCCGCCGCGTCGATCAGGTCGAACAGGGTCGGAAAGGTATTGCACAGCGAAATGCAGCGACGGCAACCATGGCAAATCCCGAAAATCCGCGCGAGTTCCTTTTCGCACGCGGCCTCGTCGTAGAAGTCGGGGTTCTTCCAGTCGATCGGATGTCGGGTCGGAGCTTGCAGATTGCCTTCGCGCATGGGGTGTCCGTTCTTGTCGGTTCAAGAGTCGGTGCTGGCGACACGGCGACTGGAAAGCATCGCCGTGCGCCGGGCAGCCATCAACTATTCAGACTGTCCAGGGTTCTCTGGAACTTGTTGGCGTGCGAGCGTTCGGCCTTGGCCAGCGTCTCGAACCAGTCGGCGATTTCGTCGAAGCCTTCGTCGCGCGCCGCTTTCGCCATGCCCGGATACATGTCGGTGTATTCGTGCGTCTCGCCGGCAATCGCCGTCTTCAGGTTGGCCGAGGTTTCGCCGAACGGCAGACCGGTGGCCGGGTCGCCGCAGGTTTCGAGATATTCGAGGTGGCCGTGGGCGTGGCCGGTTTCACCTTCGGCGGTGGAGCGGAACACGGCGGAAACGTCGTTGAAACCTTCGATGTCGGCCTTGTTGGCGAAATACAGATAACGACGGTTGGCCTGCGATTCGCCGGCAAACGCGGCCTTCAGGTTGCCTTCGGTCTTGGATCCCTTGAGTTGCATGGCGGTACTCCTCTGTCTGGGGTTCGGGGAGCCGAGTCATCGCCCGGCGGCAAGTCACCGAGCGAAAAAACTCGTGACACATGCAGACTTTAGAGACACGGACAAACAAGGTCCAATTGCATTTTTCGACTGGAACGATAGCGACTGGCTATCGGGCTATTTGCTGGCGCGGGTGCCCGGCAGATGACAGTCGAGCAACGCCTGACGCATCACATCGATGGCCTTGTGGCGCGGAAAGCTGGAACGCCAGACCAGACCGACGCGGCGCGTCGGCGCTGGCTCGACGAAGCGTTTGACCCGCAGCAGCGGGTCGTCGGCGGCAATGCCATCGACGCTGCTGGATGGCATGACGGTGACGCCGACGCCCGAGGCGACCATATGACGTATCGTTTCCAGCGAACTGCCTTCGAGTACCTGCGGCGATTCGCCGCGACTGGCGCGGGCGCACAGATCGAGCACCTGATCGCGGAAACAATTGCCGGTGCCCAGCATCAGCAGCGGTTCGTCGAGCAACTGCGCCGGTCGCAACGATTTGAGTTTGGCCCAAGGGTGGACGACCGGAACCAGCAAGCGAAAGGCTTCCTCATACACCGGCTGGGCGACGATGCCGGGTTCGTCAATCGGCAGCGCCAGCACCAGCACATCCAGCTCGCAGGACTTGAGCCTGTCGAGCAGGTTGCCGGTGTAGTCCTCGGCGATATACAGCGGCATTTGCGGCGCGCGCGCCTTGACGCGCGGCACCAGCGCCGGCAGCAGCCAGGGACCGATGGTGTAGATCACGCCGAGGCGCAAGGGACCTGCGAGCGGGTCCTTGCCCGCCGCTGCGATCTCCGTGACGCGGGCGGCTTCGGCCAGCGCCCGTTCGGCCTGCGCCACCACTTGCGCGCCTGTCGGCGTGACGCGAACCTCGCCCGAACTGCGTTCGAACAGCGCGACGCCGAGTTCGTCCTCGAGCTTCTTCACCGCCACCGACAGCGTCGGCTGCGACACGTTGCACTTGTCCGCCGCCCGCCCGAAGTGGCGTTCGCGGGCCAGGGCGACGATGTAACGAAGTTCGGTCAGGGTCATGGCGGATGAATCATACCGCGCATCCCGCGCCGGCCGGCGGCGCAAGTGATTGCCGGCAAGGCGCCAGGCGGCGTTCAGGAGAAGTCGACCGTAACCACCGTGCCCTGATTTTCCTTGCTTTCCAGGCGCACCCGCCAGCCATAACGGTCGCAGATGCGCTTGACCAGGGACAGGCCGATGCCCGCGCCTTCGCTCGTCATGCCGCGAAAATGGCGGATGAAAACCCGGTCGATGGCGTGGGCGGGGATACCGCTGCCGGTATCGCTCACGGTGAGCGAGTGGGCGTCCTGCCTGACGACCACCGACCCGGCGGCCGTGTAGGAAAAGGCATTACGGATCAGGTTGCTGACCAGGATTCTCACGAGGCCGGCATCAATGTCCAGAATCAGTTCCGGGTTGGTGTGCACTTCCACCTCGACCGGTTTTCCGCCGAGCATATGGCGCTGTTCTGCGACGACCTCCCGCACCACCTCGGCCAACACGCAATCATCGCCCGCTGCCAGGCTGTGTTCCTCGTGCGCCATGAGCAGCAGTGCGGAACCCAGTTCGGCCATGTCATCGGCGGCGCGTTTGATGCGGCCAATGCGGGTTTTCTGCTTGTCGCTGAGACCGTTGTCCTCAAGCAGTATCTCGGTCGCACTCAGAATCACCGCCAGCGCGGTGCGCAGCTCATGGCTGATGTCGGCGCTGAAGACTCGTTCGCGCTCGATGAAGGCGCGCATGCGAATCAGATGACGATCAAATACCCGCGCCAGTTCGCCCACTTCGCCCACGGGAAAGTCGTCGGCCAGCGGGTGCTCCCAGTCGCTCGGACGGCGATGCCGCACTTTCGCCGCCAGATCGGTCACCGGCGCGACCACGGTGCGTGACACCCAGACGCCGCCCAGCGCCGACAACAGGGTCATGGTCACGGCCAGCAGGCCGAGCATCCAGGCGAAACGCTGTTCGCGGCGGGCTTGCAAGGCGGTATCGTGGAGCAGGTAGTAGCGCGCGCCGCCGCGCTCGACGATGGCCACCCGGTAGCTCACCGTGCCGAGGCGAATGTCATGGTTGCCGGCCGGCAGTCTTGTCAGGTAAGCCGGCACCTCATCGGCGCCCGCAGCGCCTTGCACGTAGCCGTGGACCACAACCGTGGAGGGCGGCATGGATGTCGGATTGCGTTCGCGCCGGGCAATGTAGTCGTCCAGTTCGGCGGACAGGGTTTCGTCGATCAGCCGCTGGCCGAGGTCGTGCGCGCCCTGGTACAACGCCCCCGCCATGGTCAGGCTGCCGATGGCGCCGAAGCCGGCGAAGAACAGGGCGACGCGCCCCCTCAGGTCATGCGGCAGGTGCATCGGGGTCTCTCATCTGGTAGCCGATGCCACGCAGGGTGTGCACCAGGGGGCGCTGCCCCGACGGATCGATCACCGAGCGCAGGGTATGCATATGCACGCGCAGCGCGTCGCTGTCCGGCGGCGAATCGCCCCACACGTGTTGTTCGATATCGCGCCGCGAGACCACGCTGGGGGCGCGGCTCATCAGCAGTTCAAGAATCTTCAGGGGCAAGGCCGGCAAGCTCAGCATCTGGCCGGCGCGGCTTACGCTGAAGGTATCCAGATCGAATGACAGATCAGCGACCTTGAGCAGCGTCCGGCTTTCGCCGGCGCGGGCGCGCCGTGTCAGGGCGCGCAGCCGCAAGTCGAGTTCGCGCAGGGCGAAAGGCTTGACCAGGTAATCGTCCGCGCCTTCGCCGAAACCGGCGGCCTTGTCATCCAAAGTGGCGCGGGCCGTCAGCATCAGCACCGGCACGGTCAATTTCGCGTCCCGTCGCAAGCGCCGGCACAGTGTCAGGCCATCGATGCCCGGCAACATCAGGTCGAGAACGATCACGTCATGCGTCTGGGTTACCGCCAGGTGCAGACCGGTGACGCCATCCATGGCGGTATCCACCAGATAGCCCCTGGACTCCAGGTAATCCGCGATGTTCGTCGCCAGGTCCTGGCAATCTTCGACGACAAGTACCGAAATGACTTCTGAGTCGTGCATGGCCGTGTAAACCGGGAGCCGGAGTGCTCGGAAGTCTTTTACCGCAAGTGCCGCGCCACGTCTAGCCCCGCCTGGGCGCAACCGTGACGCGTCGGAAGCGCCGGAGCGGGCTCTCAAGCGTGTTGAAACGCGAAATGGCGCAAAGAATCGGCCACGCGTCTCACTATGCCGTAACGTCCCACTTTCAGAATGTCCGCGCCCTGCACAAGCTCTTCAGGCAAATGGCTCTCGCACGTCACGACGAGGTCGGGTTTCCAGGCGCGAATCACCTTGGCCAGCACGGCCTGCGGCTCACCCCAGACCACTCTGGCTTCCGCCCAACTCAAATTGCTGCGCGCAAGTTGCAGGTCAAGGCGTCTCAACAGGCCCGGCGCACGGCGCGACATAATTTCTCCAGGCAACGACGCAGCCGGACCGTCGGGTTCCACGCTGCTGGTGTCGAGCACGCGCACCACCAGCAGTTGCGTGGTTTGGCGTTGGGCGAGTTCAGTCACCTTGTGCAACAGGATGTCGCTTTGGCCCTGACTGAAAATGGGCAACAGGATGCGTTGATAGATGCTCATGACACGGCCAGTACGGGAATGATGCGTTCATGTTTCGCCGCTGCTTGATGGCCAATTACCTGGCGGCCCATTGCCGGGCGGCTCACCGTTTGGCACGAAGGAAACAGCCGGTGCGGGCAGTTCGCGCAAATGTTCGTGTCCAGGCGCGGAAAGATCGCTTCTCCCGGTCGGGACTTCGCCAGGTAAAGGTTTTCCTCGCCGATGTCGGCCATGAAGCCGCCACTGCGCAAGGTTTCGGCCACGCTTTCCTTCATTCGGTAGAAACCCAGGCTGCCGCCGGCACGCGCGTAGTGCTGGGCGGTTTCGGCGAGAAACTCGGCGCCGGCCAGGTCGATAAAATTGATGCCTGTCGCCATCACCACCAGATGCTTGCGTTGCGGTTCCTGTTCCTCCAGCTCGCGAATCTGTTGCTGCAGGTGCGACACCGCGCCGAAAAAGATCGAGCCGTTGAGTCGCATCATCTTGATCTGCGGACACTGCGGCTTGCCGTGCGCGGTCACGTAGTGATAGCTGTCCGCATCGCTGTCCGGTACCACCGCCTCCAGGCTCGGGCGCGAGGTACGGTACAGATAGAGCGCCAGCGACAGGGCGATGCCGAAGAAGATGCCTTTTTCCAGGTCGATCAGGGTGCCGATGAGCGTTACCCACAGCACGACGGTCTCCGCGCGGCTGATGTGATGCAGTTGGCGAATGTGATGGAAGTCGATCAGTCCCCAGGCCACCAGGAACAGGATGCCGGCCATGGCGGCGGTAGGCAGGTAGGCCGCCAGAGGGGCCACCAGCAGCAGGATGAGCAACAGGAAGAACGACGCATAGACCGCCGCCAGGGGCGTTCTGGCGCCAGCGGCGTAATTCACACCACTGCGATTGAAGGAGCCTGACGAGGCGTAACCTGAGAAAAAAGCGCCCACCAGATTTGAGAGACCTTGGCCAATGAATTCCTGGTTGCCGTCAATATGCTGGCCCGAACTGCCGGCAATGGCGCGTGAAATCGAAACCGCCTCGGTCAACGCCAGCATGGTGATGATCAGCGACGGGAACAGCATCTTGGACAGGCCGTGGAAAGAGAAGTCCGGCATCGACAGCGGCGGCAGGCCGGCGGGCAGCGCGCCGACGGTGCGAATCGCGGTCATGTCCACGCCGAAGGAAGCGTTGAGGCCCGCCGCAAAAACGCTGCCGACCAACAGTGCGACGATCATGTAGGGCAGCTTGGGTGCATAAATCTTGGTCAGGATTCCGGCGAACAGCGTCGTCAGGCTCACCGCCGCCACATAGGGATTGATAGCGCCTGTCTGCTGCGCGAACAGTCCCAACGTCTCGAAGAAGGGTGTGCCGCGGGGAATGTCGATGCCGAAGAAATTCTTGATCTGGCTGCCGGCGATCAGCATGGCGGCGCCGGCGGTGAAACCGATCACGACCGTATGCGAAATGAAATTGACCAGTGCCCCCATGCGCGCCAGCCCCAATATCAACTCGAACAATCCGGCGAGGAAGGTCAGGGTCAGCACCAGGCTGATGAACTCCGGCGAACCCGGCGCGGCATGAGGGCTCACCGAGGCGAACACGGCGATGGAAATGGCCGTGGTGGGACCGGAGACGAGATGCCAGGAAGAACCGAACAGCGCAGCGATGATGGCCGGCGCCATCGCCGCATAGAGACCATATTCCGGCGGCAGGCCGGCAATGGTGGCGAAGGCCACCGCTTGGGGCAGCACGATCAGCGCTCCGGTAAAGCCGGCGATGGCATCGTCGCGGCCTTGCGCGCGGCTCAGGCGGTTGCGCCAGCTCAGGAAGGGAAGCAAGCGTAACCAGTTGATGGAGGGAAGCGAAATATTTCTGCCGGCGTGTTGCGCGTACATTGTGAAAACTCCAGTTCAAGGCGATGAGCGGAGTCTGACGAAGAGCGCGTTAATAACCCGTTAAGCGCAGGTCAAGGGCGGGTTATCGAAGTAGGTTTCCGCGAAATTCCGGGAGCGCCGGCGTTTCGCCGGCAACTTGCAGTGCAACGATCCGTCGTCGACCGGAGCGATAATGACGCCTATGTCCTCCGTCCTGCCGCCCCTGATCACGGCCCTCCTCGATCTGCGTCGTTACCCGCATCCCGTTGATCGGGTCGAATGGGTCGAGACGCACGCCTCGTGGCTGCTGCTGGCCGGCGAATTCGCCTACAAGATCAAGAAGGCGATCACGCTGCCCTTTCTCGATTACGGCACGCTGGCGCAGCGCGAGGCGTGCTGTCGCGCCGAACTGGTGCTGAACCGCCGCTTCGCCCCGGAGCTGTACCTCGACGTGGTGCCGATCGGCGGCACGCCAGAGCAGCCCCGGCTCGGCGCGCTGCCGGCCATCGAATGGGCGGTGCGCATGCGGCGCTTCGACGAGAGCGGTCGGCTTGATCGCGTCGCATTGCGCGGTGAGCTGCAACCGGCGCATTTGTTCCAGCTCGCCGCCACGCTTTGCGCTTTTCAGGAGGCGGCGACCGTGGCTGCCCCCGGCTCGCGCTTTGGCGCGCCGGATCAGGTGCTGGCGACGGCGCGGGAAAACTTCGTGGAACTGCGGGAGATCATGCCGCAGTCGGATCAAGCGCAAGTCGAGCAACTGGCGCTCTGGACCGACGATGAGTTTGCGCGCCGCGCCGCCGACTTTGCCGCGCGCAAGGCCGGCGGTCGCGTACGCGAAGGTCATGGCGACCTGCATCTGGGAAATCTGGTACTGATCGACGGCCATGTGACGCCCTTCGACTGCATCGAGTTCAACGAGGATTTCCGCTGGAACGATGTCGCCAGCGAAGTCGCCTTCGTCTGGATCGATCTGCTCGATCACCGCCAGCCGGGGCTCGCCACCTGGCTGCTGAATTCATGGCTGGAGGCCAGCGGCGATTTCCAGGCGCTGGCCGTGCTGCGCTTCTATGCCGTGTATCGCGCCGTGGTGCGCGCCAAGGTCGCCGCCCTGCGTTCGACGCAGGAAGACGGCGAGCAGGGCATGAACGATGTCGCCGCAGCACGCGCCTATCTGCAACTCGCATGGCAAATCGCCGTACCGCCAGCGCCGACTCTTGTCATCACCTGCGGCCTTTCGGGTTCGGGCAAGACCGCCGCCAGCTCGGCGCGCCTGCTCGGCGCGGCAACTGTCGGCGGCACGGTGCGTTTACGCTCGGACGTCGAGCGCAAGCGCCTGTTCGGGCTGGCGCCGCAGGACAGCAGCGACTCGACGCTGGATGGCGGCATCTACACGGCGGAGGCGACGACGCGCACCTATGCGCGGCTGCACACTCTGGCCCGCGAGATACTGTCCGCCGACTGGCCGGTGATCGTCGATGCGGCGTTTTTGCGGCGCGAGGAACGCGCCGCCTTCCGCGCTCTGGCGGTCGAACTTGGCGTCGACTTTCGCATTCTCGCCACCGAGGCGTCCGCCGCAGAACTGCGCCGCCGCCTCATGGCGCGCAGCGGCGATGCGTCGGAGGCGACCGTGGCCGTGCTCGAAAAGCAGTTGACCTGGTTCGAGCCGCTGGATGAGGACGAGCGAGCCTGCGCCATCGAAGGCGCTGCTTCGCATAACTTTGCGAAGTGACGCCGTCATCAAGCAAAGCTGGGATAACATCCGCCGATGATTACGTCCGACATGCGAAAGTATCTTTGAGATCACGGCCATGAAACTGGAACAGTTCAAGGCGGGTGTCTGGAAGAAGCAATACCAGCACCGCAGTTTCTCGCCGGTTGCCATCAATCAAGTCTGGACCTGGGAAGACCCGACCATCAACACCCTGCTGGAGCAGGCGAACCGGGCGCTGGGCGAACTCAACGCCTATTCGCTGATCGTGCCGGACATCGACTTGTTCATCCAGATGCACGTGTTCAAGGAAGCGCAGACCTCCAGCCGCATCGAAGGCACGCAGACTGGTATTGACGAGGCGCTGCTTTCCGAGGATCAGATGCAGCCGGAGAAGCGCGACGACTGGCGCGAAGTGCGCAATTACATCGACGCGGTGAATCAGGCCGCGCCGAACTGAAGACGCTGCCGCTATCGAATCGACTGCTACGCCAGGCGCATGCGTTGCTGATGCGCGGCGAGCACAAGCAGCCCGGTGAGTTTCGCAGCAGCCAGAACTGGATCGGCGGATCGAGCCTGAGCGACGCGGTATTCATCCCACCGCATCCGAGCGAAGTGCCCGAGCTGATGGGCGACCTGGAAAAGTTCTGGCACAACGACTCAATTGCCGTCCCGCATCTGATCCGCATCGCAATCAGCCATTACCAGTTTGAAACCGTCCATCCATTTTCCGACGGCAACGGCCGCATCGGGCGTTTGCTGATCCCTCTGTACCTGGTCAGCCACGGCCTGCTGGCAAAGCCATCGCTCTACCTTTCGGATTTTTTCGAGCGCAACCGGGCCAGTTATTACGATGCACTGATGGGAGTAAGGGTCTCGAACGACCTGATTCACTGGGTGCGCTTCTTTCTTGCCGGCATGGCGGAAACGGCTGCCAAGGGACGCGATGTGTTTGGCAAGATTCTTCTGCTGCGTACCGAGGTCGAGCAGTCCATTCTTGCTCTCGGCAAGCGCGTGCCCAATGCGCGGGCCGCGCTTAACCTGTTGTATCGAAAGCCGATCATCACGGCGACCGAACTTGGACAAGGCCTTGCTGTCAGCAGCCCCACGGCCCAAACACTCGTCAGGGATCTGCAAAAATTAGGGATTCTTGTGGAGATTTCGGGGCAGGCGAGGGGGCGGGTCTTTGCCTTTGATCGTTACCTTGGTCTCTTCCTTAGTTAAAGGAAACTGAGTTCCTTTAACTAGATGACGTTCTTAGTTAAAGATGCCCCGGCGCGCCGCCTCAGCAGCGGGTCCCTTCAATCCGGAGGGGACGAGCGTGGCAGCGCCGTCGCACCCGGCAAGGCTTTGTGCAAGAATGGCGACCAGGTTTTTCGCCGATGAAGGAGGTAAATGGAACGTCCTGACGACAGCCGGGGGGCGGTAACGGGTGCTCCCAAGGTTGAATTATTGTTGTTGAAGCTTATGTCCTCGATCGTTCTCTTTCGGGAATTGGAGCGCGAGGATCTGGCCGAATTGCTGCGTGGCGCGTCGAAGGCGACGTTCGCGCCGGGCGATATGGTTTTTGAGGAGGGCTCTTCGGGGAACTCGATGTATGTCGTCGTGCAGGGAAAATTCGAGGTGTTCAAGCAAGTCGATAAATCCGAGGCTCACGTTGCCTTTGTGTTGCCGGGGGAGCACTTTGGCGAGATGGCGCTGATCACCAATCGTCACCGCATGGCATCGGTAAGGGCGGCGGAAAAGTCGATCGCCCTGCGCCTGACCGAAGGCGCAATATTCGCTCAGCCCAGGGTGGCTGTGTCTCTGCTCAAGAATATGGCGTGGCTGATGGCAGAGCACCTTTCGGAAATGAACAGCGAAGTACTGCTGCTGGACGCGTCCCGGCGGCATGGCAACAAGGCGCGTGTCTCCGTGGCGGAACCTGCGGCAGAAGCAAACCGGGGACACAACGCCTCCGTCTCTCGCACGACAGGTTGACCGGCGCGACAGCCACCGTGTTTGACCCCGGTGCGGAGGTCGGGGATACTTGGCGTTATCCGCTTGAGATAGCGACCTGTTGCAAAGGAGGCTGCCATGTTTGTTTATTCAGGAACAATTCTCGTTGCATCGCGTGATGCATCGTTCGGAGCCGCTCGCGGGCTGCGGCAACTGGTTGCGATCGTTGCGCTGCTTGTTGCAGTCGCTCCGGCCCTGGCCGCTGCCGTCGGCATGGTCACCGACCTGACGGGCAAGGCGTGGACAGGTGACGGCGCCGCCCGCCAGCCGCTGGCTATTCTGGCCTATCTGGAACCCGCCACGCTGATCGAGGTGGAAAAGGGCGGGAGCGTTTCGATTACCTTCTACAGCCCATCGGAAGAGCAGGTGTTTTCCGGCCCGGCAAAGTTCAGGATAGAGAAACAGGGCATTACCCGGATCAGCGGTGCAGCGCCGGCGGTGCAGCGCATGGGTGCGCTGGCGGCCAATGCGACGGCGAAGGAGATGAGCCTGGGCGGACGCAGAACGCAGGCGGCGGTCAGAATGCGCAGCCTTGCCGTGGGCGTCTCGATCATCGGGCTGTCGCCCGACAAGACGGCGCTGCGTTCCACGGTGCCGCGCTTTTCCTGGGGCGCCCTGCCTGACGTTGCAAAATATCGCCTGACGTTGACGACCGGTGAGGGCGTTCCCGTATTGGAGGAATCGGTTGCCGGAACGGAGTGGCGCGTGCCGATCGAGAAAGCGCTGGCGCCGGGCCGGGACTACATCTGGAGCGTGGAAGCGATGCCCGCCGATGGCGCCAAAGTTATCGGCAAGGCGCGTTTCAGCATTCTCGATGCCGATACGACAACGCGCCTGGCGGCGGAGTCGCCGAAGGCGGGGGCGTCGTTTGCCCAGCGCCTGCGTTATGCCATCACGCTGGAGGCGGCGGGCCTGGCCGACGATGCGCGCGTGCTGTGGCGCGAACTGGCCAAGGAGCGACCGGACGAGCTCGCCGTGCAAAAACGGGCGCAACTCTGAACGCTTGAGCCCGTGTCCGCCGTCTCTCGAACCACTGGCTGGCGGCGCGATGTGTGGCTGTTGGCGGTGTTTTTCGCCGCGGCTGCGGCGCTGCAACTGGCCGGCGCCTTCGCGCCGTTCGAGCGGTCGGCGCGCGATGCGGCATTCCGCATCCTGCGCGCCACCGGTCCGCATCCAATCGCCAACGATCTGGTGCTGGTGGCCGTCGATGAAGCCTTTCTCGAATCGACGCCGGAGCCGCTGACGCTGATTCATCCCTATCTCGGTCGCGTCATGTCCGGCCTGGCCGAGGCGCGCCCGAGCGTGGTTGGCCTCGATCTGGTGCTGCCTTCCAAGAGCTACCGCGACATGCAGTCGTCGCGGGTGAAGGATTACGACCTGGCGCTGCTGACCGGCCTGCATGCGCTGGCCAGGGTATCGCCGATCGTCCTGTCGGAAACCTGGGACGGCTTGCAGGGTCGTTTCCGCCCTATTTTTCCGTCCTTCGTGACAGTGGCAAGGCGCAATACCAAGGGCGACCCCACGGCGTCGCCGGTGGTTTGCGAAGATCCGGATGGCATTGTGCGCGGCTATCCCGGAAGCAAGTGCCAGCCGACCACGGCCGCCGTGCCGCAGGCGGCGCGCATGGCGGCGCAACTGGGCAATGTGCAGGACTGGTCGGGCGAAATCAATTTCGCACTGGGCGCGCCGATGACCGTGGTTTCGATTGTCGACGTGCTGCAATGGGTGGATAGCGGTGCCACGGAAAAGTTGCGCGCCGCGTTTGGCGGCAAGGCCGTCTTGATCGGCGGCGCTTTTTCCTTCGAGGACAGGCACGAACTGCCCGTGCCGCTATCGGCGACGGAGCCTCTCGAACGCAAGGTGCCGGGCATTTTCCTGCAAGCGCAGATATGGCGCTCGCTGATGAACGGCGGGCTGGTGAGTTCCTTGCCGGCGCCGTTGCAAGCCGCTTTTGTCGCTTCCGCCGCACTGGCGTTGCGCGGCAAGACCCGACCGCGCAAACTGCTGCTCTGGGCGGGCGCGATCGTTTTGATGGGCGGCATCGCCTTGTTTTGTCTCGGCGCGATGACCTTGATCCTGCCGTGGGGAGGCTGGGTGGCAACCGTGTTGGCGATGCTGCTGGTGCGTGGCCTGATCGATTTGCAGGAGATGCTGCGCAGTCGGCGCGAAGTGGCCGATGCTTTTTCCGGCTATGTCGGGCCGCAGGTGCTGCGTGCCATCGAGCGCGGCCAACTCAAGCCGGACCTGGGCGGAGAATCGCGCAAGGTCTGCGTGCTGTATGCCGACATTCGAGGTTTTAGCCGCGTCAGCGCGGTGCTGGCGCCGGATCGACTGGTGCGTCTGGTCAATCGCTATTTTGCGGCGGTGTCGCCGGCCATTCAGGAAGCCGGCGGCATGATCGACAAGTATCTCGGCGACGGACTCATGGCGATCTTCGGCGCGCCCCAGGAACTCGACGACCCGGTGCGCCGCGCGCTGGAAGCCGCCCAGGAAATGCTGCTCGGAGTGCAAGTTCTTAACCGGGACCTTGCGGCCGAAGGAATCCCGTCCTTGCAGGTCGGCATCGGCGTGCATTATGGCGATGTCGTCGTCGGGCATCTGGGAACGGCCGAGCGACACGAGTACACGGCGGTTGGAACGACGGTCAACGCCGCATCGCGCATCGAAGTGTTTACCAAGCAATTCCCCTATCCGGTGATAGTTTCGGCGGCGGTGGCAACCGCCATGGCGGGTCGCGCGACATTCGTCGATATCGGCGCGCACGAGGTGCGGGGCATGGGGACGCTGCAGTTGCATGGCTGGAAGCCCGCCGCGCTCGACTTGATGCAGGACGTCGGGCGCGAGCCGGGCGCGGGCGTCTGATGGGCATCGGCGTGGCGACAGTCTGGCGCTCGAAGACGTTGCAACTGATCGCGGCGGTGGCCGCCACCGTGCCGTCCCTGCGCCAGAAACAGGTGCGAACGGTGTTCTGGCAGCAGTTCATCCGCCTCGGGCTGGATCCGGCGGCCAGCATATTCTTTAGGGCAGCGATGATTGGCACCATTATCATCGCTTACGTGATCAAGGTGCTGGCCAGCAACAGCGGCATGGCGGTGGATTTTCTGGTGTATGCCGTGGTGCGCGAAGTCGGACCGTTGTTAACCGCGATATTGCTGATTCTGCGCAGCAGCGTGCTGGTTACCGGCGATGTGCTGGGAATGGTGCGGCGCGACGAACTGGTGCGCATGCGCGCCATGGGCCTCTCGCCGCTGGTGCAGGTTTTTCTGCCACGGGTCGCGGCGCTGGCGCTGGCCTGCGTGGTGGTGACGTTCTACTTCGAGCTGTTTGCCGTGCTGGGTGGGATTCTGCTCGCTTCCCTGCTGCTCGATATTTCGCTGACGGGCATGTTGTCGGGATTTTTCGAGACCCTGCGCCTGGTCGATCTGGTGTACTCGCTGATAAAGAGCGCTGCGTTCGGCGTGCTGCTCGGCATCGTGCCTTGTGTGGCGGCCTTGCGCTCCGGGCGCAGCGCGACCGATCCGGTGGCCGTCGTTTCGCGCTCGACGATGACCACCCTGATGTATGTCACCGTCTTTAACGCGCTGTTCGCCTGGCTGGTCTACGGCGTGTTGCTGTTCGGCATCGTGAAGAACGGCTGATGGACAAGCGCGCCGTCTCTTCATGGCTGTCGGGCCTGACCGGCGCTCATGCGGTTCGCTTCGACCGCGAGGTGGAACGTGCCGACTTTCTCGCCACGCTGCTGCGCTCGTCCAGTGCCAGCGCATGGTGGGCGATCCCGGCTGACGGCGGGCTGCTCACCGATTTCGGATTGCTGGAGAACATTCTGTTGCCGGCGCAGGCGAAGGGCGACACCAAAGCCGGCGTTCGCCTCTCGCGCTGGCTGGAGCGACTCAGGGCTTTTGGCATTGCGCCGATTTCCCTGACATTGCCGCTGGCTGCCCTGACTCCGTGGCAGACACGCATCACGGCGTTTTTGCGGGCCGTGGTGGCCGATGCGCCAGCGCTGGTTTTCGACGATACTTGCTATGGTTTGAATCAGGAGGAGAGCCGCCAGGCGATATTGCTGCATGAGTTCTTTCACCGCTATTTCCCGTTTCGGCCCACTGTCTATATCGCGCTGTCCCCACCGCCCCCGGAATTGAATATTCCCGCCGCGAATTGCCATCATCATGAAACCGTCCTTGCCTGACGACTTTGCGGAACTTCTCGACCGACCGACCGTGCGCCGGCGGGCCTGGCGCTTCATCCTGCCCGCGATTTTCGGCTTACTGCTGCTGGTGGCCGGCGTCACGTTCAAGCAGGGCTACTTCGTGCGCCGGGCGCAACTGGATTTCTATGCGCCGACGGCCGACGGCGTCGCCATCGGCACCCGCATCAAGCTGATGGGCTTCCCGATCGGCGCCGTCTCGGCCGTCCACTTCATTCCAGCCAGTGCCGGTCAGGCCCGGCGCGTCAAGTTCGAGGCGCGCATCGACGCCGAGTACCTCGCGCATATTCCCAGCGGCTCGCGCGCGCGGCTGGCGCAGGAAGGCGTGATCGGCGAGCGCATCATAGAAATTCTGCCCGGCACCGATAGCGCGCGGCCCATGGCGTCCGGCGAATCCATCATGCTGGCCACGGGTGGCGGCCTTGGCGATCTGGCCGCCACCGTCGAGACCCGCGTCCTGCCGGTGGCCGATGAAGCGCGCGCACTGCTGCATGCGCTCAACGATGAACAGGGCGGCGTCAAGCCGCTGATCGCGGATTTCAGGGCGGTCACTGGCGATGTCGCCGCATCGGTGCGGCAGGCCGGGAAGATGCTGAACCGCGTGGATGCAAAAGTGGACAGGATTCTGGGCGAAGGCGAAGCGACGATGAAGTCGGCGCATGCCGTGGCCGATTCCGCCGAGCGTCGCTCCGCCGAATTGCTCGACGATGCCCATGCCACGCTGAAGAACGTGCGCGCCGCGACGGCGGATGGGGCGGAGATCGTGCGTGAGATACGCGGCGCGGCGCCGGGGTTGATTGCGGAAGGGCAGGGCGTCGCCAGCGATGTATCCGACATGGCGCGCGGCGCGAAGCGCAGTTGGCTGATGCGGCTGTTTGTTGATGAGCCCGTTGTCGAATCCATCGGCGTCGATACCGGTCGCCTGCCGCCGACAGCTCAGGAGTTCGCCAAATGAAGCGGGCCGTCTGGCTGATTCTGGTGGCAACGCTCGCCGGCTGCGCCGGGGAGAAGATCAAGGAACGTCCGCCGCGCGCACAGCAGGTGATCGATCTGGGGCAACAGGGCCAGGCCGCCTATCGCAAAGGCGACCTGCCGCGCGCCGCGCGCCTGTTCGAGCAGGCGCTGACGGACGCGAAGCGCATCGAAGACAGCGAAGGCGTCGCCGTCATGTCGATCAATCTGGCCTGCGTTTCGCGTGAATCGGGCGCCAGCGCCGACGCGCTGAAAGTACTCGAATCAATATCCTCTTGGCATCGCGGTAACATTCCCGCCAGGACCGCGCGCGAAATGGACTTGCTGGCCACCGTGCTGCTGTCCGATCTCGACCGGCGCGACGAGGCACTGGCGCGCTTGCAGGCATTGCGCGAGCAGTGCCAGGCCGCATGCGAGGCGGCCATCGGCATCGACAGCCTGCACGCGCGGCTGATGCTGGAAAAGGGCGAGGCCGGCGTCGCCGCCCAGCTCGCAACATCCGCCATCGCGCGCTTTCTGAGCCACGGCAATCAGATGGAAGTTGCCAATCTGTTCCGGGTACAAGGCGAAGCCCATCTGGCGCTCGGCGACTTTCCGGCCGCCCGGCAGTCGCTGGAGAATGCCTTGAGCATCGACAAGTCGCTCGGTCAACCGGCCAGGATCGCGCAGGATCTCGAAGTTCTTGCCCGCGCCGCACTCGCCGCCAGGGACATGGCGGCCCAAGCGGCTTATCTGGCGCGACTGGAAGAGGTGCGACAGGCGCGGGCGGGCAATGCATCCAGATAGCCATGGCGTTTCAAGCACGGGAATCGTCAAAATACCCGGCAAACCCCAGACAACCGGCGACCGGATTCAGCGTGCTTCCACAACCGACTTGCCGCGCAGACGCGCCAGTCGCTCCTTGATTTCAGGCATTGCCGCTGCGGCGGCTTTTTCGCCCTCGAGTACGGCGCGGTGGCGGCCGGCAAAGTCGGTGGCGGGCAATTCGGCGGTAATCGGACGAATCACGATGTCCGCCTCCGTCTTCTCGTAGCGGCTGATCGACTGGCCCATGATGGCGAAGGTTTGCAGCAGCACGTCGACTGTGCTCGATGTGCGTGCGTCGCGCGGATTGACGGAAATGTCCACCGCGATCACGAAGTTGGCGCCCAGACTGCGCGCGGCGCGCACCGGTATCGGGCTGACCAGGCCGCCATCGACATAGTCGCGGCCATTGATGCTCACCGGCTGAAACACGCCGGGCACGGCCGACGACGCGCGCACCGCCATGCCGGTGTTGCCGGTGCGAAAGAGGACGGATTCGCCGCTCTTCAAGTCCGTGGCGACGACGGCAAAGCTGCGCGGCAGTTTTTCCAGCGGTCGATGGCCCACCGCTTTATTAACGAAGTTTTGCAGGGCTTCGCCCTTGAACACGCCGCGATCGGGCAGGGACCAGTCGCCGATCTGGCCTTCGTCCATGTCCATGGCCACCTTCTGCATTTGAAATCCGGAAAGCCCGGACGAGTAGAGCGCACCGACCACGGCACCGGCGCTGGTACCGACTACGATGTCCGGCACGATGCCCTGCGCCTCAAGCGCCTTGATGACGCCGATATGCGCGAAGCCGCGCGCCGCGCCGCCGCCGAGGGCAAAACCGATCTTGACGGGTATGGGTGCTGGCGGAGGTGCCGGCTTTTCGCCCAGCAAAGCGCAGCCGTGCAGAAACGCTACGGCAAAAATGACAAGCAGAAAGCGAAGAACAGCGGGCATGGCAGTCTGACTATGGGCGCTGTCCCTGTTTCAGCGACGCGAGACAGTCAGCTCGACGCGCCTGGCTTCCGGCCGGGGCTTTTGGGCGGAATGTATCCCGCTACCCGGCACAGCACGGCTTCGATTTTCTCGCCATTGTTGAAACGGGTCACGCTGCATTTGGAAATCTCGCCGCGTGCCGACAAGTCGGAAATTGAACGACGCACTTTCGCCAGCGAGATACCTGTCGCGGCGGCAATTTCCGAGTCGAAGCGCTGACCATTGTCTTTGAGGTATTGCATGATTTCTTGCATATCAAGTGCTCCGCCTGAAGGTGAAAGCATGGAATCCACCACCTGCATTAAAAAAATTACCAAGTGCCTGCCGTCTGTAACGACGGGAAATGGATCAGCCGTAACTTTCTGCCAACCCCCTCGAAGTGCTGGTGGGCCCAGCGAGACTCGAACTCGCAACCAAAGGATTATGAGTCCTCTGCTCTAACCATTGAGCTACAGGCCCTTCGTAAAACCGCAACGGCCCGCGTTGCATGAGCCGTTGGTAGTGCGCGATCAGGTTTCGGAATCGAGAAAGCTGCGAAGTTTTTCCGACCGGGTCGGGTGACGCAGCTTGCGCAATGCCTTGGCTTCGATCTGGCGAATGCGTTCGCGGGTCACATCGAACTGCTTGCCAACTTCTTCCAGTGTGTGATCGGTGTTCATTTCGATGCCGAAGCGCATCCGCAGCACCTTGGCTTCGCGCGGCGTGAGGCTGTCCAGCACCTCCTTGGTCACCTCGCGCAAGCTGGCGAACAGCGCCGCGTCGCCCGGCGACAGCGTCCCCTGATCCTCGATGAAATCGCCCAAATGGGAATCGTCGTCGTCGCCGATTGGCGTTTCCATGGAAATCGGTTCCTTGGAAATCTTGAGGATTTTGCGAATCTTTTCCTCGGGCATTTCCATCTTCACCGCCAGCGTCGCCGGGTCCGGCTCCAGACCGGTCTCCTGGAGGATCTGACGGCTGATGCGATTCATCTTGTTGATGGTCTCGATCATGTGCACCGGGATACGGATGGTGCGCGCCTGATCCGCGATCGAGCGCGTAATCGCCTGCCGAATCCACCATGTGGCATAGGTCGAGAACTTGTAGCCGCGACGGTATTCGAACTTGTCCACTGCCTTCATCAGGCCGATGTTGCCTTCCTGGATCAGGTCGAGGAATTGCAGGCCGCGATTGGTGTACTTCTTGGCGATGGAGATCACCAGGCGCAGGTTGGCCTCGGTCATCTCGCGCTTGGCGCGGCGGGCCTTGGCTTCGCCGGTGGACATCTGCTTGTTGATATCCTTGAGTTCCTTCAGCGGAATGCCGATACGGTTTTGCAGGTCGATCAACCTCTGCTGTTCTTCGAGGATGTTCGGCGCGGCACGCATCAACTGCGTGCAGTAGGGCTTGCCCGACTGTACTTCGTGCTTGAGCCATTCCATGTCGGTCTCGTGACCGGGGAAGGTCTTGATGAACTGCGCACGCGGCATGTGCGCCTTATCCACGCAAAGATGCAGGATCTTGCGTTCGTGGCTGCGCACCGCCTCGACCATGCCGCGCACCGAGTCGCACAGGCGCTCGATCGACTTGGCGGTGAAGCGGATGTTCATCAGTTCGTCGGAAATCTGCTTCTGCAAACGCAGATAGCCCTTGTCCTGCGAACCCTTCTTCGCCAGCGTCGGTTGCAGCCTGGCAAACAGGGCATGAATGATCGAAAAGCGCTCCAGGGCATCCTGCTTGAGTTGCAGCAGGGAGGCGGAAATTCGCGCGCTGCCGTCGTCGTCGTCCTCGGTATCCTCTTCGACTTCAAGTTCTTCGTCTTCGGCCAGCGCCTCGATGTCCTCGCCTGCGGCATTCGGATCGATCAAGCCATCGACCAGTTCGTCGATGCGCATTTCATCGCGCGCCACCCTGCCGGCCGTTTCCAGCATCTCGGCGATAGTGGTGGGACAGGCGGAAATCGCCATGATCATGTGCTTGAGGCCGTCCTCGATGCGCTTGGCGATTTCGATTTCGCCTTCGCGGGTGAGGAGTTCGACCGAGCCCATTTCACGCATGTACATACGCACCGGGTCGGTGGTACGGCCAAATTCGGAATCGACGGTGGACAGCGCCTGTTCCGCTTCTTCCTCGACCTCGGCCACGTCTACCGGAGCCGGCGCTGTCTCGTTGAGCAGCAGATCATCAACGGCAGGTGCTTCGTCGAACACCTGAATGCTCATGTCGTTGAAGGTGGAGATGATCGATTCGATCTGCTCCGCATCCACCAGATCGTCGGGCAGATGGTCGTTGATCTCGGCATACGTCAGGTAGCCGCGCTCCTTGCCCAGCGCGATGAGGTTCTTCAATCGCGTGCGCTTGGTGTCCAGATCGACCAGCTTTGCTTCGGGAGCGATCAGTTTTTCCCTGCCCTTTCGCCCGCGCGACTCGGCGATGGCCTTGGCGGCCGATTTTGCGGCTACTGGCTGGGGTGCGGGTTTGGTCGCCACGGAAGTCGGCTCGATGGCTTTGGCTACAGGCACCTCGGACTTCGCGGTCTTGGCAGGGGCGGTCTTTACAGGAGCTTTGGCGGGGACGGGCTTTTTGGTCGGCGCGGCCTTCTTCGCGACCGGTTTGGCGGCGGCCTTCGACTTGCTCTGCTTGGCGATTTCCTTCGACATGACTATCCTCGGCTGGAACGCTATTGCGGCGCGGCGCTGTCAAAAACGGAAACGCCGCGACGTGCGCGGACAGATCGACTCAGCGCGCCGGAAAAGCGCTGGGGAACCGTTAAGTATATCAGATCGAGGTACCGGTCGTCGAGGCCGGTCGCTTCTTCGCCAGTAACTCGGTGAGCCGTCGCTTCTCTTCCTGATTCAAGCCCCCTTCGTTGGCGCGCGCATTGAGACGTTCGACCTCGGCGGTGAGCGTCGCCTGACGCAGGTGCGCTACGCAGTCATTGAACACGGTTTCGAGCGCGCCGAGATCGACTTCTTCCACCATGTTGGCGGCGATGGCGGCAATCAGTGACTCGTACGGGGTATTGCGGAAGAATTCCAGCAGCAGGCCGAAGCCGCCGGCGGGCAACTCGCCATGGTCGATGGCATCGGCGATGGCACTCAGCGCCTCGCCTTCCACGCGTTCGCGATCAATCAGTTCCAGCGGCAGGCGCGCGGCCCATTCCGGCTTGTGCAGCACGATCTGCAGCAGCTTGTATTCGATGGAAGATGGCACCGGTCGCTGTTTCATCTGCGCCGGGGCGTAGCGGCTGCGCGCCAGCGGCTTGAGGCCGCATTGCGCCTCGACTTCGGCTTGCGACACCTGCGCGCGTTGGGCGATTTCCTTGGTTAGTTGCACTCGCAGGATCGGCGCGGCCATCTTCTGCAACAGGGGTTTTGCTGCATGCACCAGCATGGCGCGACCCTCGGCGGTGCTGGGATTGGTTTGCTTGACCAGTTCCCGCAGGAGAAATTCGCTGAGGCGGGTCGCGCTGCGGGTCTGCTGGACAAAGGCCTCCTTGCCGTGCTCGCGGATGAATTCGTCCGGATCCTGATTGCCGGGCATCTGGAGAATTTCAACGGTCTTGTTGTCGGCCAGGTGGCTCAGGCTCACTTCCATGGCGCGCCACGCGGCGCGGTCGCCTGCGCTGTCGCGGTCAAAGCAGAACACCACGCGGTTGGCCTGTTTCAGCAGTTTTTGCACGTTCGCGTCGGTGGCGGCGGTGCCCAAAGTGGCAACCACGTTTCCGACGCCGTTTTGAACCAGTCCGACGACGTCCATGTAGCCCTCGACCACCAGTACGGTGTCCGCTTCCTGGATGGCCTTGCGCGCTTGCGGCAGGCCGTAGAGTTCGCGGCCTTTCTCGAACAGTGGCGTTTCCGGCGAATTCAGGTACTTCGGCTCTCCTTCGCCGATCACCCGGCCGCCGAAGCCGATCACGTTGCCGCGCTGGTCGAGGATGGGAAACATTACCCGGTCGCGGAAGCGGTCGTAGCGGCGGCCCTGCTCATTGACGATGACCAGGCCGCATTCGACCAGCGCCGGGTCGCTATAGTCGGAAAAGACCTGTTGCAGACCTTGCCAGCCGTCGGGGGCGTAGCCGAGAGCGAATTTCGCGGCGATTTCACCCGTCAGGCCGCGGTTCTTGAGGTAGTCGATGGCCTTCGGCGAAGCCTTCAACTGCTCGCGATAGAAGTGCATGGCGCGCGCCATCAGTTCGGTCAGCGGCGCCTTCCTGGCCCGGATCGTGGCGTTGCGTTCTTCGTGCGGCACCTGCATTCCGGCGGAAGAGGCCAGATCCTCGACGGCTTCGATGAAGCCGATGCCGGCGTGTTGCATCAGGAAGCCGATGGCGCTGCCGTGGGCGCCGCAACCGAAGCAGTGATAGAACTGCTTCGACGGACTGACCGTGAAGGATGGGGTTTTCTCGGAATGGAACGGGCAGCAGGCGCTGAAATTGGCGCCCGACTTGCGCAACGGGACGTAACGTTCGACGACATCGACGATGTCGATGCGGGCGAGCAGTTCCTGGACGAAGCTTTCTGGGATCACAGGGCGATTATGCCCCTGCGAGTTTCGCCTTGACCAGTTTCGAGACTTCGCCCATGTCGGCGCGACCGGCCACCTGGGGCTTGACCAGCGCGATCACCTTGCCCATGTCGGACGGGGCCTTGGCGCCGGATTGGGCGACGGCGGCGGTTACGATTGCCTCGATCTCGGCGGCGGAAAGACCTTGCGGCATGTAAGCCGCCAGCACCGAAACCTCGAACTTTTCGATATCCGCCAGATCCTGGCGCTTGGCGGCTTCGTACTGGGTGATCGAATCCTTGCGCTGTTTCAGCATCTTCTCGATCACGGCAATCACCGCGGCATCGTCTATCACCACTTTCTCGTCGACCCGCTTCTGCTTGATGGCGGCGCGCAGCAGGCTCAGGGCATCCTTTTTGGCCCGCTCGCCGGCCTTCATGGCGGCTTTCCAGTCATCGTCGATGCGCGTTTCGAGTGTCATCAAATCATCCTTTGCATAAACACAAAAACCGCCTGGTGGCGGTTCTCATTGTCAAGCGATCAAGCAACGCTGAATGGTTCGCGCAAAAGCGGCGAACCACGCCGCTGGCTCAATACATCTTGGGCGGCAGAAGCTGGCTGCGAATGCGCTTGTGATGGCGCTTGACTGCCGCCGCCGCCTTGCGCTTGCGCTCGGTGGTGGGCTTCTCGTAGAACTCGCGTGCGCGCAGTTCGGTGAGCAGACCTGTCTTCTCGATGGCGCGCTTGAAGCGACGGATCGCGACTTCAAACGGCTCGTTTTCCTTGAGGCGAATACCCGGCATTGCAATTATCCTGGAGAGGCGGGAAAGGCGCGCATTCTAAACGCTTTGCCATTGATGTCAATCGTTTCAAAGCGGGCTTCAGGCCAGCCCCAATGCAGTCACCAGCCAGAGCGCCGCTTCGTCGGCACCATCGGCCAGCGGCGCGGCGGGCAAGGGTATTTCCCAGAGCCGGTGCAGTTCATCGATGAAATCACCCGCAACGAGTCGCTCGCGCGTCAGCACTTGCGCCCGCGCATGCAGCGCGAGCCACGCCGCGAAGTGAGGCGTTTCCGGCCAGTCGTCGCGTTGCAGATACAGGATCGGGATGCCGCACGCGGCGGCCTCGACAAAGGTGCCATAGCCGGGTTTGGTCACCACCGCATCGACGCTGGCGAGCAGGTCGCTGAAATCCAGGCCGGGTACGTCGAAACAGCGCACATCGTCGCGCACCATCTTCCATTCGTCCGGCACCAGCCAGTTCAGGCCGGGCGTCTGCGGCCAGTTTTCCATGGGCAGCCGAAACGGCATGCCGCCCATGGCCAGCAGAATCCAGCGCTCGTTTTCCTTGAGATCGATCAGCCGCGCTACCCGAGCGCGATCACGGCGGCCTATTCTCGCGATCGGCGCAATGTCCTGCCGCCGCCGTACTTCCGCCATCGGCAGGCCCGGCGTCAGGCGCAGAAAACCCCGGCCCGCGTTGTAGGCATCCAGCATCTGGGCATGAATTTCTGCGGCCCATGGTTCGTCGCCGAAATAGTGGGCAAACAGATCGGCCCAGTTGAGCGAGCACATGCATGCAGATGGAATGGCGGCGGCGCGCGCCGCCGCCAGCGGCAGGTAGGCGACATTGGTCAGCAGCGCGTCGACCTCGTGTCGTCGCAGCCAGTCGGCCTCGGCCGCCACCCGCCGCGCCCAGTCGGCATGAAACTCGCGATAGCGCTGCGCGCTGGCGGCGAAATCGATATCCACCGCGTTGTACATGATGAAGCCGAAGTCGCGCGCCTCCGGCACGTGCGCGAAGTCGCCGCCGATGCGCCGCGCCAGCCGCTCGCGCGGCAGCGCACTGCGCACCGTCAGGCGCAGCCTGGGCGCCAGCGTCTGGAGCGCATCCAGTACCGGTGCGGTCTGCGCCAGATGACCGAGGCCGTGCGCCGAAATATCGACCAGCAGATGCATGCGAGTTCACTCCGTTTGCCAGCGCTGAAGCTTCGTTACAAGTCGTGGTCGAAGCAATTCGCCGTACCGTCGGCGCCGACTCCTGGGCTGTGTTGTCGAGAAGTTTTCGATGCGGGATTCTGCCATCTCAAGGGAATGCGAAGTTGTTCTGTTCACGGGTTGCCCTTGGGAATTGACTGCGCTAGACTGTACGGTCCAGTCCAGTTTGTTATCCCAATGACGCTGCCTCCCGATCTCGACCCCACCGATTGCCGCTCCCGTCTGATCCAGGCGGCGACCGAGGTCTTTGTTGAGGAAGGCTATCGAGCGAGCGTTGAACGCGTCGCGGTTCGCGCCGGAGTCGCTCGCCAGACGCTCTACAACCACTTCCCGCGGAAGGCAGACCTATTTGGCGAGGTCGTTCGCCAAGCGATCGCCGCGCTACTGGTGACCTTGGGTGATGAGGGACAGACGCTGCGTGAGCGCTTGCTCCGCTTTGGTCTTGCCTATCGCGGCAAGTTGCTGAGCGCGGAGGGACTTGGCTTCTTTCGCGCCATTGTTGCCGAAACGGCGCACTTTCCGGAACTGGTGACCAACTTCTACCGTACCGGGCCGGCCCAGACCGCAGCCCGGCTGCGCACGATTCTTGAGGCGGCGATGGAGCGAGGCGAGCTACGTCGCGCCAAACCCGACTTTGCCACCACCATGCTGCTTTCCATGCTGGTTGGCGCCGACCGCATTCATTATCTTTTCTCGGGCGACCCGTCGCCAGAACCCGATCCGACGCTTGTCGGTGAGATCATTGATTGTTACCTGCGCGCTTTCGCGCCCGACCCATCCCGGTTTGCCACCACCACCTCTCAACGGAGCACCTCATGAGAACAACCGCCCCTTTGCTGCTGCTTGCACTTCTGACCGCCTGTGGCGATGGCGACAAGAAGGGCCCGCCGGGCGCTGGACCCGGTGCCGGCATGCCACCCGCCGAAGTGGACGTGATTGCCATCGCCCCGGGGAGTGCGACCATCACGCAGGACCTGCCTGGTCGACTGCAGGCGGTTCGCTCCGCGCAAGTGAGGGCTCGCGTCGAAGGCGTGGTGGAAAAGCGACTGTTCGTCGAGGGAACCGACGTCGCCGCCGGCACGCCGCTGTTCCAGATCGACGCCCGCACCTACCAGACGCAGGCCGCCGCAGCCGAGGCCGACCTCGCTGCGGCAAAAGCCACGTTCGACCGCTACAAGCCCCTGCTCGACATCAAGGCCGTCAGCCAGCAGGAATTCGATGCCGCCCAGGCGCGCTACAAGCAGGCCGAGGCGACACTGGCCAAAGCTCGGCTCGATCTCGAAAACGCCGTGCCGCCAGCGCCGATTTCCGGCCGTATCGGCCGCGCCCTGGTGACCGAGGGCGCGCTGGTGGGCAAGGGCGAAGCAACGCATCTGGTGACCATCGAACAACTCGACCCGATCCGCGTCGAATTCACCCAGTCCTATTCCGACCTGCTGCAACTCCAGCAGGCGGTCAAGGCCGGAAAGCAGAAGAAAGCAGACTCCGCAAAGGTAGAACTGGTACTGGAAGATGGCTCGATCTATCCTGAAAAGGGTCGCCTCCAGTTCACCGATCTGGCAGTCGATCCGAACAGTGGCGCGGTCATCCTGCGCGCCGAATTTCCCAATCCGCGCCGCGACCTGCTGCCTGGCACCTTCGTCCGCGTGCGTTTCCCGCAGGCGCAGCTCGACGCCGCAATACGTGTGCCGCAGCGCGCGGTGCAGGGGGGCGCTCAGGGGCAATTCGTGATGATTGTCGATGGCGAAGGCAAGGTGGCGCCGCGTCCGATCAATACGGTCGCCATGTCCGGCGGCGACTTCATTGTCAGCGAGGGTCTCAAGGGTGGCGAACAGGTGATCGTCAATGGATTGCAGAAGGCGAGACCGGGAGCCGTGGTGAAACCGGTGCCCTGGACCCCAGGCGCGCCGCTTCTCGCACCGCCGCCGACCGGGAAGCCGCCTGCGCCCACCGCGAAGCCCAGCGAAGAAAAGAAGTAAGCCATGATCCCAAGATTCTTCATTGATCGGCCCATCTTCGCCTGGGTCATCGCCATCATCATCGTGCTCGGCGGGGTGCTCGCGCTGCGCCAGTTGCCAGTGGCGAGCTATCCCTCGGTAGCGCCGCCGGCGCTGGCGATTACCGTTACCTACCCCGGCGCTTCGGCCAAGGTGGTGGAGGAAACCGCAGTCGCGCTGATCGAACAGGAACTGAACGGCATCGAAAACCTGCTCTACATGGATTCGGCTTCCGAGCAGAACATCGGCACCATCACCCTGAGTTTCAATGCGGGGACCAATCTCGACCTTGCTTCGGTGGAAACGCAGAATCGCATCAAGCGCGCCGAACCGCGCCTGCCCGAAGAAGCGCGACGGCTCGGCATCACGGTAACCAAGTCGGCGCGCAACTTCCTGATGATCGTGTCGCTGTTTTCGCCGGACAAGACGCTGGACAATGTCGCGCTTGGCAGCTACGCCGCCGCCAACGTGCTGGAGAGCCTGCGCCGCACGCCGGGCGTGGGCGAAGCCCTGATGTTCGGCACCGAGTATTCGATGCGGCTGTGGATCAAGCCGGAGCGCCTGCAAGCCTTCGGCCTGACCCCGGCCGACGTGGCGAAAGCGGTGCGCGCGCAGAACGCCCAGATCGCCACCGGCGAACTCGGCCAGATTCCGGCGGTGCCCGGCCAGGAATACGCCGCCACCATCATCACGCAAGGCCGCTTGTCCACCCCCGAGGAATTTGGCAACGTCATCATCAGGAGCGATGGGCGCGGCGCCACGGTGCGCGTCAAGGACGTTGCCCGCGTCGAACTCGGCGCGCAGGATTATTCGGTTGCCGCCCGTGTCGATGGCCAGCCCACCGCCGCGATTGCCGTGCGCATGGCGCCGGGCGCCAACGCGCTCGACACGGCCAAGGCCGTCAATGCCAGGATGACGGAACTGGCCAGGTATTTCCCCAAAGGGGTCTCCTGGATGATTCCCTACGACACCTCGACCTTCGTCGACATTTCCATCCGCGAAGTGGTCATAACATTGATCGAGGCCATGATCCTGGTGGTGCTGGTGATGTACCTGTTTCTGGAGAACCTGCGCGCCACCTTCATTCCGACGGTCGTCGTGCCGGTGTCGCTGCTCGGTTCCCTGATCGGCCTGTATCTGCTCGGCTATTCGATCAACGTGCTGACCCTGTTTGCCATGGTGCTGGCCATCGCCATCGTCGTGGACGATGCCATTGTCGTGATCGAGAACGTCGAGCGGATCATGAGCGAGGAAGGTCTGAGTCCGCGCGATGCGACGCGCAAGGCCATGGGCCAGATCATCAATGCCATCATCGCCATCACCGTGGTGCTGACAGCGGTATTCGTGCCCCTGATTTTCTTCGGCGGCGCGGTGGGGGCGATTTACCGCCAGTTTGCGGTGACGCTGATCCTGACCATGGGTTTCTCGGCCCTGATGGCGCTGACCTTGACGCCGGCGCTTTGCGCGACGCTGCTCAAGCATGAACCCGGTGACAAGGACCTGTTGCCCTCGACCGGCTTCTTCGGCTGGTGGAACCGCTTCTTCGCCGCCACCGTGCGTCGCTACATCGGCGCCACGCGTCGCATCCTGGGCAAGCCCGGGCGCTGGCTCATCCTCTATGCCGCCATCCTGGCCGCCACCGGCTGGTTGTTCACCAAACTGCCGGGCAGCTTCCTGCCCAGCGAAGACCAGGGCTACTTCCTCAGCATCATCCAGCTACCTTCGGGCGCGACGCGCGAGCGCAGCCTCGAAGTGCTCAGCACCGTCGAGCAGCACTACATGGCGCAGAAGGAAGTCGCCCACGTCATCGGCGTGCTCGGCTTTTCCTTCTTCGGTCGCGGCCAGAACGCGGCGATTTCATTCGTCCGCCTCAAGAGCTGGGACGAGCGACCGAACAAGGAAAACAGTGCGGAGTCACTCGTGCAACGCGCCAACATGACCTTCTTCCGCATCAAGCAGGCGATGATCTTCGCCATCAACGTGCCGCCGATTCCCGAACTGGCGGCGGTCGGCGGCTTCGATTTTCGCCTGCAGGATCGCGGCGGCCTGGGCCGCGACAAGCTGCTTGAAGCGCGCAACATGGCGCTGGGCCTCGCCGGTCAGAATCCGGCGCTGGCCGGCGTGCGACCGGAAGGGCAGGAAGCCGGTCCGCAGGTCTTCCTCAACATCGACCGGGCCAAGGCGCGGGCGCTGGGCATCGACCTGGGCGACCTCAACGACACCCTGCAAGCGACCCTGGGGACGGCCTACATCAACGACTTCGTGCGCCAGGGCCGCATCCTGCGCGTGCAAATGCAGGCCGAGTCCGAGACCCGGCGCACGCCGGAAGACTTGCTGCGGCTGCCGATCAAGAATGCGCGCGGCGACATGATTCCGCTCGCCGAGATCGCCACCGCGCAGTGGATCGTCGGCAGTCCCAAGCTCGACCGCTACAACGGACTGCCCGCGATGAAGATTGCCGGCAGTCCGGCGCCCGGTCGTTCGAGCGGCGACGCACTGGCGGCGATGGAGGAGGTGGCCGGCAAACTGCCGCCCGGCATCGGCTTCGAGTGGTCGGGCAGTTCCTACGAGGAGCGGCTCTCCGGCACCCAGGCGCCCTTCCTTTTCGCTGTCTCGCTGATCGTGGTCTTCCTCTGCCTCGCCGCGTTGTACGAGAGCTGGTCGATTCCCTTTGCGGTGATGCTGGTGGTGCCGCTGGGCATCTTCGGCGCTGTGCTGGCCGTCCACCTGCGCGGCTTGCCCAACGATGTGTATTTCAAGGTCGGCCTGATCGCCATCATCGGACTTTCGGCGAAGAATGCCATCCTCATCATCGAGTTCGCCCGCGAGTTGCAGGAGCAGGGCAAGGACCTCATCGAAGCCACGCTCGAAGCCTGCCGCCTGCGCTTCCGGCCGATCCTGATGACCTCGATTGCCTTCATGTTCGGCGTGCTGCCACTGGCGGTTTCCAGCGGCGCCGGCGCCAACAGCCGCCACGCCCTCGGCACCGGCGTGATCGGCGGCATGTTTGCCGCCACGGCGCTGGCGGTCTTTCTGGTGCCGGTGTTTTTCGTGGTGGTGCGCCGCATCTTCCCCGGTCATGCACGCCACCATGAGGAGAAGCATGATGCGTAAAACTCTTCCTCTGCTCATCACTCTGGCCATGGCCGGCTGCTCGTTCACGCCGGACTACCAGCGTCCCGAGGCGCCGGTGCCTACCTCATGGCCGACAGCGGCAAGAGTCGGCGCTGACGGTACGGCGAAAAGCGCGGCGATGACGACTGACTGGCGCGCGTTTTTCCCCGATCCGCGCCTGCAAGCGCTGATCGCCGCCGCGCTGGAACACAACCGCGATCTGCGCATCGCCGTGGCGCGCGTCGATGAGGCCCGCGCACTGGCCGGCATCGCCCGCGCCGAGCGTTTCCCGACCGTGGATCTGGCCGCCCAGCGCGCCGCTTCGCTGACCCCAGCCGACCTGTCCGGCGCCGGTCGCCAGTTGAACAGCCAGCGCTACGACGTCAATTTGGCCGTGGCGTCGTTCGAGCTGGATTTCTGGGGCCGGGTGAAAAGTCTCGACGACGCCGGACGCGCCAATTTCCTCGCCAGCGACTACGCGCGGCAGGCCTTCCGTTTGTCGCTGATCGCCGACGTGGCCAACGCCTGGCTCAGCCTGCTGGAACTGGGCGAGCGCCGCGACCTGGCACAGGCCACCATGAAAAGCCGGGAAGAAACCCGCATGCTGATCGCACGTCGGCGCGATGTCGGTCTGGCCGGCGATCTCGACACCCTGCAAGCCGACGGCGCCTTCCAGACGGCGCGCGCCGAAACCGCCAATCTGACGCGCAGCCATGCCGCTGCCGAAAACGCCTTGCGCCTGCTGGTCGGCGCATCGCCCGCACTGGCGGACGGCGGCAAGCTGGCGCAGCCCGGCTTGATCGCCGATGTCGCCGTGGATCTGCCCGCGGAAATTCTGCTGGTCCGCCCCGATATTCTTGCCGCCGAGCAAAAACTCATCGCCGCCAATGCCAATATCGGCGCCGCGCGTGCCGCCTTCCTGCCGAAGATCGTGCTGACCGCCGCCGCTGGCACCGCCAGTGCCGGTCTTTCCGGTCTGTTCAGCGGCGGCAGCGGCGCCTGGAGCTTTGTTCCGGCCCTGCGTTTACCCCTGTTCGATGCCGGGCGCATCGCCGACAACGTCGACCTGGCCAGGGCGCGCAAGAACATCGCCGTGGCCGAGTATGAAAAGACCATCCAGCAGGCATTTCGGGAAATCGCCGATCTGCTCGCCGCGCGCAGTCAGCTCGCCGAGCAGTTGCAGGCGCAGGAAGACAACGTCACGGCGCAGAGCCGGCGCCTGGTGTTGGTCGAGGCGCGCTACAAGGCCGGCGTTTCCAGCCACCTCGAACTGCTCGACGCCCAGCGCGAACACTTCGCCGCGCAACAGTCGGCGCTGACGGTACGGCGGCAGTGGCTGTCGACGGCGGCGAGTTTCTACAAGGCACTGGGGGCGAGCGCGGAGGGCGACCGCCCGAAGGAGTGACGCCGCCCATGTAGGCGTGCTGGCCTGATGTTTGCAATGCATCGGACACTTGTGTGTTGTGGGGTGTTCGATGGTCAGTCTGGTGGATTTGGCGCGGTCTCTGGATTCGTTTGGACCACAATCTGCCGCCACGCCGGCAAGTATTTCCCCTCCTTTGCCGCCAGGCAAAGCAGCCGGGGAACCGGTCGAGTCGTCGCCATCGACGGACCGTGTCAGCATCAGCGCCGAGGGCATTCGCCAACTGCAACGTGCCGCAGAGCTTGAGCAAGAGCAGGCGACCACGCTCAGCGCCGTTCGCGAGGATGCGGAGCTTGCCGCCAGAATGGCCCACGAAATTGCCTATCGCCGCGAAGTCATCATAGCGCCGCCCGCCGCCTACAGCGATCTGGCGACATCCCTGTACGTCAGCGGAACTTCACCGGCGAGCAACGCGGCCAACATTCCAAAGATTCAGTCCGAGATGGAGCAGGCGCGCATGACGCGCATAGCCTTGTACGAGCTTGAAAAGGCCAAGGGAACACCGCCGGCGGAAATCTACGAGCGGATGTTGGCGCTTGCCGTCGCCCGGCCCGCAGGCTACCGCATCGCCCTCGCTGCCTGAGCCGCAAGCTCAGACCGCCGAAAGTTTCTCCAGCCGCTGCTCCAGTCGCGCCACGTCGTCGCGCAGGCGGACGACTTCGGCCGAAAAGTCGGCGATGGCGGCACGGCGCGCGATCAGGGGCTGCTCCTCGGTGAAGTATTCGGCGAGATTCTCGGCGAGGTTCAAGGCGGCTCGTCGCTGCCAGCCCGCAAGGTCGCGCGCGCCGGCCACGATGCGGTGCGCCGCGATGTCGCCGACGATCTTCGACAAGTCTTCCTCGGCGTCCCAGCGCAGATTGCGAATCACGAAACCCAGCGCCTCGGCAAATTCGGCGGAACCCTCGATGCGCGCCGCGCGCATCACCGCATCCTTGCCTTGCAATGCCAGCAAGGGCGTTGCCGCCGGCAGCGAAATACTGACTTCCGGTTCGACTTCAGCCGTAGTCGTAGGCTCGGTCGTGGCAATGCAGCCATCCTCGCCAATCAAAAAAGCCGCCTCAAAAGGCGGCAGCCTGATCTGCGCGGCGTGTCCGGCAAACGGCATGAGTTTTTCGCGCGCCCAAGTGGCCTGCCCGAGCAGGTGATTGATCGCCGCCAGAAGCGGCGCGGGCAGGGCTTGCATGCGAAAAATCAGGTTTGCTGAATGCCGGCCACGTTCCAGCCGCGGCTGCCGTCGACCGGCTTGGCCAGGTGCCAGACTTCGCTGAAGGCTTCCGGCGCGGCATTGGCTTCTTCGCGCAACTGGCCGGAGAAATGCACGCTGGCGATGTGGCGATTGGCCTCGGTCACCACTTCCAGCAGCTCGGCGTTCAACTGCATGACATCGGTTTCCTGGGCGCGACCGCCGCGTTCCTGAAGCTGCATCTTGATCTCGGCGAACATCTCGGGCGTGGTGAATTCGCGAATGTCGTCCATGTCGCCGCGATCATTGGCCGCCTGCAGGCGCACGAAGCTTAGCTTGGCCTGACGGACGAAACCCTCCACGTCGAAATCGGTGGGAATGTTCGCCGCGACGCTACCTGCCGCCGTAGCGCCAGCGCCGTGCGTCCCTCCGGGAACTCCTGTGGCCTCGAATCGGGCTGGCGCCGGATTGAAGTTTCCCGGTCGAACATTGTCCGCGCCCGCGTACTGCATGCCGGATGCGGGAGCGCGCTTGCTCATCAGCCAGCGCACGACGAACACCGCCGCCATCACCAGCGCCAGGATCAGCAGCATGTTGGCCATGCCTTCACCCATGCCGAAGTGCGACAGCAGCGCGGCGATGCCCAGACCGGCGGCGAGGCCGGCCAAAGGCCCGAGGAAGCGGCTCATGCCCGCCGGTTTTGCGGCGGCGGCGGGGGCCGTAGCCGCCGCCGGAGCAGCGGCCGGCTTGCCGGCGGTGGTCGGCGCCGTCGGTGCGGGCCGCGCCTGGCGCTGCATGCCGAACGACCTGCCGCCGCCAAAACGCGCGGCTTCGGCCTCGGGAACCATCAGACCCAGTCCAAGCACGGCGGCAAAGACGGCAATCGCTAATTTCTTCATAAACACTTTCTCCTGTCAGAACTTGTAACCACGATGCAGCGCGACGACGCCGGCTGTCATATTGAAGACTTCGACCCGTTCCAGCCCGGCTTGTTCCATCATGGACTTGAGCGCGGCCTGATCGGGATGCATGCGGATCGATTCGGCGAGATAACGGTAGGACTCGGCATCGCCGACGATTTTCTCGCCCAGCCAGGGCAACAGCTTGAACGAGTAGGCATCGTAGACCTTTTCCAGCGGTTTCCACACCTTGGAAAATTCGAGTACCAGCAAGCGTCCACCGGGCCGCAACACGCGGCGCATTTCCGCCAGCGCCCGATCCTTGTGCGTCATGTTGCGCAGGCCGAAAGCCACCGTGACGATGTCGAAGTGGTTGTCGGGGAAGGGCAGTTTTTCCCCGTCGCACTGCGCCACCGGCGCCAGCACGCCCTCGTCGAGCAGGCGATCGCGACCGACGCCGAGCATGGCATTGTTGATGTCGGTAAGCCAGACTTCGCCGCCGGTCTCGTCGAACGCGCCGACGCGGCGGGCGAAGGCCGACGCCAGGTCGGCGGTGCCGCCGGCGACATCGAGCACGCGCTCACCCCGGCGCGGCGCGGCGATCTCGATGGCGAACCGCTTCCACAGGCGATGCAACCCCATCGACATGAGATCGTTCATCACGTCGTATTTCTTCGCTACCGACGAAAACACGCCCGCCACGCGCTGCGCTTTTTCGCCTTCGTCTACGCTTTCAAAACCGAAATGGGTCTGGGTCATTGGCTTAATGGCTGCCGCAGCCGCCCTGCTTGGGCAGCTTCGTGCTCAGGTCTATATCGCGGCTGGCGCCGGCTTTTTCAAGTCGCTCAAGATATTCGGCCCACAGCGTATCGTGGTTGGCGCCAAGATGGTACAGCCAATCCCACGAATAGATACCGCTGTCATGGCCATCGGAGAAGACCGGCTTTACCGCGTAGTTGCCGACCGGCTCCAGCGCCGTGATTTCGACATTGCGCTTGCCGGTTTGCAGCGTCTCCTGCCCCGGCCCATGGCCGCGCACTTCGGCGGACGGACTACAGACGCGGAGGAACTCGGTGGGCAGTTGATAGTGGCTGCCGTCGTCGAACGTGATTTCGAGCGTGCGGGATTTTTTGTGCAGCGTGATCTCGGTGGGTATCGGGGTCTTGCGGTCGAGACCGGACATGGTGGCAACTCCTTTATTGGGCCGGCTATCATAGCGCACGCGGCGGCTCGGATCGATGTCACGGAACCGTCATCAAGCCGCAATATACTCACGCGCATTACCCCGCCCGAAGAGCCCATGCCCGCAACCATACTGGTAGTTGAAGACGAGCCGGCGATCCAGTCGCTGATCGAGGTCAACTTGCGTCGCGCCGGCCATCTCGTGCAACTGGCGGCGGACGCCGAAACCGCGCGGCGACTGGTTCAGGAGGCGCTGCCCGATCTGGTGCTGCTTGACTGGATGCTGCCGGGGATGAGCGGCGTCGACTTCGCGCGCCTGTTGCGCGGTGAGGCGCGCACCCGGTCGCTGCCCATCATCATGCTCACCGCGCGGGCCGAAGAGCGCGACAAGATCGAAGGCCTGGAACTAGGCGCCGACGATTACGTGACCAAGCCCTTCAGTCCGCGCGAACTGGTGGCGCGGATCAAGGCGGTTTTGCGCCGGCACGCGCCGCAGACCACCGACGATGTGATCGAACTCGGCGGCTTGCAGCTGGATCCGGCGACCCATCGCATCACGGCGGGCGGCGCCGAACTCAGCCTGGGCCCCACCGAATTCCGTCTGCTGCATTTTCTGATGACCCATCCGGAGCGGGTGCATGGCCGCTCGCAGTTGCTCGATCAGGTCTGGGGTGATCACGTTTTTGTCGAAGAGCGGACGGTGGATGTGCATATCCGCCGCCTGCGCGCCGCGCTTGAAGCCAGCGGGCACGACGCGCTGATCCAGACGGTGCGCGGCAGCGGCTACCGAATTTCGGCGGCATGAACGCGGTACTGGCCGAACTGCTGACGGCTGTCGCTCTGACGGCTCTGGCGACTCTGGCCGGCTGGTTTGCGGCGGGCGAGCGCGGCGTGGGGTTGATGGCGTTGAGCGCGCTCGGTTTCTTCTTTTTGCGCCAGCTCTGGTTGGTGCTGCGGCTGATTCAATGGGCGCGCTGTCCCTTGGGCACGCCGACGCCTAGCGCCAGCGGTGCCTGGGGCGCGGTCTTCGAGGCCTTGCACAGGCGAGGACGGCTGGCCAGCGCCGAAAGCGAACAGGCCACCCAGGAACTGGACCGTTTCCGTCGCGCCGCCGAGGCTCTGCCTGACGGCGTGGTGATCCTCGACGGGCGCCGCGCCATCGAATGGATGAATTTGCAGGCCGAGGCCTGTCTCGGTCTCAAGGCAGCGGTCGATATCGGCAGCCGCATCACGCACCTGCTGCGCGAGCCGGAATTCCTCGCCTATCTCGACAGCCCCGACCATCGCGGCGCGCCGCTGGAACTGCATACCCAGCGCAATCCGGGGCGCAGCTTGCAGCTTCAGGCCGCTCCTTTCGCGGCGGGACGCACGCTGCTGCTGGTGCGCGACGTGACGCAGTTGCAGAGGCTTGCCACCATGCGCCGCGATTTCGTCGCCAATGTCTCGCATGAGCTGAAGACACCATTGACCGTGACGCTGGGTTTTGTCGAAACGGCGCTGGATGCCCTGGGCAATACCCCACCGCAAGAGATTGCACAGTACCTGCAAACCGCCGCCGCGCAAGCCTTGCGCATGCAGCAGTTGATTGACGATCTGCTGACGCTTTCATCGCTGGAAACGGATTCGCCGCCGCCGCTGGAAGACCCGATAGACGCCGGCGCGCTACTAACCGATGTTCATCGGGAAGTGCTGGCACTTTCGGCTGGGCGACATCGCATCACGCTCGAAAACACGGGGCCGAAAGGTCTGCTGGGCAGCGCCCGCGAACTGCGCTCGGCCTTTTCCAATCTGGCTGGAAACGCGGTGCGCTACACCCCGGACAGCGGCGAGATCGTGCTGCGCTGGAACGCTGAAGCCTCGGGCGGGGCGCGGTTTTCAGTGCGCGACAGCGGCATCGGCATCGCCCCGCAACATCTGCCGCGCCTCACCGAACGTTTCTACCGGGTGGATCGCGGTCGCTCGCGTGACGCCGGCGGCACCGGACTTGGCTTGGCCATCGTCAAGCATGTGCTGGAGCGCCATCAGGCGGTGCTTCAGGTCGAAAGCGAATTCGGTCAGGGTTCGGTATTCAGCGCGGTGTTCCCACCGCACCGGGTTCAGTCGTGAAGCCGTCAGCGATGAATTGGACGCACAACCGCAAAGGTGAGTGGCAGAGTGAGTTTCACCCGCAAAACCTCTCGGCGCGACGAGATGCGCTACAACGCAGCCTTGGCGGACCACTGCCCTTCGGCGCGTAGTACTAAAGCTATATTTATAAGCAATACAACAAGTTAAAGTTGTTGACTATGATTATTCGAGAGCGAATACTGACCTCGAAATCAATAGCAGACTTTGCTTGGAGTGCGCGGGATGGGATGTTCGTCAGAGTCAACCGGTGCGGACGAGATGGCGGTGGAGTCGCGTTCTGGCGCCGCAGCGGCACCTCTGGCCGCGATTCCCACATTCAAATACAACCTGTCGGACATCCGTAAATCGCATTATGGATGCATATTGGCGGATGGTGAGGTATATCATCGCGTCGGTAACGCCAATGATTTTTTTACGGCGTTGGGCTACACCGAAAAAATCCGGAAGAGCGGCTTGTTGCTCGACGAGTTCTTGTGGGAAAGATACAACCGCAATGGTGCGGCGAAGTCAGAGCAGTGCCTTCAAGTTCAGATCGCGGCTTATTTGCACAAGCATTCGGCAAATTTCAGAAACGCGTTTGGCAGCGCATACCAGGAGATGATTGGCAAGTGCATTTCCGACGCTATTGATAACGGCGACGATCATTGCCTCAATTGTCCAAGGCATCCCCAGTTTGCCTGCTGAGGCGCAGGGGAAAGTCATGCACACTGAAGAGTGTTCCGCTATCGGCGATAGCGATGTGTGCAATCCAGCGATCGATGAGGACTACCACGCGCTCGCCCAGCTAATTGCTAGAGTGGGGATTGTCTGCGGAAAGCCGCTGACCCATGAATGCGACTGCGATAAATGCCCGGAGGGAAAACCAGAACTGTGCTTCGATTCGCTGATTGAAATCGGTCGCGAAATAATGGTGCGGATGCTTGAACATTTCCATCGCGAAGATGATCTGATGAAAGCGCTGCCACGTAATCGATCGACGAGAGAGCATTGTGCGGCGCATCGGCGCGAACATGTTTACTTCTCGACCCGATACAACCAGTCGGTGGCTCCAATCAATGTCCACCACCCTGTAACGGGTCTGAGAACTGTGGACACCTTCATTTCCGACTGGATTCGCAGCCATATACTTGAATACGACGTGAAACTGGCTTCGCTACTCAAAACCGAGTCGCTGCGTCAATAGCGGGGCTTGGGCGCTGCCTCCAAGTTCTCAACGCTCGGAGTTCTGCGATTCGATTGCCGACAACAGTGTCGGTAGATCGACGGGTTTGAACAGTACGGGCCAGCGGGCCGGTTGCGTCATCGCCATCCGGTCCGGCGATGTTTCGCCAGTTAGCAGAACGGCCTTGATAGGTCTTGTCGTACGTTGCTGAATCGCGTCGAGGAGATCGATGCCGCTTGTTCCCCCGAGCCGGAAGTCCGAAATGTAGAAGTCCGCGCTCGCGATTTCGGCATCCGCCAGAGCTTCTTCGGCACTGTCATACGTAGTAATGCTCATGCCGAGCGACTCCAGCGACATCCGTATCGCCTTGGCGACCATGAGGTTGTCATCGATCACGGCGATATGGCGCCCGGCCAGGCTCGATGCGCTCGCCTCCCGGATCGACTCCCGGCCTATCGCTATGGGTTCATCCCGCAGCGGCTTGTCCGCGAGCGGCAGGCGGAACTCGAAGACGCTTCCTTTGCCGAGGCGGGAACGGCAGACAATTTCCGTCGCCAGCAATTTGGCCAGGCGTTTTACGATGGAAAGGCCGAGCCCCAAACCCTTCGCTTTGTCCCGTTCCGGATTGGCGACCTGAAAATATTCCTCAAAGATCGTATCCGTATGTTCCGGCGCGATGCCGATGCCGGTATCCCAGACCTGAATGACCGCTTGGTCGCCGCGTCGGCGGATGGCAACCAGAATACCTCCCCGCTCGGTGTACTTGATCGCATTGCCAACAAGATTCCGCAGCAAACTCTGAAGCAGTTTGCCGTCGGTAAACAGGGCCATCTCGCCGGACGGAAAATAGAGCTTGAAGCGCAGGGACTTTGCCGAGGCAATGGGGGCAAACTCGGCATCGATGTTGCTAAGAAGATCATGAACATCGATGACTTGGGGTGTTGCCATAATGGCTCCGGCGTCGAGTTTCGAGATATCGAGCAACGTATCCAGAAGATCGCCGAGGTTTTGGGCCGATAGCGACAGGTATTTGCTGATGCGTTCTTGTTCTTCGGTCAGCCCCGTCCTGTTCAAGGCGTTCTGGAACAGGTTGATGGCCTGTATCGGTTGCCGCAGATCGTGGCTGGCGGCGGCAAGGAAGCGCGACTTGGCTACCGTTGCGGCCTCGGCGGTCTGCTTGGCCGCATGCAGTTCCCGGTTGGCGGCGAGCAGCGCTTCCGTTCGCTCCAGCACCATGCGTTCCAGATTGTTTTGATAGCCGGCCAAGTCGTGCTCGCGCTGTTCGATTTCGGCCAGCATTGCATTGAAGCTGACGACCAGTTCGCCGATTTCATCGCGGGTCGCGCGCGCGGCGGATGGCGTGGCCCGCAGCGAGAAGTTCTTCTCCTCGCGCACCTGTCGCGATGTGTCGGCAAGTTCCCTCACGGGCTTGAGGATGCTGTCGAGGAGGCGCAGACCAAACCCTATTGCCAGCAGGAGTCCCAGCAGGTTGGCGCCTATCGCCAGGGCGGCCTGCAACAGAAAGGTACGGCGGTAATCCTTCAGGCTGGCGCGAATGAAGATGTAGCCGATGGGCGCGTCGTCGAGCCAGATCGGCTGAAAAATTGTGGTCGATGGCGAGAACAGACTGAAACTTGGCAGGTGTTCGTGCTGGTCTTCGGCGCTGTTCGGCAGTTCGGCGTCACCGCCGAAGCTGGCCAGACGATAGCCGGTGAGCGGGTAAAGCGCGGCCGCCTCGATTTCCTTTCGCTCGATCAGTATGCGTAGCGCTTCGTTGGCCGCTCGGCTGTCGTGAAAGGCAATGGCCGCGCTGGCGGCGCCGCCGGTGGCCTGCGCCATGGTCGACAACGATTGTTCGACCCGCTGTTGCTGATTATTCCATTCGAATAGCGCTCCGCCAGCCATGGAAAAAACCAGCACGGCGGTGGCGACCACCACGATCAATCGGAATAACCGAAAGCGGATGGAGTAGCGATCAAAATAGGGGCGCAGTCGTTGCATGTTGATCTATTCCAGAATACGGCGCGCCAGTCGCAGCAGTTGCGGGTAGAAACGCAGTCCCGCGCGTTTCGCCTCGGGCAGATTGATATCGAAGCGCGCGCTGCCTTCCTGCAACGAGATTTCGATCATGCCGCCATTCGCTGCGAAACCGGCGTAGCCGCCGATGGTCAGGGCGTGCCCTCTGGGGAACTGCTCCGAAATCTCGTTCCAGCGCTGGCGCGAGTCGACGTAGATCACGTCGCAATCGGCGTGGCGGCGGAAGCGTACCGCAACCAGGGGCTTGCCGCGAACCGGGCGTTCGTTAAGGGCTTCAAGCGCGGCGATCTGCACCGGATCGCTCGCCGCGATACATATTCGCAGCTTGGATTCGCCCGCCGCCGAGGTCGGCCACTCGGTGAATTTGATGAAATTGAACACCAGGGCCGCGCGCACCGACTGTTCCGAGGCCGTTTCGGCCGCGAAAACGGGCAGACACGCCATTGTCATTGGCGCCAGCAGCACAAGCAGAAACAGGAGAGCGCGCTTTGGCGTCATGCGCTGAACGTGCTGCCGGTGAGTAGCCGGAGGCTGACGCGGCTCAATAACTTCGTCGTCACTTGATTCTGTCGAAAGGGCATTATCCAGTTACCTGGTATGGAACGGCTAAAACTTGTACCGTATTTCTCCATAAACATTGCGCCCAGGCAGCGGCAGATTATTGGGGAGTTTGCTGCTGGTGTATTCCCGTGCATCCACATCGAACAGATTGCGTATGGAAGCGGCAAACTCCCAATCCCGGCGATGGGAGTAACGAATCGTGGTGTCCACCAACGTATACGCGTTCATTGGCGAACGGAGATCGCCAACCGGGAGCGATATCCTGTCAATCCAGTTGCCTTGGACGTTCCAGTGCCAATTGGGCAGGAATGCCCAGTCCGTGCGCAGGTAGGCCTTTTGTTTGGGCACGGAGGTGAAGGTGGTACTGATGTCTTTGCGATGGGTAAGGTTGCCGGAAACCCTCAGTGTTTTCGTGGCCTGCCACATGGCCTCCAGTTCAACGCCGCGAGACGTGTTGCTGCCAATATTCTGGAATACGTTCGACGAATCGTTGGCGATGAGGTTGGTCTGGGCGAAATGGAAAAAATTGAGGCCCAACTTCATATCCCTGTCGGCCAGGTAAGAGAATGCCAGGTCCCAGGTCCTGGATCGTTCCGGAGCGAGATTGGGATTGGGGCTGGTGGCGGCGGTCAGGGAATAAAGCTCCAGATAGGAGGGGGCCCGGAATGCCTGACCGTACATCAGCTTGGTGGTGAGCCTGTCCGTGCCTTGCCAGACTAGCGCCAGACGCGGGTTCAGTGTGCCGCCGAAGTCGGAGTAATGGTCGTAACGCGCCCCGGCAGTCAGTTCCCAGTCCGGCGAAAGCATCCATGCATCCTGCAGGAACAGGTAGCTCGTCTGACGGGCCTTTTCCGGCGCGAAAGCATAGGGAGAGCCGGAGAGATTCACCAGTGGCCCCCCCGCCGGCAGTGTAATTCCGTCCGGCCCCTTGCCGAAATTGACAAAGTGCTCGACGGAGTACAAGTCCTGGTTGACGTATCCTCCGCCAATGCGAATGGCATGATGCCGGGCGCCGGTATACAGGCCGCTGACCTCGAAACCCAGCCGGCGTTCGGCCGATCGCTGTAAATTGAGTTTCCCGTCGGGATAGGCGCCGGCCGGGGGGCTTTCCTGGAACCCGTCGCCCGATGTGTAGTCGAGGTAGGTATAGCGCAGTTCCGCATTCAGGCCCCAGTTCCTGGCAAACGCTTCGTTGTTGTAAAACAGGTCGATGTTGAGCCGGTTGTCGCTTCCCGTGGTCAGCGGATCCAGCAAACCGCCGCCCGACAGCCCGGTTTTCACGTTGCCGTGGTGCATGTAGTCGGCATGCAGGCGCCAGTTGTCCCTGGCCATGGAGAAGCGGATATCCTGATTGTCATAGCCGTAGCGGGCGTGGCCGGGGGCGAAAGAAGTGGCGGTGCCGTTCTCGATGAGCGGGTTGTGTCCATCGGTGCGCGACAGTTCCGCCGTAAAGCCGATATCGAAACCGTTCCAGCTCCCCCCGTGTTGCATCCAACCCGCCTGTGTATCGAAACTACCTGCGCGTATGCCCGCTTCGGATTGTTCGATCTTCCCTGCGGCCTTGGTGATGACATTGATCACGCCAGCGGAGGCGTCCGAGCCGAACAGGGCGGAGCCGGGACCGCGGATGACCTCAATTCTGTCGATCATGTTCGTCGGCAACCCTCTCCAGAAAATGCTGGAAGACCACACCAGGTCTTTCATGGGCGCGCCGTTCACCATCAGCAGCGTGTGGCTGGCCCAAGCGCCCCGAAACGTCACCTGTGGCTTGAAGCCGAACAGGTTGGTCTTGATGTAGATGCCCGGCACGCTTTGCAGAATCTCCGTGACATTGGTCGCGCCGGTGGCCTTGATGTCTTCCGCCGTAATGACCGAAACCACGGACGGCGCCCTGGAAAGCGCCTGTTTGGTATTGGTGGAGATGGTGACTCTTGTCGCCATCAGATCTTCGAGGCTCAATGCCAGCAATTGCGCGACTTCGTCGCCACGCGCATGAGCGGATAACGCTTGGGAAAGGCCGAGAAACAGCATGATGAGCGTGCGCATTTTCATGATTTCCTGACAGTGATGAACCGACCGGGGGCCTGACGTTCAGTCGTAAAAATTGCAGCGCTCGAATTCGATGCCACGATCAAGGACGCGGAACAGCTTGAGTATCTTTGCTTGTTGATCGACCACTATTTCAATAGTGCGATCAATGCGGAATGTACCGGCAGGAACCACCACGCTTGCCGACTCTTTGAGGGCCGTGATTTCCGGCAGCAGAAAAGCCAGCCGCCAGGCGCTCTGGGTGTTGTCCGACTCTGTGGTTCGAACGGCCACCGGGCGAGGCTCGCCGGGAAACATCTGGATGCCCGCCGCAAGCGAGTTTTCTCCTTCGCGCAGCGCCCAGCGCACGTTGCCCAGCGTGAAGCGCGGACTGTCCTTCATCTTGACGGCAATCAACAGTCCGGCGCCGATACGCACCCCTTCCTTGAGCGGTCGTGCGATGCGCAGGCCGGTGGCCGACTCGTCGAGCAGACGCCAGTCATCCATTACCTCCCAGTTTTCGATGTGCGACTTGTCTTCGTTTTTGGCACTTTCCACGCGATGACTGCGGTCGCCAAAAGTCTCGAATTCCTCGCGTTCGCGGCGCAGTGTCGCATCGTCACGGGATGGGGCGCGGAAGGCTTTGCCACCAGAGAGGTGGTAATGCACGGCGTCAAAGCCCGCAATAAGGTTGCAGCTACCGCTTGCAGCGCGTCGCTCCTGGACTCGCGGCGCGCCGCCCTTGCACCAGCGTTGCAGGACGCGTTGCAGCAGTTGGCCCGCCGCCGGCTGGGTGACATCGTCGCCGAGTTGAAGCTCGGCGGGAGCCCGGCCTTTTTCCAGCAGGGCGATACGGGCAAGCAGGCTCTTGCGGAGTTCGGTGGTTTCCAGCCAGCGACCGCCGCTCGATGGCTTTGGCATATAGTTTGCCGGACGATCCGATTCAAGGTCAACCCACAGCGGCACGGCGCGGTTGTGAATATCCTCCGGCGGCGTTTTCAGCAGAGCCAGTTTGGCGCCCCAGCGTCTCGCCCAACGCGCAACCCAGGCCAGATGGCGCGCCGGAAGCTCATAGGGGCTGGCGGCGCTCAACATGTTGCATTCGGCGTAGGCGGCCAGCGCACTGGTCTGCGCACTACCGTGACGCACCGGGTCATTCACGGCACGGGCGGCGATGCCGAGGGTCTCTGCGGCAAGCAAGATTTGATGGAGTTTTTTCCAGTAGGGTGCATCCGGCAACTGCTCGCCGCGACAGAGATCAACCAGCCAGTCGGCGAATACCGACAGCGTGCGCTGGGCCATGACAGCGGCCTTGGCGGCCAGATCGGGCTTGTTTGCCAGCAGCGTGCGCTGGGCCAACATCGCGGATGTTGAAAAAACGCCGTCACTGCCGCCACACTGGGCATCGAAACACCGCAGATAGCCAAGTGCCAGCATGTGCCATACGGCCAGCGTACTTTCCAGCGCCGCCTGTTCGTGTGGCGCGAATGGCAGGGGCCTGGCGGCGAACTTCTTGGCCGCATCGCCTTGCACATCGCTCACCGGGCCGCGCAGGGTTTCAAGAACGGCGAAGCGCTCGGTCGGTGGCAGGTCAAACCGATGCAGCAAACCGAGTTGGCGCAAAAACATCGATTGCGCCTGCACGGCATTTGCCAGCGGCACGGTGGCCAGCCAGTCCTGGCAGGCAATTGCATTGCGGAAGGCGGGACACGGGTCGGTTCCGGTGGCAGGCAGATCAAAGTTCATGGCTATTCATTCCCGGTCGAAAGTTCGGCGGTCAGGGCGCGCAGAAGACTGGCTTTGGCTGGAATGGGGCGAAGGGCTGCGGAGCGCTGCGCGGCGGCCCATATCGGCGAGGGGAAATGGCTGTCGTCCTTCCAGCGCGGAATCACATGCCAGTGCAGGTGCGGCACGACATTGCCGAGGCTGGCGAGGTTGATCTTGTCGGGCTGGACAACCTGACGCACGGCGCGCTCGGTGGCGAACACGACGTTCATGACATGGCGGGCGTCGCTGGCAGTGAGGGCGCTCATTTCGGCAACATGCCGATTCAGGATCACCCGGCAATAGCCGGGGAACGCCTCGCCCGTGGCATCCGTTACCCGCACCACGCGGCAAACACCGTCCTCCCAGAGCAGATCGCCGCCTGGACCGGCACAAAGTTCGCAATCTTCGGTTGTCATCATCGGGCAAGCATAGCGCCAATCCGGCGCGGTGTGCTAGCGGGACACGGCGGCATGACGGACGCAAAGGCCGGCACCGCCTACAACAATACCCGCTCGATGCCGCCATTATTGACGGCGTCAACATAGTCCCGCATCCAGTCGGAACCCAGAATCGCCCTGGCCATTTCAACCACGATGTAGTCGGCGGAAATGGCGGCATCCTCCTCGTAGCGCGACAGTCCTTGCAAACAGGACGGGCAGGAAGTGAGGATTTTCACTGCCGCCGTACCATCAGCGCCGACTCTTGCGAGCTCGGCGGCGCCCTTCTCGATTTCCTCCTGTTTGCGAAAGCGGATCTGGGTCGATACGTCGGGCCGCGTCACGGCCAGCGTGCCGGACTCGCCGCAGCAGCGATCGCTCAGGTCGACGCGGCGGCCCATCAGCGCATTGGCGACCTTGATGCCGGAATGGTGCTTCATCGGCGTGTGGCAAGGATCGTGGTACATGTACCCGGCATCGCTCGCGCCATCGAGCTTGATGCCCTTCTCATACAGCCATTCGTGAATATCCAGCAGCCGGCAGCCGGGGAAAATCTTGCCGAATTCGTATTTCAGCAACTGGTCCATGCAGGTGCCGCAGGAGACCACGACGGTCTTGATGTCGAGATAGTTCAGCGTATTGGCGACGCGATGGAACAGCACGCGGTTGGCCGTGGTGATGGCTTGCCCCTTGGCATCAAAGCCGCTGGAGGTCTGCGGATAGCCGCAGCACAGGTAGCCGGGCGGCAGCACCGTGGTGGCGCCGGCGTGCCAGAGCATGGCTTGCGCGGCGAGTCCGATTTGGGAGAACATGCGCTCCGAACCGCAGCCGGGGAAGTAGAACACTGCCTCGGATTCTTCATTGGCCCGTCGCGGATCGCGGATTACCGGGATCAGGCTGTCGTCCTCGATGTCGAGCAGCGCACGCGACATGCGCATGGGTACATTCTTTGGCAGCGGCTTATTGAGGAAGTGGATCACCTGCGCCTTGATGTCGGCACGCCCCAGCGTGGCGGGTGGATGCCTGACGCTGCCTTGAATCAACCCGAGCGACCTGGCCAGCGCGTGGCCCAGACGCTGGGCCTTGTAGCCGATCTGGATCATGCCGGCGCGCAGCAGCTTGAGGGTCGCCGGGTCGGTGGCGTTAAGGAAAGCCATCGCCGCTGCCGTGCCCGGATTGAATTTCTTCTTGCCCTGACGGCGCAGCAGGTTGCGCATCGCCACAGATGCATCGCCGAAATCGATGTCCACCGGGCAGGGCTTCACGCACTTGTGGCAGACCGTGCAGTGATCGGCAACGTCGCAAAACTCGTCGAAGTGCCGCAGCGACACGCCGCGCCGGGTCTGCTCTTCGTAAAGAAAGGCCTCGATCAGCAAGGACGCGCCGAGAATCTTGTTGCGCGGGCTGTATAGCAGGTTGGCGCGCGGCACGTGGGTGGAGCAGACCGGCTTGCATTTGCCGCAACGCAGGCAGCTCTTTATGTCCGCCGCGATTTTTCCAATATCGGATTGCTCCATGATGAGCGACTCGACCCCAAGCAGCGCGAAAGACGGCGTATAGGCGTTGGACAGGTTTGAGTCGGCCATCAGCTTGCCGCGATTGAAGCGCCCCTCGGAATCGATCCTGTGCTTGTAATCGCGGAAGGGGCGAATCTCCTCGTCGCCGAGAAACTCCAGCTTGGTGATGCCGATGCCATGTTCGCCGGAAACCACCCCGCCCAGGCTTTTCGCCAGCGCCATGATCCGCGCCACCACGCGGTAGGCGGTTTGCAGCATGGCGTAGTGATCCGAATTTACCGGAATGTTGGTATGCACATTGCCGTCGCCGGCATGCATGTGCAGGGCGACGAAGACGCGACCGCGCAGCACCTCCTGGTGAATGCCCGCGATGGCGGCCAGCACCGGGCGGAAGGCGTTGCCGTCGAAAATGGCGTCCAGCGGCGCCTTGAGTTCGGTCTTCCACGATACTCGCAGGCGATAGTCCTGCAACTCGCGGAAGTGTTGGTCCAGCGTGTCGAGCAGCGCCTGCCATCCCGCGCGCACTTCGGCAACGAGTTCCAGCGCCTGCTCGCGGCGATCGCCGAGCAGCAATTCAGAATCAAGGGCGGCGTCATCCGCGTGCAGCGGCAGTTCGCCTTGCAGGAAGCCGGCCAGCGCGTCGGCCAGTTCGATCTTGTTGGCTAGCGACAGCTCGATGTTGATGCGCTCGATGCCATCGCAATAGTCGCCCATGCGCGGCAGCGGGATCACCACGTCCTCATTGACCTTGAAGGCGTTGGTGTGCTTCGAGATGGCGGCGGTGCGCGCCCGGTCGAGCCAGAAGGTCTTGCGCGTCTCGGGCGATACGGCGATGAAGCCCTCGCCGCCACGCGCATTGGCCAGGCGCACCACTTCCGCTGCCGCGGCCATTACCGCCGTGTCGTCGGCGCCGACTATGTCGCCGATCAGCACCATCTTTGGCCGGCCATGACGCTTGGCCTTCGTCGCGTAGCCGACGGCGCGCACGTAGCGTTCGTCGAGGTGTTCCAGTCCGGCCAGCCGCACCCCCGCCGCCAGTCCGGCGCCGCCCGGCTTGAAATAATCGGTGATGTCGACGATGGACGGCACGGCGTCCGTCACCCGGCCGAAAAATTCCAGGCAGACCGTGCGCGTCACCGGCGGCATCGTGTGCAGCACCCACACCGCCGAAGTAATCAGTCCGTCGGTGCCTTCCTTCTGCACCCCCGGCACGCCGGCGAGAAACTTGTCGGTGACATCCTTGCCCAGGCCTTCCTTGCGAAACAGCCTGCCGGGCACTTCCAGCAGTTCTTCGCCGAGCTTCCTCCTGCCCGTGGCATCGAAGCGCGTCAGGCGGAAGCTGACCAACTCCTGCTCGTGAATTTTGCCGAAATTGTGATTCAGGCGCTCGACCTCCAGCCAGTTGCCGTCGGGCGTCACCATGCGCCACGAGGCCAGGTTGTCGAGCGCCGTGCCCCACAGCACCGCCCTCTTGCCGCCGGCATTCATGGCGATATTGCCGCCGATGCAGGAGGCATCGGCCGAGGTCGGGTCGCAGGCGAACACCAGGCCGGCTTTTTCCGCCGCCTCCATGACGCGGCGCGTGACCAGTCCGGCGCCGGTGCGCAGCGTGGCGTAATCGGTGTCGGTACCGGGTAGGCGCCTGATCTCGACCGGCCCGAGGTCGATCAGCTTCTCGGTGTTGATCACCACCGAGAGCGCATCCAGCGGAATCGCACCGCCGGTGTAGCCGGTGCCGCCGCCGCGCGGGATGATGGTCAGGCCCAGCTCGATGCAGGCGCTTACCAGCGGCGCCATTTCCTCTTCCGTGTCCGGCGTCAGCACGACAAACGGATATTCGACGCGCCAGTCGGTGGCGTCCGTCACATGCGAAACGCGCGCCAGGCCGTCGAAGCAGATGTTGTCCTTGCGGGTATGCCGGGCCAGCGCCTTGAAAGCCTTCTTGCGCAGGCTGCGCGTTTCCTCGAACCAGCGCTCGAAGGATTCCACCGCCGCCTCTGCGGCGGCCAGCAAACGCGCCACACGCTCGTTGCCGTCACGGCGCTTGTCGATCTCGCTCAAGCGGTGGCGCAAGGCTTCCACCAGCGCCTCGCGCCGCTGGCGATTGGCCAGCAGGTCGTCTTCCAGATACGGGTTGCGCCGCACCACCCAGATGTCGCCCAATACCTCATAGAGCATCCGCGCCGAGCGACCGGTAACGCGCTCGCTGCGCAGTTCCGTCAGCGTCGCCCACGCCTCGCTGCCGAGCAGGCGAATGACGATCTCGCGATCCGAGAACGAAGTGTAGTTGTAGGGAATTTCGCGCAGGCGGGCGGTCATGCCGGGCATTCGATGGGGCAAAAAGGCTTCCATTGTAGGCGAACGCACCTGACGGGGCATCGTTCGCCGCGTCGTCAGCGCCGACTTTCAACGACCATGCGAATTCAATTCCGGTCTGGCGCCTTCGATTTCGCCCCGATAGAAAAGTTGGTCCTGGCGACACAACGGATGCTGGTGGCAATAACCGCGCGGCTCATAATTGCCACGGATCGAAGACCTGCGGGTAGAAGCGAAAATCTGCGGTGTTGCGGGTGACCATGGTAAGGCCGTGGCATTGGGCGGTGGCCATGATCAGGCCGTCCATTACCGGCAGGCGCTGGCCGGCTAGTTCGGCACGGGCTGCCAGTTGCGCCCAGGCATGGAGCGTGGCGGCATCCAGCGGCAGGATGCGACCGGCGAAGCGCTGTTCGATCTTGCCCAGCCATGCCGTGAGTTTCTGGCTGCGGCGCGGGTCGCTGGCGCGCAGCTTGAGGATGCCCTTTTCTATTTCGCCGAGGCTGATGACGCTGAAGAAGAGGCTGCTTTCGTCCTGCTCGTCGAGCCACTGGATTACTGCGGCGGCTGGCGCTTTCCTGACGTATTCGGAGAGTACGCAGGTGTCGAGCAACCAGCTCACAAGGGGGCATCCCGTCCGCTGTCGCGGTCGCGCCCGAAGTCGATATCCTCACCGCCGATTTCCGGTCGCAGCAAGGCGGCGGAGAGCTTGCCCTTGTTGCGCTTCGTCAGGCGCTCGTATTCCTCCGCCGACACCACCACCGCCGCTGGCTTGCCGTGCAGGGTCACCCGTTGCGGCGCGCCGCCGATGGCTTCCTTGATGAGCTGGCTGAAACCGTTCTTGGCCTGTTGCAGTTGCCATTCGCCGTGCATGGGGTGCTCCTTTTCTAAACTGGCTAGTCTGTCCAGAATATAGCACAGGCCAGCGCCGACTTTGACCGGCCTGACGTCTTGTTCTGCCTTCTTCCCGTCAGTCCGGCACGAATTTCAGCACGTTGCCGTTGATGCAGTAGCGTTTGCCGGTCGGCGGCGGGCCGTCGTCGAAGACATGGCCGAGGTGAATGCCGGAGCTGGCGCTCCTGACCTCGACGCGGCGCATGCCAAGCGCGTTGTCCTCATGCAGGCTCAGTGCGCCCGCGACGGGATTGAAAAAGCTCGGCCAGCCGGTGCCGCTGTCGAACTTGGCGTCGCTCCTGAACAGCGGCGCGCCGGTAATCGGATCGACGAAAACGCCCGGTCGCTTCTCGTCCAGATGCGAGCCGGTGCCGGGACGCTCGGTGCCCTGCTCGAAGGCGATCTTCTGCTGCGCCGGCGTGAGCAGATGAAAGCCCAGCCATTTCCAGAAGCGCGGCTGTTCGCCGTTGTAACCGGTGAAGCGCGAGACTTCCTTGCCGTTCTCGAACAGCACGATGGTCGGCGTGGCGAACAGCGCTTTTTCCAGCGTCCAGCCGGCGGGCGGCTGCGGGCTGAAAGTGCGCGTGATCGGGACTGCGGATTTCCATTTGTCGAGCACCTCGGCTTTGAACTTCTTGCAGTAGGGACAATCCTCGGCCTCGAAAACAATGAGTTGCCGCTTGAGATTCAACGCTTTTGGATCGAGCGGCTTGACGGGCGCCGCAGCCTTGGCGGGCGTCGCGCCAGGATACTTGACGCCGGTGCCGCCCAGCCCACAGTAGCCCTCGGGATTCTTCTTCAGATATTTCTGGTGGTACTCCTCGGCCTTGAAGTATTTTTTCAGCGGAGCAATCTCCGTTGTGATGGTGCCGCGACCGGCCTGCTTGAGGGCCGCCTGGTAGATGTCGCGGGTTTTCAGGGCGGCGACCTGCTGCGACTCATTGTGGGTATAGATCGCGCTGCGATAGTTGGTGCCGATGTCGTTGCCTTGGCGGTTGCCCTGCGTCGGGTCGTGGCTTTCCCAGAAGCGGGCCAGCACGGTTTCGAGACTGACCTTGGCCGGATCAAAACTCACCTTGACCACTTCGGCGTGATTGCGCTTGTTGCCCTGGCCGCGCTTGATGGCAGCCTCGAGCGCGAGCACGGCCTGATAATCGCCGGCAATGTCGCCATTGGCGTAGCCGCTCTCGACATCGACCACGCCGGGCAGCTCGCCCATGCGCTTTTCCGCGCCCCAGAAACAACCCATGCCGAGCACGATGCTGTCGGCGGCGGTGGCCAGTGTGTTCAAGCTCAGCAGTCCCAAGGTGAGAAAAAGTCGCAGATATCGGATCATGGCAGCAATAGTCGGCGCTGGCGACACGGCGGTTGCCGCATCACCAGTTATTGCGTGGGACCGCCTGTGCCGGAGTTTCGTTCAATCCGATTCGGCCTGGAAAAAGCAGTTGACCATAAGGTTCGTCCGCATCGAATCCCTAAGCAGATCGTGAAAACCGCATAATGACCGCTTCCTCTCTATCGATCCGAAGCCTCCCGCTTTCGATGCCATCCATGCCCAATCCCGGTTCCGACCGCGTCCTCGCCATTCTTGCCCTGACACTTCTGGGGGCGGGTTGCGTGCTGGTGCTGTGGCCCTTCCTTACGGCCCTGGTCTGGGCGGCGATTCTTGTCTCCACCAGCTGGCCGGCCTTTCGCTGGCTGGACAGGAGCGTCGGCGAGCGCCGCACCGTCGCCGCATGCCTGATGACCTTGCTGGTAACCGTGGTCCTGTTGGGACCGATCGCCGCCGTGGCGCTGGCCCTCGCGGACAACGTGGCCGAGCTGGGCCATGCGGCGTCCGCGCTGATCAAGAACGGCCTGCCCGACGCGCCTGGCTGGCTGGCGAGCCTACCTTTTCTGGGCCAGCCCATCCACGACTACTGGCAACAGTTCGCCCACGACAGCTCGAAGCTCACGGCGGAGCTGGAAAAACTCGCCCAGCCCGCCCAGGCGGCGGCCCTCGCCGGTGGCCGCGTGGTCGGTAAAGGCGTGCTGGACATGGGTCTTTCCGTGTTTCTCGCCTTCTTCTTCTTTCTCAACGGCGAGGCCCTGGCCAAACGCCTGCGCGTCGCTTTGGAACGGCTGACCGGGGTGCGGGCGGCCTACCTGCTGGGCATCGTGCGCGGCACCGTGACCGGGGTGATCTACGGCATCCTCGGCACCGGGCTTGCCCAGGGGGTGCTGGCCGCCATCGGCTTTGCCGTCGCCGGCGTGCCGGGCGCCGTACTGCTGGGCGTGGGCACCTTCTTCCTCTCCGTGGTGCCGGTGGGGCCGCCCCTGGTCTGGGGGGGCGCCGCGATCTGGTTGTTCCAGCAGGGTGAGCCGGGCTGGGCGGCCTTCGTTGTAGCCTGGGGCTTCTTCGTGGTTAGTACCGTGGACAATCTCATCAAGCCCTTCATCATCAGTCGCGGGTCCAGCCTGCCGTTCGCGATCGTCTTCCTGGGCGTGCTGGGTGGCGTTCTGGCCTTCGGCGTGATCGGCGCCTTCCTTGGCCCGACCTTGTTGGCGGTGGGTTACCGCCTGGCGACCGAGTGGACGGCGGCGGAGCCGGCGCCCGCCGCACAGGACTGTGGCGCGGGGGAGCCCCTGGAATGAAGCGCTGGCGGAGCCCGTCACGGTAAGAAACCCTGCCCCTTGCAATCGCAATGCGTCGCCGCCATATTCTCGACTGTTGCCCTTATATCGATGGAGGTTTTCCATGCGTATGCGTCTCTTTGCCGTGCTTGCCCTTGCGGCTTCCCTGCTCTCCGGCTGCGGCTACAACCAGATCCAGATCAACGATGAGGCGGTGAATGCCTCCTGGTCCGAAGTGCTGAACCAGTACAAACGCCGCGCCGACCTGATTCCCAATCTGGTTTCCGTGGTGCAGGGCTATGCCAGCCACGAGAAGGACGTGCTGACGCGGGTCACCGAGGCGCGGGCCAATGTCGCCGGGCTGAAGGCGACGCCGGAGCTGGTCAATGACCCGGCTGCCTTCGCCAAGTTCCAGAAGGCCCAGGGCGATCTGGGCGGTGCGCTGTCGCGGCTGCTGGTGGTGGCCGAGAACTATCCGCAGCTCAAGGCCGACGCCAATTTCCGCGACTTGCAGGCGCAGGTGGAAGGCACCGAGAACCGCATCACCGTGGCGCGCAACCGTTACATCAAGACGGTGCAGGAGTACAACGTCTCCGTGCGCACCTTCCCCAACAGCCTGACGGCGGGCGTCATGGGCTGGAAGACCAAGGCCAACTTCACGGTCGAGGACGAGAAGGCGATTTCGGCGCCGCCGGCGATCAAGTTCGACGCGCCGGCCGGCAAGCCCGCCACTGCACCCGCCGCCGCTCCCGCCCCTGCCGCGCCTGGTGCTCCCGGTTATTACTAAGTGCGTCGCGCTTGCGCCGGTCTGCTGACGCTGCTCTGGCTGGCCTTGCTGCCGGCCATCGGCTGGGCGGCGGAGCCGGTGCTGCTGCCCGGCTTGACGGCGCGCGTCACCGATTTGACGGCGACGCTCGATGCCACGCAGCGCGGGCGGCTCGAAGCGCAACTGGCCGCCATCGACAGGGCGGGTCGCGCGCAAATCGCCGTGCTGCTGCTGCCGACTATTCAGCCCGAGACCATCGAGCAATTTGGCATTCGTCTGGCCGAGGCCTGGAAGGTCGGCCACAAGGGCATCGACAACGGCGTCATCGTCATCGTCGCCAAGAACGACCGCAAGATGCGCATCGAGGTCGGCTATGGACTGGAGGGCGCGATTCCCGATGCGATTGCCAAACGCATCATCGCCGAGCGCATGACGCCGGCCTTCAAGCAGAATGATTTCTTCGGCGGCCTGCGCGCCGCCATCGAGGCGCTCGACCAGGCCATCGGCGGGCCGGCATCCGGAGCGGCAGCGGCCATCGATACGGCGCCCGCCGTGGCGCGGCAAGACGCGGGCGGCGAGCATCTGGACTGGATTTCCTGGCTGTTCATGACGCTCGTCGCCGGCGGCGTGCTGCGCATGATGTTCGGCCTGCTCGGTTCGCTCGCGGCGGCGGCCATCGGCGGCTGGCTCGGCTTCATGGTCTTCGGTTCGCTGGCCCTCGCCATCGGCGCGGGCGTGCTGATCTTCCTGCTTTCCTTCGTGAACCTGTTCTCCGGCGGCGGCAGGGGCGGCTTTGGCGGCTCCTCGTCCGGCGGCGGATTTTCAGGCGGTGGCGGCAGCTTCGGCGGCGGCGGCGCTTCGGGGAACTGGTGACATGAAACTGACGCGTTTTCTGAAACATCTGTTGCTGCCGGCCTGGTGGCTGCGACGGGTATTTTCACGCGCCGACCGGGCGGCCATCGGCGAGGCCATCGCGGTCTGCGAAAAATCGCATCGCGGTGAATTGCGCTTCGTTGTCGAAAGCTCCTTGCCGCTGTCGGTGCTGTGGCGCGACCTGCCGCCCAGAGCGCGGGCCGAGAAATTGTTCGCCCGCTTGCGCGTCTGGGACACGAAGGAAAACTCCGGCATCCTGATCTACGTGCAACTGGTCGACCGTCGCGTCGAAATCCTCGCCGACCGCGGCATCGCGGCGCGCGTGGCGCAAGCTGAATGGGATGCGATCTGCCGCGACATGGAAGCGCACTTTCGTCGCGGCGAATGGAAAATCGGCGCGCTGCGGGCCGTGGCGCAAGCCGGAAGCCTGCTGGCGCACCACTTTCCCGCAAGCGACCAGAACCCCAACGAATTGCCGGATCAGCCCTTGATGCTCTAGCCCGGCTGGCGTTGCGCCGTCGGCTAGACTGCGCGCATGACCGCCCCACGTTCCCTTCCCCGCGAACTGTTGCACCTCGCCTGGCCCGTGCTGATCGCCCAGGCGGCGGTGATGGCCAATGGCGTGATCGACACCTTGATGGCCGGTCGGCTTTCATCCCTCGATCTTGCTGCGGTGGGCATCGGCACCAGCATCTACGCCACGATTTTCGTCACCGCCATGGGTGTGTTGCTGGCCCTCGCCCCGGTGGTGTCGCATCATTTCGGCGCCGGTCGCTTCGAGGAAATCGGCGCCGACGTGCGCCAATGCGCCTGGCTGGCGCTGGCCTTGTCGGTGATCGCGGTGGTCGTCCTCAAACATCCCGATCCGCTGTTGAGTTTTTCGCGCCTGACGCCCGAGGTCGACCTGAAAGTGCGCGCCTATCTCGATGGCATGGCCTGGGCGGCGCCGGGCGCGCTGTTCTTCCGCGTCTTCTTCGGCTTCACCACCGGCATCGGCTGGCCGCGCCCGGTGATGGTCTTCAACCTGCTGGGCTTGGCCTTGAAAGCGCCGCTCAACTGGGTGTTCATGTACGGCCATTTCGGCTTTCCGGTCATGGGCGCCGCCGGCTGCGGCTGGTCGTCCGCCACCATCGCGTGGACCATGACCGCGCTGGCCTGGGCCTGGTGCCGGCGCGACGCCGAATACGCGCCGTATGCTGTCTTCGCCCGTTTCGATCCGCCGCGCCTGTCCGCCCTGCGCGAGTTGATGGCGCTGGGTTTGCCGATGGGCGCTACTTTCCTCGTCGATGTCACCGCCTTCACCTTCATGGCGCTGTTCATCGCCCGGCTCGGCCCGGAAATTTCCGCCGCCCATCAGATTGCCGCCAACATTGCGGTGTTCGTCTTCATGGTGCCGCTGGCACTGGGCAGTGCCACCGGCGTCGTGGTAGGGCAGGCGCTGGGCGCCGGAGATAGTCGGCGCTCGCGACACGCCGGTTTGCTCGGCCTGGCCGTCGGCTGCGCCGCCGCGATGATTCTTGGCACGGCGATCTGGCTCGGCGCCGCGCCGCTGGCGCGCGCCTACACCACCGATGCGCAGGTCGCCGCCACCGCCGCGACGCTGCTCGGCATCGTCGCCCTCTATCACCTGGCCGACGCCGTGCAGGCGGTCATGGCCCAGGTGCTGCGCGGCTACAAGCGCGCCACGGCGCCGATGGTGATTTATGCCGTCGCGCTATGGGGTGTGGGCTTGGGCGGCGGTTATCTGCTCGGCCTGACCGATACCTTCGGTCCGCCGCTGGGCGCAGCGGGGTTCTGGATCGCGGCTACGGCGAGCCTGGCGTTGGCCGGCGCAGGCGTGCTGGGCTATTTCCTGCGGATATCCCGCGCACAAGAATGATCGAGAATGTCGGCACCGACTTTTTCGCTGGCGTTCCGACAGACTTGACAGCCGACCGCCGCAGGCGCTAACTTGCCGGCCTCGAACCGAAGCGATTCAATTCCCCACGGAGAAAGCCACAATGGTGCCACCCCCACTTGCCGCTCGCGAGGCGGTACGCGAACAACGTTTCAGCGATGTCTGGACCAATGAGCTGAACGATGCGTTTGCGGACATCGCCCCTTACTATGACCGGGGCAATCAAATCGCCGCTCTGGGCCTGTGGGGCAGCTTTCTCCGGCGCTTTATGCGCTCGGTCGATCTGCAACCGAAGCAGAAGGTGCTGGATGTCTGCGGCGGCACCAACGCCATCGGCATAGCCCTGCTCAAGCGCGAGCCGACGCTGGATGTGCATGCCATGGATCGCAGCGCCGCCATGCAGACCGTCGGCCAGCAGCGCGCCGCCGCGCTGGGTTTTAACATCAAGAGCACCATCGGCGACGTGCATAAGCTGCCCTTCCCCGACAACCATTTCGACGTCGTCACGCTGCAATTCGCTTCGCGCCACCTGCGGGTGCGCGAAGTGTTCAGCGAAATCCTGCGGGTGCTCAAGCCCGGTGGACATTTTCACCATTCCGACATGCTGCGCCCGCAGAACGCGATCGTGAAAACGCTCTATTACACCTATCTCAAGGCCTGCCTGAATTTCACCAGTTTCATCGTCGGCAGCAGTCCCGCCGCGACCAAGTTCAAGCAGTACTTCATCGACGCGCTGGAACTGTTCTACACCGCCGAGGAGATGTCGATCGTGCTGCGCGAACTGGGCTACGTCGATGTGACGGTGGATACGGTGTTCTACGGCATGCTGGGATTCCACCGCGCGGTGAAACCGGCCAAGGCCTGAGAAATCTACTGCGCGGGCCGGAGAGAGAGCTTCAGCCTTCGGCCATCTCCAGCTTGCGCATTTTTTCCCATAGATTCTTGCGGCTGATGCCGAGCAGGGTGGCTGTGTCGGCGATGCGGCCGTCGCACTCGGTCAGCGCACGCCGGATGTAGGCGCGCTCGCATTCCTGCAGGTGATCGCTGAGCGGTTTGCGCAGCGCATCGTCTTCGGTCGGCGACCAGTCGCCGCCGAACAGGTTCTCGGCGTTCAGTGACGATGTCAGCGACAGGACCTTGGCTCGTTCGAGACAATGCTGCAACTCGCGCACATTGCCCGGCCACGGATAGCTTGCCAGGGCGCGTTCCGAATCGGCGGTCAGCGTGCGACGGGCTTCGCCCCTGCTCGCATGCTGGTCGAGAAAGCGCGCCGCCAGCCAGAGAATGTCTTCCTGTCGTTCGCGCAGCGGAGGCACGTGCAAGTGGATGACGTGGATGCGGTAATACAAATCCTCGCGGAAACTGCCTTGCTCGACCATGGCCTTGAGGTCGTGGTGCGTGGCGCACATCAGCCGGATGTCTACCTTGCGCGGCGTGGAACCGCCGACGCGAACCACCGCCCGATCCTGGATCGCGCGCAGCAGCTTGACCTGCATCGTGGGCGGCATTTCGCCGATCTCGTCGAGGAACAGCGAGCCGCCGTCGGCCTGCTCGAAGACGCCGCGTCGCTCGCGGTCGGCGCCGGTGAAGGCGCCCTTGTCGTGGCCGAAGAGTTCCGACTCGATCAGGTTTTCCGGAATCGCGCCGCAATTCACGGCGACGAAAGGCGTCCTCTCTTCCGGGTCGCCGGCGCGATGCAGCGCGCGCGCCACATGCTCCTTGCCGACGCCGGATTCGCCGGAAATCAGCACCGCGCTGCGGCTGGCGGCCAGGCGCGGCAGCAGCGCCTCGATATGCCGCATCGGCGGCGATATGCCGAGTATGGCATCGGCATCCGCCGCGGGCTGCTGGCGCTCGCACAGTCCGCGTATCTTGGCGATCAGTTCGCCGACGTTGAAGGGTTTGGTGACGTAGTCTTGGGCGCCCAGTTTAAGCAGGCGCACCGCCTGATCGATGGCGCCGTAGCCGGTGATGAAAATGAACGGGGCGAGGGACAGTCCGCTGGCGAGCAGATCGCTGAACAACTGTTCGCCACTGATGTCCGGCAGATTGATGTCGCTGACCACCACGCTGTAGCGGCGCTGGCCGAGGCCGCGCCGGGCGGATTTGCCGTCGCGGAACCAGTCGCAGGTGAAACCCTCGAAGTCGAGTCGCTCGGAAAGCGCCTCGCCTATGATGGGGTCGTCCTCGATCAGGCCGATGCGGTGCTGCATGAATTTTCTCCAAGAGGCAGGTTGACCACGAACTCGACCCGGTCGTCGATATTCCGCGCGGAAATGCGGCCTTCAAGCTGAGTCACGATCTGGTAGGTCATCCACAGCCCGAGGCCGTGCCCGCCGGCGCGAGTGGTCGAGAACGGCTCGAACAAATGGGCAAGCCGTTCTTCGTCGAGGAGAGCCCCGTCGTTGCAGACCACAATCGACAGGCAGGATTCCGAGTCGTCCTTGCGGCCCAGCCATAGACTCACGTGGCCGCCGTCGGTCGCCGCCTGCACGGCGTTGAGCAACAGGTTGATGAGAATCTGGCGCACCAGACTGGCCGGCGCCGGTAACTCATCTGGCATCTTGGCCGACCAGTCGAGCCGGATGTGGCGCTTGCTGATCTGCGGCTGGATCAGGGTGCGAATATCCTCCAGGTCGTGCTGGTTCAGCGGTCGAGCCTGCACCTTGGTCTGCACCAGCAGCGCGGCGACGGTATCGCGAATCTGCATCAGACCGCGATCGATCAGATCGAGGTGGCGCATCGCGCGCGGATCGAGATCGCGCCGCAGCTTGAGCGTGTCGATGGCTGTGATCAGCCCGGCCAGCGGGTTGTTGATTTCGTGGGCGATGCCGGCGGTGAGCTGGCCGATCGCGGCCAGCCGTTCCGACTTGACCATTTCGTTTTCAAGTGCGGCCTTGTCGCGCAGCGCCAGCACCATGCGGTCGTAGGCGTGGAACAACTGGCCGAGCTCGTCATGATATGGGTACATGTCGGGCGGCAGCGGTTGCGGTACGGTTTCCGGCATGGTGCCCATGCGCCGCGCCAGATCGACCAGCGGCGTCGCCATGCGGCTGGCCCAGTACCAGTTGATGGGGATCAGGATCGCCAGCACCAGCAGGCCAATGCCTGCCGCCTGCCAACTGGCGGCGATGAACCAGGGATGAAACACCGACTTGGCGTAACGCAGCACCAAGTGCCCCAGTTGCGCGTCGTTGTCGGTAATCGGCAGGACCAGGTAGAGATAGTTTGAGTTATCCGGCTCCAGCACCAGCGGCCAGTTCGTCTCCGGGACAAGCCAATCGCTTAACCGTTGCCAGTCGGGGCCGAGATTCGCGGCTTCGGTCAGCATTGGCAGCGTTTCGGGATCGCTGGAGACAAAGACCCGGCGATCCCGTCCCAGAACCACCACGGCGTCGACTTCAACCGGCGTATGCGTCGATTCGCCGCGGATCGGCGAACGCACGATCTCGAAGGCGCGCCATGTATCGTCGTGCAACAATGTCGGCGCCACGGTATTCGCGAGCGTATGACCAAGATTTTCGGCGCTGATGACCACCGCGCTCTTCATGTCCTCATAGGCGCGCGCCATCAGCGCCGCGCCGACGACGAAAATCGAAAAGCCGATCAGGAACGAGGACCACAGCGGAATCTTGTGGCGGAAGGAGAGATTGAACAGCCAGCGCATCGGGGTGTTCAGGCTTCGCCGAAGGCGCGCATCATCCGCGCCACACCTTCATACAGGGCCGGACTGCCGACAGTGAACCCATCTAGGTGCAGGCGGGCGAGCAGACGGCGTCCCGCCTCGGTTTTTGTCGTGTCGAGCAGGTGGCGCTGCATGAGCTGAAAATCCTCGGCGGAGACCGAGCGATGGGCGACAAAGGGCGGGAAACCATACTCCGGCGAGCGCCAGATGACGCGGGTGCGCAAGGCCAGCGCCGGCTCGACGTGGACCAGGGTGTCCCGGATATAGCTGTCCACCGCGCCGCCCTGCGCCAGTCCGCTGGCAACCGCCTCGACCACCTTGCGATGCGACCAGGTGAAAAAGGTCTTGCGAAAGAAAACGGCGGGATCGCGTCCCAACTGGCGGATTTCGTAACGCGGCGACAGATAGCCGGTGTTCGAGTACGGATCGGCATAGGCAAACACGCTGCCCCCGAGATCGGCGATTGAACGCGCTACGGTATTGTCCTTGCGCACGATCACATGACATTGGTAATACGGCCGCCCCTGATAAAGCGGCACCGCCAGCAGGCGCACCACCTCCTTGAGATGCAGATACGGGTAGTCACAGATCCAGGCGAAGTCCAGTTTTTCCAGTTGCAGCAGATCCATGGTTTCGCGGTAGCTGTCGCGCTGGACGAACTCCACCGGGCGCTTCAGGGACGCCGCCATGAAATCGCGCCATTCGTCGAGCAGGCTGTGCTGATCATGCAGGAACGCCGGGGTCATGCCAACGCGCAGTTTGCTGTTCGCGGCGTGTGCCTTGCGCGACAGGCCGATCAGTCCGGCGGCGGCGAGACATCCGCCGGCCATCAGCCAGCGGCGTCGGTTACTGCTTGGTAACGCATCCGTGGTGTTCTGGGTCATGGATATATCTTTCGTTACGGTGTGGTAACTATCTTAACCTGCTTTGCCCTTTTCGACCGCCAGGCAGGGGTAGCAGAAAAGCCCAATACCCTGAAACCCCGTGGATTTCTTGACGTGGCATGGTTATCGCAGTGAACTAATCAACATGTTGTTCAGGCACTCAGTGTGAATCTCCGATCCCTTCATGCGTTTATCGCCAGTTGTGCTCCGAATGCGCTGTCGAAACAGGTGCATGCAGCGCCGTATCATCAGCGCCGACTTTTGCCGGCGCGTGCTTGCGGGGGGGGGTAGTGAATGGCAAGGCTCGCCGGCATCGATTTCAGGTTACCGCGAGGTAACGTGGCTTCGCCAGCAAACAGGGGATATCAGGCCACAATAGCACGGCGCACGGGTAACAGGCTGGTCTGGGACCATGCTGAAGTAGTCGAGCAGGCTTCCAGGTTTTCAAATTGATGATTTTTGATACAACAGGAGGTAGTCATGAAGTTGACAAGACGTGATTTTATCAAGGCGTCGGCAGCGTCCGCCGCCTTGACGGCCGCAGGCAGCGCGATGGCTGCGCCCGCCAAGGCGAAGGCGAAAGCCGCGCCGGCCCCGGTGATAAATGCTTTTGCTCCGCGCAAGGCCGGGCCCACCACTCCGCCCAAGGGCGAGTGGGTGGCTACCACCTGCCAGGGCTGCACGCAATGGTGCGCGCTCCAGATCTACGTGCAGAACGGGCGCATGACCCGCGTGCGCGGCAACGAGATTTCCAAGAGCAATCACGGTTATTGCTGTCCGCGCGGCCACCTGATTCCGCAGATGACCTACGATCCGGACCGCGTCAGGGTGCCGTTGAAGCGGACCAATCCGATGAAGGGCCGTGGCGTCGATCCGAAGTTCGTGCCGATCTCTTGGGACGAGGCGCTCAATATCGTCGCCGACAAGATGATGGAACTGCGCAAGGCCCACGAGCCCGAAAAGCTGCTCTACATGCGCGGTCGTTACGGCCCGCTCACGCAGGATCTGTGTTACGGCGTGCTGTCCAAGGTCTGGGGCACCGGCAACTACTTCTCCCACAGCGCCATCTGCGCCGAGGCCGAGAAAATGGGCCCGCGCATGACGCAAGGTTACGCTGGCTACCGCGACTATGACCTGGAAAAGACCAACTGCCTGGTGATCTGGGGCACCGACCCGCTGGCCTCCAATCGCCAGGTGCCGAACGCCATCCACCGCTTCCATGAAATCGTCGCTCGCGGCGCCGTCATCACGGTCGATCCGCGCCTGTCCAATACCGCCGCCAAGGGCCAGGAGTGGCTGCCGGTCAAGCCCGGCACCGACGGCGCGCTGGCCGGCGCCATCGCCCACGTGGTCCTCACCGAAGGCACGTGGAACAAGGAATTCGTCGGCAACTTCAATGAAGGCAAGAACCTCTTTGTCGCCGGCCAAACCGTCGATGAAGAATCCTTCGCCGAGAAGGAGACCTCGGGCCTGGTCAAGTGGTGGAACCTCGAACTCAAGGACCGCACCCCGGCCTTCGCCGAAAAGGAATGCGGCATTCCCGCCGACCAGATCGTGCGTGTGGCCCGCACCATGGCCAAGCACGCACCCAACACCGCAGTCTGGATGGGCCCCGGCGCGGCGATGTGGCCGCGCGGCACCTATGCCGCGATGGCGGTGTATGCCCTGAACGGCTTGTTCGGTTCGATCGATGTCGTGGTCTGGGAAGGCGCCAGCGGTCCCAAGCTGAACAAATTCGCCGACAAGAAGCCCTTCATCGACGAAATCGCCGCGCATGGTTCCCACAACCACCTGATGAGCAACCGTGGCAAGAAGGACTTCCCCGGCTTCCAGACCTCGAACGTCAACAACGTGCCGAACGAGATTCTGAAGAACCCCGGCTTCGTCAAGGTCGCGATCTCCACGTTCAGCAACTTTGCCCACTCGGGCACCGGTGCCAACCGCTGGATCGAAGCGCTGTCGAAAGTGCCGTTCTTCTGCCACCTGGTCACCAACCCGTCGGAGACGACGCAGTTTGCCGACATCGTGCTGCCTTCCACCCACAACAGTTCCGAGGGCTGGAATATCGTCACCAACATGTCCAACGGTTATGCCTACGCCTCGATCCAGCAGAACCCGATCAAGCGCGTCACCGAGGGCAAGCAGGAAGAGACCGAAGTGATGTGGCTGCTGGCGCAGAAGCTGAAGGCCAAGGGCTGGGCCAAGATGGCCGATTACTACGACACCATCAAGGACCCCGAGACCGGCAAGTCGGCGACCAACTCGCTGGAATTCGCCGAGACTGTCGCCAAGTTCCTCAGCGCGCCGATCTGGGATGGCAAGGAAGTGCTGAAGGGCGACGCCCAGATCAAGGGCTGGGCCGAGTTCAAGGCCAAGGGCATGTTCTCCGGCCCGCGCTACACGGTCAAGAAGGGCTGGGGCGGCAAGTTCAAGAGCGAGACCAAGAAGTTCGAGTTCTACAGCGCAACGCTGAAGAAAGCGCTCGCGGGCCACGCCGAAAAGAACAAGTGCAGCATCGACGAAGCCGTCGCCGCCAGCGGCTACACGGCTCAAGGCGAGCTGGTCTTCGTGCCGCACTACGAAGTGCCCAAGCGCCACGGTAGCATGGAGGAATATCCTTTCACCTTCATCGACTACAAGTCGCGCCTGAATCGCGAAGGCCGTTCGCAGAACCTGCCCTGGTATCAGGAGTTCAAGAAGGTCGATCCGGGCGATGTGTCCTGGGGCGACGTGGTCAAGATGAACCCGGTCGATGGCGCCAAGCTGGGCCTGAAGACTGGCGACACGGTGAAGATCACCTCGCCGGCGGGCAGTGTCACCACCACGCTCAAGTTGTGGGAAGGCGTGCGTGCCGGCACCGTGGCCAAGTGCTACGGCCAGGGGCACTGGGCCTATGGCCGAGTGGCTTCCAAGGACTACGCCAAGGCAGTCCCGCTAGGTGGCAACAACAACGAGATCCTGGTCGATGACTATGACCGGATGAGTGGCGCCACGGCGCGCAACGGTGGCTTCACCGGTGTGCGGATCACCAAGGCCTAAGCGCCGTCCATAAGGAGAAAATGATGAAATTTGGAATGGTTATCGATCTGGGACGGTGCGTTGGCTGCGGCGCCTGTGCCTTTGCCTGCAAGGCTGAAAACAACACGCGCAACCGCAACAAGGAATCCGGCCAAAGCCACAACTGGGCCGACTTCCTGATGCACAGCGAGGGCACGTTTCCCAACACCAAGCACGTTGTAATGCCGGTGCTGTGCAATCACTGCGACGACGCGCCCTGCATCAAGGTGTGTCCGGGCAACAAGGAAAAGGCCGGCAAGGGCAATCCGTACAAGGCGCTGTTCAAGACGCCGGAAGGCATTACCCTGCACAATCCGGAGCTGTGCATCGGCTGCGGCGAGTGCCAGAAGAAGTGCCCTTACAGTCATCCGAAGCTCGACGCCAAGAGCCTCAACGGCGAGACCTACAGCGTCATCAGTCTCAATGGCGCAGAAGAAGAAGCGCAGCCGTTCTGGGCCGACAAGAAGGCCGCCATTGCTGGCGGTACGTCTTCCGGTGCGGAAGTGGCGGCCAAGGCCGGCGCCAGGGTTCCTGCCATGATGGAGTGGAAGGGCAGCGACTTGCAGCCGATTCGCAAGGACGACGTAATCGAGAAGTGCACGTTCTGTTATCACCGCACGCTCAATGGCCTGCAACCGGCCTGCGTCGAGGTTTGCCCGGCCCAGGCGCGCATCTTTGGCGATCAACAGGATCCGAACAGCAAGATCGCGCAGATCCTGAAGAAGGACAAGACCTTCCGCCTGAAGGAAGAGGCGGGTACCAAGCCCAATGTGTATTATGTGGGCAAGTACAGTTCGCGCGCTTGATTCACTGATGTAAGCATTGAGGGCCGGTGGTTAGCCGGCCCTTTTTTTCATCGTCGGGCGCGGCCATTCCGGTCGCGCCGGACGATTTGTTTCAGTTTCAGGAGATGCAATTGACCGACTACGTCAACGGCAAGGCGGGTGCGCGCGAGGATTTGTGCCGCTTCCTTTCCGCCTGCTATTACCAGCCCGCCACGGAATTCAGCGAGGAACACCTGTTCGACTCGATGCTGGCCGCCGCTACCGCCATTGATCCGGAACTCGCCGCGTGCGCCCGCAGGCTGGGGGAGGCGTTCGTCGCGCAGGACATCGAGACCTTGCTGCTCGATTACAGCCGGCTTTTCATCATCGCGCCGGGTCAGGTTCTGGCCTTGCCCTACGCCACGTTCTGGCTGACCGACGACCAGTCGCAAAGGGACGCGGCGACGACCGCGGTGCTGGATTTTTACGAGCAAGGCGGCTTCGAGGTCAGCGAAGACCTTCACGAATTGCCGGACCATGTCGCGATCGAACTGGAATTTCTCTACCTTCTGATTTTTGCCCAGAACTTCGCCCGGAACCAGGCGAAAATCAGCGGCAACGCGGACGATCTGGTGGCCGCCAACGTGCTGCACCGCCGCTTCGTGGTCGAGCATCTGAATGTCTGGTTCGGCAAGTTCGCCACTGCCGTCAAGGCGGGCGCCGAACTGGCGTTCTACCGGGAACTGGTCGACTTCACTGCGCTATTCCTGCACATGGAGGCGGACCTGGCGCGGTTGCATTGAGCTGACCTGTTGAATGGGTTAGAATCCCCGCGCTTATGGACTGAATCAATAAAGAAAATCACTTATTAGCACGCTTTACTTTCAATTCATTAACACTTATTTCGGAGTCATATCATGAAAACCACCACCACTCTTTTGTTGACCGGTTCCCTGTTCGTTGCGCTGGCTGGCCTGACCCCGGCGCAGGCAGCGGTCGATGAAGCCGCCGCCATGGCTCTAGCCAAGAAGAACGACTGCACCAAGTGCCACGCCGTGGACAAGACCAAGAAGGGCCCGTCCTACAAGAAGGTTGCCGCCAAGTACAAGGGCAAGGCCGATGGCGAGGCGAAGATCATTGAAATGATGACCAAGGGCAAGAAAGTCAAGCTCGAGGACGGTAGCGAGGAAGATCACAAGATCATCGAAACCAAGGATGCGGCTGAGCAGAAGAACCTGGCTGGCTGGATTCTGTCGCGCTGATCCAGGATCGCCTGCCGGGGCTAATACTAATAATTAGCGGCCCCGGCAGGTTTTTTCAGGCGCTCCGGCGCCTGAAGCGCCTCGCTTGAATTTTGGGCCGGCGAGGGAAGGACCTAAAAAGATTTCGCTTTTCTGTCCGCGCAAGCGATAGTCACTCGTCGCAGCCAGGACATGGCGAGCAAAAAACAACGAGCTATCGGGGAGTTCCAAACATGCGTATCAACACCTTTGCAGCTTGGCTTGTGGCGGCGACGGTCGGCTTGGTCAGTAGTTTGACCGCGGCAGCCGACGATCCGGCACCTGCTTCGCATAAACTCGACAACGCGACCTGTCAGAGCTGCCATGACGGCAAGAAAGGCAAGCTGGAAGTGCCGGCCGCCGAGGGCGCCAAACGTGCGTTGCATGAAGTCAAGCCGGACAAATACGCCAAGAGCGTGCATGCGAAGATGGAATGCGTCGCCTGCCACAAGGAAATTACCGATAGCGTCGCCCCCCACAAGAAATCGCCCGACGCCAAGAAGGCCGAGTGCGCGCAGTGCCACATTGATTTGTGGGACGCCGCGAAGAAGGAAAACAAGGACAAGGACATGCCCCGCCTGGGCATCGTCGTCGCCAATGTCGAGGCTTACCGGGCATCCCTGCACGCCAGGCAGAACAAGGATGATCCGACCAGGCTCAATGCCGTTTGCAGCGATTGCCACAACGTGCATGCTTTCGATGTGCCGCCGCGCGGCACCGCCGAGCGCAAGGAGTGGCACCTTACCGTGCCAGGTATCTGCGGCGACAAATGCCATACGGACCAACTGGAAGAATGGGGCGAGTCGATTCACGGCAAGGAGGCCAAGGACAAGCACAACCTGAAGTCGGCTGTTTGTTCGGATTGCCACACCACCCACGACATCATTGGCGCTTCGCTGGAGAAGGCGAAGCTGGCGATTACCGCCAGTTGCGGTGACTGCCACAAGGATGCCTACGACTCCTACAAGGCCTCCTATCACGGCCAGGTCAACCGGCTGGGCTATGCCTATACCGCCAAGTGCGCCGATTGCCACGGCAGCCACGCCATCCAGCCGTCGAAAGATCCGAAGTCGAAGATGAACGAGAAGAATCGGCTGAAGACCTGCCAGAAGTGTCACAGCGGCAAGAAGGATCTGCCTCTGGCGACCGCCGGTTTCAATAGCTTCAGCCCGCATGGCAACGCTCACGACTTCGCCAAGTATCCGGAAATCTGGCTCACCACCAAGGCCATGATTGCGCTGCTGGTTGGCGTGTTCGCCTTCTTCTGGGCGCATTCCATACTATGGTTCTATCGCGAATATGCGGATCGCAAGCAAGGCAAGAACGTGCCGCACGTCATGACCGACAAGTTGCCGGCGGAGTTCGCCTCCAAGCATGTCAGGCGCTTTGGCCCGATGTGGCGTCTTGCGCACCTGGTCTTCGCCCTGAGCGTGATGACGCTGGTGCTGACAGGGATGGCGGCGTTCTTCCCCGAGGCCGGCTGGGCCAAGACGGTGATGGCGGCATTGGGTAGCCCGAAAGTGGCCGGACAGGTACACCGTTTTGCGGCTTATACCATGCTGAGCATCTTCGCCATCCACCTGGTGGCGGTAGTCATCAACCTGTCGCGGAACTGGAAGGACTTCAGTTTCTTCGGCCCGGATTCCTTCGTGCCGAACTGGAAGGACGGTTACGACCTGATCGGCATGTTCAAGTGGTTCTTCGGCATGGGCCCGCGCCCGAGCATTGAACGCTGGGCCTACTGGGAGAAGTTCGACTACTGGGCGGTGTTCTGGGGTATGGCCATCATCGGCGGTAGCGGGGCAATGCTTGCCTTCCCGCACGTGGTAGCTGCCTATCTGCCGGGCTGGGTGTTCAACATCGCGATGGTGGTGCATGGCGAAGAAGCTGTACTCGCCGCCGTGTTCCTCTTCACGGTGCACTTCTTCAACAACCACTTTCGGCCCGATAAACTGCCGCCGCCGGATGTCGTGATGTTCACCGGTACGCAGTCGCTGCAAGAGTTCAAGCACGAGCACCGGGCACAGTACGATCGGCTGGTGGCGAGCGGCCAGCTTGAGAAGTATCTGGTGGATGCGCCGTCGGCGCCCTTCACCGCGGCCTCGAAGATCCTGGGTCTGGTGCTGCTGGCCTTCGGTCTGACCTTGCTGGTGTTGATTGTGATCGGATTCTTCGGCGGCGGTCACTGAGAGATTCCCGCTTCAGGGCAAGCGCCCTGAAGCGGGATGACCGCAGGGCAACAACACGGAGGGCTGGCGTTCGTTGGATCGATCTCATAAACGCTTCCAATGAAACTGAATCTCAAGGTAGGCCTGTATCTGTTCATCGCGCTTTCAGTGGCGATGACCTTGTTCACGGTACTTATTCTTGAGCACCGGCGGGTTGACCTGCAAGATGTGGCTTCGAGGCATGTCACGCAAATTGCCGACGTGGTTGTTGCCAGTACCCGCCACGCGATGCTGGTCAACAAGCGAGATGTCGCTGAAAAGATCATCGAGGACATCGGAAAGCAGAAGGGCATCGAGCGGGTCAGGGTGATCAGCGCGGACGGCACGATCATTCACTCAAGCCGCCCCGAGGAATTTGGCTATTCGATAGAACAGAACGAAGAGCCTTGTGTCCATTGCCACAAGACCAGCAAACCCCTGCTGCAACTCCCCGATGACAAGCGCTGGCGGATTATTGAATCCTCGGACGGGCACAGATCTCTTGCTACCATGCACGCGATACGCAATGAACCGTCATGTTCATCCGCGTCGTGCCATGAACATCCGGCAAGCCAGACCGTGCTCGGTGTCGTCGATATTGCCTATTCCCTTGATGAGATAGACCGGACGACGAGCGCGCATACCGTGCACATCGTCGGCATTTCGGCGGGGTTTATTTTTCTTTTTTCCGTTGGCGTTGGGTTGTTGCTCCAGCGCCTGATCTACCGCCCATTAGATGATCTGGAGTCCGGTGCTGAAATGATAGCCTCCGGACACCTTGACGGGCATATTCCGGTGCGCAGTGATGATGAGTTCGGCCGCGTGGCGGCTTCTTTCAACAGGATGACGCTCGCGCTAAGTGAATCAAGGGCGGAGATACTCGGGTTGGTGAATTCTCTGGAATTGAAAGTAGAACAAAGGACCGAAGAATTGCGTGTCGCCGAGGCGGAGGTCGCACAGGGAGAAAAACTGGCGTCGGTCGGTGTGCTGGCGGCAGGCATCGCCCATGAATTGAACAATCCACTGACCGGTGTGCTGACCTTCACTTCTCTCCTGCGCAGGAAAATGCCTGATGGCAGCGAGGACGCGGAGGATTTGGACCTGGTCATCGGCGAGACCAAGCGCTGTGCCAGCATCATCAAGCGACTTCTCGATTTCGCGCGGGAGAAGGTTCCGGAAAAGGGATGGTTCAATCTCAATCAAGTCATCGAGGAAACGGTGCGGTTTACCGATCGGCCGGCAAGCCTGCACGAAATCGAGATCACCACCGATCTTGATCCCGGCCTGCCTCAGGTGTGGGGTGACGCCGACCTGATCAAACAAGTCATTCTGAATTTGCTGGTCAACGCCGAGCAGGCCATCGAGGGCCGGGGCCACATCACCGTGGAAAGCCACCCTTACATTGGCAAAGTCCCAGTCAAACCTGGTGCTGAACCTGTGCCGATGGTTGAAATTGTTGTCAAGGACACGGGCTGTGGCATTCCGGAAGGCAACCTGCTGCGTATTTTCGATCCATTTTTTACGTCGAAGGAAGTTGGCAAAGGAACAGGGCTGGGTTTGTCGGTCAGTTTTGGCATCATCAATGCCCATGGCGGAAGAATCAATGTCGAGAGCGTCGTTGGCGAGGGCGCCACGTTCCGCGTCCTGCTGCCGATAAGGTCTCCGTACGGTGGTACTAACGGCAAGACAGGTGAAACCACCCTATGAGTGCCAGAATATTACTTGTTGACGACGAGGAGATTGTCATTCGGAGTTGCCTGCGCATACTCAGTGACAGCATTTACGTCGTAGATTCTGTGCAGAGTGGCGCCGAGGCATTGAGGAAAGTCGACGAGACGGATTACGACGTTGTTGTGCTCGACATCATGATGCCCAAGATTGATGGACTCGAGGTCTTGCAGCAGGTGAAGGAGCGGCATCCGGACGTTGATGTCATCATGGTGACGGGTCTGTCCCAGATTCAGACGGCCGTAAAGGCAATGAAACTCGGTGCTTTCGATTATTTGTCGAAGCCCTTCGATCCAGATGAATTCAAGCACGTGGTGGATCGTGCGCTGGAACGGCGGCGCTTGCTGGAAGAGAACCGCAACCTCAAGAACGAGGTTAATTCAAAGTATAGTTTCGAGAACATCATCGGCTCCAGTCCGCCGATGCAGAGTGTCTACCGCCTGATTGCGAAGTGTGCGCCGACCAACAGTACGGTGCTGATTACGGGAGAAAGTGGCACCGGCAAGGAAATGATTGCCCGCGCCATTCACTACAACAGTTTGCGTAAGGACCACCCCTTCGTTACGGTCGATTGCAATACGCTGAGCGAGAATCTGTTGGAGAGTGAGTTGTTCGGCCACGTCAAGGGATCATTTACCGGTGCGGTGGCGAATAAACGCGGCATGTTCGAAGTCGCCAACAATGGCACACTGTTCCTCGATGAATTTGGAAATATCCCGCTATCGACCCAGGCCAAATTGCTCCGCGTCATTCAGGAACGCGAATTCAGGCCGGTCGGCAGTACCAGCACGCAGACCACCAATGTCAGGATTGTCACCGCGACCAACAAGGATCTCAAGGCGATGGTGGCCGACGGTACGTTCCGCGAAGATCTCTATTACCGGATCAATGTGTTCCCCATTCATTCGCCAGCCCTGCGAGAGCGCCGCGAAGACATTCCAGCCCTCGCCTTTCACTTCCTCAAGATATTTTGCGGCGAGCTGGAAAAGCCGGTGTCCGGAATTTCGGCGGGGGCCATGAGCATGCTGACGAACCATGACTGGCCCGGCAATGTGCGTGAACTCGAGAACACCATGCACCGCGCCGCGATTCTCGCTTCTGACAACATCATCCGTCAGGCCCATCTGGTTAGTATCATCGAACCTTCGCCGCCATCGGGTCTTGAAGTGCCAAGAACTAGCGAGGATCTCAAACGGATCAAGAAAATTGCCCGAGAGAAATCGGTTGAAGATGTCGAGAAGTTGTTTATTCAGGAAACGCTCAAGAGAAATGATTCGAACGTCACCCGCAGCGCCGAAGAGACCGGCATGCAACGCTCGAATTTTCAGGCGCTCATGAAGAAGTACAACATTCGGGTGCGGGATACCGAATACGATCCCAACGACTCCGAATCGCCCTGATTTGGTGGTGCGGCGCGTGAAACGCGCCGCAGTTGATTCGTTATCGAGTTGTCGCTGGGTAGCCGGTTTTCAGGGCGAAGCGTCGTGCGCCCGCCTGTCTTCGACTTCCTCGTACCCGGTAATCATCGACTTGAAATGCGCCCAAGGCTTCTCGCTGAGGCTGGCCAGGTAAGGGTGGATGAAGATAAAGCCGGTGAAGAAAATAAAAAACACCACATGCACCGTATCGACGACGCGCACTCCGCCAAACATCTCGACCATGGATGAAAAACGCGCGACATCCCATAGCAGCACGCCCGTGAAGAACTGCAAGGGCACGATCAGCATCATGATGATCTGGTAAGCCATGCTCTGCAAGGCGTTAAATTTGCGGTAAGCGCTCGCATGATGCGGATTCGGGTCGCCCTTGAAGACGCCATACCCATAGAACCGCATTTGGCGGAAGCTGGCCTGGAAATACTTCATCGGGTTCAGTTCGGGGTGGTAGACCTTGATCTTGTCCGAGAACAGATAAAAGCTCAGCCACACGAAGAAATTGCCGATCAGCACAAAACCGATCCAGTTATGGGCGACCACCGCCGTGCGGAATGGAACCCACTGGAACAGGTCGAGATACCTGATCTGCAGACCGCTTGCGATCAGCAACAGAAATCCGGCGGCATTGGTCCAGTGCCAGATCCTGACCGGAAGCGGATTGATATAGATCTTGTTCATGGTCGTCTCCTGCTGTTCTCAGGCGTCGTCGCCGGTGTGGCGCGCCGCGTTAGGGGCCGGGCTACCGGCCCGGTCAATGGTGGCGAATTGCTCGGCCTCGCGTCTTTGCCGCGCTTTCCTGAATAGCCATTTGATCGTCATGTGCGCCAGCGGTCCGCCGATGCCGGCTAGGACAACCAGTACCAGCACGGTATCCAGCAACTTGATGCGTGTGCTGCCGATGGCGTAGAACCCGCGCACGGACTCCATCGATTGCAGCGAATTCAATACGTCCTTTTGGACGCCATGGCGCAAGGGCATGCCATCCGGGCCGGCGATTGTCAGCGTTACGCTTTGAAAGGGCTCCGCGCCTTTTTGGTGGCAGATCTTGCAGTCCTTGATCGCCTTGGACTTCTCGCTGATCTGATGCGCCTCGATACCGGAACGCACCTCCAGGCGGCCACGCAAGAGGGTGTTGCCACCTCCGCTGTCCTGATTGAATTCCTTGAGCAGACTCCAAAGCGCTCTTTCATCCAGACCCGCATTGTTGGTGTCAGCGGCACCGGTGCGCTTTTCAAACTGCGGCACGCCGGTCTTTTCCGAAAGCTGACGTTTTGCCAGTCCGTCGTAAAGCCTGAGATTGACTCGGCGCTGCGAGGTGGGAGCATGACAGACTGGACACGAGATCGCCTCAAAGTGCCGGGCCGCGTTCGGCAACCAGTCCTTGTGTTCCATGTCTGCGTTCTTGTGACAGGAAAGACAGGCGTCTTTTACACCGTCACCGAATGAAGCCGCCTTGATGTCATGAGTCTTGTGGCAATCGGCGCAGATGGGTGCGGCCTTGCCCTTGGCAACGCGCTCCAGGCCATGCACGTCCTTCGAATAGGCCTTGAAGATGTCCTCGTGACACTTCGCGCAGGGCGTCGTCGCGATCGGCTCAAGAATTTTCACAGAACGTAGCGTATGTGAATTATGGCAATCCGAACACAGTGGAGCCTTGTCGTTGCCTTCCTTGACTAGCGCCGCATGAAGACCATCCTCGTAGGTTTTGAAGTTCTTCTTGTGGCAGTCGCGGCAGGACTCCTTCAAGCCGAGGGTAAACTCCCGCTTGCTCTTGATACTGGCTTTTTCCTTGCCGTGCTTCTTGGCGTCGATGCCCGAGTGGCAGTCTTCGCAGTCGGTCTTCTTGTGCATGGACTCCATGAAGGCTTTCGTGGAAACATGCAATGACAACTTCTCATTATTTTCGAGGGTCTTTTCCTGGCCCTCCTTGTCGTGGCATTTCAGGCAGGCCTTGGTTTCGGTGGACAGACCATCTTCCTCGGCATGTGCAGTTATTCCCGGAATAAAAAGAAAGAGCGTGAGCGTGCACGCCAAAATCAGCTTTTTGTCGGTTGCGGCAGGACTCAGCCGGCCCACTATCCAGGTACTATTCATTGAAATTCCCCAAGAACACAAAGCACTTCGACGCGCGTAGCGCGAACCTGGCTACGCTCCCACACTCCGGTTTTTTTGCAAACCCATCGCCTCAATGGACAAAAACGACCGGGATTGAATCAACGGAAGCGAACACCCTCGGGGAGTATGACATCCTCGAGGGTGTTCGCTTCGTTCCAGCGTGTGACATTACGACATTCACTTCGTGGTGTGATATCTTGGCGCGGCTCATTCAACCACGGGCTTCTTGATCAGTGCCTGCACACCAACCCAGGCCAGCATTGCGGTACCGACGATGGGAAGCGCGACGATGAAGGCCAGACCGATGAAGGGCGAGGCGATGAACGTAACGGCCTTCATTGCGGCAGGATTCTTTTTCAGCGCCTGGATTCCAATCCATGCCACGGTGCCCACGCCAACGATCGGAAGCATCAGAGCGTAGGCCAAGCCGAGGAAGGGAGCGGCCAAGAACAGCGCCACGTTCTTCGTGAAGGTGAGCAGCTTCCGGGGCGCCGCTGAATTGGCAAACGCCTTGATGCCGAAGACTGCCAACGCACCCAAGCCGACGAAGGGGAACAGCACCGCATACAGCAAGCCAATGAAGGGAGCCGCCATGAAGAGGCCAACCTTCTTCAGATGACTTTCCTGCGCGCTTTCCTGTTCGACCGGTGCCGGACTTACGGCCTCAACCAGACCGGGAAGGATGGTCGGCACGGCGTCAAGCAGCGCCTTGCGCATGCTTCCTTCAATCATTTCCGGCGACAGAGGCTTTTGCAGGAAGGACGACACGCCCGCCGCCTCGGCCCGCGCCTGATTCGACGTGGAGCCGAATCCGGTGACGATAACCACTGGCGTCCAAGGGCGCTCAACCTTGAGCCGCTCGGCAAGTTCGATACCACTCATGCCAGGCATCTTGATATCCGTGAAGACAACGTCGTATTCGCCTTCTTGCACCTTGTTCAATGCTTCCTGCGCATTCGCGGCGCTTACCACGACGTACCCTTTTTGTGATAACACCCGGTTAAAGCTCTTGCTTACCACCGGATCATCATCGACAACCAATACTTTATGTAGTGCGCTCATTTCAATACTCCTTTTATCAACTCTCTATCCAAGATCTACGCAGAAACCTGCTGGTCACTGTGTAGAGCCCACCTCTTATGCAACATGGCACCGTTTGCCGCTTCGATCACCTGGTCAGGGCCCACCGGCTTGGCGAGGTAGTCATAAGCACCGAGACTTACTGCTTGCTTGGCGAATTCAACCGCCGGGTATCCGGTAATCATGATCACTTCACTCTCTGGCCACTTTTCCTTGATCGCCTTCAGAACCTCCATGCCGTCCATTCCGGGCATGCGTTGATCGAGTAACACGACATCGAATGGCTGCTGTTCCATCACCTGCAAGGCATCTTTGCCATTCCACACCGCTTCAACGCTGCAACGCTCACTCGCCAAAGTTCTGACATAACTGCGTCGTACAACTTCTTCATCATCGACTACCAGGATTTTGGCTTTTGCATCCATTTCGGCCACCTCTACTTTTTTGGTGCTTGCTTCCGCTTAAGCGAGATCGATGCCAAGTCTAGATAAAAGCAAATATCCTATTTATTATCATGTTGTTATATGCGATTGTCGACGGCAGGCCGCTGCCTTGCGGGCGTCTCGCCCCCTGCCCAAGTACAAATTGTGTATACGCATGTTGCCGGCGATCTCATTAATGTTCAGCGTAATCAGTGAGATACGCTACCAGGGTTTATTATTCACCCCTTTGCCGGGTTCTCTTTCTCTATAACCCGAACTTGCGCTGATGTCCCGCTGGCTATTGCACGGAGCCGGTAGCGTGTTGCGTACTCCCGGATCCCGTTGTCGATACCGCGCGCTGGACGAAAATAAGGCAATTGCGGGCTTTGCAACTGAGGGCTTTGAAACAGCCGGGCGCATGCTTTGCAGCGGGATCGTGGCATGATGGAGCCTCGGTGGCTCGGGGAAGAATTCAGCCACGAATCGTTATCGAGACTCTGTTTTCATGCTTTTTTCTGGAGAATTCTTATGAACAGGAAAACTGCTTTGTCCCTGACGGCCACGCTGATCTTTGCCGCCGCCAGTTCCGTGCAGGCGCAGGCCGACGCCGATGCCGCAGTTGCTCTGGCGAAGAGGAATGACTGCTTCAAGTGCCATGCCATCGACAAGGACAAGAGGGCTCCCGCCTACAGGAAGATAGCCGCCAAATTTAGCGGCAGGTCTGATGCCGTAGAGAAGGTGATCACGCACGTCACCACCGGACCCAAGGTGAAGATCGATGGCGAGGAAGAGAATCACAAGATCATCGACACCAAGGATCCGGCCGAACTCAGGAATCTGGCACAGTGGCTTCTGTCGCTCTGACGGTGATTGCGCTTGTCCTGGGCATGCAAGCCAAGGAGCGCCGCCGTCTCGCCAGCGCCGACTTTCTCTTAAGGCATGTCGAACAACCCGGCGGCGCATGCTGCTATCGCGTCCCTCGCCGGGACGCCCGCCGGCGTCAGTTGGCGTCGAAGCCGTCGGGTTTGTTCGGCACTTTCGCCGCAGCGTGATCCTTCATCGCTTCGGGCGTCTGCGGTGGTTTGTCCCACCACAGCGCGCGGCCCTTTTGCTGCTCGAGTAATTCTTCGGGGTGGTTTTTCATCCATTCGCGCATGAATTGGGTGTGCTCGGATTCGTACAGGGCCATGGGATTTCCTTTCGGGTGGGTCGGTGGCGTCAGCGTTTTGGATCGACGTAACGGGTGATGCGGACCACTTCCGGCACGCGCCGCAGGGCGCGCAAAATGCGGGCGAGATGGATGCGGTCGGTCACTTGCAGGGTAAAGAACAGGGTGGTGGCATCGCCGCTGTCTTCGTCCATGCTGATATTGACGATGTTGGATCCGGTTTCGGCAATTTCGGCGGCGAGCCGGGCCAGCACGCCACGCACGTTCTTTACGACAACACGGATGCTGGCCTCGAATAGCCCGGTGATGTCCGGTTCCCATTCGACATCGATCCAGTTGGCGCGCTCGCTGCGCAATTTGGCGATGGACTGGCAATCGTGGGTGTGCACCACCAGACCCTGACCCTTGCGGATAAGGCCGACAATCGGGTCGCCGGGAATCGGTCGGCAACAGGTGCCGAGTCTTACTGCAACGCCTTCCGCACCATGAATCAGGATGGCCGGATGGGCACGGTTTTCGGGCGCCACGCCGGCCACACCAGCGGCGCCCGGCTCGACACCGTCCGCCAGCAGACGCGCAACAATGGCGGGCAGGCGCTTGCCGAGACCGATGTCGGCCAGCACCGAGCGTTCGGAACGGGCGCCCGACGCCTTCTTGAAACGCTCCCAGGCTTGGGCGGGTAGCTTGGCCAGGGCCAGGCCGATATCGCGCAAAGCGTCCGCCAGCAGACGTTCGCCGAGCGCGGTGGACTCGGCGTTCTGCTGCGTATTGAGAAAGTGGCGAATTTTGGAGCGCGCCCGCGCGCTTTTGACATAGCCGAGCCAGGCCGGATTCGGCGCGGCGTTGGGTGAGGTGATGATCTCGACGCGATCACCATTGCGCAACTCCGTACGCAAGGGCATGGTTTCAAAATTAATGCGGCAGGCGATGCAGCGGTCGCCGATGTCGGTATGCACGGCATAGGCTAGATCGACCGGCGTCGCGCCGCGCGGCAGCGCGAATATCTTGCCCTTCGGACTGAAAACATAAACCTCGCTGGGGAACAGATCGACCTTGACGTGTTCGAGAAATTCCGAGGAATCGCCCGTGGTCGATTGCAGTTCCACCAGCGATTGCAGCCACTTGTGGGTCTTCTTCTGCAACTGGTCGAGCGCCGATTCATCCTTGTACAGCCAGTGCGAGGCGACGCCGGATTCGGCGACATGATGCATGTCGGTATCGCGAATCTGGATTTCGACCGGTGTGCCGAAAGGCCCGATCAGCGTCGTATGCAGCGACTGGTAGCCATTGGCCTTGGGGATGGCGATGTAGTCCTTGATCTTGCCCGGCACCGGCTGGTACAGCGCATGCAGCGCGCCCAGCGCCAGGTAGCAGGTGGGGCGATCTTTCACGATAATGCGAAAGCCATAAATATCCAGCACCTGGGAAAAGCTCAGGTGTTTTTCCCGCATCTTGCGATAAATGCCATAGAGATGCTTTTCGCGGCCCTTGACTTCGGCTTCGATGCCGGCCCCCGGCAGCGCCTTGCGAATGGCTTCGAGAACCTTGCCGACTACCTCGCGCCGGTTGCCGCGCGCGCTTTTCACGGCCTTCGCCAGAATCCCGTAGCGTAGCGGATGGGCATGACGGAAAGCCAGTTCCTGCAATTCGCGATAAAGCGCGTTCAAGCCCAGCCGGTTGGCGATCGGCGCGTAGATGTCGAGCGTCTCGCGTGCAATGCGCAACTGCTTTTCGGCGCGCAAAACATCGAGCGTCTGCATGTTGTGCAGGCGATCCGCCAGCTTGATCAGGATCACGCGCACGTCGCGCGCCATGGCCAGCAGCATTTTGCGGAAGTTCTCGGCCTGGGCTTCCGCGAATGTTTGGTGTTCGATCCGGTCGAGCTTGGAGACGCCATCGACGAGCTCCGCCGCGACCTTGCCGAAGCGCTCGGCGATCTGTTCCTTGGTGATCGCCGTGTCTTCCATCACGTCGTGCAGCAGCGCCGCGATCAGGGCATGCGGGTCGAGATGCCAGCCGGCCAGCGTTTCCGCCACGGCCAGCGGATGGGAGATGTAGGGCGCGCCGCTGAAGCGCATCTGACCGCGATGCGCGGCCTCCGCATACACGTAGGCGGCGCCGACGCGGGCGATGTCCTCGGGCTTGAGATAGGTGGCGAGCCGGGCGTTGAAGCGCTCGAGATCTTCGGCGAGATCAACCGGCGCCACGCCGGAGTCCAGGGGGACAGCGGGGCCAATAGGCCCGGCAACGGGGGTTGGCACGCTTGCCGTCACGTTTCACCCCGTTCGCATGATGTTACGGCTGGTTGCGGTTGAGAATTTCGATTCCCACCTTGCCGCATGCGATTTCGCGCAGGGCAACCACGCACGGCTTGTCGCGACCCGGATCCACCTGCGGTGTGCTGCCCAGCGTGAGCTGGCGGGCGCGATAGGTCGCCGCCAGGGTGAGCTGAAAGCGGTTGGGAATGAGTTTGATGCAATCGTCGATGGTGACACGGGCCATGGGGTTCAGTCCTGATCAAGAAAACGGAATACGTCGGGGTGGCGGGCGCGCTGACGCGGGAAACGCAGACGCGAAGCCCGCACGGCGGCGTTGAGCTCGCCGAGCGCTACATCCAAGTCATTGTTGATTATAACAAAATCAAACTCCCCTACGTGACGCATTTCGCCCAGCGCCCCGGCCACCCGCCGCGCTATGACATCTTCACTATCCGTGCCGCGACCGCGCAGCCTGCGCTCCAGTTCGGCGACCGATGGCGGCAGGATGAAAATGCCCACGGCCTCGGGGAACTGCCGGCGCATCTGCTGCGCGCCCTGCCAGTCGATCTCCAGCAGAATGTCGCCGCCTTCCCGCAGGCGCTGCTCAAGCCAGAGGCGCGAGGTGCCATAAAAATTCCCGTGCACTTCCGCCCATTCGGCGAACTCGCCGCTTTCGCGCATGGCGAGAAAGCGCTGCACGTCGATGAAATTGTATTCGCGGCCATTCTGCTCCGTGGCGCGCGGCGCGCGGGTGGTGAAGGAGATCGAGTGCGTCACCAGCGGGTCGTCCGCCAGCAGGCGGTTCACCAGCGTGCTTTTGCCAGCGCCCGATGGCGCGGAAACGATGAACAGGGTACCGGTGGTCATGGTCTATTGAGCTTGGACTGGGTCAACGTTGCGTACAGGCGCATGGTATTAGTATACGCGGCCCATGCTTCGGTTCGTTCACTTCACACGCCGTTTCCATTTCGCCATCGTCAGGAGTTCTCATGAATCGCACTATTCGCACCACCGTATTGTCCGCGCTAATTTCCGCCGCATTCGTTCTCCCCGCTCACGCTCAGGTCACCGTCAAGGACCCTTGGGTGCGTGCCACCGTTCCGGCGATGAAGGCTACCGGCGCCTTCATGCAAATCACTTCGGTTCAGGATGCCCGTCTGGTCGAGGCCAGGTCGCCGGTGGCCGGCCTGGTCGAGGTTCACGAAATGGCCATGGACAAGGGAATCATGAAAATGCGCGCCCTGCCCAATGGCCTTGACCTGCCCGCCGGGAAAGGCGTCGAACTCAAGCCCGGCGGCTATCATGTCATGCTGATGGACTTGAAACAGCAAATGAAGGAGGGTGATACCGTGCCGATGACGCTGGTCATCGAAGGCAAGGACAAGAAGCGCACCACGGTCGAGGTCAAGGCGCCGGTGAAGCCGCTGGCGACTGCGACGACGATGGACAAAGACCACGCTCACGGCATGAAACACTGATTCCGGCATTCCCGGCAACGACGACGGCGCCTATGGGCGCCGTCGTCGTTTCTGCGACGATATGTCGCAGGTTCACGCCGTCGCCGTTCGCTATCCTTGGCGCCTTTCACACGGGAGGTCCATATGCGATGGCATCGTTGTCTCTTCTCCGCGTTACCATTCGCGCGGACCGCAACAGAAACAGCCGCCAGATTGGCCGAGAGGTCGGGCGCGGCACATGGGCCGGTTCAAGGATAGTTTCGACCGCCATGGAACTCCTTTTCCCTCGCCTTCCCGACGTCGGCCGCCCCGAGCGCCCGCTCTTTTCCATCACCGGAGCGGCGGCGGCGCATCTGGCGCTGATCGCTTTTGTGGCGGTGGCGGTACCCGCCGAAGAATTGAAAAATGCGCTGCGGCCCATGGCGGTGCGCCTGATCGAAATACTGCCGGAGCCGCCGAAACCGGCCAAACCCCCGGAAGCGCTGAAGCCGAAAAAGAGCCTGCCTCCTCCCACCCAGCAGTTGCTGACTTCCAATGTTGTCGGTGATGCACCATCCGTCTTCACTGTACCGCCCCAACCGCCAGCTCCGGTCGCGGCGCCGATCAACGTCGCGCCCGCGCCAGCGCCAGTGGCGGTGACCCCCGCGCGCTTCGATGCCGATTACCTGCACAACCCAAAGCCCGTCTACCCGCATGCGTCGCGCCGCCTTGGCGAGCAGGGCAAGGCGTTGCTGCGGGTCTATGTCAGCGCCGCCGGTCTCGCCGAAAAAATCGAGATCAAGCTCAGCAGCGGCTTCGCGCGGCTCGATCAGGCGGCCGAGGAAGCCATCGGCCGCTGGCGCTTCGTTCCCGCGCGGCGCGGCGAGCAAACGATCGCTGCCTGGGTCCAGGTTCCCATCACCTTCCAACTCGAAAGCTGATCCGCCATGCAAACGCAATTTGGTCTGATTCACTTCTGGCAACAAGGCGACATCGTTACCCATGTCACGGCCCTGATCCTGCTCTTGCTGTCTGTCCTCAGTTGGGCGTTGATTGTCGGTCGCTTCGCGCGGCAACTGCGCATCAACCTGGCTATCGAACGCGCGCCACAAGCTTTTTGGCAGGCGCGCAGCCTGCCTGCGGCACTTCAGGAAATCGAGGCCGCCGATCGCACCGGCCTGTATGTCGGCATGGCACGCGCCGCTGTGCGCGAGGCCGATGCCTACGGTTGCCCGCTCGCCGGCAATACCGCGTCGATCAGCCCGGCGCAATGCGCCACCTGTGGTGATCCGGCAAAAAACTGCCACGCCTCGCGCAGTCTCGGCGCCGGCGTCAGCCTCTCCGAATCGGTCACGCGTGCCTTGCGCAATTACATGCTGTCGGCCCAGGCCAGCCTGGAAAGCGGCCTCACCTTTCTCGCCTCGGTGGGTTCCACGGCACCCTTCATCGGTCTCTTCGGCACGGTCTGGGGCATCTACCACGCACTGGTCGCCCTATCCGGTTCCACCAGCGTCGTGCTGGACAAGGTCGCCGGCCCCGTCGGCGAGGCGCTGATCATGACGGCAGCCGGCCTCTTCGTGGCCATTCCCGCCGTGCTCGCCTATAACGCGCTCACCCGCGCCAACCGGCTGGTGATGGCCCAGCTCGACGGCTTCGCCCACGATCTGCATGCCTACTTCACCACTGGCACGCGGCGTCCCGCAGAACCTTACAGCGTGCCCACCCATGCTGCCGCTGGCGCGGCACCCGTCGCCCTGGCGCGGCGGGCCGCCTGAGGTCGCCATGTCATTCGGTTCCTTCGGCGAGGGCGGCATCACGCAGCCCATGGCGGAGATCAACACCACGCCGATGGTGGACGTGATGCTGGTGCTCCTGATCATCTTCATCATCACCATTCCAGTGCTGCACCAGGCAGTGCCCATTGATCTGCCCCAGGTCAGCTCGCAGAAAGTCGAAGACAAGCCGGTGGTGATCCAGCTCGCGCTCGATGCCGAGGGCCGCTACTACCTTGATGGCGCGCCGGCCCCGCGTAGTGAAGTAGAAGGCCGCTTCACCGCCACCGCCAGCCGCAATCCCGAACTGCACTTGCGCGCGGACCGAGGGACGCGCTACGAAAAAGTGGCCGGCATCCTCGCCGTGGCGCAGAAGGCCGGCATCAACCGCATCGCCTTCATTACCGAACCCAAGGGATAGCCCGTTCAGGGCGGTATCCGGAAGTCATTTCAATTCAGAAATAGGGAGTCACTCAAGCATGGTTGGTAAATTTCAGGCCGAGTCACGGCACAATGTTCAACGGCCTCTCGCTATTGCCATCGCGCTCGGCGTCTTCCACGCGAGTGTTGTTCTGGCCCAGGAAAACGAAGCCAAGCTCAAGGAAATGACGGTTTCCGGCAAGTTATCGGTCATCGAGGAAGCGCGGGAACAATCGACGCTTGGCGGCCTGACAATGGACAAGCCGATGGCTGGCTCGATCCTGAACCGGGAGGACATCGAGATTGTAAAATCGGTCACCTCCCTGTATGAACTGCTCTCCCGCGTTCCCGGCGTGTCGAAGTCGCGCAACATGCGTATCGCCGTGGGCGGCAAGAACTACACAGACAACCGGGTGGATGGCCTGCGCGTCAGTCCCACCGGCACATATGGCTTTGTCGATCAAACCAACAACAACGACATCGAGCGGGTCGAGTTCATCAACGGCCCCGGTTCCGTGCTGCAAAGCAGCTACGCCATCGGCGGCACCATCAACGTGATCACCCGCGATCCGCCGAAGGATCGGGAATTGAAGGTATCGCAGGAAGTCGGGGACTACAACTTCTATCGCACGGACGTCAATGGCGGCGGCACCTTCCAGAATGGCTTCGGCTATACGGTTGACGGCAACATCATGCGCAACAAGGGCTGGCGCGACAGATCGCAAGAGGACAAGGATTCCTTCAGCATGAAGTTTGGCGGCAAGCCGGACCAATACTCCAGTCTCCATGCCCGAATCGAGTATCTCTACGACGATGCGCTTTATCCTGGCCAACTCACCGAGGCGCAGTTCGACGCCAACTGGCAACAGGCGCAACCCGGCGTGTACGGTCGCGGCATGAGCAAATATGTCACCCCATCCATCCACTACAAACGGCAGGTCGGCGAAAAGGGGGAATTCATTTTTGCGGCATCCCGCCGCACGGTCGACAGCACCACCTACGGGAACACCGCGACTTACACGACCTTTTCCAACACCATCGGCGTTTCAAAGCAGACCGTCACCAGCACCCAGGCGATCTACCGGCAGGATTTCGACTTCGCCGCCTCCCGGCTGTATGTCGGCTTGGAGAATATGAGTTCCGACTCCGACAGCAAGCAGTTTGCCAACCTCTACACCAACGCTCAGGGACTCCTGGGGAATTTCGCGCCAGGCGCGCAGAGCGCCACGACCAGCAACAGCAAGAGCAACGAGAAGTATCTGACGCCTTTCATCAATTACGAACTTTCTCCCATCGACAAGCTTCGGTTGCACCTCGGCGTGCGGGCGGACAATGTTCATTACACCGTCGATGATCGAACCACCAAGAACAAGGATGGCGAGGCCACCTTCAAGAAGAATGTGCCCAAACTGGGTGCTACCTACGATTTCAATCCAAACAACCTCGTCTGGGCCAGCTACGCGGAAGGCTTTCTGGCGCCCGGCGTGAGCACTTTGCTGGGCAGCGGTACTCCGGGCAATACCAACAACGCGGGAAACAATGGCTACGTTCCCGCCGCCAACCTGAAGCCGGAAGAGATGCAAACCTACGAAATCGGTTTTCGCGGCTATGTGCCGAACTCCCGGTTCCGCTACGACGTAGCCTTGTACCGCACCGAAATAGCCAACATGGTGATTCAGCGCGATTGTCTGGCGGCGGAGAAGGTCGGGCCCACCGGTTGCTACAAGATCAACGAGAATGTCGGCAGCACCCTCGCGAAGGGCATCGAGACTGGACTGTCGGCTGCAGCGATGCCGTGGCTCGACATCGCGCTGTCGCATACTCTGGCCATTGCGACCTACGAAACCTACAAGTCGACAACCTACGATTATTCGGGCAAAAACTACAACTTTACGCCCAGGCATCACCTGAACGCGCGCCTGATGTTCAAGCCCGCACCCGGATGGCGGGCCGAACTCGAAGGGGACTACGAAAGCGAGTATTACCTCGACTCAGGTAATACGGAGACCTACAAACGGCCCGCGCTCTATCACCTGAGGACAAGCTATACCGACCCGGGCAATCGTTGGTCGGCATGGCTCCACATCCTGAACCTGAGCGACGTCAAGTATGCTCCGCGCATGTCCGTCTCCGGAACAACGCGGACATACAACGATGGCTACGCGCCGCTGACACTGCGCGCCGGCGTTTCCTACAAGTTCTGAGCCATCGGGAATACTCAAAATGAAAAAGGCGGGTTCAGCCCTTGCCTTGTTCGCGCTGCTGGCGGCGACAAACATCTCGGCGCAGCCGACCGAGGAGCAAAGGGCGCAATGGCGGGCCATGCGCGAGGCGCGCGGCGGCGAACCCGCTGGCCCGCGACCCCCGGAAGGCGCAACACAGGAGGAAAAGCGCGTCTTCTATCAGAAACGCGCGGCGGAACGCGCGCAGGCCGAGGCGGTCCCCGCAGGTTCCGAGCATTCGGCCCATGCGGGTCAGGCACCGACGGAACGCAAGGCCGAAGGTAGCGGGAAGACGGGTAAGCCCGCCGTAGCGCCAACGCCGACTTTTGCAGGGACGGCTCCCGAGCAGACGCGCGGCGGCGGCGCGGCCCGACCGGGCGGCGGAGCCGGCGGCATGGGCGCACGCGGCGGCGGCGCCCTCTGGCTTTCCGATTCGCCCCCGAGCCGCGGCGACGGCCCGCCGCGCGCCGGCATGGGCGCCATGGGCGGCATGAATATGGGCGGCGAGCGCAGCGGCCCGCCGGTCAAGCGCCTCTGGCTGCGCGCCGGCACCGATCCGCAGAAGTCCGGCTTCGCCCGCGAGGACGCCGAGGCGCCGGCCGAGACCCTGCTGGTCAGGCCGCAGGGCTCGCTGGCCGGCGAACCCTTGCCGCCGCCGGAGGAGGGCAGGAAGAACCTCTCCTTCGAGATGCCGGTGCAAGGCTACTACCGGCTCTACGTGACCACCCGCAAACTCCAGGGCGACACGCTCAACGTCGCCGTGGCCAAGGCGGAAGTCAGCAACTTCAGCCACGGCGGCGACGAGGAGGAGCGCAGCCAGGCACTGGTCGCGCCGCGCGTGCTGGAATCGGCGCCGATCGAAATCGTGCGCGAAAAGCTGCCGAACGAGAAGATGTTCTTCCAGCTCAAGTCGGGCGAACATCAGGCCTTTGTCGTCCTGCAAAAGGGCCTGCCGCTGCAAGGCGCGCGCGTGCGCTTTGTCAGCCACGAGGGCTGGACCAAGGAGGCCGTGAGCGACGGGCAGGGGCGGACCAGCTTCCAGGTCGTGCGCGACTACTTTCCGCCCTGGGACGACTTCAGAAAGCGCTTCAAGGCGACCTACCTGGTCATCGCCGAGGCCAATGCCGCCGAGGCCGGTCGCCACAAGGACCAGCCCTACGGCAGCGTGCGCTACCAGGCCACCCTGGCCGGCAGCTACTACCCCTCGCCGGATGACTACCGCTCCCATGCCTGGGGCCTTGGCGTCAGTCTGCTGATCGTTATCCTCTGCGGTATCGCCGTCTATCTTTACCGTCGCCGCCGGACCCGGCCTTTCCGCGAGGTGCGTTTAGATGACGCCGAGTAAATCGGCGTGCATAACGCCACTGCAAGCGGTGCGCGATGCCGTCAATCAGGTCGACTTCAACCGCTTCCGTTTCTGGTTTCAGGCGATCGGCTTCGTCCTCTTCGTCTATGGCGGCTATCTCGCCATCGACCTGGGTTCGCGCCTGCCCTTCTTCTCCTGCGGCTACAACCAGGAGGGGCGGGGCGGGGTGTGCTATTTGCTGCCGCTGCAACACCAGCTCGGGCGCTCCTGGCCGACGCTGTTCAGCGCCGCCAGCCTGGCCATCCTCACCGGCTTTCTTGTTTTTGCGGCCTGGTTTATCGTCCTCAACAAGGGCTGGTGCGGCTTCATCTGTCCCCTCGGCACCCTTCAGGACTGGATCACTGCACTGCGCCGCCGTCTCGGCATCCGCTATGCCAGATATAGCCAGGGACAGTTCGCGCAACTGACCAGAATCAAATACATCCTGCTTGCCCTGACGATCCTGATCCCGCTCGGCATTGGCGGCGGCTGGTTCTCCCGCGACATGAGCCCGCCGTTCTGCCTGATCTGCCCGGCACGCATGATCCTGCCGATATTCACCGGCGATTTCTCGCAATTCACCATCGATTTCTCCAGCAAAACCGCCATGTTCATGACCGCGCTGGGCATGGCGGTGACCGGGCTGTTCCTGATCGGCTCCTTCGTCAAGAAGCGCTTCTTCTGTTTCTTCTGCCCGATGAGTGCCCTGCACTACCTGATCTCCAGGCCGGCACTGCTGAAGCTGAAAAAGGATGGTGACAAGTGCACCCGCTGCGGCGATTGCTACCGGGTTTGCGACATGGAGATCAAGGAAATCGCCGACGACATCAAGACCACCGACATCATGACCGATGACTGCACCCTGTGTCTCAAGTGCGTCGCCTCCTGCCCCGAGCCGGGGGCGCTCAAGGCCACCTTCGTCGGCATTCCGATCTTCGAGTCCACCGAAGCCGGCTTCATCAAGCGCATGACCAGGGAACACGCACCGTGACGACGATACCCATCCACCCCGCTGGCAAGCCGGCCTACAACCTGTCGCGTCAGGCGCGCGAAGCCGAAATCGTACTCGACCACATCACCGACGATTTCGACGGCAACCCGGCGGCGATGCAGTATTTCTACGATCTGTTCCGCCGCGTCTATATCCAGGGCGAGGCGCTCGCGCACGAGGGCAAGCTGATCGGCACCACCTGCATCCAGGCCCCGGACGAGCTGATCTATGCCATGGGCGGCACGCCGGTGCGCCTGTGCAATGGCTCCTACCATTACGACCAGATCGGCGCCGATTTCATGCCCGCCAAATCCTGCTCGCTGGTCAAGGCCACGCTCGGCATGCTGCACGCGGACAACCCCATTCCGAGAATCGGCAAACCCGACCTGATCGTCAATCCCACTACCTGCGATCAGAAGAAGAAGGCCTCGGCGATGATCGAGGACATGGGCTACGCGGTGTATGACCTGGAAATGCCCAACGTCAAGGACAGCGAGGAGGCGCGACTTTATTGGCAGCGCTCGGTGCGCCAGTTCGCGCAGAAGCTGCGTCAGGTCACCGGCAGGAAGCTGACGAAGAAGAACCTCAAGGCGGCGATGGCACGTACCAGTCGCGCCCAGGCCGCCTTTCGCACGCTGCACAACTTCCGCAAGGCCAGCCCGGCGCTGATGCTCGGCAAGGACGTGTTCCTCGTCACCAACGCCTTCTTCTTCGACGACATCGAGCGCTGGATTGCGGCCGTGGAAAAGCTCAATGCCGAACTGGCGCAACGCCAGGCCGATGGCTATCAGGCGGCCCAGCGCAGGGCGCCGCGCATCCTGTTCACCGGCTCGCCGCCGGTGTTCCCCAACCTCAAGCTGCCGTTGCTGATCGAGGAGGCGGGCGGGGTTGTGGTGGCCGACGAGACCTGCTCGGCCAACCGCATGCTCTACGACATGACGGCGGTCGACGAATGGCTGCTGCATGACATGGTGGACGGCCTGGCCGACAAATATCTGAAACCCTGCACCTGCCCCATCTTTACCCGCAACGACGACCGCCGGCGCCGCTTGCTGGAACTGGCCGCCAGCTTCGGCGTGGATGGCGTGGTGTACCAGGCCTTCGCCGGCTGCCAGGTGTACGAAATGGAGCAGAAGAGCGTCGCCGCCGCGCTCAATGCCAAAGGCATCGCCATGCTTTACATCGAAACCGACTACAGCCCCGATGACCACGGCCAGCTCACGACGCGCATCGAGGCTTTCCTCGAATCGATCAAGACACGGAAAAGGAAGCGGGCGTGAACTATTTCGCCGGTCTTGACATCGGCTCCACGGCGATCAAGGTCGCGCTGATAAACGATGAAGGCGAAATTGTCGGCGTCCATGTCACCGATTCCGGCAGCCTGTTCCACAAGAATGCCAAGGAAGCATTGCGCGTGCTGCTGGAACGGCATGGCGTGGCGCGCGAGCAGGTCAAATACCTGATCGCCACCGGTTACGGGCGCAAGCTGTTCAAGGAGGCCGACGACTCCATTTCCGAAATCACCGCCAACGCCATCGGCGCCCACGAGGTCGGCAAGGCCTTCGGCGGTGTGCGCACCATCATCAATATCGGCGGCCAGGATTCCAAGGCAATCGAGATCGACGCCACCGGCAGCGTGTCGAATTTCGCCATGAACGACAAGTGCGCCGCCGGCACCGGACGTTTCCTCGATGTCGCCGCGCGCAATCTCGATCTCGATCTCGAAGAGTTGGGCGACTACCACTTCAACAGCAAGGGTGCGCCGCTGACCATCAACAGCACCTGCACGGTGTTCGCCGAGTCCGAGATCATCGGCCTCCTGGCCAACGGTCACGGCAAGGAGGAAATCGTCGCCGGCATCCACTATTCGATCGCCAAGCGCACGGTGCGCCTGACCAAGCGCGTCGGTATCGAGAACCGGGTGTACTTCGACGGCGGCCCGGCCTTGAACAAGGGCCTCGTGGCCGCCATCCAGGACGAATTGCAACGCGAGCTCGTGGTGCCGGAACACCCGCAGACCACCACCGCCTTTGGCGCCGCGATCCTGGCCCGCAGCGAGTTTCTCGCCGAGGCCGCCTGATGCCGGTCGAGACCATCGTCGGCCTGCCCATGGCCATGACTCTGGGACTGGCCTATGGCCTCGGTCCCTGCCTTATCAGTTGCCTGCCTTTTCTGGGACCGGTATTTCTCGCCCGCGATTTCAGCGTGCGTCGCTCCTGGCGCGTTGTGCTGCCTCTTTCCTTCGGGCGCCTGACGGGCTATTCGCTGTTCGGCGCAGCGGCGGGCTGGGCCGGTCATTACGTCAAGGACGGTGCGGCGGCCTCGCCCGCGCTGAGCCTGGTGGTCGGCGGCGCTTCCCTGATGATGGGGTTGGCCCTGTTCTGGCAGCGGCGTCCGGCATGCGCCGTTGCGTCGGCGCCGACTGGCGGTAGTCGGCCCTTGCGCCGCTTCGACATCGGCGCCGAACCACGGCCCCTGTTGCCCGGCGGCTTGTTCCTGATGGGCGTCGGCATGGCGCTGACGCCTTGTGCGCCGCTGGGCGTGGTGCTGTTTTCCGCCGCCGCCTCGGGCCACGCCTTGGCCGGCCTGCTGCTGGGCGCGGGCTTCGGCCTCGGCGCCATCGTCGTGCCTGCGCTGGTATTTGGACTCGGCGTTGCCTATTTCGGCGGTCGCCTGCGCGAGCAGTTGGGTCCCTGGCGGCTATGCATCGAACGCTTGAGCGCCGGGTTACTGATCCTGGTCGGAATGAGCCAACTCGTCCGGGCCATCTGAAGCCTGCAATGAAACTCGTCTTACGTCCCGACCGCGTCGCCGCCTGGATCGCAATTTTCGCGATCCTGCTGGCGGCGCTCGCACCGGGCGTGGCGCGCGCCTTGTCATCACAGCAGGCGGTGCCGTGGTCCGAGATCTGCTCGGTCGCCGTTACGCAAGCGGCGTCCGACGCGCCGCTGTCCGGGTCCGGCCAGCACGATGGCATGGCGTTCAAGCACTGTCCCTTCTGCATGAATCACGCCGGCCACTTCGCGCTGCCGCCCGCGCCACTTGATTGGATGCCGGTGGCCAATGTCAGCGCCGTAACTCCGCTGTTCCTTGCCACTGCTGCATCGCCACGCTTCATTCGCGCCACGGCCCAGCCGCGCGCGCCGCCTGCCCACTCCTGAGCGTCAAGTTGCAGTCCGGCCTACGGCATTTGCCAAGGCCCCGCATATTCTTCAGGAGAGTCACATGCAGGCAGGAACCACCACGAGATTCATTCTCAAACCTTTGGCGCTGTTGCTCGGCGTCACCCCTCTGGCCGCGTTGGCGCAGGAAACCAAGCTCAACCCGGTCGTCATTACCGCGCCCAGGACGGAAGCCGACTCGGCGTCGGTGCTCGGTCAGGCCGACCTCGCTTCGCGGCGATCCGCCACCAGCGATACCGCCAGTCTTCTCAGTGACACCCCCGGCGTCAGCCTCTACGGCGCCGGCGGCGTTTCCAGCCTGCCGGCGATTCACGGCATGGCGGACGACCGCCTGCGCATCAAGGTCGATGGCATGGACCTGATCGCCGCCTGTCCCAACCACATGAACTCGCCGCTGTCCTATATCGATCCGACCCATGTCGGCAGCGTCAAGGTCTATGCCGGCATCGTGCCGGTCAGCGTCGGCGGCGACAGCATCGGCGGCAGCATCGTGGTCGACGCCCCGTTGCCCGAGTTCGCCCGCACCGGCGGCGGTCCGCTTTTCAAGGGAGAGATAGGCGCGTTCTACCGCAGCAACGGCAATGCCAATGGCGGCAATCTCGCGGCCACCTATGCCACCGACTCGTTCAACGTCAACTATGCCGCGGCGATCGCCAAGGCCGGCGACTACAAGGCCGGCGGCAATTTCAAGACGGTTACGGCGACCGGTCGCACGGGCGAAACGCTGCCCCTGGATGTGGTCGGTTCGACCGCCTATGACATGCGCAACCACAGCCTCGGCTTCGCGCTGAAGGGCGGCAATCACCTCGTCGAAGCCAGGTTCGGTTATCAGGACATTCCCTACGAGCTCTACCCGAACCAGCGCATGGACATGCTCGGCAATACCGCGCATCGCTACAACCTGCGTTACCTCGGCCAGCTCGCCTGGGGTACGCTGGAAGCGCGCGTCTATCACGAGAAGGTCGCTCACTTCATGG
>JALNZB010000008.1:89999-93834 GCA_023229545.1 Sulfuritalea sp. | reverse complement strand
TCTCCTTGGTGTACAAGTCCGAGCCGAAAGACGTGCGCATGATCATGGTCGACCCGAAGATGCTGGAGTTGTCGATCTACGAAGGCATTCCGCACCTCTTGGCGCCGGTGGTGACCGACATGACCAAGGCGGCCAACGCGCTGAACTGGTGCGTCGGCGAAATGGAGCGGCGCTACAAGCTGATGTCGGCGCTGGGCGTGCGCAACCTCTCCGGCTTCAACGCCAAGATCAACGAGGCGAAGAAGGCCGGTGAGCACATCCCGAATCCATTCTCGCTGACGACCGATACGGAAATCGGCCCCGAACCGCTGGAACCGCTGCCCTACATAGTGGTCGTCATCGACGAACTGGCCGACCTGATGATGGTGGTGGGGAAGAAGATCGAGGAACTTATCGCGCGGCTCGCCCAGAAGGCGCGCGCCTCGGGCATCCACCTGATCCTGGCGACGCAGCGGCCGAGCGTCGATGTCATCACCGGCCTGATCAAGGCCAACATTCCGACCCGCATCGCCTTCCAGGTGTCATCGAAGATCGATTCGCGCACCATCCTCGACCAGATGGGCGCCGAAGCGCTGCTCGGCCAGGGCGATATGCTCTTCCTGGCGCCGGGCACCGGCCTGCCGATTCGCGTGCATGGCGCCTTCGTCGCCGACGAGGAAGTGCATCACGTCGTCGACCACCTGAAGAAGGTCGGGCCGCCGGATTATGTCGATGGCTTGCTCGATGGCCCCGCCACGGACGACGTGGAAGTCGGCGCTGGTGACACGGCGGCGGGTGATGCCGAAAGCGATCCGATGTACGACCAGGCCGTCGAAGTGGTGCTGAAGACGCGGCGGCCCTCGATCTCGCTGGTGCAGCGCCATCTGCGCATCGGCTACAACCGCGCCGCGCGGCTGATCGAAGCCATGGAAAAGGCCGGGCTGGTCTCGCCCATGAACGGCGCGGGCGGGCGCGAGGTAATTGCGCCGGGCAGACAGGAATGACCACGGAGGGCGCGAGGCTGCGATAATCCTCGCATGAAGAATTTCCTCCGTGTCCTCTGCGCCCTTTGTGGCTATGGGTTATTGGTTCCGGTCCAAGCCGGTGGTCTCGACCAACTCAAAAGCTTTCTCGAAACCAACCGCAGTGCCCGAGGCGTGTTCACGCAAACCGTGATCGCCAAGTCCGGGCGCAGGCCGCAGCAGTCGGTGGGCATTTTTGCCTTGCAACGTCCCGGCAAGTTTCGCTGGTCCTACGAGAAGCCCTACAAACAGTTGCTGGTCAGCGACGGCAACAAGCTGTGGAGCTACGACCCCGACCTGAACCAGGTGGCGGTGAAAAAGCTCGGCTCGGCCTTCGGTTCCAGTCCGGCGGCGCTGCTGGCCGGGCAGGACCTGGACAAGCACTTTGTACTCAAGGAAGGCGTTGCGGCGGACGGTCTGGAGTTCGTCGAGGCTACGCCGAAAGGCGGTGACGCCAGCTTCGAGCGCGTCAAGATCGGCTTCGCCAGCAACCGCCCGGTGAGCATGGAAATCCACGACAGCTTTGCTCAGGTGACGGTGCTGCGCTTCACGCAGTTCGAGGCCAATCCGACGCTGCCCGCTTCGCTGTTCCGCTTTGTCGCGCCGGTCGGAGCCGATGTTGTCGGCGAGTGATCTGTTTCCGGCGTCGGTCATGCATGCGCCGCTGGCGGAGCAGATGCGACCGCGCACGCTCGATGAGGTGATCGGCCAGCGCCATCTGCTGGGCGAAGGCAAGCCCTTGCGTTTGGCCTTTTCTTCCGGCACGCCGCATTCGATGATTTTGTGGGGGCCGCCGGGCGTCGGCAAGACCACGCTGGCGCGCCTGATGGCGGACAGCTTCGATGCCGAATTCATAGCGCTCTCTGCGGTGTTTTCCGGCGTCAAGGACATCCGCGAGGCCATGCAGCAGGCCGAGGTGATGGCACAACAGGGGCGTCGCACGCTGCTCTTCGTCGATGAAGTGCATCGCTTCAACAAGGCGCAGCAGGACGCGTTCCTGCCTTACGTCGAAAAAGGCACGGTGACCTTCATCGGCGCCACCACCGAGAACCCGTCCTTCGAGGTGAATTCTGCGCTGCTGTCGCGCGCCTCGGTGTATGTGCTGAAAAGCCTGGACGAGGCCGAGCTGGGCGAACTGTTCGACCGCGCCCGCGCCACGGCGCTCGACGATCTGGAGTTCGAGCCGGATGCGCGTGACCGGCTGATCGGTTATGCCGATGGCGATGCGCGGCGCCTGCTCAACGTGCTGGAACAGTTGCGCACCGCCGCAGCCACTGCAAATCGCCGTGTCGTCAGCGCCGACTTTCTGGAACAGGCGCTGGCCGCCGATCTGCGGCGTTTCGACAAGGGCGGCGACGCCTTCTACGACCAGATCTCGGCGCTGCACAAGGCCGTGCGTGGATCGAGTCCCGACGCCGCGTTGTACTGGCTGGTGCGCATGCTCGACGGCGGCGCCGATCCGCTCTACATGGGGCGGCGCATCGTGCGCATGGCCATCGAGGACGTCGGCCTGGCCGATCCGCGCGCCTGGGAAATCGCGCTCAACGCCTGCGCCACCTACGAGCGCCTGGGCAGCCCGGAAGGCGAGCTGGCGCTGGCCAATGCGGTGCTGTACATGGCGGCGGCGCCGAAGTCGAACGCCGCCTACGTCGCCTATAATGCGGCCCGCGCGTTTGTGGCGAAGGACAAGAGCCGAGGCGTGCCGGAACATCTGCGCAACGCGCCGACCAAGCTGATGAAAGAGCTGGGCTTCGGCGCCGATTACCGCTATGCCCACGACGAAGCCGAGGGCTATGCCGCTGGCGAGAACTACCTGCCCGAGGGCATGCCCGCCGTACATTGGTATCAGCCCGTGGCGCGCGGACTGGAACAGAAGATTGCCGAAAAACTTGCCCATCTGCGCGAGCTGGATGCCAAGGCCGCAAAGAACCGATAGGACACATCATGCTGGACATTCAACTGCTTCGCAGCAACCTTCCCTTTGTCGCCGAACGTCTGGCTCTGCGCGGCGTGACGCTGGATACCGCCACCTTTGAGGCGCTCGAGGCCGAACGCAAGAAATTGCAAACGCATACCCAGGATTTGCAGGCGAAGCGCAACAACCTCTCCAAGCAATTTGGTGTAATGAAGGGCAGAGGAGAAGACACCAACGCAGTGATGTTGGAAGTAGCTGGTTTGGGTAACGAGCTGAAAGCGTATGAGTCGGCACTTGTCGGGTTAATGCCGCGTTTCTCCACCTTTCTCGAACTGATTCCCAACCTGCCGCATGAAAGCGTGCCGGTCGGCAAGGACGAAACCGGCAACGTCGAAATCCTGCGTTGGGGCACGCCGCGCGCCATTGCCGCGCCGCGCGATCACGTCGATCTTGGTACCGCGCTGGGCGGGCTGGACTTCGAGGCTGGCGTGAAGATTTCCGGCAGCCGCTTCACCGTTATGAAGGGGCCGGTTGCCCGCCTGCATCGAGCGCTCGCTCAGTTCATGCTCGACCTGCATACGGGTGAGCATGGCTACACCGAGGTCTACACGCCCTACCTGGTCAATCCCGAAAGCATGTTCGGCACCGGTCAGTTGCCCAAGTTCGAGGAAGACCTGTTCATGGTGCCGCGTAGCGATGGCACCAAGCTCTACCTGATACCCACCGCCGAAGTGCCGGTGACCAATATGGTGCGCGGCGAGATACTTGCACTGGATGCGCTGCCGCTAAAATTCGTCGCCCACACTCCCTGCTTCCGTTCAGAGGCCGGCAGCTACGGCAAGGACACGCGCGGCATGATCCGCCAGCACCAGTTCGACAAGGTGGAACTGGTGCAGATGGTGCGCCCCGATCAATCGTG
>JALNZB010000008.1:0-89989 GCA_023229545.1 Sulfuritalea sp. | reverse complement strand
TGGAACAACTCACCGGCCATGCCGAAGCGGTATTGCAAAAGCTCGAACTGCCCTATCGCAAGGTGGCTCTGTGCTCCGGCGACATGGGCTTTTCGGCGGCCAAGACCTACGACCTCGAAGTCTGGCTGCCGGCGCAGAACACCTATCGCGAGATTTCCTCCTGCTCCAATTTCGAGTCCTTCCAGGCGCGCCGCATGCAGGCGCGATTCAGGAACGAAAAGAACAAGCCCGAACTGCTGCACACGCTGAACGGCTCCGGTCTGGCCGTCGGTCGCACGCTGGTGGCGATCATGGAGAATTACCAGAATGAGGACGGCAGCATCACCGTGCCCGCCGTCCTGCGCCCGTGGATGGGCGGAGTGGAGAAGATCGGCGTGGCTTAGTTTTCGCGCGCGGCGACTGGTCGGAGTAGGGCGAAGCGTAGGGCGGCTCGAAGCGACCGAGGATGTTGTAGTAGGTGCGGATGTTCTCGACCATGATGACCGCTTCGCCGCCGCGCGCGGCGCCGCTTTTCAGTCGCGAATAGATTTCCGGTCGCGCCAGGCGGGGAAGAACCTGCTTCATGTCGTACCAGACGTCCGGGTCACGCTTCATGCTCTTGGCGATGGATCGCGCGCCGCGAAAGTGGCCCATGCCGAGGTTGTAGGCAGACAAGGCCAGCCACAGCCGATCCGGATGTTTTGCGCTGGCCGGCACCTGCTCCACCAGTTCCGCCAGATAGAGAGCCCCGGCGCGGATGCTCTCCGGCGCATCGAGACGGTTCTTGACGCGCAGGTGATCGGCCGTGTCTTCGGTCAGCATCATCATGCCGCGCACCCCGGTGAATGAGGTGGCCAACGGATCCCAATGCGATTCCTGATAAGCCAGCGCGGCCAGTAGGCGCCAGTCGATGCCGCTCAGATCCTGCGCCGATTGAAAGTCGCGGCGCCAGGTCGGCAGCTTGATTCTCATGTCGTCGAGGAACTGGGTGATGCCGTTTGCGTTGATGCGCTTGATATGGCCGAAGTAGCGGTCGTGAATGCGCGCCAGCGTGCCGTTGGCGCGGGCCTCGGCGATGAAGGCGTCGGCCTTGGCGCGCAGCGCTGCGGCGCCCTCGCCACCAAAGGCCCAGCCAAATTCCAGCTTGCCGGGGAGTTGCAGCAGTGGCCTCAACTCCGGGTAGAAGTTGACGCCCAGATCGAGATGGATTTCATGCACGGCGGCCAGTTCCGCCTTGTGTTCGGCGACGCGCGCCAGCAGATCCATTTCATTGACGCCGGGCACTTCGACCACTTGCGGGCGCGACTTTTCGTCGAGTCCGCGCAGCGTGTCCGCCAGCGGCGAACCCGCTATCACCTCGACGGATCGTCCGGCCAGGTCGGACAGTTGTTCCGGCCCGAGAACATCGTTGTGCCCGACGATCCACTGGGTAACCGTGCGGATCGGCGTCGAATATTGCAGTTGGCTATTGCCCAGCGGCATCGATGCGGCCAGATGCACCCGGTCGCCGAGCGCCATGTCGCTTAGTTCATAGGGATCGGCGGCATTGATGAACCGCGTCTTGAAGCCCAGACTGTCGGCAAAGGCTGTGACGAGGTCATGTTCAAAGCCGCTCGCCGTGGTTCCCTCGCGCTGGAAAAAGGCCGGCGTTTCACGGATCGCGACGACCAGCCTGCCGTCGACTTCCGGCGGATCGACGCGGGTGCAGGCGGCCAGGCAGACCAGCGCGAGACAGCAGTTCAGGCGAAGCAGTTTCGACAACGCTTTCCCTCCGTGAAGGCTGTGATCGACGGACGCTTCGCAGGTATAATCCGCGCCTCGCGGAGAGGTGGCAGAGTGGTCGAATGTACCTGACTCGAAATCAGGCGATGTCGCAAGGCATCCGTGGGTTCGAATCCCACCCTCTCCGCCACGGATTCTACCTGCTGTAACTCCTCACGGTATTTCGCCCTGGCCCTGCCTTCAGCCCCCTTTGCGGCGCGAGAGAGGATGGCGCGGCACGTCCGGGTGGCGGCGCGTCGGCGGGTTCTTGGCCGGCTTGGCGGGAGCGGACGGTGTTGTTCGCCGTACCGTCAGCGCCGACTTCTTTGCATGCGTTTCCGCGCGAGGCCTTTGACTGGACTGGCGCGGCGCCGACGTAACCGTGCCGGCGGGCTGCCAGGCTGGAACCAGATGGCGCTTGCCCGGCCCGATCAGGTCCGCGCGGCCCATCATTTTCAGGGCCTCGCGCAGCAGGGGCCAGTTCTCCGGATCGTGATAGCGCAGGAAGGCCTTGTGCAGTTTGCGCTGGCGTCCGCCGCGCACCACGGCCACGGCTTCGGAATCCGCCGTGACTTTTTTCAGCGGGTTCTTCTCCGTGTGCCACATTGCGGTGGCCAGCGCCAGCGGCGTCGGCAGGAAGGTCTGCACCTGGTCGAGGCGGAAGCCGTTCTTCTTCAGCCACAGCGCCAGTTCCAGCATGTCTTCATCGGTGGTGCCGGGGTGCGCGGCGATGAAGTAGGGGATCAGGTACTGCTCCTTGCCGGCTTCTTTCGAGAACTTCTCGAACATCTGCCTGAAGCGCTCGTAGCTTTCCATGCCAGGCTTCATCATCTTCGACAGTGGGCCTTCGCGGCTGTGTTCGGGCGCGATTTTCAGGTAGCCGCCGACATGATGCGCCACCAGTTCCTTGACATATTCGGGCGAGCGCACCGCGAGGTCGTAACGCAGGCCGGAGCCGATCAGGATCTTCTTGATGCCGGGCAGCGCGCGGGCCTTGCGGTAGAGCGCGATCAGCGGCGCGTGGGAGGTCGAGAGGTTGTCGCAGATGCCCGGATAGACGCAGGACAGGCGGCGGCAGGCGGATTCGATCCTGGGGTCCTTGCAGGCCATCCGGTACATGTTGGCGGTCGGCCCGCCGAGGTCGGAGACGACGCCGGTGAAGCCCGGCACCTTGTCGCGAATTTGCTCGATCTCGTGCAGGATCGAATCTTCGGAGCGGCTCTGGATAATGCGTCCTTCATGTTCGGTGATCGAGCAGAAGGTGCAGCCGCCAAAGCAGCCGCGCATGATGTTGACCGAGAAGCGGATCATCTCCCACGCTGGAATGCGCGCCTCGCCTGAGTTTGCGTTATAGGCGGGATGCGGCGCGCGGGCGTAGGGCAGGCCGAAAACGTGGTCCATCTCTTCGGTCGTCAGCGGTAGCGGTGGCGGGTTGAGCCACAGGTCGCGCCGGGCCGCACCCTCGCCATGGGCCTGGATCAGGGCGCGGGCGTTGCCGGGGTTGGATTCGAGATGGAAAGTGCGCGAGGCGTGGGCATAGAGCACCGGGTCGTCGCGGACCTGCTCGTAGGAGGGCAGGCGAATCGCGGTGTGAGTGCGGTTTACTGCGCGCTTGATCGCCGTACTGCCAGCGCCGACTTTTGTCTCCGCGATCGACTCATCGATTTCCGACCAGTCGCCGCCTGGCAGCCAGCCCTGCGGCACCATGAAGGCGGTGCCGCGCAGGTCGCGGATGGCGTCGATCTTCTCGCCCTTGGCCAGACGGTGGGCGAGTTCCACCAGTGCCCGCTCGGCGTTGCCGAACAACAGCAGGTCGGCCTTGGCGTGCGGCAGAATCGAGCGCCGCACCTTGTCCGACCAGTAGTCGTAGTGCGCGATGCGGCGCAAGCTGGCCTCGATGCCGCCGATCACCAGCGGCACCTCGGGGAAGGCTTCGCGGGTGCGTTGGGAATAGACGATCACGGCCCGGTCGGGACGGCGGTCGGGCGCGGCGTCCGGCGTGTAGGCGTCGTCCGAACGAATCTTGCGCTCGGAGGTGTAGCGGTTGACCATCGAATCCATGTTGCCGGCGGTGATGCCGAAGAACAGCTTCGGTCGACCGAGGCGCTTGAAATCGGCGGTCGACTTCCAGTCCGGCTGGCTGATGATGCCGACGCGAAAACCCTGCGCTTCGAGCAGTCGTCCGACCAGCGCCATGCCGAAGCTGGGGTGGTCGATGTAGGCGTCGCCGGTGACCAGAATGATGTCGCATTCATCCCAGCCCAGCACGTCCATTTCGGCGCGCGACATGGGCAGGAAGGGGGCAGTGCCTAGGCGTTGCGCCCAGTACTTGCGATAGGAAGTCAGCGGCTTCGCCGCCATGCCGGTCACTGCCACGATTTCAGATCAAACCGCGCGCACGCGGCTTTGCGATGGAACGTGACGGGCGAGAAAATCCATCTGGTCGGCGAGGATGTTGCGGTTGCAGAGGATCAGGTATTCAGCCTTGTTCGGCACGTAGGGCGCATAGACCAGCTCCATGTGTGCCTGTTCCGGGGTGCGCCCGCTCTTGGTCTGGTTGCAATGCCGGCAGGCGGTGACCACGTTCATCCAGGTGTCGCGCCCGCCTTGCGAGACGGGCAGGACATGGTCGCGGGTGAGCCGCTGGGATGAAAACTCGTGAGCGCAATAGGCGCAGATGTGGCGGTCGCGATGGAACAGTTCCCGGTTTGACAGCGGCGGGGTCGGGTGCAGGGATTTGCCCGAGAGAGCCTTGCCGCGAATGGCGATGATGCTGCTGGTGGCCAGTTCGGAGCGCTCGCCGGTGACGCGGTTGGTGCCGCCGTAGAAAGTGAAACGCGTATCCCCCGCGTCCCAGGCGACCAGGTCGCGCGCGACGTAAATGCAGGCATGCTGCCAATTCACCCAGCGGTGGGGAACACCGTGCTGGTCGAGGGTAAGGATCAGCGGATGGCTAGTCATCTCTATAGAATCCCGTATTGGCAAGAATTTAGCAGAGCGCAATGACTTTTCATAGCCTGGAGTTGAGGGGATTAACGACGCGGCGGCTACGTTATGCCCTAGCCGCCTCGCTCGCTGTTCATCTGCTGATCTTCTGGCCCGCCAGCTTGCGCGTGCTGACGAAGGATACGCCCTCGGCGCTGCAAGCCACCTTGCGCACACTGCAACAGCCGCCCGTGGAATCGACGCCGGCCAAACCGCCGCGCGCCGTACCGCCAGCGCCGACTGTTGCAACGCCCGCACCAAAACCCGTATCTCTTAGATTGGAGCAGGCGGGGCCGTCTTCGGTTCCGCAGGCGTTGCTGGCGCCGTCAGATGCTGCCCTGAAGTCCGCGCCTGTGTCGGAGCCGGTTCCCGTCGTGGTGTCGAAACCGCTTGCTGTGGCGCCTGGATCGATCGACGCTTCGCTCGTCACCGAGGTCAACGCGACTGGCGAGGCGATGGATGGTCTGCGCGGCTATCGGCTGGCGCTGGCCACCCAGGCGCGACGCTTCAAGCGCTATCCGGCGCAGGCGATGGCCTCGGGCTGGGTGGGCAGCGCCGCCATTCGCGTCGAAGTGGGCGACGACGGTCGACCGCGCGCCGCCACGGTCGACCGTTCCAGCGGACGTGAATCTCTGGATCAGGCCGCGCTGGCAATGATCGATGCCGGTGCCCTGCGCGCGCGTTTGCCCGAGAGTCTGCGCGGCAAGGCTTTCGCCGTGGTGCTGCCGGTGGTCTTCAACCTCGACGACGAATAGTCAGCGCACCGGGTGATTCGGCGGCGCCATCAGGTCTTCGGTATGAAAGCTGTAGTTCCCTGCGCGGCGATCCGCGAAGTAGTGTTTCAGGGTGATGCCGATGGTGCGAAAGGCGATTTCATCCCAGGGGATTTCATTTTCTTTGAACAGCCGTAGTTCAAGGGTTTCCGCGCCGGGGGCGAAGTCGAGGTCAAGCAGTCGCGCGCGGTAGATGACATGCACCTGATGAATGTACGGTACGCTGATGAGGCTGTACATTTCGCCCAGATCGATGCGGGCGCAGGCTTCTTCCAGCGTTTCCCGCAGGGCGGCCTCGGCCACGGTTTCACCATTTTCCATGAAGCCCGCCGGCAGCGTCCACTTGCCGTGGCGCGGCTCGATCGCCCGTCGGCAAAGTAGAACGCGATCTTCCCATTCGGGCAGGGCGCCGACCACTAGTCGCGGATTACGGTAATGAATCGCACCGCAGGCGTCGCATACATGGCGCGGCAGGGAATCACCGGTCGGTATCTGCAACGTGACGGGTGCGCCGCAGGCGCTGCAGTAGTTCATCGCCGGATCCATGGCGACATTCTAGCGCGCCAATCGACGCGCTTTTGCTGCGGTGGGGAGCCTGCCGGCGTCGACATGAGACTTCACTGAAGCTCCACCTGCTACCTCATTGTTTAAGGTAAATTTCTTCTTGTAACAGGTAAGCGCGGCAATTGCGGAAAGCCCCATTTACCGAGAAAATATGAAGATAAATGTACCAATAAACAATATGTTATCGTATCTTTGTAATGTTTTTACTTACAAAGGCGTTGTATCTAATTCTTACAATAGATTGGTTTTTCCATTGATTTCTTTCTTGTCATGGCCTGTGTGATCATGTACCTGCCGTGATTCGGGCTCCAATTCGGGCCTGACCGGCGCTCACGAGGAGTGCATGATGAAATCGACCGACACCTACAACGACATAAAGGAAGTCAATCTCTCCTATCTGATGCTGGCGCAGAACATGGTTCGTTCGGATCGCGAAGGGGCCATTTTCCGTCTGGGCATCAGTGAAGAGATTGCCGATGTGCTTGGGCGCCTGACGCCGGGCCAAGTTCTGAAAATGGCCAGCTCGGACATGTTGCTGTGCAATTTCCGTTTTGAAGACACCCTGTTGCTCGATCTTCTCGCCAATCACGAGCGTGATCGCGGCGTGGGGCACCTGCATGCGGCGATTCTCGCCGCCGGCAGGCCAGTCGCCACGATGTCCTGAAGCCCCGCTTCGGACTGTATTTAACGTCAAGCGTCACCCTGCGGAGGCTTCACATGCGCAACAAGTCGGTCATCACAGAAGCGAAGGACATCGGCCTGGCGATCGAGTTGATCGAACTCGGCGCCCGCCTGCAACTGCTGGAGGTGGAAACCAATCTCTCCCGCGAGCGGCTGCTCAAGCTGTACAAGGAAGTCCGCCACGAGTCGCCGCCCAAAGGCATGCTGCCGTTCTCCACCGATTGGTTCATGACCTGGCAGCCGAACATTCACGCCTCGTTGTTCATGGCCTACTACCGCTTTCTCAAGTCGCATACGCAATTGACGGGGCTGGAACTCATCATCAAGTCGTACCGGATGTACCTCGACCAGATCAAGCGCGGCGGTATGGATACCGTGCTGTCGCTGACGCGGGCGTGGACCATGGTGCGGTTTTTCGATGCCAGCATGCTGCAAATGGCCACTTGCCGGGAATGCGGCGGCGAGTTTGTCGCCCATGCCTACGATCCTACCCGCGGCTACGTATGCGGCCTGTGTCACATGCCGGCGCGCGCCGGCAAGACGCGGCGCGCAGCCGAAGCCGCTGCGAGTGCGGCTATCGCCGCCGCCTGATTCGTCGTCGAGCTGATCGCTCGACAACCCTTCGGCGTTTCCCGGCGCGCTCCTCCGCCAAGGCGGACGGAGCGCGTTTTGTTTGACGTCTTCCGCGACGACACCCATCGGCGTCTCGCCAGCGCCGACTATTGCTTATGGCCGGTGCACCTGACACCGATAAAGCCGGTGATATATTCGCGGACAGGCGCCGCTGACCTTCGTTTTGATCCCGATTGGCGCGGGTCCCCTATTTGCCGCTATGATTACGTCTCGAATATGGTCAGGCGAAACCTCCGCCCGGTCTGCAAAACAATAGTTCAAGGTATAGCAAGAGATGTTACTGATCGTTGGGTACGTGATCGTTTTGCTGTCCTCTGTCGGCACTTACGCCGTTCATGGCAGCCTCGCGGCTCTGTGGATGCCGATGGAGTATTTGGCGATATTGGGCTTGGCCATCGGCGGCTTCGTCGCCGGCAATGGCAAGAAGACCATCAACGCGACCCTCAAGGCCTTGCCGGGAGTGCTGAAGCCCGCGACTCTCAACAAAGCGCTGTACATGGATCTGCTGGCCATGCTCTACGAAGTCCTCTCTAAGGTACGCAAGGAGGGGTTGATGTCGGTTGAGGGTGATATCGAGACTCCTGAAAGCAGCGCCATTTTTGGCAAGTACCCCACCATTCAGCATGATCATCATGTCATGGAGTTCATCTGCGATTATCTGCGCATGATGGTGGGTGGAAATCTGAACGCTTTTGAGATCGAAAATCTGATGGACATCGAAATCGAGACGCATCATCAGGAGGCTCATATACCCGCCCACGCCATGTCAAAGCTGGCGGATGCCATGCCGGCTTTCGGCATTGTCGTGTGTGTGATGGGTGTGGTGACCGTCATGGGTTCGGTCGGTGCGCCGCCAGCCGTACTCGGCAAGATGATTGGCGGCGCCTTGGTCGGCACCTTTCTTGGCATTCTGATTTCGTATGGTTTTGTGGCGCCGGTTGCCGGCCAGTTGGAGCAGAAGTGCGAAGAGGAAGGCAAGATATTCCAGGTCATCAAGTCCGTTCTGCTGGCGAGCATGAATGGCTATGCGCCGCAGGTGGCAGTCGAGTTCGGGCGCAAGGTGCTCTACTCGAATGATCGGCCAAGTTTCATCGAGCTCGAAGCCGACCTCAAGGAACGCAAGCATAAGTAAGGGTTTCCCCTTGATGCGAGTGACCGACGATGAGTGACGACACCCAGCAACCGATCGTCGTAAAGAAGATCAAGAGGGGCGGCGGTGCTGCACACGGCGGCGCCTGGAAGATTGCCTACGCCGACTTCGTCACCGCGATGATGGCCTTCTTCCTGCTGATGTGGCTGCTGGGCTCGACTTCGCAGGGCGATCTGAACGGTATCGCCGAGTTCTTTCAGAATCCCATGAAGGTTGCGATGGGCGGCGGATCGGGTTCGGGTGATTCGTCTTCCGTAGTTGCCGGCGGTGGCAGGGATTTGACCGCGACATACGGACAGGTCAAGAGAGGCGATATCGTGGCGGAGAAGAAGACCATCAATCTGCAACGCCTCAAGGCCGATTACGAGCGGGTTGAAAAGACCAAGCTGGAGAGCCTGAAAGGCGAGCTTGAAGCATTGATCGACGCCAGTCCGGCGCTCAGCCAGTTCAAGAACCAGATGCTGCTGGATATCACCACCGAAGGATTGCGCATTCAGATCGTGGACGAAAAGAATCGACCGATGTTCGATTCGGCGAGTTCCGAGGTGAAGCCCTATACCCGTGTCATCCTGCGGGAAATCGGCAAGACGTTGAACAGGGTCGAGAACCACATCAGCCTTTCCGGGCACACCGACGCGCAGCCGTTTGCGGGTGGTGAACGCGGCTTCGGCAATTGGGAACTGTCGACCAACCGCGCCAATGCTTCCCGTCGCGAGTTGGTGGCGGGCGGCATGGCCGATACCAAGGTCATGCGCGTCGTCGGCCTCGCTTCAACCGTGCTCTACGACAAGCAGGATCCCTACAGTCCGAACAACCGCCGCATCAGCATCATCGTCATGAACAGGCGCACCGAGGAGGCGATCCTCGCCGACGGTCGGCAACCGGAGGTCGAGAACGCGCCAGAGATCGAAACCCAAAGCCCCGGTGCCCCCGCCGCCCCCGCCGCCCCCGCCGCCCCCGCAGGCCACTGAGGCCGGGTGAAAGTCGGCCTTTCCGAGTTTTTCGCCTGTCGGAGCGGTGCTCGATCCGGTTCCTTGTTGGACCTGGATAGTTCAACGGCATGCATTTTTTGCTCGACGAGAACATGATTCAGCGCGACCGCGAATTCCACTTTACCGTTGCCGATTTTGAACGTGTGCGCACGCTGATCCACCAGCACGCGGGCATTTCTCTGGCGCCGATCAAGCAGGACATGGTCTACAGCCGTTTGGCGCGGCGTTTGCGCGCACTCGGCTATAGCACCTTCGAGCAGTATCTGGCGCGCCTCGAGTCGAACGACAAGGCGGAGTGGGAGATCTTTGTCAATTCGTTGACGACCAACCTTACTTCGTTTTTCCGCGAGGCGCATCATTTCGAGATTCTCATTCGCCATTTGCGCGAGTTGAAGCATCGCCCGGTGCGCATCTGGTGTTCGGCCGCGTCGACCGGCGAGGAGCCTTACACCCTGGCCATGACCGCCTGCGAGGCCTTTGATACGCTGACGCCGCCGGTCGCGATAATCGCCAGCGACATTGACACCCACGTGCTGGCGACGGCGGAGAAGGGCGTCTATCCGATGGAGCGGGTGGAAAAGCTCAGCGCGGATCGTTTGCACCGTTTTTTCCTCAAGGGCAGCGGCGCACAGGATGGTTCCGTGCGGGTGCGACCGGAGTTGCAGAAGCTGCTCAGTTTCACGCGCATCAATCTGCTCGACACACGCCTGCCGCTGCAAGGTCTGTTCGATGTCATGTTTTGTCGCAACGTCATGATCTATTTCGACAAGCCGACGCAGTACGCGATTCTCAAGAAATTTGTTCCTTTGCTGCGCGAAGATGGCCTGTTGTTTGCTGGCCATTCCGAGAGCTTTCTGCATGCCGCCGACCTGTTTCGTTCCCTTGGGCGGACAGTCTATGAGCGGGCCGACCGGCCCGCTGCGGTTTCGGCGCGAAGGATCATCTGATCGTGGCTGCCGGATTCGTCAGGCAGCGTGCGACATAGATCCGTTCCCGGGGAAGCCATGCCCATCAAGGTACTTATCGTTGACGATTCCGCGATGATCCGCGCGTCGCTGACCAGGATCATCAATGCCGCGCCCGATCTTGAAGTGGTGGGTGTCGCGCCGGATCCCGTCGTGGCGCGCGAAATGATCAAGACGCTGAATCCTGACGTACTGACCCTCGACATCGAAATGCCGCGCATGAATGGTCTCGAATTTCTCGAGCATCTGATGCGCTGGCGACCCATGCCAGTGATCATGATTTCCTCTTTTACTGCGGTGGGCTCCGAGGCCACCCTGAAGGCGCTGGATTTGGGCGCCGTCGATTATGTGACCAAGCCGGGAATGGACAACATTTCCCTGCCGCAAGACTATGCGGAGGACATTCGCGACAAGATTCGTGCCGCAAGCGGTGCGCGCCTGAAGTTGAGAACACGCGCCGCCGCGCCGCCAGCGCCGACTCTTGTGGAACCCAGGGGCAACTTCTCGTCGCGCCTGCTGAGCGAGAGAGTGATCGCCATCGGCGCCTCCACCGGTGGCACCGAGGCGATCAAGGAAGTGCTCTGTTCGCTGCCGGCGGAAATGCCGCCCATTGTCATGGTCCAGCATATGCCGGAAAACTTTACGCCGTCCTTCGCCAAGCGACTCAATAGCCTGTCGAAACTGACGGTGATCGAAGTCCAGGGTGGCGAGCGCCTTCAGTCCGGCACGGCCTACCTGGCACCGGGCCATTCGCACATGCGGGTGAAAAAGAACGGGGGTGGGTTTGTCCTGGAGCTTTCCCGTGAGCCACCGGTGAATCGCCATCGACCCGCCGTCGACGTGCTGTTCTTCTCGATGGCCGAGCAGGTTCGGCAAAATGCGCTGGGAGTGATCCTCACCGGCATGGGCAAGGACGGTGCGCAGGGCCTGCTCGCCATGCGCCAGACCGGAGCCTGGAATATCGGCCAGGATCAGGCATCCTGTGTTGTCTATGGGATGCCGAGAGAGGCAGCGGAAGTCGGCGCGCTGGACGACGTTGCCGGCCTCGGCGAGATGTCCGGCCGAATAGTCGCAAAGCTGCGCCAACTGAACAAGCGCGCGGTCGCGGACTGATTCAGGCGGCTCTGAATTCGGGCTATACTCAACCGGTTGGCGCCTTTCGGCATTCGAGTTGGATACGGGGTTGGTACTATGCCCAAAGTAATGGTGGTGAGCTCACGTAGCGTTCGGAGGCCGCTTCCGCAGAAAAACGCAGTTTCATAGAAGGCCAACCTTTTGGGTTATGCCGTAACTAAAAATGGCGTAATATTGCTCCTCGCGCGAGGGGCTCGTTTTCGCAGTCGCCAGCGCTGAAAGGCTCGCAAATGTCGGAACTCTTCAACAACATTGACGCTCGGACTCGACTGGCTGGAACCAACAAGCTGGAGATACTGTTGTTCGCTCTCGGCCTGGACAATCGGACGGGGCGCCGCGAAACCTTCGGTATCAACGTCTTCAAGGTTCGCGAGGTGATGCGTACGCCGCCGATTACCTCGGCGCCCGATATGCCCGCTGCCGTCAAAGGCATGGTCAGTTTGCGCGGTGCTCTGGTTCCCGTGGTCGATCTGGCGGACTACATCGGCATGCAGCCGGACAGCCCGCGCGACATCATGATCGTGACCGAATACAACGGCAAGACCCAGGGCTTTCTGGTGGAATCCGTCGATACCATCCTGCGTCTCGATTGGGCGCAAATGCGCGTCCCGCCGCAAATGCTGACGTCCAACCTGGGGGGGCTAGTGACAGCGGTCACCGAGTTGCAGGATGATCGCCTGGTGATGATGCTGGATGTCGAGCGAGTTTTGGCCGAGACCGCCAAGGAAGATGACGCCATGATATTCAACGGCATAGCGCCGCTTGGTCGTGACGATCTCACCATACTGTTTGCGGACGACTCATCGGTGGCGCGCGGCCAGATCGAACGCACCCTGGCCGTCCTCGGCGTCAAGCATATCAGCGCTGTGAATGGACGTGCCGCGTGGGAGGAGTTGCAGCGTATCGCCACGCTTGCCGAAAGCGCCGGTAAACCTGTCAAAGACTATGTGCAATTGGTGTTGACCGATGTCGAGATGCCGGAAATGGACGGCTACCTTTTGACCAAGACCATCAAGGCCGATCCGCGCTTTGCCGGTATCCCGGTCATCATGCACTCCTCGTTATCGTCAATGTCCAACCAGCAGTTGGGCCATTCCGTGGGCGTCGACGAATATGTGCCAAAGTTTGAACCCCACCGCTTGTCGGAAACGCTAGGGCGGTTGCTGCTTGGCCGCAAGTCCGTTGCCGACACAAACTGAACGGGAGAGCCGGTTGATATGAACTCCATCCAGACTCACGCGGGCGCCGATTCGAACAGCCGTTCGTTGATGGAAAACGTCGACGCGCGCACCAAGCTTGCTGGTTCGAACCGGATGGAGATCCTGCTGTTTTCGCTGGGAACCCACGAAACATTCGGCATCAATGTGTTCAAGGTGCGCGAGGTCAGCCAGACGCCGATCATCACCAGGGCGCCGAATATGCCAGGCGGGGTCGAAGGCCTGATCAGCCTGCGTGGCACCGTCATCCCGGTTCTTTCCTTGTCGACGGTCATGAATCTGGCTGATGCGCCCGCTATCCGGGGCGGCTCGATGATGGTCACGGAATACAGCAAGCGCACGCTCGGTTTTCTGGTGCATGGTGTCGACCGGATCATCCGTGTCGATTGGGACAAGGTGCGCGCGCCCGAGTCCGTGACCAGTGGTGCGCATGCCTACATTACGGCCATTACGGAACTGCCCAATGGCACTCTGGTGTCGATCGTCGATGTCGAGCAGATCATGGCGAATACCTTCGGCGAGGCGGTGATCGGCCAGATTGAGCGCATGCAGGACGCTGAAAGTTTCAATGTTTTCTTTGTCGATGATTCCGCCGTGGCGCGCAAGAAGATTGCCGAAGTCATGGACAAGCTTGGCGTCAAGCACAAGCATGCGCAAAATGGCATGGAGGCATGGACCCGGCTTTCCGGCATGGCGACGCATTCCCAGCAGACCGGGGAAAGTTTGAGCGACGAGGTTAATCTGATTCTCGTCGATGCCGAGATGCCGGAAATGGACGGCTATGTGCTGACCAAGCACATCAAGTCGGACTCGCGCTTTGCCGGCATTCCGGTGGTGATGCACTCGTCGCTTTCGTCGGAGGCCAACCGTGCGATGGGCAAGAGCGTGGGAGTGGATGCCTATGTGGCAAAGTTTGACTCGGATGCGCTGGCAGATACCCTGCGTCCGCTGTTGATGAAATCCGTTCGCGATTGATCGGGCGGAGGATACATGGCGATTGAACCGGGCAAACTGAAGATTTTGGTGGTCGATGATTTTTCGACCATGCGCAGGATTGTGCGCAATTTACTCAAGGAACTGGGCTATACCAATGTCGATGAGGCCGAGGACGGCGCGGTGGCCTTGGGCAAGCTGCAAGGGGGTGGTTTTGAGTTTGTGGTGTCGGACTGGAACATGCCCAATATGGATGGGCTGACGCTGCTGCAGTCCGTGCGAGCGAATCCAGCCCTGAGGCACTTGCCGTTTCTGATGATCACGGCGGAGGCGAAAAAGGAAAACATTATCGCCGCAGCTCAGGCGGGTGCTTCCGGCTACATTGTTAAGCCCTTCACTGCGGCCACCTTGAATGACAAGTTGGCCAAGATTTTTGAAAAGATGGGGCAGAGCGCCTGAGGGCGCCGGCTGATCCGGAAAAGGGCATGATGGCAAAACCGATCAAAGCAGACGACGGAAGTGATTCCGAAGACCTTCAGGCCTTGTTCGATAGCATTGCTGCGGCCGGTCCGCCGCCCGCTCCACCGCCACCGCCGGCGCGTCCGGATTCCGCAGGTGACTCGGATGACTTGCAGGCGCTGTTCGACAGCGTTGCTCAGGCGCAACCTGCGGGTCCTGCGGCTAGCCCGGTGTCGGGCCATCCGGACGATAGTCCGCACGAGGAGGTGGTGTTCAATCGCTTGGGCCATCTGGCGCGGCAACTGCATGACAGCTTGCGGGGGTTGGGCGTCGACAAAATGTTGGCGGATACCGCGAACCAGATTCCGGATGCCCGTCAGCGACTGACCTATATAGCCCAGATGACGGAGCAGGCCGCGTCCAAGGTATTGAATGCAGCCGATATAGCCAAGCCGATTCAGGATGAGTTGATCGGACGATCCGAGGCGATGTCGAAGCGCTGGGACAGGATGTTTGCCAATCAGTTGTCGGTGGATGAGTTCAAGATGCTGGCGACCGACACGCGGGCTTATTTTTCGGAAGCGCCATCCAGGCTGAAAATCACCAACGACCAGTTAATGGAAATCATGATGGCTCAGGATTTTCAGGATCTGACGGGGCAGGTGATCAAGAAAGTGGTGGATGTGGTGCAGAACATGGAGACGCAACTGCTGAGCTTGCTGATCGAGGCCATGCCGGAGCAGCGCAAGGCCGAGGCTCCGGAGGGTCTGCTCAATGGTCCGGTTATCAGTTCAGCGGGACGTAGCGACGTGGTGACGAGTCAGACGCAAGTAGATGACCTGTTGGAGAGTCTGGGGTTCTGATTCCACCCAGAATAATGTGGAATTCTGCGGCTTGCCAGGGAGACAGCAATGAGTGATTTTAGTTTCGGCATCACGCGCGCTTCGCGCGCATTAGCCTGCACTGAAATCGCTCTAAGGAGATGGATATGAGCGACTTTCAGGGAATGGAAGACCTGCTCCAGGATTTTCTGGTGGAGGCCGGCGATCTTTTGTCAGGGGTCGACAACAAGTTGGTTGATCTTGAGCAGAATCCAACGGATCACGCCTTGCTCAATGAGATCTTTCGTGGATTTCACACCATCAAGGGTGGCGCAGGTTTTCTTAATGCAACCGAACTGGTCACACTGTGCCATTTGACGGAAAACCTTTTTGACCGCTTGCGTAATGGCGAGCTAGGCATCACCGGCGAACTGATGGACGTGATCATGGCCGCGACGGCCGGGGTGCGTGACATGTTCACCATGCTGGAGCACGGTACGCAGCCCGATCCTGCCGATCCGGTTGTTCTGGCGAGACTCAAGGCCGCCTTGGCCGGGGAGCCGCTGGCTTCCGTTGTGGTCCCTGTCGTTGCCGTTGCTGCCCCGGCAGCGAGTGCTGCCGGCGGCCCCGACTGGAACAATCTCTTCAGCGCCGTGACGGCTGCGACCGAGCCGGCGGCAGCGATGGCGGCAACGGGCGTGACGGCGTCGGCGCCTCACGTCAGTCACGATGTCAGCGGCGAAACGCCGGAGCAAATTATTAAGGCTGCCGTCGGGCGTCGCGCGGCCGACAAGCCGGGAGCGCAGGTTCCGGTGGGTCGTCGCGAAACAGAGAAGACGCGAGACAACTCGATCCGGGTCGATACCACGCGACTCGACCAGGTGCTCAACCTGTCGGGCGAGATCGGCCTGACCAAGAATCGTCTGAATGCATTGCGTTCGGATATTCTCAATGGCCGCTCGGATACGGAGACCCTTAACGCACTTGATCAAGCGGTGAGCCAGCTTGATCTGCTGGTGTCGGATTTGCAAAACGCGGTAATGAAAACCCGCATGCAGCCGGTGGGTCGCCTGTTCCAGAAGTATCCGCGCATCGCGCGTGATCTTGCCCGCAGCTTGGGCAAGGATGTCGAACTCGTGCTGGTGGGTGAGGACACCGAAATTGACAAGACCATGATCGAGGACTTGTCCGACCCGATCATCCATCTGATCCGTAATGCCGTCGACCATGGTGTCGAGTCGACCGAGGCCCGGCGCGCGGCAGGCAAACCGGAGAAGTCTCAGGTGCGACTCGAGGCGCGTCAGGAGGGCGATCACATCATCCTTCTCGTCTCTGATGACGGCCAAGGGATGAACCCGGAAAGGTTGCGCGCAAAGGCACTGGAAAAGGGCATCATCACCGATGAAGAAGCCAACACCATGGACGAGCGGCAGAGCTTCAATCTCGTCTTGCTGCCCGGCTTTTCGACCAAGGATGTGGCATCCGACGTGTCCGGGCGTGGCGTCGGCATGGACGTGGTCAAGACCAACATCCAGAAGCTCAATGGCTCGATCGAGATAAGGAGTGTGCAGGGGAAGGGGTCGACCTTCATCATTTCTCTGCCACTGACGCTGGCGATCCTGCCAGTGCTGCTGGTGAAGCTGGGCGAGCAGCCATTCGCCGTGCCGCTGTCGATGGTCAGGGAAATCCTTCCCATCAAGATCGAGGCCGTGCAGGAGGTGGGCGGTTGCGCCACCATGGTTGTTCGTGGCGAGGTCATGCCGATGTATCCGCTCAGTCATTTGCTTGGTTGGTCGTCCGAGCTGATTCCGGAGTACGGCGTACTGATGCAGATGGCCGAACACACATTTATTCTCGCCATCGACGGCTTCATGGGGCGTGAAGATGCGGTAATCAAATCACTGGATGATTTCCGCCCCAAGGGCGTTGCCGGCGTTACCACGCTGTCGAATGGGCAGATCGTATTGATTCTTGACATGAAGGAAGTCCTCGGCGCCTTCGGCGATGGCCGTGGTGTCCCGCGCTCTTCGTTCATTCCGATCGAGAAACTCGCGGCAGCGTGACGCTGCAGAAACCACTGCAACAGGAATAGTGGTTGCTCATAAGTAGTTCTCTATCGCGAGGATACCGTTCTCGCGTTTCGCAGGGATATAAATAACGGGGGTTTCGGCGCCTGTTCACGGGTTCTCTGCCTTTGCCGGCGGCAATAATTGCCGGTATGAGAGAGAACCTCCGTGGCTGAAGAAAGCGACCTCGAACGAACAGAACCCGCGTCATCGCGGCGTCTTGAACAGGCGCGCGAAGAGGGCAATGTTCCGCAGTCGCGCGAACTCATGGCGTTCATGGTGTTGGCGGCGGGCGCGGGCGCCTTCTGGGCTCTCGGCGGATGGCTGTCGCAACGTACGTCAGGCCTGTTGCGTCATGGTTTGAGCTTTAGCCGCGAAGCCGCTTTTGATACCTCATTGATGACTGGCTCGGCGCTTGCGCTGACGGTGGAGGCGTTTGTCATCGCCGGACCGATTTTCCTTCTAGCCATCGCGGCAGCGATTGTTACACCGTTTACGATTGGTGGCGGAGTGATTTCTCCCAAGGCATTCCAGTTGGACTTTAGTCGGATCGACCCGATCAAGGGCCTGGGCCGCATGTTTTCGTGGCAAAGCGTGGCCGAACTGGTCAAGGCGGTGCTCAAGGCGCTGCTGATTGGCGGTGTTCTGTACTGGGTGGTGAAGCATGAGCAGGATCGCCTGTTTGCCTTGCTCAGCCAGCCCATTGAGACCGCGCTGATTTCCTTTGTTCAGGTTCTGCTTTACAGCTTTGTTGGGCTCGTTGCAGGCGTTGCATTTATCGCCGCAATTGATGTTCCTTTTCAGCTCTGGCAGTACCACGACCGGCTGAAGATGACCTACGAGGAACTGAAGCGGGAAGCCAGAGAAAGCGAGGGCGATCCCCATCTCAAGGCGCGCATTCGCAGTCAGCAGCGTGAGCTGGCGCGCAACCGCATGATGACCGAAGTACCGAAGGCTGACGTTGTGGTAACCAACCCGACCCATTTTGCAGTCGCTCTAAAATATGAGAGCGGCACTATGGGGGCGCCAACCGTAGTGGCCAAGGGCATGAATCTGATTGCGCAACGGATTCGCGATCTGGCGGGTGAAAACCAGGTGCCAGTACTCGAAGCGCCGCCGCTGGCGCGGGCGCTGTACCGTCATGCGGATGTCGGCGATCAGATCCCATCGCAGCTGTATACCGCCGTGGCCGAGGTCATGGCCTATGTGTATCAGTTGAATCAGTTTGCGCTGTCCGCAGGAGACATTCTGCCGCCAGTGGCGCCTGCCGCAATCGCCGTGCCGGAGGGCATGGATCCAGGTATTCCTGAATGAACGATACATTGACCCTTCAGGGATTTCTCGAACGGATGAACATCCGCCAGATGCTGGCGCCGTTGCTCATCGTTCTCATCCTGTCGATGATGGTGCTGCCGCTGCCGCCCTTCGTGCTGGATGTATTCTTTACGTTCAACATCGCCATCTCGGTCATGGTGCTGCTGGTGGCGATGTACACCATGAAGCCGCTGGATTTCTCCATATTTCCCACGGTATTGCTGGTGACGACGTTGCTGCGCCTGTCGCTCAACGTGGCATCGACGCGTATTGTTCTGCTGCATGGCCACAATGGCCCGGATGCCGCTGGCAAGGTAATCGAAGCCTTCGGCCACTTCCTGGTCGGCGGTAATTATGCGGTCGGTATTGTCGTGTTCATCATCCTGACCCTGATCAACTTCATCGTGATCACCAAGGGCGCCGGTCGCATTGCCGAAGTCACGGCGCGCTTTACCCTCGACGCAATGCCCGGCAAACAGATGGCCATTGATGCCGACTTGAATGCCGGGTTGATCGGCGAGGATGAGGCGCGCAAACGTCGCGCCACGGTTGCGCAGGAAGCTGATTTTTACGGATCCATGGACGGTGCCTCGAAGTTTGTTCGGGGTGACGCAGTTGCCGGGATACTGATCCTGTTCATCAACATCGTTGGCGGTTTGATCATCGGCGTCATTCAGCACGACATGTCGGCTGGGGACGCTGCCAAGACTTACACCCTGCTGACGATTGGCGATGGTCTGGTGGCGCAGATTCCGGCGCTGATCATTTCCACGGCGGCCGGTCTGGTGGTGACGCGTGTCGCCACCGGGCAGGACATCGGCCAGCAATTGGTGGCGCAGTTGTTCGGCAATCCGATGATCCTTGCCATCACGGCAGCCATTCTCGGAATCCTCGGGCTGATCCCCGGCATGCCCAATTTCGTCTTCCTGATGCTCGGATCGATTCTGGGATTCCTCGCTTGGCGGATGATGACGAAGTCGGCTGTCGCCGGGCGAGCAGCCGAGGTCGCGGCGCCCGAACAGCAGGCTGCCGCCGTACCGGAAAATGTCGAGGCAAGCTGGTCGGATGTCGCGCCGGTTGACGTGCTTGGCCTTGAAGTGGGCTATCGCCTGATTCCTCTGGTTGATAGAGGGCAGGATGGTGAATTGCTCAAACGCATTCGTGGTCTGCGCAAGAAGTTCGCGCAGGAGATCGGCTTCCTTTCCGCGCCAGTGCACATTCGCGACAATTTGGAGCTTCGGCCCAACGCCTATCGCTTGACGCTGAAGGGCGTGGCCATCGGCAACGGCGAGGCCTTTCCGGGGATGTATCTGGCCATCAATCCAGGGCGCGTTTCCGGACAACTGGTTGGCACCCCAACCCAGGATCCGGCCTTCGGTTTGCCGGCCGTGTGGATCGAGGCCGGGCTGCGGGAGCAGGCCCATGTTTTTGGCTACACCGTGGTCGATGCCAGTACGGTGGTGGCGACCCATCTGAACCACATTATTCTGTCGCATGCCGCTGAACTGCTTGGGCGCCAGGAGACACAAGCCCTGCTGGATCACATTGCAACCGAATCGCCCAAGCTGGTCGAGGATCTGGTACCCAAACAACTGCCGCTGTCTACCTTGCAACGCGTGTTGCAGAATCTGCTCGAAGAAGGCGTCAACATTCGTGACATGCGAACCATCATTGAAACCCTGGCCGAACATGCGCCGCGCAATCAGGATCCGTTGGTGCTTACCTCCCAGGTGCGCATTGCGCTGGGTCGCTCCATCGTTCAGCAGCTCTATCCGGGTAGTGACGAAATGCAGGTCATGGCCCTCGAGCCGGGTCTCGAGCGGGTGCTCGGACAAGCGCTGCAGGGCGGCGGGGATGATGCTTCCGGCATCGAGCCGGGGCTGGCGGACACCCTGCTGCGCGGGACCGCAACCGCGTCTCAGCGTCAGGAAGATCTTGGGCTGCCCCCTGTCCTGCTGGTTCCCGGCAACGTGCGCTGGTTGCTTTCCCGCTTCTTGCGGCGAGTGGTTCCCCAACTCAAGGTGATTGCGAATGCCGAAGTGCCGGATTCGCGAACAATCAAGGTGACGACTATCATCGGAGCAACTAAATGACCGTAAAACGCTTCTTCGGTGCGTCTGCGCGGGAATGTCTGCGTCGTGTAAAAGAGGAACTCGGCCCCGATGCCGTGGTGATTTCGAACAAGCCGGTAGACAACGGCGTTGAGATCGTCGCCATGACGCCCGATAGTCTTGATGCAATTTCGCAGCAAGCCGCTGTTCCGCGTCCCGACAGTCCGCGCGTTGCTGTGTCGCCAACAGGTTCCGCATTGTCCTCGGCGCCATTTTCAGCACAACGGCCCAAGGCACAGGATGACGACTACACCGTGACGCTGTCATCCGCTGTGCGCAAGGCGCCCGTGGTGCGTCCCTGGACACCTTACGAAACGGCTTCTGCCGTCGGCGCCACCCCGGATCGTTCCCGCCTGCGGCCACTCCCGCCGCGTGTGCCGGTGGCCTCGGACGTGCTGTCACCACCTCAGGTCGCCGCCTCTTTGAGCGCGGCAGATGAACCGGCTGTGCAGCCAGCCGCCGAGTCACAGCAGGAGGTTGCGGAACTGCGGGATGAAATGCGCGTTATCAAGAGTCTGCTCGAGAGTCAGCTCGCCGGTTTTGCCTGGGGCGAAATGGCGCGCGAAACACCGGTTCGCGCTTTGCTGTTGGGGGAAATGATCGAAGCCGGGTTCTCCGGTGAGCTTGCGCGACGCTTGGTCACGGACATGCCTGCGGACATGAATCAGGATGATGGACGCAAGTGGTTGAAGGCGGCCGTTAATCGTCGCCTGCGCACTTTGCCGACAGAGGCGGACTTTATCGATCGTGGCGGCGTGTATGCCATCGTCGGACCCACTGGCGTGGGCAAGACCACCACCACGGCGAAACTTGCCGCTCGATGTGTGGTCCGTTACGGCGCTGACCGTCTTGCCCTGCTGACTACGGACGGCTACCGGATAGGGGCTCAGGAACAATTGCGGATCTATGGCCGCATTCTGGGCGTGCCCGTGTTCGTGGTACGCGATGGCGAGGATTTGCGGCGTACGCTGGCCGATCTGCGCGACAAGCACATGGTACTGATCGACACGGTCGGCATGAGTCAGCGCGACCGCATGGTGGCGGAGCAGGCGGCTATGCTGATGCGCTCGGGGGAGGTGAATCGTCTGTTGCTGCTCAACGCGGGCTGTCGCGGCGACACGCTGGATGACGTGGTGCGTGCCTATGCCGGCGAAGATCTTGCCGGTTGCATCATGACCAAGGTGGATGAGGCGACGGCGCTGGCGCCCGCGCTCGATTGCATCGTGCGGCACGGTTTGACGTTGAGTTACGTCGCCAACGGTCAGCGGGTTCCCGAGGACTTGCACCTGCCCAATCGAAACTATCTGCTGCATCGAGCCTTCAAAGTCGGCACTGGCGACACGGCGCACAGCCTGCACAATGAAGAGGTCGCCATGGCTATTGCGCCACGCAACTCATTGGCGCTGGGAGCTTCCTTTGCTTGAGGCGCCGAGTCATGCCGTTGGCGATCAGGCCGCTGGTCTGCGTCGTTTGTTTGGCGCGCGGGCGCCTCAGGTGATTGCGTTTGTTTCAGGTCGCGAGGCAAGCGGACGCACCACCCTGCTGGTGCAGACTGCGGCGGCACTGGCGAACGCCGGCCACGGTGTCGTGATCATTGACGAGAACTCCGGGCCCAATAACGTACTTTCTGCCTTCGGCATGACGTCGCGCCATGACCTGATGGATATGCTGCGGCAGGCTCGTTCCGCGCAGCATATCATGCAGCCTGCGGCGCCCTTGGTGCGGGCTGTCGCGGCGTCCCGTTTTGCCGATGAAATGATCCATCTGGACGCTGCTTCCGCAGAGTGCCTGACCGCTGGTTTGCGGCAGATTCAGCAGGGCGTTTCATTCGTCATGATTGATTGCGCCGCAAGACGCGGCGGGCACATTTCTCCCCTTGCGCTTGCGGCCAGGCACATTGCGGTGGTGGTGGCCGCCCAAGGTTCCGCGATCACTCACGCCTATGCGCTGATCAAGCGGCTGGCGCGCGAGCGTGGACGCGACGACTTTCAGATGGTGATTACCCGCGCCCGATCCGAGGAAGAAGCGCAGGCCATTTTTGACAATCTGCGACGCACGGCGCGCGAACATCTCGGGGTCCGGCTTGATTATCTCGGCAGTTCCCGTGTTCCGGTGACAGACCATCTGGCGGATGCCCTGCTGAGTCGACTGCCGCATACCGCAGGCGATATCGATGGTGGTGGGTTTCTTCCGTTCCAGGTGCGGCCAGGACTGCGCCGGAGCGCGCCCGGGCATGCTTCGGCGCGCCTGGAATCGGTGGTATAGTCATTCCGCCATAGACGGCATAACTGAACGGATCGATGTACACCGCACAGGGCATGCTCGCCAAAGAGCAGCTCGTTTCCAGGTATGTTCCCCTCGTCAAGCGCATCGCCTTTCATTTGATGGCGAAGCTGCCGGCGAGTGTCGAGGTCGACGATTTGGTGCAGAACGGGATGATCGGCTTGCTTGATGCAATGAGCCGCTACGAAGAGGGACTCGGCGCTCAGTTCGAGACCTATGCCGTGCAGCGAATCCGCGGCGCCATGCTTGACGGGCTGCGTGACAACGACTGGCTGCCACGCAGTGCGAGACGTGAAATGCGGCGTGTCGAGGCGGCGATCCATGCGTTGGAGCACGAAAACGGGCGCCACCCATCGGAAAGCGAACTCGCGGTCGCGCTGGATCTTAGTCTGGCCGATTACCAGAAACTACTGCTGGAAGCGCGGGGCCATCAACTGGTGTATCTGGAGGACCTGACCGATGGTGAGGGCGGCGATTTTCTTGAGCGCCACGGCGCCGCTCCAGGACTTGATCCGCTGGCCTTGCTGGAGGAGGCAGGTACTCGTCAAGCCTTGGTAAGCGCTATCGACTCCCTGCCGGAACGCGAAAAGACGATGATGGCCTTGTATTATGAGCAGGATCTGAATCTGCGGGAGATTGGCGAAGTGCTAGGTGTAACCGAATCGCGGGTATGTCAGTTGCACACCCAGGCCATTGCTCGTCTGCGGGCTGCGGTGGTTGGCGATGACAAGTCGGTGAGCAAAGCCCGTCGTGGCCGCAAGCCAGCCAAGGCCGAAAGCGAAGTTTCAGTGAAGGCTGACGCTGGCTCTTCTGGCGTCAAGCCCGGTCGCCGTAGCCAAATCTGAACTCCATGGACAAGATCAGTTTTGCCGGCCTTGCACTTGGACTTGCCGCAATCCTGGGCGGCCAGGTGCTGGAGGGCGGGCACGTGGCTTCCCTGTTGCAGCCCACGGCTTTGCTGATCGTGCTCGGCGGTACATTGGGCGCGGTAATGCTGCAAAGCCCGTTGCCGGTGTTCGTGGCGGGAATGAAAATGGGTACTTGGGTGTTTTTCCCGCCGGAGGTGGAGCCGCAGAAGCTGATTGCCGACATTGATCACTGGAGTCATGTTGCGCGCAAGGAAGGTTTGCTTGCCCTTGAAGCGCAGATTGACTCCATCCCCGATCCATTTGTCAAAAAAGGATTGCAGCTTCTGGTCGATGGCGCCGAACCCGACCGCTTGCGTGAGGTGCTGGAAGTCGAAATCGGCGCCTATGAGGCCAACCTGAAGCTGGCTTCGAGGGTGTGGGAGTCCGCCGGGGGCTATTCGCCCACCATTGGAATACTCGGCGCTGTCATGGGTTTGATCCATGTCATGGAAAACCTGTCCGATCCGGCGAAACTGGGCAGTGGAATCGCGGTAGCGTTTGTTGCAACGATCTACGGTGTCGGCGCCGCCAATCTGATATTTCTCCCTATTGCCAAGAAATTGATGGCAAACATTGGTCGTCTGGTCACGCTTCGCGAAATGCTGGTCGATGGACTAGTAGGTATTGCCAATGGCGATAATCCGCGGATTGTCGAAAGCCGTTTGCAGGGATATTTTGTGTGATGGCGCACTATGCACGCCATCGCCGCCGCCGCGAGGTGGATGAGCACGAAAATCACGAGCGCTGGCTTGTGTCTTACGCCGATTTCATCACCTTGCTGTTTGCCTTTTTCGTGGTGATGTATGCCCTTTCATCGATCAATGAGGGCAAGTATCGCGTCATGTCAGATTCGATCAGTTCGGCTTTCCGTAATGTTCCTGGCGATACCTCGGGCGCTCAGGTCGCAATCAATTCCGGCATCAACAGACCGCTGATCAGCATGCCGAGCAAACGGCTGCCGCCAAACGTCAGGCCCGATGCAACGCAGGTTGTGAAGAGAGACCGTTTGCGTAATATGGCCAAGGATATCAATAAGGCTCTCGCCCCGCTGGTGGATGAAGGTAAAGTCAAGGTCACCGAAGGGGCGCTGGGAATTATGGTCGATATCAATGCCAGCGTGCTGTTTGCTCCCGGCGACGCCCGCCTCGATCCGGGTGCCGTGCGAGCACTGGCGGCGATTGCACAGATTCTGGCGCCCACTGATTTTCCGATCATCGTCGAAGGACACACCGATAACACGCCCATCAATACTTCGCAGTTTCCATCCAACTGGGAACTTTCCGGAATGCGGGCGTCGAGCGTGGTGCGTTTGTTTATCGAGACCGGAGTGGATGGGCGGCGCCTGACCGCGACTGGTTACGCCGACCAGCGACCGCTGGCCGACAACGCCACCGCCGATGGCCGTCAGCGCAACCGCCGGGTGGCGATCATGATCGAGTCGCGTAATCCCGACAATGCCGTGGAAGTGCAGATTTCAGAGTGAGAGTGATGGCTTGGGCTGTACGCGCTCTGGGAGCGCCAGCATCTTGCCGGCAGAACTTCAAACCGCGCCGAAAGAACGCTTTCCAGCAGCCAGGCTGCGTTGCTGACCGTCGGACCCGTAGATCGATTCCGTACCGCCAGATACCAGCACCGACAGCGCGTCCTGATTCTGTTTGAGCAACAGGTTGATCAATCTGCCATTCGTTTCGTTTCCGTCGCGGGCCTGACTGGCAAGTTTCAGCAACTCGTTCCACTGGCGTTTGACGTCGGCATTGGGATGACTTGCCAGCCATGCTTCAACGCCCGAACGACCCTTTGGCCAGCCGCCCTTGGTCAGCAGCGCGTCGCGCTGTGTTTCCAGTTGGCTTAGTTGTCCGGCAAGAGAAGACTTCTTGGTCGCGATATCGGGCAGGCGATCAGCTTGAGCTCCAGTGAGAACATTGCGCTCTTCTTCAATCAGAGCACAAAAGCGTCTTAGATCAGAAAGCTCCCTGACCAGTAACTCCGACAAGGATTCCACCGCGACGGACGAGCCTGTAGACACTCAGGAGGCCATCGTCGCAATTATGTAGACCGACGATTTTGACCAAGCATTTCCCGGACGCTACTGATCAACCCGTCCGCGATCCGCTCGGGATTGATCTGAAACCGTCCTTCGCTGATGGCCTGTCGAATTTCGGCGACCTTCTGTGAATTGAAAGCCGCTTCGGAACCGCCTACCGAATTCAAAGCCGCAGAAACCACAGTGGTCGACTGTCCCGTGGATGGACTTCCCGCCTTGACGCCCGTTGCCGCAGGGCGAGTTCCATGCGCACGGGCGCTTACAGGGCTTTGCACCTGGCCGATGGTCTTGGCGGAATTGTCGATTTTCATGAGTGGCGGCTTTCTTCGTGTATGCAGCGTCTGGCTGTGTTTACGGCATATTTGCCAATAACTTTATGCTACTTGAGTGATTCAGGCCTATAACAATTATTAGTAAGATCAAAATCTTATCTCTACCGAGCCATCGGCGCGGACGACCCCGCTCAAGATTTGACCGGAGTTTAGTCGCACCTGGGTCACTTGTCCAACCACCGCGTTGGTGAGCGCTCGCCCTTCGTTGGTGACCTGAAAGCCACTGCCCGTGCCAATGATCTTGACGCTCTGGCCCTGCTGTACCACTGTCGGCTGCCTGATCATGTCGGCGCGCAACGGGCGACCGGCGGCCAGGGACGCAACGGCGGCGCGTCCGATGGCCTGCTCCTTGTCCATCAGTACGCCGTTCGGCAGGTCGGAAAGCTCGCCCAGTTGCCCGCGAACATCAGCGTCCGTGAGCTTCTGACCGGCGTTTATGGGGCGCGCAATGACCAAGTATTCGGCGACGACGCGAATCTGTACCGGCACCCAGATTTTCCATGTCCCGCCACGACAGCCTACGACGACCTGTGTCTTTCCCCACGGGCGGGCGCCGCTCCCCATTGACACGTCAAAGCCCTGGCAGGCGCCAGCCAGCCGTTCCGCATCGATATTCCCGATGCTGTAGCTGGCGGTCCCCGGCAAGCCTTTGATCTGGTTACGCAAGAACTCATCAACCGCTTTCCGGATTGCAGACGAGTCCGCTGCAAGAACGGGTTGACCATGGAAAATCAACACCAAGGCCGTCAGCAGGGCAGGAAGAATTCGCATAGGCCTGCATTGAACCACAGCTTTGATCGGGAGCATGCGCTCAGCAGCATCCCGGTACTCCCTTAATTCTTCTTGAACTCGTTGCGGAGCAACGGCAAGTTTTGCCGAGTGCCGTGCCTGGCTTGCCGCCTATAGCGCATCGAAAGGACGAATACGCAGTTGTTAGCCGTTGCAAGAGCCATGGCACGGATGATGCATTGGTCACCGTACCAAAACTCAAGATCCTTACCCGCTACCGTGTTAGACCGAATCGACGCCCACCTTCAAGTCAAGCGTACCGCCCTGAATGCGCGGGCCTATCGCCAGGAACTGCTCGCTTCAAACATCGCCAACGCGGATACGCCGAATTTCAAGGCCCGCGACATCGATTTCAAGGGGGCTCTTGAAGGCGCTCTTGCCGGGCGCATGGATGGGGGTCTTGCCTTGGTCAGGACTTCTTCCCGGCATCTGGGCAGTGAATTTAACGAGGCTTTTGGCGCGGCTGCCAAATACCGCACCGAGTTTCAGCCGAACGTCGATGGCAACACGGTAAATATGGATGTGGAGCGCGCCGCGTTTGCCGAGAACGCGGTGCAGATGGAAGCCATGCTGACATTCATTCGTAGCGATCTGGGCACCATGCAGACCGCCATGTCGAGTCAGTAAGCGGAGAACATCATGAGCCTGTTCAACATTTTTTCGATTGCCGGATCGGCGCTTACCGCGCAGTCGGCGCGCCTCAATGCCGTGGCCAGCAATCTCGCCAATGCCGACAGCGTGGTGGGCGCCGACGGCCAGCCCTACCGCGCCAAGCAGGTGGTGTTCAAGGCCACGGCGGTCGAAGGCGGCGGCATCGGGGTGCGGGTCACGCAGGTGGTCGACAGCGCGGCGCCGATGCGCATGATGTACGACCCGGCGAGTCCGGCGGCGAACGAGCAGGGCTATGTCGCCATGCCGAACGTCAATGTGGTCGATGAAATGGTCAACATGATCTCCGCCTCGCGTTCGTACCAGAACAACGCCGAGGTAATGAATACCGCCAAATCGCTGATGCAAAAGACACTGGCGATCGGTCAATAGATTTTTTGAAGGAAAGATGACATGGCAACCACCGAAACCATCACGAGCACTGCCCAGGCGCTGATCGATTCAGTCAATGGAACGGGCAGCACGAAAGCCAAGAGCACAACGGGTGAGGCACAAGACCGCTTCTTGAAACTGCTGACGACCCAACTGAAGAATCAGGATCCGTTGAACCCGATGGACAACGCCCAGATGACATCGCAGTTGGCGCAAATCAGCACTGTCGATGGCATAGAGAAACTGAATGCGACCTTGCAGAAGCTGCTTTCGAGCACGGTCGATGCCGAGGCCATGCAGGCGGCTGCACTGGTTGGACACCAGGTCATGGTGGCCGGCAGCGGCCTTACGCTGACGGATAGCGGAGCGGTCGGCGGCGTGGAACTCAACTCGGCGGCAGACCAGGTGGTGCTGACCATCAAGGACGCCAATGGCCTCCCGATCAAAACCATGAACCTCGGCGACCTTGACGCCGGAACGCACAACTTCGCCTGGGACGGCAAGGCCGATTCAGGCGCGCAAGCGGTGAATGGCGCCTACAGCGTATCGGTGGTTGCCAAGCGCGGGTCCGATAAGGTGGAGGCATCAACTCTGGAACTTGCCGGAGTGATGAGTGTTAATCGAAGCAGCCAGGGCGTGACGCTCGATCTCGGGCAGCTTGGGCTGGCAAAAATGAGCGACGTCAAACAAATATTCTGAGCAGGAGAAGAACATGGGCTTTCAACAAGGTTTGAGTGGTCTTAACTCGTCGTCCAAGTCGCTGGACACCATTGGCAACAATATCGCCAACTCGGGTACGGTGGGCTTCAAGAACGGTTCGACCCAGTTCGCCGACGTGTTCGCAGCGTCATTGAGCGGTGCAGGTGCAGCCCCCGTGGGTATCGGAGCCAAGGTGGCCGGGATTGTTCAGCAATTCAGCCAGGGCAATATTTCCGTTACCAATAATCCGCTGGATACGGCCATCAATGGCGGCGGCTTCTTCCAGATGGACGACGGCTCAGGCGGAACGGTGTACTCCCGCAACGGCCAGTTCCAGCTCGATAAGGACGGCTTTATCGTCAGCGCCCAGGGTTTGCAACTCAAAGGCATCGCCGCCGTTAATGGCGTGATTGCGACCGGTTCGCCAGCAACCCCCCTGCGCTTGTTCGATCCGACTCAGAGCTTGTCGGGTACGCCGCAAATGACCGGCGGCAGCACGTCGGCGAGCGGCATACAGGCAAACATCAACCTCGATTCGCGTCTGGGTCCTCCTGTCAAGGCGCCTTTCGACTACGGCGATCCGACCTCATATAACCAATCAACGGCGACGACCATCTATGACAGTTTGGGGAATCCACACACCTACTCGATGTATTTTGTCAAGGATGCGGCTGCAAATACCTGGAATGTCTACGCCACCCTGACCAATCCTGCCGGATCCACACCGCCCAATCCGCCATCCACGGCAACATTTCAGGACCTTTCCTTTGGTGGCGTGACTTCAGTTGGACAACTGGTGTTCGATGAGTCGGGAACTCTTACCAGCCTCCCATTCACAGTTGCCAATGGCAACGCTCCATCAATCTCGGATACGGATCTCGGTTATCCTTCAGCAGTTCTGTCGCCTCAGACCTTTGCCCTGGATTTCAGCGGATCGACGCAGTATGGCGCGCAGTTTGCGGTGAATGCCATGCTTCAGGATGGATTCGCATCAGGTACACTGGCCGGCTTCAATATCGGCAAGGATGGCGTTGTCCTGGGCCGTTACACCAATGGCCAGACCAAGCCGGTAGGCCAGGTCGTACTCGCCAGTTTCCGCAATCCCCAGGGCTTGCAGCCCTTGGGCGACAACCGTTGGGCGCAATCTCCCACCAGCGGCGATCCGATTACGGCGGCGCCCGGATCCTCGGGCCAGTACGGTGTATTGCAGTCCTCCGGGCTTGAAGATTCCAATGTCGATTTGACGGCCGAGCTGGTCAACATGATCACTCAGCAGCGCGCGTATCAGGCTAATGCACAGACCATCAAGACGCAGGACAGCATCCTGCAAACCTTGGTCAACCTGCGCTGATAGTCGGCGCTGACGATACGGCGAAACGGGCGGCACCATGGATAGACTGATCTACACGGCAATGACGGGGGCCAGCCAGACGCTGAACCGGCAGGCGGCCGTGGCCCACAATCTGGCCAATGTCAGTTCCACCGGGTATCGCGCCGAGGAACACCGGTTGCGCGCCGTCCAGGTGCAGTCGAACGCGGCACAAAAGGGGTTGCCGACGCGGGCCTTTACCGTCGACGCCAGCACGCATACCGACTTCACGTCGGGGCCGATGGTCAACACCGGTCGCCCGCTTGACGTGGCCGTTCAGGGGCGGGGCTGGATCGCCCTGCAAATGCCGGACGGCAGCGAGGCCTATACCCGGAACGGCGCCTTCGAACTCAATGTCAACGGCATCGTGCAGACCCGCAACGGCGTTACGGTGCAAGGCGATGGCGGACCGATTGCGGTGCCGCCGGATGTAAAACTCAGCGTTGGCGTCGACGGCACGATCTCCGCGTTGCCCGAGTCAGGCGCCCAGAATACGGTGAGCGTGATCGGACGCTTCAAACTGGTCAACCCGCCCGAAGCCGATCTGGTCCGTGGCGACGACGGCCTGTTTCGCATGCGCGATCGAAGTCCCGCCCCGACCGATGAGAGCGTCAAGGTTGCAGCCGGAACTCTCGAAGGCAGCAACGTCAACCCGGCTGAACAAATGGTCACCATGATTTCGCTGGCGCGACAGTTCGAAATGCAGATGAAAGTCTTGTCGACGGCAGATGCCAATGACCGGGCGGCGACGCAAATACTGTCCTCACGCTAGCAGCAGTCAAATGAAAGAAGGAACCGGGAAATGAGTCTTGCACTGTGTTTGAGCGGACTGAATGGCGCGGCGAAGGCGATCGATGTTATCGGCAACAACATCGCAAATTCACAAACCATCGGCTTTAAGACCTCAAAAGTACGTTTCGCCGACGTGTATGCTTCGCTGCCGTTTAGCGGGCCATCGAGCAGTTCGGGAATTGCCGGAGTCAGCACGTCCGTCATCAACCAGCAGTTTACGCAAGGCAACCTGATACAGAGCAGCAACCCGCTCGACATGGCAATCAGTGGGACGGGGTTCTTTCGCCTGAACGATGGCGGTTCGATTACCTATTCCCGCGATGGCCAGTTTCAGTTGGCCTATGACCCCGAAACGCCGGATCGACGCTTCCTCGTCAATCGCACGGGGCTGGGCGTGACAGGCTACCTTGCTGAATACACTGTCGATCCGCAAGGCGTGATTGCAACGAGCGCCGTGCCCCAGAATATTTCCATTGATCCGGTCATGCCGGCCGCCACCACCAGCGCGGTATCGCTCAGCGCTACCCTGGATGCGCGCGCCGGCCTTCCGTCGGTAGCGCCTTTCGATCCGGCCAATGCGCAGACGTACAGCAACACGACGGCGGTCACCGTCTACGATTCGACAGGCGCCTCCCACGAACTGCGAATGTATTTCACCAAGTCGTCCCCCGGGAATCTTTGGGATCTCTATACAACGCTGGATAGTGGATCGCAAGCCGGACCGTCCAGTCTGAGTTTCGACACCAGTGGTCAGATGACAACGGTCATGCCGCTGGCGGCACAGACCTATGCGTTGACTGATGGCGGGAGCCTGTCCGTCGCCCTTGATTTCAGCGGGACCGTTCAGTATGGCCGCTCGTTCAGCGTCGACTCGATGACCCAGGATGGCTATCGCGAAGGAGTCATTGACGACTCGAGTGGATTCAGCGTGGGCGCGGATGGCGTCATTCATGCGTCCTACACCAACGGCCAGTCGCGCAAGGTAGCGCAGATCGTGCTGGCCAGTTTCGTCAATCCCAACGCACTGATCAGTTTGGGAGACAACCAATGGATGGAGAACGCGGATCCGGTAAGTGGCTCGGGAGTCGTGAGCCTGGATACGCCGGGGCGGAGTACCGGGGACAAGCCGTTGGGTCTGGGCACCATTAAGGGGGGCGCCAAGGAGCAATCCAACGTTGATCTGAGTACCGAGTTGGTTGCCTTGATCGAGCAGCAGCGCAACTATCAAGCGAGCGCCCAGACCTTCAAGATTCTTGACCAGGTTTTGCAGAACCTGGTGAACGTGCGCTAACTCATGATTGCAATTCAACTATTTCGCTTCGCCAGGAGTAAGCCCCGATGATCCGTTCCCTCTGGATTGCCAAGACTGGTCTGGATGCACATCAGACTTCCATGGATGTCATCACCAACAACCTGGCCAACGTCAGTACCAACGGTTTCAAGCGCTCGCGTCCGGTGTTCGAGGATCTGCTGTATCAGACCCTGCGCCAGCCGGGGTCTGCATCTTCCCAGGCGACGACGGTTCCTTCGGGACTGACGCTTGGTACCGGGGTGAGAACGATTGCCACTGAACATATCTTCACTCAGGGCACGGTGCAACGTACGGAAAATCCACTCGACTTCGCCATTCAGGGCAATGGTTTCTTCCAGGTACAGATGCCTGACGGAACACTGGCCTATACGCGGGACGGCTCGTTTACGAAAGATGCCAACGGGCAAATTGTTACCGCCAACGGCTATCCGCTAAGCCCGGCCATTACCATCCCATCCAATGCGATAAGCATCTCCGTTTCGCGCGATGGAATCGTTTCCATTACCCAGCCAGGAACTACCGCGCCGACCCAGGTGGGCAACATACAGTTGGCAAGCTTTGTCAATAATGGCGGCTTGCAGAGCACCGGAGAAAATCTGTTCGTCGAAACCGCTTCATCGGGGACGCCGACGCCCAACACGCCGGGCAGCAACGGCACGGGTGTGCTCACTCAGGGCTACGTCGAAACATCCAACGTAAATGTCGCCGAAGAACTGGTGAGCATGATCGTGGCGCAACGTGGCTACGAAATGAACTCCAAGGCCATTACCACCTCCGATCAAATGCTTGCGCGACTGACCCAACTCTAAGAGAGTGACATCATGAATTCAGGAAAAGCAGTTGACCACGGGGAACACGGGGATACGCGGGGAAATTCAGTGAGTTGCCATGGTATTCGTGCTCACCAATTTGCCAGCAGTAATTTTCTCGGCAAGTCCTTGCTTCTCCCGGTAGCCCCCGTGGTCCCCGTGTTCCCCGTGGTTGAATTGTTCTTTTTGCTAGTTCTGGCCGCACTGCTGTCCGGTTGCGTCACCACCCCACCGACCACGGCGATTCATCAGCCGATGAGCATTCGTCCGGAACCGCGCAACTATGCGCCTCCGAGTAACGGAGCCATCTTCAATATCGCGTCGGCTCGCCCTCTTTTCGAGGATCGGCGCGCGCGTTTTGTTGGCGACACCATCACCATCAACATCGCCGAGAAAGTTCAGGCATCCAAGAAGTCGGAGAACAAGACCACTCGCAGTCAGACAGTCGATGTAACTGTGCCGACCATTGTCGGCTTGCCCTTCAAGGGGGTCCAGGGAACGGCTTTGTCAGCGAGCGACAGCAATAATTTCAACGGCAAGGGCGAGAACACGTCATCCAACGATTTCACGGGCACGATTACCGTGACCGTGATCGAGGTCTATCCCAATGGCAATTTGCTGGTGTCGGGCGAAAAGCAGATCGGCCTGAAGGAGGGTGAAGAGTTCGTTCGTTTCTCGGGGGTGGTCAATCCGAACACCATCACCTCCGCCAATACCGTGACCTCGACGCAGATCGCCGATGCGCGGATCGAGTACAAGGCGAACGGCTTTCTTGACTCGGCGCAGGTCATGGGCTGGCTGGGGCGCTTCTTCCTGACCTTCATGCCATTCTGAGGAGCCTGAGATGACACGAATTGAAAAGAGCTTCCTGGCGTTTCTGTGGATTCTCGCGGCGCTGCTGGTCATGGACTCGGCGCGTGCCGAACGGATCAAGGACCTTGCCTCGATTGCCGGCGTGCGAAACAACCAGTTGGTGGGTTACGGTATTGTTGTCGGCCTGGATGGCAGCGGCGACCAGACCACGCAAACGCCATTTACCGTGCAGAGCATCATCAGCATGTTGTCCGCGATGGGGGTCAATCTGCCTCCCGGACAATCGTTGCAGTTGAAGAACGTTGCCGCCGTGATGGTGACTTCCAACTTGCCACCTTTTGCTCGTGCCGGGCAGCAGATCGATATCACCGTATCGTCCATCGGCAACGCCAAAAGCTTGAAGGGCGGCACTCTGATTCTTACGCCGCTGAAAGGCGCCGACGGACAGACCTATGCCATGGCGCAGGGCAATGTGGTGGTGGTGGGTGCCGGGGCTTCCGGCGCGGGTTCAAAAACCACCATCAATCACCTTTCGGTGGGTCGCATTACCGGCGGAGCGACGGTTGAGCGTGAGGTGGTAACACCTCTGGGACAAGGTGAATTTGTCTATCTTGACCTGAATACCACCGACTTTGGTACGACTCAGTTGATGGTCGAGGCGATCAACAAGATGATGCCAGGTGCGGCCACCGCCGCCGATGCCCGGCAGATTCGCGTGCGCGCCCCGACCAATCCGGATGAGCGCGTGTCCTTTATCGGGCGTATGGAGAATGTCGAACTGACTCCGGCAAGAATGTCCGCCAAGGTAATCGTCAACAGCCGCACCGGGTCTGTCGTGATGAATCAGTCTGTGCTGCTTGACAGTTGTGCCGTGGCGCACGGCAACCTTTCCGTGGCCGTCAGCACCGATAACGCCGTGAGCCAGCCGGGCGCGCTTTCCGGGGGCCAGACGGCGGGTGTGAGCAATGCCCAGATCGACATCAAGCAGGAGGGCGGTGTGTTGATGAATCTCAAGACTGGCGCCAATCTGGCGGACATCGTCAAGGCCTTGAATGCCCTCGGCGCCAATCCGCAGGATCTGATGGCGATTCTGCAGGCGATGAAATCGGCGGGCGCGCTGCGCGCCGAGCTTGAGATCATCTGATCATCAGAGTCGGGAATATTTAGCCGCGCTGATCCGGCGAATAGTGACGCCGATCTTCTGACATTCTTCAGCCTGCCATGAGTACCAGCGCCAATACCGCCGCCGCCGTCAATCCGAACGTTTTTGACGTAGGTAGTCTCACCGCTCTGAAACGTCAACTGAAGGACGGCGATCCGAAGGCCTTGAAAGCAGCCGCGCAGCAGTTTGAGGCGCTGTTTCTGCAAATGGTGTTGAAGTCCATGCGTGACGCTACTCCACGCGAGGGCCTGTTCGATAGCGATCAGAGCCGAATGTATGAATCCCTTCTTGATCAACAGATGGCTCAGGTATTGGGAGCCAAGAGCGGTGGTACCGGCCTTGCGGCGATGATCGAGAAGCAGTTGCTGCGGCAGAACCCTGAACCGCAACTCTTCGATGGACCGCTGCCGCTGCATCCTGCCGCGCCGAACTTTTTGCTGCCGCGCCAGCGCGGGTCGCTGCCATTGTCGCGTGATACGGCGCCGGCTTTGATTCCCTTGCAGAATGTTCCAGAGGCATCATTGAGCGCCGTCCCGTCAGCACCGACTATTGCACCGGGTACTGCCACCGACACGCAACGTGCCTTCGTTGATCGCCTGTTGCCGGCGGCGGTCTCCGCCGAACGCACTACGGGCATTCCTGCGCATTTCATGGTGGCGCAGGCGGCGCTGGAGACGGGTTGGGGCAAAGCCGAGCTGCGCCGTGCCGATGGCAGTCCAAGCTTCAATGTGTTCGGTATCAAGGCCGGGCGAAATTGGCAGGGCCCGGTGGTCGAGGCAACAACGACTGAATACGTCGCTGGCGTTGCTCAGAAACAAGTCGAGCGTTTCCGTGCCTATGGCTCGTATGCCGAGGCGTTCGACGACTATTCCAGCCTGCTGTCAGCCAATCCTCGTTACGCCGGCGTACTGGGCGCGCAGGATGCCAGTAGTTTCGCTCGCGGTCTGCAACGTGCGGGTTATGCCACCGACCCGATGTACGCCGCCAAGCTCGAACGCATCATTGGCGGAACGACACTGAGGCAGATGCTGGCGGGCTGACCGTACTGCCGGGTGGCACGTCCATTGCTCTAATCCATGTGAAGACTTAACTCACGGCAAGTTTTGCCGTAATTAGGTTTAATTCACGGAGTAATCATGAGCATTTTCAGTGTTGGCGTCAGCGGCCTCAATGCCGCGCAGGCGGGCATTCTTACCGCCAGCCATAATATCTCGAACGCGTCGACCCCCGGCTACAGCCGTCAGGAGATCGTTCAAGGCACCAACATCCCGATGCTCACTGGCTCGGGCTTTCAGGGCCAGGGCGCACACGTACAGACTGTCAAGCGGATCTACGACGAGTTTCTTGGCCGTCAGGTGCTGAGCGCCGAGGCCTCGGCCAACGAGATGGACAGCTACTACGCGCAGATCAAGCAGATTGACAACATGCTGGCCGATCCCAGCGCCGGCCTGTCACCGGCAATGGCTGCATTCTTCAAGGGCGTCCAGGAAGTGGCGGCCAATCCGGCATCGATACCCAGCCGCCAATCGATGTTGTCGGCCGCCCAATCGCTGGTGGCCAGATTTCAGTCGCTCGATCAGCGCATGACGGAGATTCGTGACGGCACCAATTCCCAGATCATGGGGCAGGTGACGGCGATCAACACCTACTCGGCACAGATTGCGGATATCAACCAGCGCATCATTTTGGCCCAGGCCGGTAGCCAGACTCAGGTGCCCAACGACTTGCTGGATACGCGCGAGCAGATGCTCAAGGATCTGAACAAGCTGATTCGGGTCAGCACGCTGACGCAAGGCGATGGCAGCTTCAATGTGTTCATCGGCAATGGTCAGCCCTTGGTGGTTGGCACGCAGTCGTATCAACTGCAGGCAGTGGCTTCGCTCGACGACCCCGAACGAATTGTGGTGGCCATAAAAGGCATTGGCGGTACGACGTTGGCCTTGCCGGAGTCGCAGGTAACCGGGGGCGCTCTGGGCGGCTTGGTGGCGTTTCGCAGCCAGTCGCTGGATGCGGCACAGAATGCCTTGGGGCGGATTGCGCTGACCCTGGCGCAGAACTTCAATGATCAGCACAAGCTCGGGATGGATCTCACGGGAACGCTGGGTGTGAACTTCTTCGACCTCTCCAACGCGGCGCCAACAGTACGAGCCAATAGCGCCAATAGTGCCACAGTGGCCGTGACCGGCTCGCCGACAGTGTCCCTGGACGGGGCGACCATTTCTCAACTTACGGACAGCGACTATCGCCTCAGTACCGACGGCCTTAATTTCACCCTGACGCGGCTGGCGGACAATTTTTCGGTGCCGATCAACGCGGTCCCGCAGGTGGTTGATGGCATGTCCATCGATACGTCCACCTGGACTTCGTTCGCTGCGGGAGACAGCTTCCTGATCCAGCCGACACGCGTCGGCGCGCGCAATATTCGCATGGCGTTTTCGGATACGCGCCTGATTGCCGCTGCCGCGCCAGTGAGAACCTCGGCGGCATTAACCAACAACGGGACTGCAAGCGCAAGTGCCGGGACGGTGACTCCGGTGATCGCTCCTGCGGTTCTTGATCCCAATCTGCAGAATCAGGTTACTCTCACCTTCATCGACTCGACTCATTTCGACGTCGTTGACGTAACCAATGGCGGCAACATTCTGCCGAGCAACGTGCTGTACACCCCTGGTAGCGACATTAGCTACAACGGCTGGACATTTCAAATTTCAGGAACGCCATCGACCGGTGACGCATTCACGGTTTCCGGGAATTTGAATGGGGTTTCCGATAATCGCAACGCTATGTTGCTTGGGGCGCTGCAAACCAAGACAACGATGCTTGGCTCGGCTTCCGGCCCGACGGCGTCCTACCAGTCGGCCTACTCGCAGATCGTCAGTTCGGTGGGTAGCAAGACCAATGAGGTGGCGGCCATCGGAGCATCGCAGCAGACGCTGGTCGATCATGCCACTGACGCCCTGCAGCAGATTTCGGGCGTGAATCTGGACGAGGAGGCCGCCAATCTGCTTCGCTATCAGCAGGCCTATCAGGCATCGGCCAAGATTCTGGCGACGGCCTCAAAAATCTTTGAAGAAATTCTTGCGTTGAGCAACTAAGCTCAAGGCGACGTAGATAAGGAAGGCGCACCATGCGAGTCAGTACCGGAATGATCTTTGATGCAGGTGTCAGCACCATCAACAGGCAGACCTCGTCCCTGCTTCACTTGCAGCAGCAGGTCGCCAGTGGCCGGCGCATGCTCTCGCCCAGCGACGATCCGGTAGCGGCGGCGCGCGCACTGGAGGTGACGCAGTCCCAGGATGTCAACGCGCAATTCAAAGTGAATCACAACAACGCCAACTCGGCGCTTGGTCTGGAAGAGGCCCAGTTGTCGAGCAGCACCGACCTCCTAGGGCGGGTGCGAGAACTCGCGGTGCAGGCGGGTAATACCAGCCTGGCGAACAGCGATCGCCGCGCCATCACGACGGAACTGCGTGCGCGCTTTGAGGAACTGACCGGGATTGCCAACGCCACCGATGGCAGCGGGCTATACCTGTTTTCCGGCTTCATGGGTGCAACCAAGCCATTTGGCGGTTCAGTCGATAGCATTCTTGCGGGCAATGAAATCATCTATTCGGGAGATGACGGACAACGAAAACTCCAGGTCTCGCCAACCCGGTTTCTTGATGTCAGCGATTCAGGCAATGACGTGTTCAAGCGGATTCGCAATGGAAACGGCTACTTCGTGACGGACTATCCGAAAGCTCTCGGTGTCGGCACCAATGCCGGAACCGGAATGATCGACGCGGGAAGCATTACCGATCCGGCCAAATGGAACGCATTGCCGACGAAGAATTTCAGCATTAGCTTCAGCATCGACAATACGGTTGTGCCCCCCGTTACCTATTACGATGTCATTGACACCGACCCGGCAAGCGCAACTAACGGCAATTCATTGCTGACCGGCGCTGCTCCCGTGTTGCCGCCCACTGCGGCCACCGGACAGCGGGTTTACCAAAGCGGTCAGCCGATCATCCTCAAGAATCAGGGAGCCGAGCCGGGGGTTTTCGACTTCGGTGCCAACGTGTCGGTTTCCGGGGTTCCCGCGAACGGCGACAGCTTCAGCATCGCACCGAGTTCATCGCAAAGCGTTTTTTCCACGATCGCCAAGTTGATCGGGGCGATGGAAAACGCAAATACCGGAACCAGCGCCGCCACAGCCGCCTTGTCCAACGATATCGGCTTTGCCCTGACCAATCTCGATCAGGCCTCCGACAACATCCTGCGGGTCCGGGCACAGATCGGCTCGCGCATGGCGGAGATCGATTCCCTGTCCAGCGTGAACGAGGACTTGAACCTGCAATACCAGCAGACACTTTCGCAATTGCAGGATCTGGACTATGCCAAGGCGATCTCCGATCTGACGCGGAGGCAGACCGACTTGCAGGCGGCGCAGCAATCCTTCGTCAGAATTTCGCAGCTTTCGCTGTTCAACTATATATGACGCCGTCCCGCCAGCGCCGACTCTTGCCTGTCGCAGTGCTGTCCTGCTGGCTCGCGGGCTGCGGCGCTCTAACCAGCTACCCTGGGCCGACGAGTCTAAGCGGCAGCCTGCCGGCGCAAGGACCGATCATTCCCGACGCAACATTGAATCTCTCCAATGCGGTGCAGATTCCGCTGGACAAGCTCGTCACTTGGGGCCTGTACGCAGGCGCGGCCTACCTGATACTCGATCCGCTGGCGCCCAACTGGGAGGTCGAGCAGGCCGCTTTTCCCGACGCCCATTACCATTTTTCGCTCAAGATGAAGCGCTTTTATGCCGGTGGTGCCGGTGAGTCGCGCATGGTATTCCACCAGCGGGCGAAGGAACTTATGCGGCAAGGCGGCTACGATGGCTATCAGGTGCTGGAATATTCCGAGGGCATGGAGTCATCCGTGCTGGGCTCGCAGCGCGTGTCGCAGGGCGTTATTCGTTTGACAAGAAAATAGAGTTTCAGAGCGGACCGCCAGCAGCGCGCATGACCATATTCATCGCCTGGAAGCCGTTGCTGAAGATGCCTTCCATGGCTGCCCCGATATACGGCAACGACAACATCAGGACCAGAAATCCCAACGCCAGCGTGACGGGAAAGCCGACCGCGAATAGATTTAGTTGCTGAGCGATTCGAGCCAGTACGCCCAGGGCGATGTTGGCGATCAGCAAGGCCGTTATAAGCGGCAGTGCCAGCAGCACCCCCGTTGAAAAAAGCATTGACGACCAGGCCATCAGCGATGAAAAGGCAGCGGCGTGAATCGGTGTCGTGCTCACTGGCAACAACGTAAAGCTTTCGGCGAGGACGGTCAGCGCCAACAAGTGACCGTTCAGGCTGAGGAAGACCAGTGCCGTCAGCAGTCCGAGAAATTCGGCGATAACCGGTGTCTGGCCGCCACTGGTCGGGTCGAAAAATGTAGCAAACCCTAGGCCCATCTGCAATCCAATCAATTCGCCGGCGACGTCAACTGCCGCAAAGGTGAGGCGTAACGCGAAACCGAGCAGAACGCCGATCAGTATCTGTTCGGCGAGGACCACCAATCCAGTCCAGGAACTTGCCGGAATCGTCGGCAATACCGGCAGCGCGGGCGCCAGCGCCAGGGTGATGGCGAGGCCGGCGATCAGGCGTATTCGTACCGGCATGGCGGCATTGTTGAACACGGGGGCCGTCGCCAGCAGACCAAGGATTCGCGACAAGGGAAACACGAACAAGGCGAGCCATGTATCGAGCTGCGCCGAACTGATTGAAATCATGCGCTACCGGCCATCACCCGATCACGCTGGGGATCGACTCGTAGAGGCGGCGCATGTAGTCGGTCATCATGGTGATCATCCACGGGCCGGCGACGATCAGGGCGATAAAGATGGCAACCAACTTTGGTACAAACGAAAGCGTAGCCTCGTTTATCTGTGTCGCGGCCTGAAAAATGCTGACAATCAAACCCGTGACCAGCGCCGCGATGAACAGCGGCGCGGAAATCATCAGCGTGAGTTCGAGTGCGTTGCGGCCAATCTCGATTACGGTGGTGGGTGTCATGACGTTCCGCTAGCCGAAACTCAGCACAAGCGAGCCTACAAGCAGGTTCCAGCCATCGACCAGCACAAAAAGCATGATTTTGAAGGGCAGGGAGACAATGACCGGCGACATCATCATCATGCCCATCGACATGAGAACCGAGGCCACCACCATGTCGATAATCAAAAACGGAATGAAAACGATAAAGCCGATCTGGAACGCCGTCTTGAGCTCGGAAGTGACAAAGGCCGGGATCAGCACCCTCATTGGTATGTCATCGGCCTTGGCGGGAACCGGTTGTTTGGCGACTTTGGTGAAAGTGGCCAGATCCGCCTGCCGTACCTGCTTGAGCATGAAGGCGCGCAAGGGTACGGCACCCTTGTCCAGCGCGACCTGAAAACTGATTTTGTTTTCCGACAGCGGCAGATAGGCATCGTTGTAAATACGCTCGGTGACCGGGGCCATGATGAAGAACGTGAGAAACAGGGCGAGTCCGACGATGACCTGATTGGGCGGCGAGGTCTGTGTGCCCAGGGCGTGGCGCAGCAGCGACAGAACGATGATGATGCGCGTGAAACTGGTCATCATCAGCAGCATTGCCGGCAGGAAGGTGAGACTGGTGAGCAGCAGCAGGGTCTGGATCGACAGTGACCATTGCGTTCCGCCGCCGGCTGCGGGATTGCTGGTCACAGCGGGCAACACTTGCGCGTCGGCGAGTATCGGCGCCAATAGCAGCAGTGCGCCGCCAAGCAGTCTTGCGCCTCGCATCATCTATTTTCCCTGCGTCAGCTTGCGCAGCCAGTCGGAAAATCCCGCGCCGGACGAGGAGTCCGGGCTGACTGGCTGGGCGGCGACGGACTGGCGGGGGACTTCGGCGAGCGCCGATACGCGCCCCGGCGCTACTCCAAGCACCAGCCAGGTACTGCCTACTTCAACAATAACGACACGCTCGCGTGTGCCAACCGCAGTGCCAGCGACAACGCGCAACAGTCCCGCGCTTTCGCCGCGTTTGGCGACCAGTTTTTTCAACACCCAGAGGCTGCCAATCATCAGCGCCAGCACTGCGGCCAGACCAAAAAGGAGCTGCCACAGGCTACCGCCGAGGTCAGTCATCGGCACCGCCACGGGCGCGCTTTGGGAGGCCTGCGCGCAGGCCTCAGTCATGGCAAAAAGCAGCAACGGGGTGGGGATGAAACGGATCATGCTCGCAACCGGGGTGACCTGATAGGGCGCGAGCTTAGGCTTTCGTCGTCGACGAAAAACCCCCAAGCAGAGGGAAGAAGCGGGGACTTATCAGCGGTTAAGTTTGCGAATGCGTTCTTGCTGGGTGATGACGTCGGTAAGACGGATGCCGAATTTTTCGTTCACCACGACTACCTCGCCTTGCGCGATCAGGGTGCCGTTGACCAGCACGTCCATCGGCTCGCCGGCCATGCCCTCAAGTTCGACGACCGAACCGTGCGCCAGTTGCAGCAGGTTGCGAATCGATATCTTGGTACGACCCAGTTCCACGGTGAGGTTCACCGGGATGTCGAGAATCATGTCAAAGCCCTGGGGAGTCGCCGGGTTCTCGGTGGCTCCGGAAAGCTCTTCAAAGATTGCCGCCGGATGGGCGGTCGCGGCTTCGGTTCCGGCTCCGGCATCGACAGCGGCTTGCTCGCCCATGGCCGCAGCCCAATCGTCTTCGGAAACCTGATCTTCCGTTTCGTTCGTCTCGCTCATTACATGCTCCCTGCGTATCAGTGCCTAGGCGTCTTCCTCGGCGAAAAAGCGCTCGATCTTCAGTGCGTATTGCCCATTGCGTACCCCGTAACGGCATTCCACGATGGGAACTCCGTTGACGGCGACCGGTACCTTTGAGTCGATCATCATTGGAATAATGTCGCCGGTCTTCATGTTGATAATGTCGCCAAAGGTGACGCTGGTGGTGCCAAGTGTCGCCACCAGTTCGACTTCGGCCGTTTGCAACTGGCGCGTCAGGGTTCCCGTCCAGCGCTTGTCAGATGTTGCCTGCTCACTGTGCATGGTGCTATAGAGCACGTCGCGGATGGGCTCCACCATGGAGTAGGGCAGACAGAAGTGCATTTCCGCCGTGGTGCCGGAGAGTTCGATGGTGAAGGTGACGGAGACGATCACTTCGGATGGCGTTGCGATATTCGCAAACTGCGTGTTCATTTCCGAGCGGATGTACTCAAACGTCAGCGGATATACCGGCGCCCAGGCCTTCTGGTATTCCTCGAAGACAACATTCAGAATTCCCTGAATGATGCGCTGCTCGGTGGCCGTGAAATCGCGACCTTCGACGCGAGTGTGGAAGCGCCCGTCGCCACCGAACATGTTGTCCACGACGAGAAACACCAGATTCGGATCAAATACGATGAGGCCGGTGCCGCGCAGCGGTTTGGCCTGAATCAGATTCAAATTGGTTGGAACGACCAGGTTGCGGATAAATTCGCTGTACTTCTGCACCTTGATCGGTCCCACCGAAATTTCCGTGCTGCGGTGCATGTAGTTGAACAGGCCGATACGCAGGTAGCGGGCAAAACGCTCGTTGATAAGCTCGAGAGTCGGCATCCGGCCACGGACAATTCTCTCCTGGCGACCGAGGTCGTAGTTTTTGACGCTCCCGTCTTCAGTTTCCTGTGGAGCCTCGTCGGCTTCCCCGGTGACGCCCTTGAGCAGGGCATCAACTTCTTCCTGGGAGAGAAAGTCCTGACTCATTCGGCGCTTTTATTGAATAATGAATGAGGTGAACAGCACGGCCTGCACGGGTGCATCGGGAGCCGCGACATCGCCGGGTTCCTTCGCCTCGGCCTTGTCCTTGCCTTTCTTGACGACAGGGGGTTCCAGCGTGTTATTCACTGTTTCTCTTATCTCGTTGGACAGTCGCTGGACGCCTGGCGCCGTTCCCAGATCCGACGCTTTCTTGGCGAGCAGGATCAGCATGATGCGATGCTTGAGTTCCGGTTCATACTGCTTCAGTATTTCCTGCGCCGCCGTATCCAGTACGCGCAGCTGAACTTCTGTCTGCAGGTAAGCCTCCTGCTGCTCGGTCTGTAGTTTTACCGTAAATGGCTTGTCGAACTTGTAGAAAGCGGGGGGAGTGTGATCGCCCTTCTTGTCCTTTTTCTTCGCCTTGACTTCCGTCAGCGGATCTTCACCGTCCATGCTTTCAACGGCCGGTTTCTTCTTCATCAGAAAATAAGCCGCGCCGCCCCCGACCAGCACCAGCACCAGAACGCCGATGGCAATGAACACCATCAGCTTCCCCTTGTTTTTTGGGGCAGGAGGGGTTTCTGTTTCGGTTTCCGCTTTCTTTGCATCAGCCATCGGTTCTCTCCCGTCAGGCAAAAATATCTATCATGCTACGTCCGGCACCGGTTCTGGTTACCGTCGTTACTCCCGGTAACGGGATGGTCGAAGCATAGCGCACGCCTTCATTTCCGCCAAAATCCAGCTTGTTTCCGGGCGACGACTGATGGGGGGACTCTGAACCCACGTGGGTCTGGCCAAGGCTGACGCCGGCATCGGCCAACACTTCACGCAGACGATGCAGCGAATTTTCCAGCGCCTCGCGGACTGCCGGGTTGGACGAGGTAAATATGGCGGAAGCCTGATCGCCATTCATCGTCAGTGAGACCTCGACGCGACCGAGTTGGGGTGGGTTCAGCACCAGATCCGCCTGCTGGCGGCTGTTGCCGACCATCCAGGTCAGTTTCTGGCCCACTTCATCATGCCAGCCAGCTTGCCCCAGAGGGATGTCGATACGCAGGCTGGGGCTGGCCGTGGAACCAGTGGCCGCACTTGGTGTTGGCGCCACCGCGCGTTCCATCAGGGCATGGAAATCGTTTACAGGGAGTTCAGGCGCACTATTCTCGCCACTCTTGCGGCTCACCTCGGCAGTAATTGCCGCATCAGGCGCGATCTTGCCGGAAGCCTGAGTCGTCTGTCCGGGTATTGCGCGGTCAGCAGAGGTGAAGGCTCCCTCCTTTGTTCCGACATCCAGTTTGCGTGGGCCGGTATCCATGCCCGCAGTGGGCACCGAGGGCAGGGCGGTGAGAACTTGAGTCGGCGGGGGGGAAGTAGCCGGCTCTAGTTCAGGCTGAAGTGCAGGCTGAAGTGCAGGTATCAACTTCTCATCCGGGGCCGTGGCCGCTTGTTCTGTTGCGGCTTGGGGAACTGCGTCTACGCTCGTTGTTTCAGCGGCGCTGGCCCCCAGAAATGGAAAAAGCGCTGAAAGATCAATACTGATGAGTTCGCTTTCGGTATCAGCCTGGGCTGTCGCTGCAGAGGTATTCGGCTTGTTGTCCACCTCTGAAGCCGCTGTTTTCTTGTCCACCTGGGATTTGAGCGCGGCGGCAAACGGTGATCCTGTCCCGCTTTCGGTGTTCGCCTTGGTATTTTCACCGGACTGGCTGGCTGCATTGCTCTGGCTCAGTGCCTTGGCGCTCCCCGCTTCGCTCGGAGACGGCGTCGGCGTCGGGCTGATCATCAATTCGGACATGGGTGTTCCCTCGCGGTACGGGTATTCATCACACCGCTAAATGCAAGGGATGTGCCAGTTTAGCCTTTGGCCTTTTCTTCATGCCGGCGCGCACCATGCTCGTCGCTGGCCTTTTGTTCCTGACGCTGATCCTGGTAGGCGACACGTGACCGGTGACGATCCGACAAGGTATCGAAAGCTTTGACGCGTCCGCGCTTGCTCACCCATTCCTGTTGGCCGGCGACTGTCCGCTGTTTCGTATGGGTCATGGCCGAGTGGGCTTGGTTGATCGCCTCATCCAGTCGGGCGAGGAAGCTGGCGTAGTTCTGCCATTCGCCCGGACTCAGCCCGTTCTGTGCGGCAGCTACAAAACGTGCCCGATACTCCTCGCGGTATTGCACCAACAGGCCATGCCGCCGTGAAGCCTCCTGTTCGCCAGCGATCAATTCGCCAAGTTTTCTCCCGGCTTCATCAAGGCGCAACTGCGAAAGGTCGAGCAAGGACTGGAGAGGGAAAGCGCGATTCATGGCTGTGTGCGGAAAAGCAATACTTCATCTTACGCTCCACCGAACAACTCGGCCAGACGTTGCCGCGAAGACGCGTAGTCTGCCCGCTCGCCGATCTGCTGTTCAAGAAACTCCTCCAGCCTGGGATTCATCAGGATGGCGCGGTCGAGCAGCGGATCGGAGCCTGCGGCATAGGCGCCGACCGCGATCAGGTCGCGCGCGCGCTGGTAGCGGGAATACAGTTGCTTGAACTGGCGCACCTGTTCCAGATGGTCCGCCGGGATCAGGTTGGTCATGACGCGCGAGATGGATTGTTCGATATCGATGGCAGGGTAGTGCCCCGCATCCGCCAGATACCGGTTGAGTACGACATGGCCATCGAGAATGGCACGCGCCGAGTCGGCAATCGGATCCTGCTGATCGTCGCCCTCGACCAGCACAGTGTAGAAAGCGGTAATCGAGCCGCCGCCGGCCGGTCCGTTGCCTGCGCGCTCGACGAGTTGCGGTAGGCGGGCGAACACCGAAGGCGGATAGCCGCGTGTCACCGGCGGCTCACCGATGGCCAGCGCAATTTCACGCTGGGCCATGGCGTAGCGTGTCAGCGAATCCATGATAAGCAGCACATGTCGGCCCTGATCACGGAAGTGCTCGGCTATCGATGTGGCATAGGCTGCCCCTTGCAGCCGCATCAGGGGGCTGACATCGGCCGGGGCCGCCACCACCACCGAGCGGGCGCGGCCTTCATCGCCCAGATTGAGTTCGATGAATTCCTTGACTTCGCGTCCGCGTTCGCCGATCAGGCCGACGACAATCACGTCGGCCTCCGTGTAGCGTGCCATCATGCCGAGCAGCACGCTCTTGCCTACGCCAGACCCGGAAAACAGGCCCAGACGCTGGCCGCGACCGACCGTCAGCAAGGCGTTGATGGCGCGGATACCGACATCCATGGTGTGCCGGATCGGTTCGCGCAGCAGCGGGTTCAAGGGTCGGCTGGCCAGAGAGCGCGTGTCCTTGGTGTCGAGCGGACCCAAGCTGTCGAGAGGGCGGCCATTGCCGTCGACCACCCGTCCCAGCAGTTCATCTCCAACGGGAAGATGTTTGGCCCGGTCCGGTGCGCGCCGCAGCGGTGGCGATATCTGGCCGGGTACCGGCGGCGGTTGCGGCGACTCCATCGGAATGACCAGAGCGCCAGGCGACAGGCCATAGACGTCTTCGGCCGGCATCATGAAAAGACGATCACCGGAAAAGCCGACGACCTCGGCTTCGACCGTGCCATTGCCGGGTATCTGGATAAGACACCCCGACCCCAGCGGCAGTTTGAGTCCCGATGCCTCCATGACAAGTCCATTGATGCGCGTCAGTCGACCAGCGGCCAGCCAGGGTTGAACACCGGAGATATGCTCTCGGCAATCGACCAGGAAGCGTGACAGTTCGGCGGGATTCATTATTCTGCGCTGTCGATCCACGGTGCATCCTGGCCGAGGGCATTCACCACGCGCGCCCAGCGGGCCGCCAGGGTGGCATCCAGATGACTGCCGCCGGCTTCGATGATCACGTCGCCACGCTTAAGCTTGAGGTCTTCATGAATCCGGTGTCCCGCGTGGGTAAGCTGATCACCCGCGCGCAGGCGAGCCAGCGAGGCGTCCTCGGGATGCAGGTGGATGGCGGCGTGAAGCAAGGGCAGCTCTTGCAGCGCTTCGCGGATTACTCCCAGCAGCACTTCCGGCTTTACGGCAACCGTTTGCCGGACAACTTGGCGCGCTATTTCGATGCTCAAGGCCAGCAAGTCGTCGGCAACCACCTGATTGAGCTCCACGATGCGCTGCTCAAGTTTCTCCAGAGTTTGTGCCAGGCGCAAGGCTTCCTCGCGACCCACGGCCTCGGCTCGTGCTTTCCCGCCGGCCAGGCCTTCGGCGTGTCCGGCGGCATATCCTTCACGTCGACCTTCCTGCTTTGCCTGTTCCTGCACGCGCTGAACTTCCTTGTCGACGACCACGGGTGGTCCTGATTTTTGCGCGATACCCCCCGGCGACTCGGTAGCCGAATCGAAGCTGGCAAGTTCCCAGCGCTCCCATGCGGTAAGCGATGATTTGGGGTGTTCGCCCGTGGCCATCAAATGAAGGCGTCGCCTTCACCTCCGCCGCCGAGTTGGAGTTGGCCTTCATCGGCAAGCCGGCGTGCGATTTTGAGAATTTCCTTTTGCTCGCCTTCAACTTCCGAAAGCCGCACCGGTCCTTTCGATTCCAGATCCTCGCGGAGCATTTCGGCGGCACGCTGCGACATGTTCTTGAATACTTTCTCGCGTAGCTCCTGGGAGGCGCCCTTCAAGGCGACGATCAGCGAATCGGATTGCACCTCGCGCAACAATAACTGGATGCCGCGATCATCGATATCCAGCAGATTCTCGAAGACGAACATTTCGTCGAGAATTTTCTGCGCGAGTTCAGGATCATATTCGCGCACGTTGTCGACAATCGCGGTTTCCGCCTGCTGGCCAACGAAGTTGAGGATCTCCGCCGCATGGCGGATGCCGCCCATGGCGGTCTTCTTCACGTTGCCCGAGGCGCCGGCCAGAATGCGTTTCAGCGCTTCATTGAGTTCGTGCAGCGCGATCGGTTGCACCCCGTCCAGCGTGGCGATGCGCAGCAACACGTCATTGCGCAGACGGTCGGTAAAGTGCTTGAGAATCTCCCCGGCCTGATCGAACTCGAGGTGCACCAGGATGGTGGCAATGATTTGCGGATGTTCGTTGCGGATCATGTCCGCCACGGTGGGGGCATCCATCCATTTCAGGCCCTCGATGCCGGCCGTGTCCCCGCCCTGCATGATGCGGCTGATCAGGTTGGCGGCGCGGTCATCGCCCAGTGCATTGGTCAGCATGGCCTTGATGGTGTCGTTGTCGACCGCGACCGGAGCGCCCTTGGCCGCGTGATCCGCGAACTCGTCCATCACCTTCTCGATGCGGTCGCGCGGCACCTGCTTCAGGTTGGCCATGGCATGACCGAGCTTCTGCACCTCTTTCGGACCAAGGCTTTTCAGTATCTCCGCAGCCTCGTCCTGCCCCAGCGAAAGCAGCAGAATGGCAGCTTTTTCAACACCTTCATTTTCAGTGCTCGCCGCCATCTACCCAATCCTTGATCATGTTGGCGACCGCCTTGGGATCCTTTTTCGCCATTTCTCGCGCCTCGGCCAGCTTTTCGTCATAACCGCGGTGACGGTGCAACATGCCGTCGGCGCCAACCTCGAACTCGCTCTTTTGGGGCGCCAGCCGTGGCGGCGGCGGTTCCATCAGCTTCTCAAACACCGGCTTCAACACGCGGGTCCACAACCAGAAGGCGACGCCGGCAATGATCAAGTATCTTGCCAGTTCTTTGAGCATTGCAATCAGTTCCTGATTGGCCCAGAAAGGCGCATCGGCGACGACTTCCTTTTCCGCCGGCGTGAAGGGCGCGTTGGCGACATTCAATGTGTCGCCGCGCTCCTTACTGAAGCCCATGGCCTCGCGCGCAAGATCGGTAATTTGTTTGAGTTCGGTCGCAGTTAGCGGAATGGGTTTGGGTTTGGTCGGGTCTTTCCGATGATTGACCACCACGGCTACCGACAGGCGGCGCACCGCGCCAGGCACGCCCTTGGTGTGCCGAATGGTCTTGTCGACCTCGTAGTTGGTGGTCGCATTGCGGGTGAAGTTCTGCGAGCTGTTTGCGGCAGCGTCTGCATTGGTTGCGCCCGGCACTGTGGGCCGGGTCAACGGAGCCGTCGCCGGCACCGGTGGCTGATTGGTCAAGGCACCCGGAATGCCGATGGCCTGCGGCGATCCGGCACCGGCCTCCGCTGTTTGCTGGCTGCGGATTGCTGTCTCCGTCGCCGGGTTGGGCTTGTAGGTTTCGGCGACCTGATCGGTCTGTGAAAAGTCGAGCTCGGCCGCTACCTGTGCGCGGACATTGTTGGGGCCGACTACCGGCGTCAGGATGGCTTCGATACGCTTGCCGTAGTCCGCTTCAACTTCCCGGACGAACCTGAGTTGGGTGGCATCCAGTCCGGCATCACGCTGTGGGTCGCGCTGTTGCGAGATCAGCTTGCCTTCGTGGTCGATCACGCTGACGTTATTTGGACTGAGCTGCGGCACACTCGATGCAACCAGGTTGATGATGCCGGCTACCTGGATCGAATCCAGCGTGCGTCCGGCATGCAGGCTGACCAGAACCGAGGCCGAGGCTTTCTGGTCGTCGCGCAGGAAGGCGGTTTGTTTGGGAATGGCCAGATGCACGCGGGCGCCGCGCACGGCGGCCAACGACTGGATCGAGCGGGCCAATTCGCCCTCCAGAGCCCGCTGGTAGTTGATCTGCTCGGCGAATTGACTGACACCGAGTTTTTGCGTCTCCATCAGTTCGAAGCCGACCAGTCCGCCCTTGGGTAGCCCCTGCGATGCCAACCGCAGCCGCGTGTCATGCACCACTGCCTGCGGCACCAGTATGCTGTGGCCGCCGGCGCTGAAGCGGTAGGGAATGTTCTGCTGTGACAATGCAGCCACAATCTGCCCGCCGTCCTTTTCGTCCTGAATTGTGAACAGCAGCGCAAAGGGGGGATCCCGGGTCCATAGCCAGCCGCCAACCAGCACCGCCAGCAGCAGTGCGACACCCGCCAGGCCGATTACTTTCTGGCGCGGGTCGAGGCGGAAAAAAGCCTCCATCGATATCGGGAACGAACCTGCCGCTGTGTTTTCTGCCATGCGCTGTTTGTCTTGTCGTTACATGTCGTCGGACAACTTGCCCGCTCGCGGATTGTGAACCGCCCTAGCAAGAGGGGTTCCCGAAAGAAGCGGCAATTTTTGCCGGCATATCGGAAGCCTGGTTTCCTTGTCCAGTCCGGGCGATTCTGCCATTATCACGAGTCATGAACGCTCTTGCGGTTTCGACCGTCCAATCCAGCAGTGTAGCTGTCGCTTCCGGCGAGGCCGAACATCTCGCCGAAGCCTTCCGGATTTTCAGCCAGGCATCGGAAGAACTAGCCGCTGCCTATAGCGAACTGCAAGGCCAGGTAGCCCAGCTTACCGAAGAACTGGCGGCCGCCAATGGCGCGCTACGCCAGCAATATCAGGAAAAGGCCGCGCTCACCGAGCGCCTGACGCTGCTGCTCGACGCGTTGCCGGCCGGTGTCGTGGTGCTCGATGGCGCCGGTTGCGTGTTGCAGGCCAATCCGGCGGCGAGCCAGGTGCTCGGTGACGCAATAGTCGGCGCTGGCTGGACGGCGATAGAGGCCGATGCGCTCGCCGCCAGCGAAACACCGGGCGAATATCTGGCCGGAGATCGGCGGCTGGCCGTGGCCGTCACGCCGCTGGATTCGGCGGGCGGGCGCATTGTGCTGTTGCATGACGTGACCGAAACGCAGTATCTCAAGACCCAGGCAGAACGCAACCAGCGACTGGCTGCGATGGGCGAAATGGCGGCGCAACTGGCCCATCAGTTGCGTACACCGCTCGCCGCGGCACTCTTGTACGCGGGCAATCTGGAAAACCCGGAGCTATCGGCGGCAAGCCGTGTTTCCATCGCGCAAAAAACCGTGGCGCGGCTGAAACACTTGGAGCACTTGATCCAGGACATGCTGATGTTCGCCCGCGGCGAGGTGCTTGGACGCGAGACTTTCGCCGTCGTCGACCTGTTGGCCGAGTTGGCGCAAACCTTCGAGCCGCTGGCAAAAAGCCGCGGCAGCGTTTTTCGGGTGACGGACGACAGCGCGGGAGGGATGCTTACGGGTAACCGCAAGTCGCTGGTCGGGGCGCTGACCAATCTGCTGGAGAATGCCCTGCAAGCCATCGAAAGCGGCGGACGCATTGATCTCGACGCGCGGCGCGATGGTTCGCGGATCGTTCTTGCAGTGCGTGACAACGGACGCGGCATGAATGCGGAAACCGCCGCGCGGCTATTCGATCCTTTCTACACCACCCGCGCCGAAGGCACGGGTTTGGGACTTTCCATCGCACGCGGCGTCGCCCGTGCTCACGGCGGCGGCATCGAAGTCGTCTCCAGCCCCGGCGCCGGCGCCGAATTCATACTGACACTGCCATGTCCGACTCGCTAAAAATTCTGGTTGTTGAAGACGATGACGCCTTGCGCGATGCGTTGCTTATCACGCTCGAAGCTGCCGGGCATCGCGCCACCGGCGCTGACGGCGGTGCGGCGGCGCTGTCCGCACTGGCTACCGCGGCCCGCGAACCGTTCAGCATGGTGGTGTCCGACCTGCGCATGGATCCGATGGACGGCCTCACGCTGCTGGGCGAAATTCGCAGCCGGCATCCCGGTCTGCCGGTGCTGCTGATGACCGCCTTCGGCGACGTGGATAAGGCCGTTGCCGCGATGCGTGGCGGCGCCTGCGATTTCATGCTCAAGCCCTTCGAACCGAAGACCCTGATCGAGCAGATTGCGCGCTATGCGGTACCGCCGCCGCCCGCCGACGGGGTGATCGCCGCCGACCCGAAGACGCGCGAAACTTTGCTGCTGGCCGCGCGCGTGGCGAAGACCGATGCCACGGTCCTGCTTACAGGAGAATCAGGGGTTGGCAAGGAAGTGTTTGCTCGCTATATCCATGACCAATCGACGCGGGCGGGCGGGCCGTTTGTCGCCATCAACTGTGCCGCGATTCCCGACAGCTTGCTCGAAGCCACGCTTTTCGGTTACGAAAAAGGTGCATTTACCGGCGCGCAAACCGCGCAGGCCGGCAAGTTCGAACAGGCCAACGGCGGCACCCTGTTGCTCGATGAGATATCCGAGATGCCGCTCGGCCTGCAAGCCAAGCTCTTGCGCGTATTGCAGGAACGCGAAGTTGAACGCGTGGGCGGCAAGAAGCCGGTGGCCCTGGATATCCGCATACTTGCCACCAGTAACCGCGACATGAGCGGCGAGGTGCGCGTCGGGCGTTTCCGCGAGGATCTCTACTATCGCCTCAACGTCTTTCCGCTGGAGATTCCGGCGCTGCGCCAGCGTCCCGGCGACATTCTTCCGCTGGCCCGGCACTGTCTTGCGAGGCAGGCGGTCGCCTCGCACCGGGCGGCAAGATTTGCCGCCGCAGCCGAAGCACGGCTGGTCGCCTACGCTTGGCCGGGCAATGTGCGCGAGCTGGAAAACGTCGTGCAGCGCGCCCTGATCATGACCGCCGGCGAAGTGATCGAGGCCGACAGCCTGCCGCTCAACGGCGCCATGGCACCCGTTGGTGCAGATTCCCCGGCAGCCCTCGCCAGTGCGCAGGTCGCCGTACCGTCAGCGCCGACTTTTGCGGGAACCACCGCCAATGCGGGTTCTCCGGCCAATATGAAGGATCTGGAGCGGCAGCACATTCTCGATACGCTGGCCAAATTCGGCGGCTCGCGCAAGAAGGCAGTGGCGATTCTGGGTATCTCCGAGCGCACCTTGCGCTATAAACTTTCGCAGTACCGCGCCGAGGGATTCTTCAACGACGACGAGGAACCCTGATCGGGAAGTGAAAGCCGGCACGCCGATTGCTATTCCATTGCTGAACGAATTCAAGTAAGGTTTCCCCATGGCCATCGATACACGACAAATCGACCAGATGCTCTCCGAGCTGCGGTCCGCTTCTGCCCTCGCCGGCAGCAAGCCGGCGGGGGGTGTCGCGCCCACGGATGGGCCGGATTTCTCGCAGGTGCTGAAGTCCACTATCGACCAGGTCAATGCCGCCCAGCAGCAGGCGCACAAGATGTCCGAGGACTTTTCGAGCGGCCAGAGCAACGTCAATCTGCAGGATGTCATGATCAACCTGCAAAAGGCCAACCTGTCTTTCCAGCAAATGGTGCAGGTCAGGAACAAGCTGGTGTCGGCGTATCACGACATCATGAACCTTCAGGTTTGAGCGGGCATATCTCCTCCGCCTAGCGCCTTGTAGAGTTGGGCGGCGGCGCTTAGTTGCGAGCGGCGAATCTGCACGGCACCCTGTTTCTGGGCGAACAGTTCACGCTGCGCGTCCAGTACATCGAGATAGCTGGCGCTTCCCGACTTGAAACGTGCCTCGGCGACAATCAGTCGTTCCTGATACGCTCTGACTATGGCCTCGGTAGCTTGTCGCTGCTCCGCCAGGCTGGCCCGGGCCGACAGCAGATCGGCGACTTCGCGGAAGGCCTGCTGGATGGTTTTTTCATAGTCGGCGACGGCCGAATTCCTTCGCGCTTCCGCGATGTCCGCGAAACCCGCTGTTCGGCCGCCATCGAACAGCGGCAAAGACAGGGCTGGCTGAAAGCTCCAGTTGCCCGTTCCGGGCGCGAAGAGTCCGGCCAGCGTAGGGCTGGCGAGGCCGACGGCCGCTGTCAGCAGCATCCTCGGCAGAAACGCGGCTCGCGCCGCTCCGACATTCGCATGGGCTTCCTTCAGGCGATTCTCGGCCGCGATTACGTCCGGCCTCGCATACAGAACCTCGGATGGAATTCCAGGCGCCAGATCGTTGCGCACATCCTGTTCATGCAGCGTTTTCCCCGCAGGCATTTCATCAAGGGGTTTGCCGACCAGGAGTCTCAGCGCATGTTCGGCGTTCGCCTGCTGATTTTCAAGAGCCGCCAGTTCGCCCTGAGCAGAATGGAAAGCTCCCGCAGCCAGAAGATAATCCGAGCGTGCGGCGGCGCCCAATTCCATTCCGCGCTGTATCAAATCACGATACTTTTTTCTGGAGTCGATTGCGGCGCGCGCAATCGCTGTTCTTTCCCCAAGTTCCAGTTGAGTGAAGTAGAGATTTGCCACTTCCGAAATCAAAGCTATGCGCATGGCCCGACTGGCGGACTCGCTGGCAAGATAGCTGGCGCGTGCGGCCTCGGAGAGATTTGCAACGCGTCCCCAGAAGTCGAGCTCAAACGATACGGCGGTGAGCGAAAGCTCGGTACGCTCGGTCGTCACCGGGCGATCGGTGCCGGTAAATGCGGCGGGAATTTTGCTCTTCGTCTTGGTCCCTGAGAGGCTCGTCGACGGCAGGCGATCCGCGTTTGCGATGCCGTACTGCGCGCGTGTTTCCGAAACCCTTGCCAAGGCAATTTTCAGGTCGCTGTTGTGCTCTAGGGCGCTGGCGATCAATGCCTGTAGGCGCGGGTCCTGAAAGAACGTGCGCCATTCGGTTTGACTTGCCCTCAATGTTCCGTCGGCAGTTTCCCTCTGCTGCCATTTATCCGGGAGATAGGAGTCAGGACGTTGGTAGTCGCCGACCTGCGAGCAGCCTGCCGTGAGCACCAGCGACAGGGCAAACATCCCAGGCAACCCAGCCCCAAGCCGGAAGCTGTGCATTCCATTCAAGCCTGATCGGCGACTGGGCATATCAGGGCTCTTTGAAGGACTCGAAGAGCCGGCGCGTAATCGGGTCCATCAGATATCTCATGAAGCTTCGCTCGCCGGTCTTGATCACGACATCCGTTGACATGCCGGGGCGCAACTGACGGCCCTGAAGTTTGTTGATCCCTTCCTGCGTTACTTCGACGCGGGCCAGATAGTGCGGCAATTCCGGTGGTGACGGGTCGTGACGATCACGGGATACGGACTGAACCCGGCCCTGGATGATGAGTGATGGAGTATCGGGGAAACTGGTGATTCGTATGTCCGTTTCCAGGTCTGGCTTGACGCGGCTTGCGGCGGTGATCGGCACTTTCACGTCAATCAGCAACTTGTCGCCGGCGGGAACAATCTCCATCAGCTTGCTGTTTGGCGTAATGACTCCGCCAGGGGCTTGCGCCGCCATGGAGACGACTTGCCCCGACAAGGGGGCGCGAACCGTCATCCGATCAAGGTCGGCCTCGGCATCCTTCAGCCGTTCACTCAGGTTGGCGACTTCCCGGTGGGTCTCGGTCGCCTGTGTTTCCACCTCCTTGAGATACTCCTGCCGACGCTGAAGTTCGCGCAGCCGGATTTCGGCGCCGCTACTTCCCTCGCGGGCGATTCGCGCCTCAAGATCGCTGGCTATGCTGGTAAGTTCCGCGAGTTGCCGCTCCTGCTCAAGCAGGCGGTTGCGTGGAGTGTAGCCTTCTTCGACCAGCGGTCGCGTACTCTCAAGCTCCTTGCGCAGCGACTCCACCTGCTGGCGACGTGCATAGAGCTGATTGCGTGCCCCGGTTGCCTGGATTCGCGAAGCCGTCAGATTTTCCTGGAGGATGGCCACTTCGCTCTTGAAGGCACTCTGCCGCGCGCGGAACAACTGTTCCTGAGCGCGCAGAAGATCTTCGCGTCCCAATTGCGCCGCATAGGCGATTACATCGTCAGGAAACTTCAAACTCGGTACAAAGGCCAGTTCCCCGTTGAGCCGAATCATTCTGGCCGCAGCGGCGATGTATTCGTGAAGCACGGTATCGCGGGCCGACTCGGCCCGGACTGCATCAAGCTCAAGAAGAACATCCCCCTCTTTCACCGCCTGGTTTTCGCGAACTTTGACGGCGGTCACAGTGCCCCCCGTGAGGTGGGAGATCACCTTGCGCTTGGATTCAACGACAACGACTCCGGGGGCGGTGATTCCCTCGCCGAGAGGCGCAAATATGGCCCACAATGCCGTGAGACCAAGCCCGAAGAAGATCACCCCGTAACCAAAGGCGATGGCGCCGCTGGGATCGTCGAGATCGTCGAGGGAATATCCCGCCCCAGGGTCTTTCGCCATGGTCGGGCTGGCTTGCTGGGCTACCGACCGGCGCAGTATCCTGCGCCACCAGGGAGCGCTAGCCGCCATGACAGAAACTTGCGGAACACATTAGTCGCATTCAAGCATCTTAGTGCCTGCCAATTTGGGCAAAGACGGATAAACGCAGGGAAAAGCCGGTCTTCCCGATGCCTTGTTCCTGGTCAAATCCGACTTTTCGGCGAACCGAGGCGTCGCTGCCGCGATGTTCAGCCCTTTGCCGCAGTTGCGGCGGCGGCAAGCTTGGCCATCACCAGTTCGCGGGGGCCATAGAGCGATACCTGCCCTTCCTGCATGACAAGAATCAGGTCGCAATTGCGTATCGCAATTGGTCGATGACTGACAATTATCACTGTTTGTCCGCGCTGCTTGGCCTGCTGAAGCGCTGTGTCCAGGGCTAGCTCTCCCGCTTCGTCCAGGTTGGCGTTCGGTTCATCCAGCACCAGCAGGGGTGGTTCGCCATACATCGCGCGGGCGAGGGCGATGCGCTGGCGCTGGCCGCCGGAAAGAAAAGCGCCATTGGAGCCCACTTGCGTACCGTAGCCATCGGCCATCTGCAGCACCATGTCATGGACGCCGGCCGCACGTGCCGCAGCGATGACTTTTTCGCTATCGAGTGAACCCAGTCGTGCGATATTTTCGGCGACGGTACCTTCAATCAGTTCAACATCCTGGGGTACGTATCCGATGTAAGGGCCAAGTTGATCACGCGGCCAGGTGCGAAGATCGGCACCATCAAGACGCACCGTTCCCATGCGCGGAACCCATACGCCCGTGATCAGGCGCACCAGTGTCGACTTTCCCGACGCACTGGAACCGACGATTGCGACCACGACCCCGGCCGGGATATTGAGATTGACGTTTTGCACGAATGGATTCGTGCCGCCTGGCGGGCCGCCGAAAACGCCCTCCAAACTTACTTCTCCCTTTGGCGCGGGCAAGGTGATGCCGGAATACGTCTTTTCGGCATGGCGCAAGGCGTCGTCAAGACGTTTCCATGATTCGGCGACGGTGCCAAGTTGCGACCAGGTTGCCGTCAGCGCTTCTATGGGCCCGGAGATTCTGCTGGACAAGAGCATTGCCGCAAAAACGATGGAGGGGGAGACATCGGTTGATAGAAACAGGAAGCCGCCAACACCCATCGCAATCGCCTGATTTGCCATGCGGACAAATTTCGTCACGCCCTGGGTCAGACCTGCACGATCACTGGCGATGGCCTGTTGTAACAGATGTCGATCCTGCTTTTTTTGCCAGCGTTCGAGCATCATCGGGAACATGCCCATCGCCTCGATGATTTCTCCGTGCCGCATGTTGGTGGCTACGAACTGGGACGTTTCTGCCGCACTGTTGTTGGAATCCTCAAGCGGAGCTCGAGTAGTCCGTTCGGTAAAGTAGGCTAGAACCACCATCACTATGGCGCCACCGAGGACGACAACAGCCAGTGTCGGGTGAAGCAATACCGTGACGACGATAAAGATGGGTACCCAGGGCGCATCGAGTACCGCGAATATTGCGTACCCGGTAAGAAAGGTCCGTACTTGAGTGAGGTCGGACAGCAGTCGGCGGCCATCGGCAATCTTCTCCACCTCGAACCGATGGGACAGGGAGAGCAACTTCGCGCCCAGTCGTCTGTCGAGCCGCACCCCAAGCCGCACCATGACGCGCGAACGAGCCCATTCCAATGTGCCCATGACCGCGAAGATCGCCAGCGCAAGCAGGCTCAGCATGAACAGGGTCGTCATGTTGCGGCTGGTCATGACGCGGTCCGATACCTGCATCATGTAGATCGTGGGCGCCAGCATCAGAATGTTGATTGTCATGCTGAATACAAGCACGGCCACCCAGGCCGAGCGCGTCTCAAGCAAAATCTTGAGGAGGGGCGAAGGTTGCGGCTTGGCCCCTGCGTCAGGTGCCGTGCGTGAAGACATTGAGGCCATTTCCCCATCCTAGAGGATCAGAACGTGGGGTCTATCTGCTAACAGGAGCATAAAATCCGTCTTATCTATTCGTTGTACTCGTTGAAAGCGAAATTTGACGGTAACGCCAATCCGGCAAGCCAGGGTCAGGCGCGACCGTTTCATATTCCCGTGCCACGGCATCAAAGGCAGAGAAGGCCGGTAAAAGCGGCTTTTCGCTATTGACGAAGTCTTGCGGAGCACAATTACTCTTCACAACTGAGGATTCCTGCCCCCAGCGGGGGGTGACGAATGCGGCGCATGTGATTTCTGTGGTTCCAGTCGAGGTTTCGAGGATGGACGATTTACAGCAACTTCTTGTCAATGCGATTCACGCACAGGAGCGGGGAGAACTCGACGAGGCCGTTCGTTTGTTCAATGCCGCGCTGGACATTCATCCGGGCCATCCGGCCGCCTGCTATTCGCTCGGTGTCATCGCGATCAGACGAGGCGACTCCGCCGAGGCGTTGCGTTGGGCGAACACAGGAATCGCTGCGGCCCCTGGATATGCTCCTCTGCGTTTTCTGGCCGGCTCCGCCCTCCGTGTGGCTGGGGCGGGCGCAGAGGCGGCTTTGCAGCATTTTGATGCGGCGATCGCCTTGCAGCCTGATTACATCGAGGCCCTCGTCAATAGTGGCGTAGCTCTTCGAGATTTGCTTCGCCATCGCGAAGCGCTGGAGCGCTTCAATCAGGTTTTGACGATCAATCCGGACTATCCGACGGCGTTGGCAAATTGCGCCGTGCTGCTTACCGAATTCAAGCAGAGCGAACGGGCCATCGCCATGTTCGAGCATTTGTTGAAAGTCCAGCCAAATTACGACTACGGGCCCGGGCTGGTCTGCCTGGAGCGTCTGCATGTCTGCGACTGGACTGACTACGACCAGACCGTTCGCGACATCATCGCGGCGACGCGCGCCGGTCGCCGGGCAACAAAATCGCTGGCGATGATGGCGATCTCCGACTTTGCCGGCGACCACTATCAAGCCGCGCGGATATTTGCCGAGCAGCTCTACCCGCCGTCCGCGAAGCCGCTGTGGAATGGCGAGATATATCGCCACGAGCGCATCCGCCTCGCCTACATTTCGCCGGATTTGCGCGAGCACCCCGTCGGCCATCTGATGGCGGGCATTTTCGAGCACCACGACAAGTCACGTTTTGAAACCATTGCCATCTCGCTCGGAATTGACGATAAAAGCCGTTTGCGCGCCCGAATGCTGAAGTCTTTCGATCGCTTTTACGATGTCAAGACGGCATCCGCCAGTCAGATTGCACGGCTGATGCGCGATCTGGAAATCGACATAGCGGTCGACCTGGCGGGTTTTACCGCCGACGCCAAGCCGGAAATCGTTGCACAGCGCCCAGCTCCCCTACAGGTGAATTTTCTCGGCTATGCCGGATCGATGGGCGTCGACTATATTGATTACCTGATTGCCGATCGACACGTGATTCCGCGCGAACATTGGCCCTACTACAAAGAGAAAATTGCCTACCTGCCGGATGCCTATCTGCCCACCGACAGCAGTGTCGAAATTGCAGGCGAGACGCCTGCCCGCAGCGCATTCGGCTTGCCTGAGAACGGTCTGGTGTTCTGCGCCTTCTGTCACGATTACAAGATTACTCCCTATGTATTCGACATCTGGATGCGACTGCTGCTGCGCCATCCGGACAGCGTACTGTGGCTCATGTCGCGCAACGAAACCAGCCAGAGAAATCTATGCGCTGCCGCCGAGGCGCATGGGGTGGAGTCGAGTCGGCTCGTCTTCGCCACCCGGGTGCCGCGCGTGGAGGATCATCTGGCTCGTTATCGATTGGCCGACATGTTTCTCGACACCTATCCGTACAACGCTCACACCACGGCAGCCGATGCCCTGATGGTGGGTTTGCCTGTTGTCACCTGCATGGGGAATGCTTTTCACGCCCGCGTGGCCGGCAGCTTGTTGCACGCGGCGGGCTTGCCGGAACTGGCAACCCATTCGCTTGCAGACTATGAGGCGCTGGCAAATGCCCTGGCCTTGCAGCCGGAGCGGGTGGCCCGACTAAAAGCCAAGCTGCGTGAAAACTTCGCGACATCCCCGTTATTCAATACGGCCACATTCTGCAAGAACCTCGAAGCGATCTACATTGCGATGTGGCGCAAGCAAAACCTGGGCGCCTCGCCTGACATGCTTTAGGCCATCAGAGTCGGCAATTCCCGATAGCCACGCAGTGAGCAATGCTGAATGAACGTGTCAAGCACCGGTCCCGGCTGGATCTTTTTTTTCAGCGCCGGCGCGAGTTCAAGCAAGTATTTTTCGGGGACGAAGATCGGCATGTTGGCCGGCCCATGGAAACCAAATGGCTGGCGAGTCAGGGCCCCCGCCTCGTAAGAAAACATCTCGGCCACTTCGACGGGTGCATAGCGGATGCCTTTTTCCTCCAGGTACTTTCGGTACAAACGGCAGATCACGATGTCTTCGATGCCACCGAAGGGGATTTCCGGAAAGCGACGAATCTTGGTGTCCTTGCAGGCCGTCAGCAGCCGCCGACTGCGGATGCAGAAGCCGCCATTGCCAACACGGTGCTCATCAGTGGTCCAGGCCCAGGGGGCGCCGAGGTAGTCGTAGGCAAGGAAATCATCGCGCCAGTGCGCCGGGCTGACGACAAACCCGTCCCAATGGACAATGAGGATGAACTCCGTGCTGATGAAAGGCCACAAACACTTGAGGACGAACTCGCTGTAGGTATCGATCGAGTCAAAGCGCTGTGTTTCAACGAAGCGCTCGCCAAGGCCAAGCGGCGTCCCGCCAAAAAACAGGACATCCTGCACATCGATCCCGAGTAGCGTCTGCTTTACCGCAAAACGAGTCAAGGGATGGGAATCCGGGTCGGTGTCGATCGCCACGACGGTAATGGGCAGGCGCATGGTTTGATCCTGGTCTTGAGGGTGGTTCAACTTGCCTGGTCAGCAAGCGTTGAATTCGCCACGTCGACAATCGTGTCGAGTACGAATCTGGCGAGGCTCACGGGAGATGCATTATCAATAAGCCACTTTTGTGCGGCGGATCCGATAGTGGAAAACAAGTCGGGACGGTTGCCGATTTCATTGGCCAGCCGGAGCGGCAGAAAGCTGACATCCTCCAAGTCGATCGGAATGTACTCCTTCCAGGGGACGGGGGGCTTTGGCAGGGCGAACCCGTATTTCTCGAAATCCAGCTGAAATGGACAGCAGCCAAATGCGCACGCCTCATAGAAGCGCCAGCCATCCCAGCGCAGAATTTCCACCGGGCCGCGAAAATGCTGGAAGCGGCAATGCTTCGTTTCCCTTGGCGATTGTTGTGTCGCCTGTTCAAGCCCGGCGTCGGGGTCTGAGTCGAAATAGTCGAAAACGAGCTGGCCGCCGTAAGCGAGAACTGCGCTTGAAGAGGACATGCTGTCGAGATAACCGTCCAGTCCGCTTCCAAACGACCTATCCACGGTGAAGAATTTGGATAACCGGGGTACCAGGGAAAGGTCAAGCATGTCCCGCACGTTCTGGTTTCCCGAGGGACGAAAGTTTCTGAGAATCTTGCCATTCCTGGGGCGAGTTAACAATGAACGATCTTCAATCACTGCCAGTAGATCGGCCGAAATACCGAGTGAAAAAGGGAACAGCCTCCCTCCTTTATGTGCGTGCTTGCTGTGATTGGCTGAAAAGACGATCCATTGCGGTGGATAGTCCATCAGGGTGCAGTTGTCATTCATGTTGAAGAAGATCACGGGGCGAACGGCCAACTCTGCCGTGAGAGCACCCCAATCGGAGGGGTTGCCGAAAGTCAGGTCGATAAACAAGGGGCCATGTGAAAGATCCTCGCCCTTGCGAAACCGGGTGGGTTTGAGTACCGAGTAGGGCGGAAAAATGTTCAACCCCCCTTCATTATCGGATCCATCGGGGCGCCCGGGCCGGAAATCAATGTCGGTGAGTACGTCAATACCCAACTGTTCCAGCCCCTGAACGATATGCAGAAGGGCATTCGAGAGAATGCCCGAGGGCGCGGTGACGGTAATCGCTTTCATCTATGACGCCCCGAACATTACGCGCGCAATGCCCTGATCGAGAGAAATGGAAGGCGCCCAGCCAGGCAGCGGCGGGTGAGGGCAGAACGGCAACATGACTTCGCGCGGTCGATAGGGCCGCCCGCCCCAGTCGATGGCCAGCGTCTTTCCGGTAACCCGCTCGATCGTGGCAACCAATTGTCTTAGGTTTACCGGTTCCCCAGAGGAAACGCGATATCGCATGTGAGCCCGGTCCGGCACCGGCAACAGCGACGCGGCACAAAGGAACGCGGCGATCATATCGTCGATGTAGACCAAATCGATCAACTGGTCTCCCGGCGACATTTGCAGCCGGGTTCCATGCATCGCGGCGTCGCGGAGCAAAGAGAGCAGTTTCCGGCGCGGATCGTTCGGCCCGTAGCTGTCGAAAAGCGTCAGCGTGACTGCCTTGATTGGCGTGGCCTCGACGTAATAGCGCAGAATGTCGTCGAAGGCTTGCTTGGTTGCCGCATAGAGATTGACCGGGTTGTAGCCATCGTTTGCATAGTGCTGCCAGGACGTGCCGACATTGATAAGGCGACCGCACCCGGCAGTTGCCATGGCTTCGACCAACTGCGTGGCGAAGAGCACATTGCTGGTCACTAGCGTGTCAATGTCCTCGGAGCGATGTTGCGCAAGAAACAGTGACGCAAGATGAAACACGGTGTCCGGACGGGACGACGCGACAAGCTTGACCATTCCGGCGACGGTGCCATCGTGGACAAGAATCTCGATTCTGTTCTGCAACTCGTCCAGGCAGCCCAAATCCGATCCCGGTCGAATTACGATGCTTGTCTGCCAGCCTGAGTCAACCAGAAACTTGACCAGATGGCTCCCGATGTAGCCCGTGGCGCCTGTCACAAGAGCCCGCCGCTGGCCGGGATCACATGCCATGAACAAATGGACTCCGGAAGTCCGTAAATGGCGTCAAGCGCCGGTCTCGCTCGGAAAGAACGGGGTCGCTGACGGGCCACGGGATGCCTACCGAGTTCCAGGCAATGCCCTCATCGTATTCCGGTGCGTACGATCTGGTCACCTTGTAGATCAATGTCGCAGACGCGCTCAGCACACAAAAGCCATGGGCCAGTCCCTTGGGTATGTAGATGCAACCGGGTTTGTCAGCATTGAGTTCGAACTGGGCGAAACTGCCGTAGGTCGGTGATCCCATCCTGAGATCGACCACAACATCCAGCACGCTACCGGATACGCAATACACCATTTTCGTCTGATCCATGGGCGGAGCCTGAAAATGCAGACCGCGAATCACGCCTTGCGTCGATATGGTGTAGAACTCTTCACGAAAGTCGGCATCCAGTCCCCGCCGGGAGAATTCCTCCGTCTGGAAGACCTTGACGAATTGTCCGCGCGAGTCGACGAATACCTTGGGGTCGATCTCGTAGCATCCGGCAATGGCACACTCGCGTACTTCGAACATCAGAAGCCTACTCCGCAAAACTGTTCGATCTTTACCGCTGCATAGTCAAGCATGTCCGGCGTAAGTCCAGGATACAAGCCAATCCAGAACGTCTGATGCATCACGATGTCTGAGCTTGTCAGGGCGCCAGAGACCCGGTAATTACGTCCGATCATGTAGGGTTGCCGGGTTAGATTGCCGGCAAAAAGCAGGCGAGTGCCGATCTTGTTTTGCTCCAGGTAGGCAATCATCTGCGCCCGTTCGATGCTGGCACCTTTCCGTACCGTGATCGGAAAGCCAAACCATGATGGATCGGAGCCCGGCGTGGCTTCGGGAAGAATCAGGAATTCCCCACAGCTTTCCAGCCGCTGTTTGAGTCGGGCAAAATTGTTCTTGCGCGCCTGGATGAAGCCATCAAGACGATCCATCTGGGCCAGCGCACACGCTGCCTGCATGTCTGAAATTTTCAGGTTGTAGCCCAGGTGACTGTAGGTGTACTTATGATCGTAGCCTTCCGGCAGATCGCCCAGTTTCCGGCAAAAGCGCTTGCCGCAGGTGTTGTCCTTACCGGGGGGGCAGTAACAGTCGCGACCCCAGTCACGGAAAGATTCGGCGATGCGTTTGAGTTCGTCGTTGTTGGTGAATACGGCGCCGCCTTCACCCATGGTGATGTGGTGGGCGGGGTAGAAGCTGAGGGTGCCGATGTCGCCGAAGGTGCCGACACGCTTGTCGTCGTAAGTCGATCCGAGGGCGTCACAGCAGTCTTCGATCAGCCAGAGACCGTGCTTCCTGGCGATGCGGGTGACTTCTCCGAGGTTGTACGGATTGCCCAATGTATGGGCCAGCATGATGGCCTTGGTCTTTGAGCTGATGGCGGCTTCGAGCTGAGCGACGTCGATGTTGTAGGTGGGAATGTGAATATCGACGAAGACGGGCACGGCGCCTAATTGAAGGATGGGGTTGACCGTCGTCGGAAAGCCGGCGGCAACGCCGATCACTTCATCGTCGGGCTTGATCGCGCGATCCCCCAGAGTGGGGCTGGTGAGGGTCGAGAAAGCGACCAGGTTGGCCGATGAACCCGAGTTGACCGTGATGAGGTGCTTTACGCCAAGGAATCCGGCCAGCCGCTGCTCAAAGGCATCGTTGAAACGGCCTGTGGTGAGCCAGCCATCGAGCGAGGCCTCGACCATGTTCTTGAGCTCGGCGCCGCCGATAACCTTGCCGGAGGGAGGGATAGCCGTCTGGCCGGGAATGAAAACAGGGGGGGCGAATGCCAGCGAGGCATATTCATCGACAAGAGCGGCGATTTGTTGCCGGAGGACTTCTTTCTGTTCCATAAACTTGGTGGGTATCGGTAGATGAAAAGTCGGCGCTGGCGCCACGGCGATATGCCGTCAATGCGCGCGACTCTGGTGGTAATCGGCAATTTGCCGCAAGGAAAATGTTTGCATATTGTTACCCGAAAGCATCTGACGCTGCCAAAGGACAATGCTTGTCAGTGTGGTTTGCAGATCCCAGCGTGGATGCCAGCCGAGTTTGGCGTGCGCCTTCGAGCAGTCAAGCTTGAGGTAGTACGCCTCGTGTGGTTGCGGATTCCGGTCCACTTGCCAGGAAGCGCCTTCGCCCCACAAGGCAGTGAGCTGCTCGACGATCCACTGTACCGATCTGGCATCCTCGTCGGCAGGGCCAAAGTTCCAGCCTTCCGCGTAGGCGGAGCCATCGGTATAAAGTTTTTCGGCAAGAACAAGATACCCGCTCAGGGGTTCCAGCACATGTTGCCATGGACGGATTGCATGGGGGCTGCGGATATTGACGGGGTGGCCGGTTTCAATGGCGCGAAGGATGTCAGGGATCAGGCGGTCTGCCGCCCAATCGCCGCCGCCGATTACATTGCCGGCGCGGGCGGTGGCGATGGCAACGCCGTGTTCCGGATATTTGTCCGGATTGAAATAGGAATTGCGGTAAGCGGCGCTCACAAGTTCCGCGCAGCCTTTGCTGCTGCTGTAGGGGTCGTAACCGCCCATAGGTTCGTTTTCCCGGTAACCCCAGGGCCACTCCTTGTTTTCGTAGCACTTGTCGCTGGTGACGATCAAGACTGAGCGAACACTGTCGGTTCGTCGCACGGCCTCCAGCAGATGGACCGTGCCCATCACGTTGGTCGCATAGGTCTCGACAGGCTCGACGTAGGAGTGTCGCACCAGCGCTTGCGCCGCCATATGAATGACAATGTCTGGCCGAGCTTCCTGCACGGCTGTGGCAAGTTCGGCCTGATCCCGGATGTCGCCGATGATGGAACGCATGTTCTGGCCGATTTGTGCGACGTCGAACAGGCTCGGGGTTGTCGCCGCAAGCGCATAGCCGATCACATCGGCGCCAAGGTCTCGAAGCCACAACGATAGCCATGCGCCTTTGAACCCGGTGTGCCCGGTCAGGAAGACCCTCTTTCCATGCCAGAAGCCGGTATTCATTTCCAGAGCTTCCAGGGCGCCTTTCCAGAGCCCCATAGTTCTTCGAGCTGAAGCTTGTCCCGCAGCGTATCCATCGGTTGCCAGAAACCGTAATGCTGATACGCCGCAAGTTCTCCTCGCACGGCAAGTGTTTCCATTGGCTGTTGTTCCCAGATCGTATGGTCGCCTTCGATCAGTTCCAGAGTTTCTGGAGACAACACGAAAAATCCCGCGTTGATCAAGCCACCATCGCCTTTCGGCTTTTCGCGGAAGGCCGAGACGCGACCGTTCGGGTCCACTTCCAAGGCGCCAAAGCGGCCTGGTGGATAGGTGGCCGTAACGGTTGCCTTGAGACCTTGCTCCCGATGAAACGCAACCAGCGCGGCAATATCGACGTCAGCGACGCCGTCGCCATATGTGACGCAGAATGCGTCGTCATTCTGGACAAACTTCGTGATGCGCTTCATGCGTCCGCCGGTTTGGGTTGCATCACCGGTATCGACGAGCGTAACCCGCCAAGGCTCGGCATGACGCTCATGGACCTCCATCGCATTGTTGGCCATGTCGAAGGTGACATCCGACATATGCAGGAAGTAGTTGGCGAAGTACTCCTTGATGATGTAGCCCTTGTAACCGCAGCAAATCACGAACTCGTTGATCCCGAAATGGGAATAGCTTTTCATGACGTGCCAGAGAATCGGCTTGCCACCGATTTCGACCATGGGCTTCGGGCGAACACTGGTTTCTTCGCTGATACGGGTGCCGAGGCCTCCGGCGAGAATGACGGCTTTCATGGGTTTCTCTCCATCATGTCGCTGCTATGTCGATAGTCGGCGCTGGGGATACGGCGATGGGGGCAACAAACAGACACCCTTGTCCGGGGTGGCGGAAGTCTGCCGCCTTGTCATGCTTCGACACTAGACTTGAGCGATACAGCCTCCCAGCGAAAGCGCAGTATCCCCGGTGAGTTCCGGCAGCCGTCAGCGATTTTTGTCATTGCCAAAGCTAGATTTCTGTCAAGGTCGCGCTGCAAAGTAGTAGTGCCAAAATCCAGTTGCTCAAAGAAAACTACATCGCCGAGAAATGCGCGTTTGCAGCCCGCATGTTCCCAAACACGAGGAATGTAGAGATCTTCGTAGCCGTAATGCCCGCAAAAGTCCTCATCGTACATGCCATGAGTGCGGAAAGTGCGCATGTTGACGAGGAAGGTGTTCGGATGGTTCGAGAGGTTCTCGCCATTAAGTACATTGACCAGTTCTTTGATACGCAAGTAGTACATAGTCTTCGGGTCAAGGCGATCAAGATTGGCCAACAACATAGGCAGGGTTGCAAGATCGAGCTTTTGGTCGATGTCAAAAAATAGCCCCCATTCACCGCAGGCTTGAACCGCACCGAGATTGCGCGCTCCGCCCTGGTTCCATGGAATATCGGAGATGACTCGGAACAAGCGCAGATCGAGGTTGTTCGCCGGGAGGGTTGGAACATCTTCCGAGCAGTCATCCACCAGAACGAACTCGATCTGTGGCTTGAACTGGTCGGGAATCTGTGCCCAATAGACCACTTGGCTTTCGACCCTTTCGGGGTGATTGTAAAAATGGGAAATGATCGATAACTTGGGCATCATCGGCATGGCTCCATGGTCTGGACGGGTTGGTCAGCAAATTCGCTCGGCACCGGTGATACCCATGCCATGTTCTGCAGGTATGCAAATGGCGTCCTTGCTCGGGGTGAGAAAGATTGCGTAATGTTGGGTCCCAAGATAGTCTTGGATCGGCGGGAAATCGGTCTTGAAAGTTTCGACGAACAGGACTGGTCGGTTGCGCTCGATGGTCGAACGAGCGCCATCGATGACCTTGTCCTCCATGCCTTCGACATCAATTTTCATTAGCTTGACGTCGTCGAGCTGCATGTCGTCGATGCGGACGGTTCTTACTGATTCGTAAGTGTCCTGGACGTACATGTCGGCGGTATCCGAATACTTCGCCCGCTCCAGTTCGTAGGACCCGAAGTTGCTGCGGGAGTTGTAGTCGACGCCGGGAATTCGCAGTTCGACCCCGCCGATATTGGATACCGCGACGTTGTGGCAGAAAACATTTGTCAGGTTGTTCAGCGCAATGGTGCCGGCCAGCATGTAGTAGATTTGTCTTTGCGCTTCGAAGCCATGCACGGTGACGTTGCGGAACGGATATTTGGCGAAGGCCAGCGTGTGAGTGCCGATGTTGGTGCCGATGTCGAGCAGGCACATTCGTTCAGCCTTGGCGTAGAGGGTGGTCAGTATGCCTTGTATCAACTGGATATCGCCGCCTCCCCAGTAGCCGTACTTTGAAATGCACATGCCGATGGTGTCATCATTGATATTGATGATCATGGGACCGAAGTCGGTCTGGGTGAGCACGTTTTTATATTTGGTCATTGATGCGATAGGCGTTGGCAGGCGCTTCGTAAAAGACTTGAACCGGATCGTTCAGGTAGCGCTGCTTCCGCCACAATCCGAATTTTCAATAATGACTCACCGTATGCTACCAAGCAATCCCGGCTTTCGATGATGGGAGGAACCGGCTTCTTCGGGCTGTCTTTGCGGGGATGCCTGCGCTCTACATTGCCGCTGGCGCCGTATCGTCGGCGCCGACTTTTCAGCCAGATATTTGCGACGCCCCCAAGTGAAAGAGCGCTCAACCGAAGGCCATCCGCAAATACGGCAGGTTTCACATACACTGCTACCATGTATGTGCCGCACCCCTTCAACGTGCTGCGGAATGCTTTGTTTGCGGGTGGATTTGTCCCGGGGGGCGGGCCTGCAGCGGGCGAGGATTGTGGGACGAGTGAAGTCGAATACGCGGGATAACTCCGGAGTATTTCTATGGTGACCCAATATCCCACTTTATTACAGCAATATTAGTCAAACTGCGAGTGAAATAATGACGACTAAAAGAACCCTGAATAATAGCGATCTGGAGGTTCAGGCGCTAATAAATGTGTGTGCCGCCAACGCGGGCGTATTTGATTTCCAGGAGTTTGCTATTGGAGAAGTTATTAAGGAAATTGCACGACCAGGTGATGTCGTCGTCGACGGTGGCGCTCATCTGGGTAGGCATACAAAAACTATGCTTTCTTCTGTTGGGGACAGAGGGAGGGTATATGCCATCGAGCCATTACCTGAATACGCACAAAAAATACGATTGATGGCAAAAGAGAGCACGGGTCTCTTGGTGATACAGAAGGCGCTAGCGAGTGAAAGCGGAGAAGAATCGTTTACGTTCGTTCAAAACAATCCAAGCTTAAGCGGTATTAAGGTTTCGTTTGACTTAATGAAGTATGACTGTACCGAAATCCCTGTCGCTACGGAAACACTGGATTCAATTCTAATAGACGAAAATGGCTGTAGGTTGATGAAGCTTGATCTTGAGGGAGCTGAGTACTCGGCCTTATCCGGCGCCCAAAAGATACTTTCTAAATACGCGCCTCTGATAGTATTTGAAAATGAATTGGGCCGTACGGCATTGGCCCAGGGTTATGATGTACGCAACTTCATGGAAATGCTGGAACTGCACAACTACCAGCTATTTGACCTACTCGGAAATGTGGTTTCCGAGGCGCACTGGTCGAACGAAAGGCCATGTTTTGATAACTTTATAGCGGCCAAGCGTCCGGAGGACGTCGCATATTCCAAAAAGCGACTGCCTCAGCTAGCGTTGAACGGTCTGGTCGCGATGACTTCAGCGATTTCATCTGCGGCGAAGATATTTAATGAAATCGTGAAATGTCATGCGGAAAAGATGGATATTGTACTTTTTGGGGCAGGAAATCGTGCCAGATTAATAACCCACGAATTTGAATTGCCATTCAAGTTCGCTGTCGACAACGATCCGATAAAATGGGGTAAGAAGATCAATGGAATAGATATTGTCGATCCGACCTTCCTTCGACCGTTGGTGGGCCAAAGCGTGAAGGTCGTTGTCATTAGTTTGGCGTCACATGATATTGTCGGCCAGCTTCAACACTTGGGATTTCAGCAGGCTGATATTATGATTGTCGCAATCGGTTGAAAATGCTTCGGCGGTTTGAGTATTGAGTAGCCGCGAAACATGCGGTACGTCTAACCGAGTTCCTCCTTGGTAAATATTTCGTACATGCTGACTGGTGTCGGGCGCGAGTAGGTTTTTGCGATTTTTTGATCAATGAATGTTCTGTCCTCGGCGGCTAAACATAGAGCGGGACGGTTCTTGAACCAAGATACACGAACTCCACGATCAATAATTGCGGGGAGGGGTTCATCAAGAATATTTCCCATGGAGATATGTAGAAATGGACATGGAAGCACATCACCATATTCAGTGATGTACACAATTGAGCGGAAGGCTGGACAGCCAACCTTCTCCCCTTGAAAAGGAAAGGTGTCTCGCTTTATCACCCCGTGTTCCTTATTCAACTGGTAAATATATTCGGCGTCGGACTGGTCGAGTAGTAGGTCGTATCGCCCTTCCCAACTGCCAATTGGGGTGGCGAAGTTCACATACACCACAAAGTCATGCTTCTTGGCAAAAGCCACCAGATCGAGAAGTGCCTGATCCCGAACATTCTCTTTTGTGGCTACTGTATTGATCACAACACGTAACCCCGCTGCCTTTGCAGCAAGAAGCATATTAATGGTGTGTTTAAATAGACCAGATTTGTTTCTGTTTTTTTCGTACTTGGCGACATCGTAGGAATCAAGGCTGATAACGATTTTATCGATTCCGATGGTTCGTAAATGTACTATTTTTGCTTCGTCGAGTAGCGTCGCGTTAGTTACAAGGCCAATATAAAAATTGTCTGGATTAATGGCGTCAACCACTTCATCGAAATCTGGCCAGAATAGTGGTTCTCCGCCTTGAAGAATAAACTGGGAAATACCAAGGCTGTGAGCTTGGGACGACAGGTTTCGTACATCCTCAAGTGACAAACTTTTTTTCTTGCTAGAGAATTTTGAAGCGAAGCAATGGTCGCACACCAAATTGCACTCGTATCGATAGGCGAGTTCAATGACCGGGGGCGGGCTAATTCCCTTCGCGCCGTTTTGATCGATCAAAATAAACTTTTCCAGAACGTTTGGCTTTTCGGTCCGTAGCCGCTCGCGGGTGTTGTTTCTATCAGCTAAATCGACGGAATTATTACAGGACATGATATTTTCCTAAAACACCATCTATGTTAGGTGGCCGGTATTGGCAGAGACGTTAAACGCAAGTCGGATCGTAGCGCAGGTAAACTTGTTAAACCATTCAATATGCGTCTAAAGAATATCTTGATCGAAGTCAAGCAGCCGACTAAGGCCGACAATTTGTTCTCGCGGTATGTTGTACCGCGAAGTAAGGATATGTTCAATCTCGCTGTGATATCTTAACGTTGCGATGACTATTCGGGTAAGTGGCATTGTTTCAAGTATTGCCGGCGACTGAACGGGAATGTTATCTATTATCGTTCCCCACTTGGTCTCGCCCTCGTCGATATATGCCGCGACCAAATCGGGGTTTATGTAGGGGCGAAGGTAGTTATTAAAATCGCCACCCACCCCCCAAACAATAAACTTCGGACCTGCGACGGCTGCCAGGCGACTCAGAAAACGAATTTGTTTCTCGCTCGGAGAGTCGGCAAGTTTCAATTGCACCCGTAAACTATCGCTGTATGCTGGAGATTCGAAACATGAACCTTCAAGCTTCTCAATAGCCAGACCGGCTCTGTGACATACAATGGCCAAAGACGCGGCGGAAAAAAAATGGAGATGTTCCGGGTTTCGATCCCAGGGAATCCAGCGATTTCCAGCCCCATTCGGTACCTCTAGTACGACGCGACCCGAAGCGGAAAGGTGGTTGCGTATAGCGACGAGCGCCGAAAAAGGATCCTGAAGGTGTTCGATAACGTGAAAACACAGGATCAAATCGAATCGCTGGGAAATCTGCAATGAGTTGATCGGAGTGCGATGAACAGCATCCAGTATTGCTGAAGCAGTTATTGCATCTTCTGAAACTTCAACTCCCGCGTAATAGGCTCCGCACTGACTTTTTAATAATGCTCCGAACCCGCCTTCAGCGCATCCGACTTCGAGAATATGCATACCAGAACTCAGAAGTGGCTGGATAAATTTCAGTCGCTCCGCAAATTTTTTGGAAAGATTTGACGGCCCTAAATCGTTACGCCTGGAAGCATGGAAATAATACTCTGGCTTAATTGTCTCTGGGCGCCACAGATGTCCGCAAACGGAGCATCGATAGTGCGGAAATGGAACAGTATCGAATGAAACAAAGACCCCACAACAGCTAATACAGTTAGGAGTCGAAGCTGGCAAAGTATTTTTAATCAACTTGTAAGTAAATCGTCAATGTTATCTGGGCTGGTGAAAAGATGCGAACATTTTGAGCAGGCGGTATTTTGGTTACGTTTGCCGCTCAGATGCAAAAGGCGAAACGCGACTGCTTCGGGGCCATTCCATATTTCCATTAGAGTCCGCGTGTGAATATTGCCAACTTTTGTCATTTTTGACCAATCAACGCAACAAAGGCTGACATCACCGTTGACGTGGACTACAGCAGTGTAGAAAGGGAAGGGGCAAGCTACTTTCTTGTGTGGAAACAGCGCATGAAGTGCAGACGGATCGGTATTTGCGAAAATCGGAGACAAATAATCGCCTTGTCCATCCCAGTTCATTGGCGGTTCGATTTCAGCTTCGTCGCAAATCGTGTCATATTGTTGCTTGAATCGATTGATCTGATCGAGATCGCCGGAATCGATAAGCTTTGCATAAATATACAGCGCTGATCCGGTACGGTCGCGCTCACTTTTTAACGCGGCGAGGGAAGCTCGAATATGCAAAGGGTCAGAGTTGCTCTGTGTAAGCTGTCGATGCTCATCGAGAGTTGTTCCATAAACACTTATTCGTAGATAATCCAAACCCGATGCGAGAAGCTGCGAACGAAGAGAAGCATTTTTCAAGGGAGCGCCGTTGCTCGTAAGTTCAATGCGCTCCGCCAGATTGCGCCGCCTTGCCTCAGCAATAAAGTCTATGATTCGTTTATTGAGCAGCGGTTCGCCCAGCATGTAAAGACGAAGCGCCTTTAACCTGCCGCCCTCCTCGATCTGGTCGCAAATAGTTTGAAATGTAGCGTTAGTCATCATTTCACCGCCGCCTTGCCGCAAATAATCTTTGCTCGATATAGGGCAAAAAACGCAACTAAAGTTGCAGCGATTGGTGGGCTCAATATACACAGACCAAGGGAATTCGATGGGAATCTGCTCGACTAAGTTAAGTCGCTGGGCCGACCGCAAAGACGAGTATTTCTTGTTCATGTTAATTCCGAACGAGAAACTATATCGATAACTGGACCGACATGGAAACTCAACTGGCGGGAACATGTGCCCATGAAATCGTTGCCTTCAAGTTACAACACTAGCAATCGGTCGCAATCCGTCTTACTTCTGACTGACATCTTGGAGAAAGCAGGTGTCCATAGGTGTCAAAAAGCAAATGCGCGCGTTGGTCAGTCGAATAGGCCCGCCTTATCCTTTCATCGCAGCTTGCAACACCATCATAATCACCAGTGCCGCCGTAACATTGACTGAGCGCGTCTAGCGCGATCAGATGGAATGGGTACTGTTCCGCAATTGGCTCAATAAACTCAATGGCTCGGTGCCAGCGTCCGGCACGAATATTGATGTTTTTGCTGAAATTTGTTATCAGATTGGCACCATAAACCAGGTCGGTTACTTCAGTTGCGGACGCTTCCGGGGTATCGAAGCCACGTTTCGCAAAATGACTATCAGTGAGCGAGTCAATATTTTGAGGAATGTAACCTAGCGTCGCAAACTGCTCGAACATTTCAGATCCAGGGATTGGGGTCGCCACAAAGAACAGGTTCCAGTCTGCACCGAGTTCCAAGGCAAAGGCAATCGTCTCATTCATTTGCTCCAAGGTTTCTCCCGGAAAGCCTAGAATGAATACAGCGCGAACATCAACTTCCCGACTGCGAATATGCGCCACGAGCCGTTTCGCTTTATCCAGTTTTACAGATTTCTTAATTATGTTTTTTTGAACGTGCTCTGAACCTGATTCTATGGAAATAGTGATTACATCCATTCCTGTGTCGATCAAGGCATCTATAATTTCCTCGTCAAGAATGTTGACGGACAAGGAGGCAGGGCATTGCAGGGTAAAGTTACTAATATCCAGTTCGCGAATCGCCGCAAGAAGCGCCAGAGTGCGCTTCTTGCTGGCGACAAACAAATCATCGTTCGGTAGAAAGAACGTCACTCCCCATTTTTCGTTAAGAAGCTTAATTTCGTCGATGACGTGCGGAATTGATTTGTAGCGCAGTTTGCGACCGTGGATTGTATGCGAAGCGCAAAACGTGCAGCGAAAAGGACAGCCTAACGAAGTCATGAGACTCGCGCTCTTGACCCCAGAATATTTGCGAGATTTTGCTGCGACGCCCATTTGCGAATTGTTCTCAACATAGAAACGCATGTCGACAAGCTCATAGTCAGGCAAAGGATTAAAATCCATTGTGGGGAGAATAGCTGGCATCGAATAGGGACGGTAGTTTCGATTACTTTTCACAATAACGCCAGGAATGACATTTTTCTGATCTTCGGACTGACACGATAAATATGTTATTAAGGATAATTCCCCCTCGCCCCTAAAAACGGCGTCAACGGCATCGAATTCGATTAGCTCAGCGGCGTAATTGGTTGCGTAGCCACCTCCCACAATTACTTCAGCGTTAGGCCACAAACGAGAAAGCCGGTCTAACGACAGTTTAAAGAAGGCATGAGAAGATGGGACAATTACAGAAAACGCAATTATATCTGGAGGTTCAGAACTACTCTGGATTGCAATTGTGTCGATGAAAGCTTCCAGGTCTCCATATTCCGGAAGCTCAGCAAAATGGCGCCTGTAATCTATTAATGTTACTGTAATGTCGGGTAAATGCTGCTTTAGATAACTCGATAAATACATTATTCCCATGGGAAGGGTAACGCCCTCGTGCGTAATGTTTCTAACGTCTGTAGCGCGACCGCCAACATAAGTTTTCAATATATCAAAGGGCAAAGAGAGTGGATTAACAAAAGCAATTCGTGTCATGTTGATCCTCCAGGCAGGTGGAGACTTAATGCATTGTGTGGTGTTGGGGCTTTTTTGCCTTGATCAACTTCGTTCATGTCAATAGAGTGTAATTCTATGGGTGTTAAATTGTCGTGCGGTCGGGAGTCTATGGAATAGCATCTCGGGGAGGGGTTGATCTGCGGGGTTCGTCCCACCGTTGATTTCTGGAGAATCCCGGGCCTGCTGTTACGAGGCATTAGTTGGCTCATGGGCGTGCCATATTGCGCGCCCAAAGCGCTGTGTGTGAAATGGCAGTGGGTAATGTTGTCCACGGCTCAAGTGCAAGTTCAGTTGATGCTCTCGATATGTTTGGGACGTAGTTATGCTGTTGATCGATGTTGCGATTGTCAAAAACTGGAAGAGCGGGGAGCGGGGCTTGAAGTGTTTTGGCTACCTGGAGTGCTAGAGCCTGAATGGTTAGAGCTTGATCAGATCCCACGTTATAGATTCTGCGTGGTTGCGCGAGCGCAAGTAGTGTAATCAACCATACTGCAGCGTCAGCGGCATAGAGGTAGGAGCGGAGCGCGATTCCAGCACTGTTTACACGTGGGGCGTAACCCAATACTGCGTCGTGGATAAAGTTGCCAATTGCGAAGTGCCCGGTTAGAGGCATTCGTGGGCCGACAAATGCAAACCCGCGCGCAATTACTAGCTCAACACGGGTTTTTGCGGCGGCGAGGAGAAGAAGATGCTCGGCAAAACGTTTCGCGTTTCCATAGAACGATGCTGGATCCTCAACGGAAGGCGCGGTAGTCGCATCCTCTGTAATCAATGCGGCAGAGTCAAACACGCGCCCAACAACTGCGCCGGAACTGAGAAAGAGAAAGCGTTGCGCTCCGGCCCGTCTGGCGATGTTGAACACATGGCGACTACCGTCCAAAATAGTCTCGGCGAGTGCTAGTGGTTGCGCAGCAGCGGTTGCGCTTGTGTCTGCGGCGGCGTGAACGACGTGGGTGAGCCTGATATCGGGACACTTGAAGTTTCGGACATCGCCACTCAGCAGTTGGATTTGCGGCGCTACTGCAAGGTCGGGGCGTTTTTGCTTGAAAGCGAATTCCTGGCGAGTGAGTAAATAAATGACAAGGTCCAGTCGATAGCGATGGTTCAGCGCAAGTAGCACATCGACTAGCCAAGATCCTAGAAACCCAGTTCCGCCGGTGACAAGTATTCGGGCTCCACGCAAAGCTGCGACAGCGCGTTCGGAAACTCTTGCTGTGGCTTCGTCTATGTCTGTCGGAATTGGATCAGCTAGATCAGCTAATGACAAGTGGTTCACTGATACCGCCTTTCGCGGACCAACCGTGGGTCGACGTTGCCATTCAGTACTACGGGTAATGACACAGTATGACGAGGCAGCAGTTTCACCACAGCTCGAGTCTGTTTGGACATTAGCGAATAGCTTCAATAGATTGGGGTGACAACGGAATCAGCATCTCCGTGCGTAACTGTTCAAGCGACAGTAGTGGCGACATATCCTCCAGCGGCATGGAAATAATCGAACCGTCGGGCCTCAGGATGGCCGAAACTTTGGGCGCAAGGGTCTCGTTGGGCGTTAATTGAACGTCGACCAACATAGGCCGGGGCTGGGACAGGGCCTGTTGCAGTTTGGGTTGTAATTCGGAGGCGATGGCAATGCGCAGGAATGGAAGGTCATACGTGGCCGCAACCTTTTCCAGGTCCGGCAACAGGAGACCGGCCTCTGGCCCTGTGCCGACAAAACGTCCGTCAAAATAATTGCGTTGCGTATTGCGGATGGAGGCATAGCCGTTATTGTTCATCACGATTAGACATATCGGCAGATTGAAGGCGCGTAATGTAGCCAATTCCTGAATGTTGAGTTGCAGGCTTCCATCGCTTTCAACCGCCACCATCGGTCGGCAGCCGTTGGAAAAACAGGCGCCGATGGCCGCTGGCAGGCCGTAGCCCATCGCTCCCAGGCCGGATGTCAGGAAAACACGTTGCCCCGGCTTGTTGCGGAAGACGGTGTAAAACGCTTCCACCGCCAAGCCGGAACTGCCAGTGCTGATGCAAGTGTTCTCCGGAATAGCGTCAGATAGCGCGTCCATCAGTTGATAGTGGCTAATGGGGCCGCGTGGCGGGAAGGGCGCGCCTCCGTTTACCTGATAGCGCCGCTTCCAATCGGCACAACGCGTTTTCCAATCTTCCCAATCTGGGTAGGTGCAGGACTCTTTCGACTCCAACCATTCTTTCAGGAAACTCTTGGCATCTCCCTCTATCGCCAGAGCGATATCCATATTGAGTTTATTGATTTCGTGTTTGTCGACGTCGACAACCACCTTCTTCGCACCGCGTGCAAAATCGCCCGGGTTGTAGGCTGTGATGATATTGTCGAGTCGACATCCAATGCTGATGAGCAGGTCACAGTTTTGAACGGCGAAATTCGGTGCGCGCAGCGCAACGACACCGGGGCGGCCAACCAAGAGCGGATGGTCGTATGGCAGCAGGTCAAGTGCGTTCCAGGTTGTCGTCACTGGGATACCTAGCTTCTCGGCCAGTTGCCCAAATAGGCGTGCTCCGCCCGCCAGGCGCACCCCATGTCCGGCTAGCAGTAACGGTCGTTCGGCTTGGCAGAGCAGTTTCTGGATCTGCTTGATTTGCGGCATATGGAACTGGAGGGCGGCGTTTGGCGATTTCAACTGCCAGTGGGGTAACGCCGCTGGGTCGACGGGCGCGCCTTGGACATCGAGTGGCACATCTATCCAGACGGGGCCGGCCCGTCCGTCGCGCGCGAAATGGACTGCACGTTCCATTTCAATCCGGATATCTTCCGGGCGCTCCACTGTCACCGCATATTTGGTGATGCTTTTCACAATCCTGACGATATCTACTTCCTGTACGCCATTTTGCCGCAGGGGAGAATCGCGCAGCATATCCGCTCGTTTGACCTGACCGGAAATGATCATCATCGGGACGGATTCGATCCAGGCACCTGCAACCGCAGTGATGGCATTGGTCGCGCCCGGACCGGTGGTGACAATCGCAACACCAATATTCTCATTGATGCGCGCATAGGCTTCGGCCGCTATTGCTGCCGCTTGTTCGTGAAGGCAGGCTACTACGGTCAGTCGCGGACATTTTCCTGCGGCGTCGACGAGATACATAGCCCCGCCACCGGGCAGAAGGAAAACGTGTTCGACGCCCAGGTCGGCCACGAAATCAGCTATGTAATCGGCAACGCGATAGGGTTCGGACACCTTTCTTACTCCATCCAGTAGGTCAACAGGGTCTTGCGCTGCTTGTTGGCCATGATGGCCGTATCCGTGTAGTAGGAATCGTCCTTGAAGTGGGTGCTCGAAATTTCCTCAATCACCGCCCCTGTTTTACTGCTGAACGCGTGCCTTGTACCGGGTTCCACGGTTACGACATCTCCCGGTTTGCACAGGCTTGGCTTTCCGTCGAGCTCCAGCGTGACCTCGCCGTACAGGATATGAAATGTTTCTTCCTTCTGCTTGTGATATTGCTCGGGATGCAATTGCCCGGGGAAGGTTACGAGCAATTTTTTGCAGTAACCGCGGTTGACCACGGTGAGCATGGTAAGTCCCACTTCGTCAAACCGATCCAGCCCGTAATGATGAGAAATTTCAAGGTCCGCACTGCCGGGGACGATGACATGGCTTTGCTTGAGGAATGCCTTGACGCGCTCGACGATATCCCATATCTGTTCCCGCGCGTCGGATCGCGAGGTGTTTGCCGGGGCCAGGGCGCCATCGGTGGTTATTGGGTCCGTGGCAGTGAACTGCGCATACTTGGACCAGTCGTTGGCGGTGTACTGGCCGTCCTCGGATGGGAACGCGAAATACAGGTCTTCCCGTTGTATCGTTTCCCCCGCCTGTATCGGGCGCTTGGCGAATATGCCCCGGCGCAAGGATTTCAAGCTTGCCTTTTCATCGGGATTTTCCGGATGACGGGTGTCTCCCTCGCCGCATAGCAAGAGCGCGTTCTGCATGGCCGCCAGCCAGGCATTTATCTGTTCGGGCGATGCCGAGTACGCGTTGAGGGGATATTTATCGGTTGGCAGGCCTACATGCTTTTCGAAGATCGTGGCTCCCTTGGCAAGGGCGAGCATGACAATGTTTGTGTTGTCGGGATGCTCGTGGGTGGAGAATCCGACGCGCACACCGGGGTAGCGGCGCCGGAGAAAATCGATTTGCGACAAGTGCATCCGTTCTTCGGGCGTTGGGTATTCTCCGACGCAATGCAGGATGGCGAAATCTTTGTGGCGATGCTGAAGGAAGCTGACAACACGGTCGATCTCGTCGAGCCCGGCACCGGCCGTTGAGGCAATGATGGGTTGCTTCGTGAGGACGATACGCTCGATCAATGGCCAGTCCGTGAAGGAGCAACTGGCAATCTTGATGATATCCAGGTCTTGCGCTTCGATCAGGTCGACGGAGGTCTCGTCGAATGGCGTCGACATGGCGAGGAAACCCCGCGCACGAATTTCGGCGACGAGTTGGTCGAAGTCCTCGCGCGAGAGGCGAGTTTCCGAGAATCGCTTGATGTATTTGACATCATCTCGACCGCGCATCGCGGGATGGATGAATGTATCCAGATCGCGGTACTGAAGCTTGAATGCGGCTCGGAACGGATAACGCCGGCATACTTCGCCAAAGGCCCGGATCACAGCCAAGCCATGATCCAAACTCCCCATGTGGTTGTTCGCCATTTCGAGGACAACCAGTGGTGCCGGAATATTGGATGTCATGGGTGCCTCCCGAGCATTGTGAATAGGATGGACTGCATTATTGAATAGTCTGTTGATTGTCGGTGTGGTGGGCAAATCTGAATGGTACTCACATGAAGTGTTGCTCTATCGCAGCCGCCAAACAGGCTACGTCATCGCCAGTGCCTTTTACCTTGGCTTCGTATCCGGCCAAGTACCGAAGGCGCGTGTCCTGATAGGACTCAAAGTCCAGAGCGATACTTAGCTGTGAGTCTTCGATTCGGATGTCGGCGTAAGGAAGTCGGCCAAACTCTGTGTCGAAAAGTTCGTGGGAATATGGTGCCCAACGCAGTATCACGGGAATCGCACCACAGAGTATTGCGTCGTTGATAGTCTGGGTTGCAAGATCCCATGTAAACAGATAACGGGTGTTCCGCAACAGGACTGCCAAACTTTCCTTGTCGGCCGGCCAAACCCGTTCGACGAGCACTGTCCCTGGAATTTTGAAACATGCGCCAAACTTGGAACCTTTACCGATATAGGTGCAGTCCATTCGGCGCAGTAGGGTCGGTTGTGTGTCGAGATCGTTGAAATGGGGATCTTTGATCAGTATCGTGAGCAAGTAGTCTGGGGTTGTCCAGTAACTGGCATGGAAACTTACCAAGAAATCGGTGTTGTCATGATGCATCGCATAGCCATTTGCCGTCGGGTTGTTCAGGATGTAGCGCACAACCCGTTTTGCCCCCAAGGGATTGCCTTGCAGCACCTCTGGGTAGAGGACATAGGAGCAGTCTATGAGTTCCCTGAGGTCCTCAACACTGCTGTTTGGCGGTAACCGCTTTATCAGGGTGTGATCCGGACAATAGCCGGTAACTCCATCCGCCGAAGTTAGAAAGTCTTGCCCCCCTTTCGCTCGAAACTGGTAGTGCAAAATATAGGCGTCGCGTCCGCAGCGATTGAGTTCGTTGCATAGAGTGTGAAGAACCTGAATCCCCATTGATCGGTGATCGTAAGCGGGAGCTGCAACGATGAATGGCCGCTGACTGATCTTGGCAACCGGGGATTTGAGTTCTTGGGGTGCTTTGCGTTTTGTTACTACTTTCTTTTCATCAGAGCGAGATTGTTTTTTCACTTGTAGCACTCGACGCAGACGCTTTCCATGGCTCGCAAAGGGCCATACTCCTCAATTGTCTTGATATCGGGCAGGTCGCTTTCCTGAAACAGCGTGCGCCGGACTTTCTTGAATCCGATTCGCTCCAGCGCCCAGCGGAGTGTGTCCCAGTCGTAGCCGCACAGGTGCCCGTGGTTATGAAGCATGCCCATGAAGATGGATGCCTTGGTCTGATAAATATCGGCGTCATTACTTAGAACATGTTCCTTGTATTTGTCCAACAGCAAGCTGTCGCCACCCACATAGGCTTTTGCAAATGCTTCGAGGTCAGGCACCACAATTCGATGAATTCCGCCAGGTTTCAATGCGCGAAAAATCTTTTCAAGAAACACCAAGCCATCTTTGTAGCTCAGATGTTCGAGCATATGAGAGTGGTACACAGCTTCCAGGGAGTTGTCGGCGGTCGGAATCCCCAAACGCAGATCGTGGTTCAATAAGATCGTGTCCTCGGTCTGATTTGGGTTGCGGTACAGCTTTCCTTGTTCAAGGTGTAGCCAGTGTCCGATGTTAAGCCAGCCTTTAAGGAAGACCGTTCCACAACCCAGGTGGAAACGGGTTAGTGCTGCGGTTTTCAAAATATCACTGGTTTCAGCGGGGAGATAGTCCATTCTTGCCTCGATGCTTGCGGGAACAGAAGTAGCCTTGCGGTGATCCTGTTGATCATTCCCGAAAGGCTTTTTTGCGACTGACACAAGTAAGTTTTCCAGTTCTCTGACTGTTTTCGGTGCATCGAAAAGGGGATACGTCTCTTTGTTGGCCTTGACACGGCCATTTAGTTCCTTAACCAGTTCGGGGTTTTCGGCAAGAGCGACGGCCAGGTTTTCGTAGTCGTCCAGCGTGGTTGTGATTAGCTCAGGCAATCCAATTGCTTGCAGGAGACTCCCCGCCATTCGCGATGCAAAACTTTTGCCGGAGCACGTGATGATGGGCAAGCCCATCCATAACGCGTCCGCAGCGGTGGTGCCACCGTTGAATGGCGATAAATCAAGGAATAAATTCGCAACCCTGAAACGGGCCAGATAGTCGGCTACAGGAACGCGCGTGGCGAATACCAGTCGTTCGCTGCTGATCCCGTGTTCCTCGGCACAACGCAGAAGGTTGCTGCGGGCGCGCTCGTTATCGGCCAGTAGCCAAAGCACGCTGTTTGGCGTCCGCCCCAATATACGCATCCATGCAGCAAAGAACTCGGGAGTGAACTTGATGTTGTTATTGAACGCGCAGAAAACAAAGGCGCTTTCTGGCAGGCCATATTCGGAGCGAGTCTTAGGTTCGGACGATATCCGCTTACGGTCATTGACCTGGAAGCAATCTGGCAGGTAAAGCGGCTTTTCCGTGAAGTATTCAGCCATTTCCTCCGGGATGATGTAGCGGTCGGCCAGTACATAATCAATTTCCGGCAAGGCGGTGGTGCCAGGGAAGCCAAGATACGTGACCTGAACCGGCGCTGGTCGGTAGGCAAGTATCTTCGGGCGACATCCAGCGGTGAGTCCTTGCAGGTCAATCAGCACATCGATTTCTGCGGCGCGAATGGCTTTTGCGGCTTCTTCATCTGATATGTCCTTGATGCGGACAAAGTGGTCCATTGCCTTGATGACGCGCTCGCGCATCTCGGTGTTGTCTTCGGGACTCCAGCAAAAGCCCCAGACTTCAACGCGGCTGCGGTCGTGCAGTTCATAGAGCTCCGCCGTCAATATGGATACGGCGTGCATGCCGAAATTGGACGAGAGGTAACCTATCCGCAATCGATCATGGGCGTATCCGTCGGCGGGGGCCAGTTTGGGCAAGTCCTTGGGGATTTTCCCGGGAACCTGGCTTAAGGCTGTGCGCAGTTGTAACTCCGGGTCATCTGAAATGCTCAGCATGGCAACTGCCGACGTTGCCGCCTGCTGGTCTTCGAGGGTAATGCCGGGGAGCGGGGCATAGATGGGCCAGGCACATTGCTTCTGGCGCAGGAATATACGGTGGTAAAGCACGGCTTCCTGGTTTGGCTTGAGCAGGAGGCTGCGGGTCAGCATTTCCTCGGCCTCGGTGTATTTCTGCATCACCTCAAGGCGGCGGCCCAGATTGTTCAGGACAGTGCACACCATATCCAGATCGGTTTTGGGATCCTCATCCAGATACTTCAGCGCGGTTTTCCATTCCTCTATTGCCTCGTCAGGCTTGTTGAGGACTTCGAGAGCCGTTCCCAGATTGATTCTGGCGTGAGGCAATTTTGGGTTTCCGGCGAGCGAAGCCCGGTATGATTCAATTGCTCCTTCCATATCTCCCATGTTTTTCAGGAGGACGCCCAAATTGAAGTGCGCTACCCAGACCAGCGGCGACTTGGACTGCTTGATCCAGTCGCGATAGAGTTGGGCAGCCCCGTCCCGATCATTCCTTGCCTCAAGCGCCTCGGCTTTGGCGCCAAGTTCGGCGATGCTCAATGGCGGCTTTCGATTTTTCGCAGGAGGCGGCAGGCGAGTCTTGGCCATGTGCTGATGGGGTTGGTTGGGATCGATGGAATCCGGTTGTTCTTGGGAGTTCCCTTGACGCTAAAGTTTTCTTGAGTGAGGCCGTAAGAATAGCGAAGAGGGCTAATAGTATGCCGACGAACAGCGATGGGTTTTGCTGTTTATTATGTAACTATATGTTTTATATGTGCTTCCTAATTTATGGCTAAAGTCGGTCTGGCTGCGGGTAGATGGCTCATATCAAGCGAATGACTATTGAGGCATTGACGTTGGCAACTGGCTTGTTTTTTGCTTAATATCTTTCGATATTTGTTTGTGTGATGCAGTTCCGGGACTTTATTGGTGCCATGGTGATAGGTTCGGAACGGTATCGGCAGGTCTTGGGCAAATTGATGCAGATTCTTAAGGGGTAGGGTATGACTATTACGACAGCAACGACGACCGCGCAAATTGCGGCACTGTCTACGAGTGAAATCGCAGCGCTAACGACTACTGAAGCTGCACTGTTGTCGTCTGCGCAACTTGCTGCGTTACCTCATATCGACCATTTGGGAACGACACAATTTGCCATTCTCAAGACCAGTTCGATTCCGGGCTTGAGCACGGCCCAGATCAACGTATTGACCACGGAGCAGATTGAAGCCCTGACGGTTTCTCAGGCGGGTGCGCTGAAATCAACGCAGATCGCGGGGCTGACGTCCAGCCAACTCAGCGCAATGCAGACGTCCGACTTTGCGGCCTTGACCTCCAGTGTTATTGATGTATTGACGACTTCCCAACTGGATGGCCTGACCACGGCGCAGGTCGTTGCGCTAACGGCGGCTCAGGTTGTCGCTCTTGACTCAGCTCAGTTGGCAAGTCTGACGGCTAACCAGACTTCAGCCTTCCAGACCAGCGACATAGCGAGCATCACCAGCAATGCGATCTCCGGTCTTACGACGGAAAGCATTGCCGCACTGAGTACCAGTCAGGCAGCGGCCTTGACGGCGACTCAAATGGCTGGATTGACCACTACTCAGTTGGAGAAGATTGAGACTTCCGACCTGGCGGCGATGAAGACGGCGACAGTCGCCGCGTTGTCCAGCAATCAAATTGCTGCGCTGACCACTGCGCAGATCGAAGCCTTCACGACGGCGCAGGCGGCGGCGTTGTCTTCGACCCAAGTGCGCGGATTGACTACCGACCAGGTAGAAAATATCCAGACGACCGATCTGGCGGCGATGAAGTCGTCAACTATCGCGGCACTCTCAAGTGATCAAATTCACGCACTCACCACAGCGCAGATCGAGGGGCTGACCTCTGTCCAGGTCGGCGCGCTGACGTCGTCGCAGATCGTTGGCCTTGAGTCTTCACAGCTTGCTGCAATGCAGACTGCCGATTTCGCGGCGCTGTCCACCAAAGTAATAGATGTTTTAACGACTTCTCAGTTGGATGGCATGACCACCGCTCAAGTCGTTGCGCTGACGGCAGCGCAGGTTGTGGCGCTGGATTCAGCCCAACTGGCAAGTTTGACCACTACCCAGACTTCGGCACTTCAAGTCAGCGACATTTCGAGCATCACCACCAATGCTATCCCCGGGTTGACACCGGAGAGTATTACCGCATTCAGTACCAGCCAGGTGGCCGCCATTTCAGTGGCTGCGGTGGCGAAGATGACGACCGACCAGATGGACGCGCTCACTACCTCGCAGGTGGTTGGGTTGTCGGTTTCCCAAGTGGGGGCGCTGACATCGACTCAGTTGTCGGCAATATCCACCGACGCCTCGGCGATGCAGACATCGGATATCGCGGCGATTACGGTTGGTGCTATTGTCGGTTTGACTACCGACGCGATTTCCGCGATGGGCGCGAACCAGATCGCTGCCATTTCAGCGGCTGCTGTCGTCGGATTGACGACAGAGCAGATCGATGCCTTGAGTACAGCCCAGGTAGCCGGTTTGACGTCTACGCAGTTTGGCGCGTTGACTTCGGCGCAGATACAGGCGCTTTCCGCCGATGTTGCGGCGATTGAAACCGCAGATGTGGCGAAAATTACCAGCAGTGCGATTGTCGGATTGACGACTGATGCGGTTGCCGCGATGAGTACGGCCCAGGTGGCGGCCATATCGGCAACTGCGGTCACGGCCCTGACGACCGATCAGATCGTCGCCATGGATACCGCTCAGGTAGCCGGTCTGACGTCTACGCAGTTTGGCGCATTGACTTCGGCGCAGATTCGGGCGCTTTCCGACGATGTTGCAGCGATTGAAACCACAGACGTGGCGCGGATTACCAGCAGTGCAATTGTCGGATTGACGACCGATGCGGTTGCTGCGTTGAGCACGGCCCAAGTTGCTGCCATCTCGGCCACTGCAATCAAGGGACTCACTTCAGACCAGATCGTTGCCATGGATACGGCGCAACTGGATGCGCTTTCCGCAACACAGATTGTTGCCTTGACTTCCGATCAGATGGCCGGACTCTCCCAATCTGATGTCGCGGCCATGGCGCCGGCAGATTTTGCCGCTCTGTCGTCGAGTGCATTTAGGGCATTGACAGCCAGCCAACTGGATCTGATTACGACCGCGCAAGTCGTGGCGATGACAATTACACAGGCCGGGGCGATGACCTCTTCGCAGGTTGCCGGTCTGACCTCCACACAGCTCGGGGCGATGGAAACTGTCGATTTGGCGCGGTTGTCCAGTTCGGCAATTGTTGGCTTGACGACGGATCAAGTGCAAGGTCTGACAACGGTTCAGATCCCGACCCTTTCCGCCGCCGCGATTTCCGGTATGACATCGGCGCAGATCAATGCGCTTGGTACGGCCCAGTTGGAGGCACTTACGCCGACCCAGTTTGGCGGAATGACGTCGACCCAGGTATCGGGATTATCGGCAACCGATATCGACGTGCTTTCAACCATGGACATCCACAGTCTGAAAAGCGCTGCAATTTCCGGGCTGACAGACTCTGCCATCGGTAGCCTGGATACGACCCAAATCGCGGCCTTGAGCGCGACCACCTTTGCGGGGATGACTTCTTCCCAAATAGCATTGCTGAGTACGGAACAAATTCAGGCGCTGAATTCAGCGCAGGTTGCCGGGTTTACCAACGCCCAGGTGTCTGGCCTTACCAGTGATCAGGTGGCGGCAATGCTCTCTGATGGCACTGTGTCGGCTATCACCAGCAGCGCAATTTCCGGGCTGACCGCAGGCCAGATTAATGTGCTCGCAACGAACCAGTTGGCGGCCATCTCTGCATCCGCGATTCCTGGCATGACCAGCAGCCAGATTACGGCGCTATCTTCTGACCAGATCGTAGCCTTGACCACGACGCAAGCTATGGCCTTTGGCAGCAATCAAATCAAGGGTCTGACGAGCGATCAGATTTCCAGTATCGAAACTGAAGATCTTGCCAAGTTCACGACAGTGGCGATTGGTGCTCTGAATAGCACACAAATTGGTTTTCTGGAAACAAGCCAGATCGCCGCATTGGCCACCAACCAGATCGCGGCCATCTCAGCGACGAGCAGCCTCGGCCTGACATCGGAGCAGATTCAGGCCATTGAGACAACCGATATCCCGTTCCTCAAGACGAGCGTAATAGCGGGCTTGCAGCCGGACCAGCTCTTGGGGTTGACGACGAGTCAGGTCGCCGCTTTGACGGTAGCGCAAAAGTCGGTTCTGCCCGCCGCCGGGTTGACGACCGACCAGGTAGCCTCCCTTACGACGACCGAAATTGCATCGTTGGCGACCACAACCATCCAAAACTGGTCGGATGCCCAGATCCAGAGTTTGAACTCGGCGCAGATCGGTGCGATTACGGTTGCTGGCATCAAGGCAATTACGACCGATCATATCGACGCGCTAACTCAAACGCAGATCGCCGCGCTGACTACCGGACAGGTTGCCGCGCTGACGACAGCACAGTTCTCAGTGCTGACGTCAAGCCAGATTGAGGCATTTGAAACCGGCGACATTTCCAAGCTTACGAGCAGCGTCATTGCCGGTTTGACCTCGGACCAGTTTGCCGCGCTGACGCCGGATCAGGTTACAAATTTGTCGGCGACGCAAGTTGCCACTCTGGGTACGACCCAGATCAAGGGATTGGAAGCAACTCAGCTTTCGGCGATGGAGACGGTGGATCTCGCGGCTCTCAAAACAGCCGTTGTTCAGGCGATGACGACGGCGCAGATCGAAGGATTGACGGCGACCCAGATTTCTTCAATGTCCGCTTCGACACTGGGGGCGTTGACCAGTACGCAGATCGGAGCCTTGTCCAATGCGCAGTTCCAGGCCTTCACTACGGCTGAAATTGCCAGCCTGACCACCACCCAGATCAAAGGTATCTCCTCCGCGCAGATTGCACAGATGGAGACCAGCGATCTGGCGGCGCTCAAGACCAGTGCCATTGCGGCATTGACAACTGACCAGGTCAGGAATCTGACCGTTGATCAGGTCGCGTCGCTCACTGCGACCCAAGTGCAAGCGTTTACAACTGATCAGATTTCGGTCATCGGCATACCGCAAATTCAGGCGCTGACCACTGCTCAGGCGGCAGTGTTCAAGACCTCCCAAGTGGCCGGTTTGACGACGCAGCAGGTAGCTGCGCTCGAAACCCAGGATCTTCAAAAACTGAGTTCCAGCGTCATTGCCACCATGACGACAGCCCAGGTGGCCGCGTTGACTGCGGATCAGATCGCCAGCCTCACCACGGCCCAGTTCTCTGCGCTGAGCTCTGCCCAGCTCGGTACGTTAAGCGCAACGGATGCGCAGTCGATAACAACCGATCAGCTTCTGAAATTAAGTTCCAGCCAACTTTCCGGTTTGTCCACGGCGCAAATCGCGGGGTTGGAGCCGGACAGCGTTGCGAAGATTTCGACCTCCGCAATTGCCGGTCTGACGTCCACTCAGACGGGTGCGCTGACCGCAGATCAGTTGGCAGCCTTGACGACCGCTCAGTTTGCCAAGTTGAGCTCGACCCAGGTGGGCGGGTTCGATACGTCTGACATTCAGGGACTGACGACCGCCCAGGCCACCATGCTGACGGCTACTCAGGCCGCTGGTTTGACCTCGGCGCAGATCGCCAAGATGGACGTGGACGACGTTGCCAAGTTCTCGACGGCAGTAATTGCCGGTCTGACAACGACGCAAGTTCTGGGGCTGACTGCCGATCAGGTGGCAGGACTCGGCACATTGCAGGTTTCCAAGCTTACTTCGGCGCAGCTCGGCAAGCTTGGGACCGACGACATTCAGGCATTGGGCACTGCCCAGGTAGCCGTGCTTACCTCTACCCAGGCCGCCGGCCTTACCTCCGCGCAGATCGGCGCTCTGGAGGCCGCAGATCAGGCGCAATTGACGACCAGCGTGATCGCCAGCCTGAGTGATACTCAGCTCGATGGTCTTTCGGCCCAACAGATTGCCGACCTGACCACCGCTCAGGTGAAAGTATTGACCTCAAGCCAGCTTGCTGGCCTGAGCACGGCCCAGTTGGCGGCAATCGATACCAACGACATCAAGCAGCTTTCGACGAGCGCGATTGCGGCCATGACCACGAGCCAGGCCGCCGTGTTGACTGCGGATCAGTTGGCGGCCCTTGGCACTGCGCAAATTGCAGCTATCGAGTCTTCCGACTTGGCCAATCTTTCGTCTTCGGCATTGATGGCCATGACGACTGCGCAAGCTGCAGCACTGTCCTCGGCGCAGGCTGCCGGACTGACATCTGCGCAATTGAGTGTGCTTGAAGCTGATGACTTGGCGGCCCTGTCAACGACAGTGATTGCGAATCTCACCGACACCCAGCTCGATGGCCTGACTGCGCAACAGATCAAGGATATTTCCACCGCTCAGGCAAATGCGCTGAGAGCGGCTCAAGTGACCGGGCTTAGTACGGCGCAGATTGCCGCCATGGATACGGATGACCTGCGCCAATTGTCGACCAGCGCGATAGCGGGCCTGACGACGACGCAAGTGACCGTACTGAGTGCAGATCAGGTCGGTGCCTTGAGTTCAACCCAGTTCAATGCGTTGGAGCAAGCGGATATCGCCAAGCTGACCACCAGCGCCATCATCGGCATGACGACGGACCAGGCCGCCGCACTGACGGCAACGCAAGCGGCGGGGCTGACCTCGGCGCAGATAGCGAAGATGGATGCAGTGG
>JALNZB010000007.1:72989-94013 GCA_023229545.1 Sulfuritalea sp. | reverse complement strand
GGCATTGGCCGACACGACCATCGTCATGCTGACCGCCAAGGGTCAGGAATCGGATCGGGTGCACGGGCTAAACGAAGGGGCGCACCGCTTTATCACCAAACCGTTCGACCCCGACGAGATTCTCGATCTGGCGCGCGAAATACTCCGCCCCTCATGATCAAGGCGGACCACTATCTCAAATCGGCCTGGGCGCATCGGCAGTTTGAGCTGGCGCTGCCTCTGCTGCCGTCCGGCATCGGGATGGCGCTGCAACTGGGCGACAAGCGCGTGGCGGAGATGGGTGAGGCCGGGGCGGGCCTGATCGAGGGCGCGCCGGACGTACATACTTTTCCCCTGGCACTGGAAGGCGAGCAGGTGGGAGCATTGCTGTTGCGCCTGCCGCCGAACCACGACGCCGCGCTGGCGCAAACCTGGGGCGTCCTGCTTGCTCACACCCTGCAAGGAATGCTTGTTGCCGAACACGGACGCCGTTCGGTCAGCAGGGAAGCGCTCGAAAGTTACCGCGAGATGGCTTTGCTGCAACGGGCGGTCACCGATCTCAATGAGTCTCTCAAGCCCGCCGCCGTGGTTGCGGCCCTGCTCAAGGAATTCGACGGGCGCAACACCAGCGCGGACTTCGGTGCGGTGTTTCTGTACCAAGACGACAGCCACAAGCTGGAGGCTTCCTTTGGCGAGGACGCCACGACAGCGTTTGCCGAGTTCAAGGACAGCCGCCTGTTCGCCGACATGGTCACCCGTGAGACGGGCGATATCGTCAACGATTTGTCGGCGTCGGCGCTGTGGGCGGGAGAAACGCAGAATTTCCAGGCGCTGCTGTGGTTGCCGCTGATCTCCCATGGCGAGAGGCTGGGCTTGCTGGCGCTGGCTTCCTGCCGCACCGAAAGCTTCAGCGCCGCCGACCTCAAGCGCGCGCAAACGCTGTGCTCCGTCGCCGCCACCGCCTTGCGCAACGCCCAGCTCTATGCCGCCGAGCAGAAGATGTTCCAATCCTTCGTCCGCGTCATCGCCACCGCCATCGACGCCAAGTCGCCCTACACCGCCGGGCACTGCCGCCGTGTACCGGAGATCGCCATGATGATCGCGCAGACGGCACACCAGGTCGACAGCGGACCATTCGCCGATTTCATGCTCGACGAAGACATGCGCAACAGCATGGAAATCGCAGCCATGCTGCATGATTGCGGGAAAGTGGTCACGCCGGAGTGGATTGTCGATAAGGCCGCCAAGCTCGACCGTATCGAGAATCGCATCCACCTGGTCGCCTTGCGCTTTGAAGTGCTGCGTCGGGACGCCGAGATCATCCGCTATCGTGCCATCGCGGAGGGCACGGACCCGGTATCCGCCGAATGCGCCTATCGGGAAAGTCTGCACCAACTCGACGACGATTTTGCCTTCCTCGAAAAATGTAATCTGGGCACCGAGTTCGTTTCCGCCGAGCATGTCGCGCGCATCGAAAGCATCGCCCGCCGGCAGTGGACCGATGCTCGCGGGGAACCCCAGCCACTATTGACCGAGAACGAGGTTTTCAACCTCTCGATTCAGCGCGGCACGCTGAACCCGGAAGAACGGAAAATCATCGAAGACCATGCCGTCCATACCATCAACATGCTGTCGCAAATTGCGTTTCCCGGTTCATTGCGCAACATCACGGAATACGCCGCCGGACACCACGAGCGCATGGACGGAAGAGGCTATCCGCGCGGACTGAAGGGCGACCAACTGTCGATTCCCGCGCGCATGATTGCCATCGCCGACATTTTCGAGGCGCTGACCGCGCCCGACAGACCCTATCGCAAGCCCGGCACATTGAGCTGGGCGATCGACGTGATGCACCGCATGAAACTGGACAACCACATCGACGGCGACTTGTTCGACCTGTTTCTTTCCGAACGAATCTATCTGGCCTACGCCCAAAAACAGCTCGTGGCCAGCCAAATCGATGATGTCGATATCGGTCGTTACCTGGCCGGGAAGGCGGCATAGGAGATGATTACCCGTTTCAGATCGAGCCTGTTCGCACGCATTTTTGCCACCACCACGGCGGCGATCATCGTGCTGTTCGCCGTCATGTATCTGCTATCCGTACCTTTCATTCAGGGAACGGTTGAAAGCATGGAGGTAAGTCATGCACAAACCACGCTCAACAATGTCTTCGATGCGGTCGAAAAACTTCATCGCGACCTTGATGTCACGCGTGCAACCATCATTTTGTCGCGCAAGAAAGCGCTGAACGACATACTCTCCGTGGTCGAGTCGCGCGCGTCCTGGCTTGAGCGACAGGTACGCACAGGCAAGCTGACGAGTGCTCAAGCCAAGCGCATGCTGCTCGACGAGATTCGGACAATCCACTACGGGAACAACGATTATGTCTGGGCTTCGGATTACCGTTCGGTACTGGTCTCCCATCCCGATCCCGCCCTCAACAACGCCGATTTCTCCGCCCGGCACGATCAGCACGGCAACCTGATCGTGCCGCCGATGGTGGCCATCGCCCGGGCCCAGGGCGATGGTTACTATTCCTATTGGTGGCGACGCCTGGGACAGGAGCAGCAGATCGAGAAGCTCAGCTACTTCAAACACATACCCTTCTTCAATCTGGTCATCGGCACCGGGGTCTATATCGACGACATCGAGGTCACAATCCAGCGTCGGCGTTCGGTGGGCATCGACGAGCTACGCCAGCAATTGCGCAATACCCCGCTCGCCAGAACAGGCTACGTTTATATTTTCAACAGCAAGGGCGACATGCTCGTCCACCCCAATGCCAACCTCGAAGGCAAGAGTCTCGCGGGCATGATCGACCCGGTAACCAGGCAGGAACTGACACCGATGCTCATGGCGGCGGTCGACAAGCCGGAGGGGGTACGCTACAAATGGGACAACCCAGCCGATCCGGGCAACTACATCCACGAAAAGATATCCTGGGTACGCTATTTCCCGGACCTTGACTGGTATATCGGCAGTTCCGTGTACATGGACGAGCTGCGCGCCAGTGCCCACACCCTCAGGAGCCGTTTGCTTGCGGTATTCGCCATCACCCTGCTGCTCTCCATCACCCTGATTTACCTGTTCGTGACCCGGCTGATCGCTCCGCTGAAACAGCTCAGCACCACTGCTTCGGCCATCGAAAAAGGCGACCTCGACGCACGCTGTCTGCTTCAACGCGACGACGAAATTGGCGTTGTGGCGACGGCCTTCAACGGCATGGTGGCGCGCTTGCAAGACAACATTCAGCACCTCGATGCCAAGGTCGAAAAACGCACCGCCGAACTGGAAAAAGCGTACACCGAACTCAAGGAACTTGACCGGCTCAAGTCCGACTTTCTATCCACGGTTTCCCATGAGTTGCGGACGCCCATGACATCGGTCGTCGGTTTTGCAAAGCTCATAAAAAAGAAACTGGAAAACTCGGTTTTCCCACGGGTCGTCACGGATGAAAAGACTGCCCGCGCGATCTCGCAAGTGAGCGAAAACATCAACATCATCATCGGCGAAAGTGAGCGACTCACCCTCCTGATCGCCGACGTGTTGGACAGCTCCAATCTGGAAGCGGGCAAGGTGGAGTGGAACTTCGTCGCGGTAACGCCGCTGCGTCTGGTCGAGCGCAGCGCCGCCATCGCTTCGGCGCTGGCCGAACAGAAAGGGCTGGCACTGGTTGTCGAAGTGGAGCCGAGCCTGCCCGATGTCATGGGTGATGAAAATCGCCTGCTTCAGGTGCTCACCAACCTCATCTCCAACGCCGTCAAATTCACCGAGCATGGGAATATCACCGTGCGCGCCGATCTACAGAACAATTTTATTCGCTTCAGCATCCGCGACAGCGGCATAGGCATAGCAGCAGAGGATCAAGGCAAGCTGTTCGTTACGTTCAAGCAAATCGGCGATACCCTTACCGACAAGCCGCAAGGCACGGGCCTGGGCTTGTCGATCTGTCAGCGTGTAGTCCAGCATCACGGCGGCGAAATCTGGCTGGAATCGACGCTTGGCGAGGGCAGCACGTTTTACTTCACCGTGCCGATCATTGAAATTTCCACACTCGACAATATGAGACAAACTTCATGAGCATACGCACTCGAATCCTGATCATCATCGGCCTCGCCATGGCGGCGCTGGCGGCCATCATCGCCTTCAACAGCCTGCAAGTCCGGGCAAACCTGATGGCCGAAAAAAAGCTCAAGACCCGGCATCTGGTCGAAGCGGCCTACGGCGTGCTTGAGTTCTGGCACGCCAAGCAAAAGGCCGGCGCAATCGACGAGGACGCGGCCAAGCGGGAAGCCGCCGCCGCCATCAAGATCATGCGCTACGAGAGCAAGGAGTATTTCTGGATCAACGACTTCACTACGCCGATACCGAAAATGATCATGCACGCGACCGTGCCTGCACTGGATGGCAAGGTGCTGGATGCCGAGAAGTTCAACTGTGCCACTTCGATGCAGGCGGGGATGGATGGACCTGTGATTTCCACCGACGGCAAGAAAAACTTGTTCGTTGCCTTTAACGAGGTCGCCAACAAAGCCGGCGTCGGCTATGTCACCTACGACTGGCCCAAACCTATCGCCGGCGGCGGAGCAACAAAAGAGCTTTTCCCGAAGATGTCCTATGTGAAGAAGTTCGAGGACTGGAACTGGCTGATTGGATCGGGCATCTACATCGACGACGTGAGCGACGCAGTTATTGCCAGGCTGGTGCGGGATTCGGTCATCGCTGGCGGCATAACGCTCCTACTGCTGGGATTCTCTCTCTGGCAGACCGGATGCATCGTCCGACCATTGGCCGCAGCAGAAGCGGCATCGAGAGAAGCCGTGAGCAACAATGATTTCACGCGATCGGTTCCCGTTTCCGGCAACGACGAGGTCGGAAAGGTATCCGCCGCCTTCAACGAAATCATGACCAAGCTGCAGGCCATCATCCTCGAAACCCGCCACTCTGCCGACGCCATCGCCGGAGCAGCCGGGGGTATTGCGGTGGCGGCTGGAGAAATCCTTGGCAATACCGAACAGCAGTCGGCGGCGGCAAGCGCGACGGCAGCAGCCATCGAACAAATTTCGGCCTCGCTTTCAGAGACAACGGCCCACGCAACCGAATCCGAGAAGTCGGCCCAAAGCGCCGTCGGGGATGCCGGACGGGCTTTGGCGGTCACCCGCGACAATGTATTGGGCATGGAAAAAGTTGCTGCGGCCATCCGCACCTCAACCGACGAGGTGCGGCTGCTTTCGGAGAGGTCTGGCCAGATCAGCGGCATCGTCGGTGTCATCAAGGAGATCGCCGACCAGACGAACCTCCTGGCGCTCAATGCCGCCATCGAGGCAGCGCGAGCTGGGGAGCAGGGCCGGGGCTTCGCCGTCGTGGCGGACGAAGTGCGCAAGCTTGCCGAGCGGACGACGAAGTCCACCCAGGAAATCAGCGGACTGATCGAACAGATTCAGGCACAGGTTCAGCTAGCCGTAGGTTCGATGGAAACGGTGGACCATCGAGCAGGCGAGGGCGCCGAGTCGGCACGGAAGACCGAGGCGGAGTTGGGACAAATCGTCGCAAACAGCGAACGCGCGGGAGAGCGTGCGCGCGACATCGCTCACGCCGTGCGCGAGCAGGATGCCGCGATGCAGGAGATTGCCCGCCAGGTGGAGGCGATCGCAGGCATGACCGAGGAGGCGACCGCCTCTGCCCGTCACAACAACCTGACGGCCGAAGATCTTTCGAAACTTGCTGCCGCGCTGCGCGCAACGGTCGCCCAATACAAGGCCTGATCGCAAGCCTGTGAGGTCAATGGCAAGACAGGCCACAAGGCCGCCTTGCCGCCGCATTCGCTCCTCTTCAGGCCGTGTTGTCGGCCACCGGCGCAGTGCTCACGTCGATCTGCCGGACCACTCCCGCGCCACTGCGCTCCCCCAGCCACACGCTGCTGGAACGCATCTGTCCGACCTTCTCGCCGTTTTCTTTCAATTCAAACGGCGTATCGGCCGAGGCCGTTGCCAGCGCACCGATGCCCGCCTGATCCAGATGCTGCACCTGCCGGTCATCGTCCCCGGCCTGCCACAACATGAGGTTGGCGAAGGCTGGATCGACCTCGTCGATCCAGCCGTTGTGGTCGCTGTCGAGGCGCGCCAGCTCGGCGAAGCCGTTGCCGGTTCCGGGCCCGAACAATTCGCTGCCGTTGTCCGCTTTGCCGTTGTGATTGCGGTCAAGGAACAGGAAGGCCGAACCGGCGCCCGGCAGGCGCATCTGCTCCAGCTTGCCGTCGCAGTCCAGGTCGAACTCGACACAGCTGCTTGCCAGCGCGGTCGTCGGCGCGGCGCGGTCGAGCACCAGCGGGTCGATCAGGGTGCGGCTGACGGTTCGGCTGACTTCCTCGCTGCGTTCCAACTCGAAACCGACATCGAATTGCCGTTCGCTGCCGTCCGCCAGGCAAACTTTGCCGCTGGCGGAGAACTGGCAGCTTTCCGTTTCGCTCGACTGTTCGGATCGGGTGATCTGCCAGTGAGCGCGCGGCGCCAGTGAAGGCCATGCCTGATCGCGTGCCGCCGTGTCGCCGTCGCCCGCAGGAACGGACAGGACGGGCGATGCGGTGCCGGGACTCTTTCCGAACAGCATGTCGAGCATGGTCTCCAGCAGGTCGTGGAGCCGTTCCGGGGCGTCGCTGCGCGGGGTGATCTCGATGGGGGCAACATCGTGCAGACGCGCCGCCATCAGGTCGTTCAGCTCCTGTTCAAATGTGCGGCTAACCGCTTTTGCATCGCCCGGATCGCGAATCCGTTCCAGCGTCGTGGTATTGAAGCTCATCCTTTCCAGCGAGTGCTTGCTCCCCAGCGTGAGCTGCGTGTCGGTAATGTGCATGGCAAGTCCTTTCCTTACGGTAATTGAGGAAATCGACCCAATGCACGGAACATGCCCGGAGAACCACCCTAATTCAAAAGATCGACCTTTCCGATGAAAGTCGGCGCTGACGGCACGGCGGCTGAGTCGTCTACAATTCGGCGCTTGCAAACGCCGGCTGCTTCCAGGCCACCCGAATCATGACCGCCAGTTCCCGCCTCGAACTCCTCGCTCCCGCCAGGAATGCCGATTTCGGCATCGAGGCCATCAATCACGGCGCGGATGCGGTGTATATCGGCGGGCCGGCCTTTGGCGCGCGGACGAATGCCGGCAACAGCGTGGCGGACGTCGCGCGGCTGGCGGCGCACGCCCACCGCTATTTCGCCAGGGTATTCGTCACGCTCAACACCATCCTGCGCGACGACGAACTGGAACAGGCGCGGCGCATGGCCTGGCAGATGTACGAGGCCGGCGCCGACGCGCTGATCGTGCAGGACATGGGTCTCTTGCAACTCGACCTGCCGCCGCTGGCCTTGCACGCCAGCACCCAGTGCGACATCCGCACGGCGGAGAAGGCGCGCTTTCTGCAGGACGTGGGGTTTTCGCAGCTCGTGCTGGCGCGCGAGCTGTCGCTCGATGAAATTGGCAAGATAGCCACCGGGACCAATGTTGTCCTCGAATTCTTCGTGCACGGCGCGCTGTGCGTGGCCTACAGCGGCCAGTGCTACCTCAGCCACGCCCACACCGGGCGCAGCGCCAATCGCGGGAATTGCTCGCAGGCCTGCCGCCTGCCCTACACCTTGGAGGACGAAACCGGTCGCGTCGTCGCCCATGACAAACACCTGTTGTCGATGAAGGACAACGACCAGAGCGCCAACCTGCGCCGCCTGATCGAGGCCGGCATCCGCTCCTTCAAGATCGAGGGGCGGCTGAAAGACCTTTCCTATGTCAAGAACATCACAGCGCACTACCGCCGCTTGCTCGACGGGTTTCTGGAGCAGACACCGGGATACCGGCGCGCCTCGTCCGGCCATTGCACCTACAGCTTCACGCCGCAGCCGGAAAAGACCTTCAATCGCGGCGCCACGGATTACTTCGTCAATCGGCGCCAGACCGACATCGGCGCCTTCGACACGCCGAAATTTGCCGGCGAGCCGATTGGTCAGGTGACGCGCCTGACGCCCGATTGGTTCGAGATCGATGCCGCGCTGCCGCTGCACAACGGCGACGGCCTCAGCTACTTCAATGCCGAACAGGAACTGGCCGGCCTGCGCGTCAATCGCGCCGATGGCCGGCGCCTGTTTCCCGCCGTGATGCCCGCCGACCTAGCCGTCGGCACCACGCTCTATCGCAACCGCGACCAGGAATTCGAGCGCGCGCTGGAACGGAAATCCGCCACGCGGCGCATTCGCCTGCGGATGCGGTTCAACGAGATCCCGGATGGCTTTGCCCTGCAACTCTGCGATGAGGATGGCGTCACGACTGAAGCCGCCCTGCCCCACGCCCACGAGGCCGCGCAGAACGCGGATCGCGCAACGGAAAGCCTGCGCGACAATCTCGGCAAGCTGGGCAACACGATCTTCGAGGCGAGCGAGATTTCGCTCGATCTTTCCCAGCCGTGGTTCCTCCCGGCCTCGGTCGTGAACAGCCTGCGCCGCGAAGCCATCACCGCGCTGGAAGCCGCGCGCGCCATCGCTTTCGAGCGTCCGCCGCGCAAAACCGCCGTCTCGCCAGCGCCGACTTTTCCGGAAAATGAGTTGAGCTATCTCGGCAATGTGTTCAACAGTCAGGCTCGCACCTTTTACGAAAAGCACGGCGTAGCGCTGATCGCCGAAGCCTATGAAGCCGACACCGAGCCGGGCGAAGTTGCGCTGATGACCACCAAACACTGCCTGCGCTACAGCTTCAATCTCTGCCCCAGGCAAGTGAAAGGCCTCCGTCCCGAGCCGATGACCCTGGTCAACGGCAAGGAAAGGCTGACCCTGCGCTTCGACTGCGGCAAGTGCGAAATGCATGTCGTCGGCAAGCTGAAGAAGGGCCGGCAAATCAGCATCGCGCCGGTCGCAGATTGAGCGCCCCGCAAGAGTCGGCGCTGGTGATACGGCGATGAGCCGCATCATTCTCGCCCCCATGGAAGGCCTCGCCGACGATGTGCTGCGCGCGGTGCTGACCGCCGCCGGCGGCTATGACTGGTGCGTGACCGAGTTCGTCCGCGTCACCACCACGCTGCTGCCGCATTCCTGCTTCACGCGCCTGAGTCCGGAGCTGAACAATGGCTCGCGCACCGCCAGCGGCACGCCGGTGCGCATCCAGTTGCTCGGCTCCGACCCGACGCTGATGGCGGAAAATGCCGCCCACCTGGCCCTGCTCAATCCCGCCGGCATCGACCTGAATTTCGGCTGCCCGACGCCGCTGGTAAATCGCAATCGCGGCGGCGCGGCGCTGCTCGACGACCCGGAACTTTTGCTGCGCATCACCGGCGCGGTGCGCCAGGCCGTGCCGCCGGCGATTCCGCTGAGCGCCAAGATGCGCCTGGGCACCGAGGACACCGACCGCGCGCTCGACTGCGCCCTGGCGCTGGAGGACGGCGGCGTGCAGGAACTGGTGGTGCACGCCCGCACCCGCGCCGACGGCTACCGACCGCTGGTGCGCTGGCACTGGATTGCACATATCCGCGAAGCGGTCAGGCTGCCCGTCATCGCCAACGGCGAGGTGTGGAACCTGGCCGACTATCGCGCCATCCGCGCCGCCACCGGCTGCGCCGATGTCATGCTCGGTCGCGGCGCGGTGGCCGATCCGCTGCTGGCGCGGCGCATTCGTGGCGGTAACGAGCTCAGCAACGCTGGCGAAGCGCACTACGCGGACGCCGACTGGGAAGTGCTCAAGAACATGATCGCCGAATTCTGGGCGCGGGTGCAGTTGAAGGTGACGCCGAACCAGTCACCCGGCCGCCTCAAGCAGTGGCTGGGCATGATGCGGCGCAACTATCCGCAAGCCGCCCTGCTCTACCGCGAGATACGCGAATTGCGCCGAGCGGATGAAGTCAGCTTGGCGCTGGAACGCTGCGGCTTGGCAGCCATCGCAGTGCCAGGGCAGGACTGAGCGGCCAAGCGGCGGGACAAAAGCAAAGGCCGAACCCGACCGAGTTCGACCAGTACAGAAGGCCCCGCCTGTGAAATGCCATATTGGATAGGCATGACAATGGCCCGCGCGGCTCGCGGTTATGCGCTCGTACAGTCGCTCGGAGTTTCGTCAGCGCTACCGCTATACCTTCCGGCAAGGCGAGACGGGCGATATCAGGATTCTTCTGCGGGTCCCGCCGCCGTACTCTTCTGCAAGGCGAGTATCGCCGCCTCGGTGCGCGTACGCACTTGCAGCTTCTGCAGGATGCTTGTCATGTGATGCTTGACCGTTTTTTCCGCCATGGACAAACGCTCGCCAATCTGGCGGTTGGTCAGCCCCTGGCTGAGGATATCCAGAACCTCGGCTTCGCGTGGCGTGAGTTCCGAGATTTCTTTCTTCGTCGCAGACGGACGGGAGAAGTCCCGCAGCATCGAGGCGGCCAGATGCGGTGTGACATAGGCCTCGCCGTCCGCTACCCGTCGGACAATGGAACGCAGTTCGACCGCCGAAACCCCCTTGAGCACATAGCCGTGTGCGCCGGCCTTGAGTGCCGCCAGCAGGATTTTCTGGTTTTCGGCCACGGTGAGCATCACGATGCGCACCTCGGGCAGGCTGGCGGCGATCCGGGAGGCCGCAACGATGCCGTCAATGCCGGGCATGCTGATGTCCAGCATCACGAGGTCGGGCCGCAACTGCTGCGTCATTGCCACAGCCTGCTCGCCGCTCTCGGCCTCGGCAATAACCTTGAATCCGGGATCCATGTTCAGTGATTCAGCGACGCCCCGGCGAAACATGGGATGGTCGTCAGCGACGAGAATGCGGGTAGGGTCGGACATGTCGACTATCCTTGCGACAGAGGAATTCGTGCGCGGATGGTGGTTCCGCGTCCCGGAGCGGAGTCGATTTCGAAAACGCCACCGGCCAGGCGTACGCGCTCCCTCATGAACAGCAGCCCGAGTCGCCCCGAGGCCAGCGCTACGGCAGGATCGAAACCGCAACCCTGGTCAATGATTTCCATGATCACTTCTGCACCATGGCGACGGACGCGCACCTCGGGAACGACAGCCCCGGCGTAACGCCAACAGTTGGCGAGCGACTCGCGTATCACCCGGTATACCGTAATCTTCAGCGCCAGCGAGGCCGGTCCCAAGGTTTCGTCGATCTCGGCCTTCGCCGAGCAGGCTGACTGGCATTCGGCGTCATCCAACGCATTGTGCGCAGTTTCGGCAAGCGACAAGTCGGCGATACCCGGCACGCCGAGTCCGGCCGCGATCGAACGCAATTCGGCCAGCGAGGTGCTCAATGCCTGATGAATCGCGCCCTGATCGCGCTGCGGGCCGCGTTCTGCGGCTGTGCAGCCACGGCACGCCACCGCCAGATCGTCGAAGCGCAGCAACGCGTAAGCCAGCTCCTGGGCCGGCCCGTCGTGCAGGTCGGCGGCGACGCGGTTGAGGTATTGCTCGCTGAGCATCGTCGTCTGCGCGCCCGCTTCGCTCAGGCGCTGGCGCATGCGGTGGTTGTCCACGAATGCCTGGCGCAGTTGCAGTAGCTGTTTCTGCAGGGTGCGCTGCTGCTCGGTGATTGTGTTGCTGGCGCGGCGTACCCGGCTGAACATCAACAGATAGACCAGCAAGGCGCAGAACACAAGCATCGCCCAGGCCCGTATCTGTGACGAACGAATGTCGCTTTCCATGGCGTCCATGGAATGTTCGAACTCGGCCACGGCGACGATCTGGCCCGTCGCTCCGCTCCTCAAAGGCACGTAGATTTCCATCAGGCGCGTTCCTGGCCCGGGCTTGACATCCGGTTCGCGCGAGTTTTCCGGCTCATGAATGCGGGACTGCACTTCGCCGGCAAAGGCCGCCGTCAGTATTCCCTCGACCGGATAGTTGCGCCCGATCTGATCATGGTTACCGCTGTAAATGACGCGTCCATCCCGGGTCCAGAGCTTGAATCCCAACACCGTGCTGCGCAGCGTGCCATCGATGAAAACACGATCGAGCGCCTCATGGATTTCGGCGGACAGCGTCGCGTGCTCCGGCCAGTCGCCCACTTGCGCCGCGAGGATGCGTTCGACGTAGATCGCGGCGACATGCGCGGCGCGATGCGCGACGCGGTCCTCGATCTGGTGTCCCACCCAGAGGCCGACGACCAGCAGGACTCCCAGCACTGCCGCCGTGCCGACCAGCAGGAACTCCCGCGAAAAACTGAGGCGTTTCAGGACCATCTTCATGCGGACGTGCGGGCAGTACCTGGGTCCAGATCGCGCCAGAGGCAATGCCCCTTGCTCTCCTTGACGATTTCGCCCAGCACGCGGGCGTGGTCGGCGAGTTCCTCATCGCTGGCGCGCAGCACCACCAGCGGCGGGCGGCTTCGCGTGCCGCCCATCGAGTAATCGACGGCGGGGCTGTCGAACTCGATCTCGAGTGAATTCTGGCCGCGCGTCATGGCCAGGTACACCTCGGCCAGCAGTTCGGCGTCGAGCAGCGCGCCGTGCAACTGGCGACCGGAATTATCGACGCCGAATTCGGCGCACAGGGCGTTGAGGTTGTTCTTTTTGCCCGGTCGCATCTCGCGCGCCATGCGCAACGTGTCGATGACCTCGCCGCAAAGCTGCTCGATGCTCTCGTGCTGCAACAGGCCCAACTCGTTGTTGAGAAAGCCGACATCGAAGGCCGCGTTGTGGATCACCAGCTCGCTGCCGCGCACGAACTCGATGAAGTCGGCGGCGATCCCGGCGAACTTCGGCTTGTCCGCCACGAATTCGTTGGTCAGGCCGTGAATCGCGATGGCCCCCTGGGGAATCTCCCGTTCGGGGTTGATGTAGGCGTGGAAGCGCTGGCCGGTGAGCTGGCGGCCGCGCAACTCGACGCAGCCGATTTCGACGATGCGATCACCGGTACGAAAATCGAGTCCGGTGGTTTCGGTGTCCAGAACAATCTTGCGCATTTATCCTCCGTTGCGGGCGAGGTCCACGCCGCGCCGCGCCAGCACGTCGGCGCGCTCGTTCTCGGCGTGACCGGCATGGCCCTTGACCCAGATCCACTCAATCGCGTGCTGCGCCGCCAGGCGGTCAAGCTCGCGCCACAGATCCTCGTTCTTCACCGGCTCCTTGTTCGAGGTTTTCCAGCCGCGTCGTTTCCAGCCGTGTATCCATTCGCTGATGCCCTTTTGCACATACTGCGAATCGGTATGCACGCGCGCCTTTACCGGTCCCTTCAGGGCGCGCAGCGCCTCGATCACCGCCATCATTTCCATGCGGTTGTTGGTGGTCAGAATCTCGCCGCCGAACAGTTCCTTTTCGGTCGCGCCCTTGCGCAATATCGCGCCCCAGCCGCCGGGGCCGGGATTGCCGCTGCATGCGCCGTCGGTGAATATATCGATCATTGATCGACTCTCTGCGTAACGGTGACCATGGCCTTGGCGCGCGCCATGCGATCGCTCCAGGTCGGAGTGATAAGGCGCATGCCCTGCTGGCGCTTGATCGCCTGCACGATATACACCGCGCCGGCAATCGGCCACCAGCGGTCGCCGGCGGCATCCATGAACTGAAAGCGGCGCAGCCATTTTTCCTGCGTCACGGCGGGCGCGTAACAGCCGAAAGCGCCGGCCTGCATCTCGAAGCCGAGCAGCGAAAACCAGTCCTTCAGGCGCGGCACGCTGAGGTAGGCGCCGCGCCATGGCGGCAGCGCCTCCCGCCGCGACAGCTTGCGCTTGGCCCCCCACAGACTGAAGGGATTGAAACCAGTGACGATCACGTGCCCCTCCGGCACCAGGATGCGTTCCACTTCGCGCAGCACCTGATGCGGATTGGCGTCGAACTCCAGCGTGTGCGGCATCACCACCAGATCGATACTGTTGGCGGCAAAAGGCAGATAATGCAAATCGGAGCGCACTTCCGAGGTGCCGGCATAACGCCCGTCGTCGCAACGGAAACGCAACGGCATGCGATTGGCGCGCAGGAAATGGTGATTGGGCAAGGACAACTGCACGGCATTGAAGCCGAAAATGTCGGCCACCAGCAGGTCGTGCTGCTGCTGTTCCCAATTGAGCACATACCGACCGGCTGGTGTTTGCAGCCAGTCTTCGAATCCCTGAATTGACATTGCGCCCCGTCTGGAGAAAATCCCTCAATGACTGAAATACTCGCCCTGCACGCTTTCGACGACAACTACATCTGGCTGCTGCGCGCCGCAGGCCACGTCGCGGTGGTCGACCCGGGCGATGCCGCGCCGGTGTTCGACTACCTTGCGCGCAGCGGCGACCGCCTCTGCGCTATTCTCACCACCCATCATCACGGCGACCACGTCGGCGGTGTGGAGGAAATCCTCGCCCGCTCTGCCGTGCCGGTGTTCGGCCCGGCCCTGGAAAACATCCCCGGCGTCACCGAAACCCTGGTGGGCGGCGAGCGCATCGGCGTACCGGAAATCGGCCTCGAACTCTACGTCATCGCCGTCCCCGGACATACCCGAGGCCACGTTGCGTATTATGGCCCAAGTCTTGGCGAGGGCGGCGCGGTGTTCTGCGGCGACACGCTGTTCGGCGCCGGCTGCGGGCGCCTGTTCGAAGGCACGCCGACGCAGATGCAGAATTCCCTGGCCAAACTCGCCGTGTTGCCAGCGCCGACTCTTGTGTACTGCGGCCATGAATACACCCAGAACAACCTGCGTTTTGCCCGTGCCGTGGAACCGGACAACATCGCCGTGCAACAGCGCAGCGAGAACGTCGCCCGCGAGCGCGCGGCGGGCCGCGCCACGGTTCCGAGCAGTATCGATGTCGAACTGGCAACCAATCCCTTCCTGCGCTGGGATGCGCCCGCCGTGCGTACCGCTGCGGCAAACCGCGTCGGGCATGTCCCGACCGACGCGGTGGAAACCTTCACCGCCATCCGCGAATGGAAGAACCACTTCTGAGAATCGGCCACATCGACAACGGGCATCGCTTCACATGTCGCTTTACATTGACCGCGCGGGCTGCCTTGGCTAAGATTCGCCGCCTTCACGCGCACCTTGGATGGTGCCCCCTCCCCGCCCAATGCCCTTGTTCCGCTACCTGATTCCGCTGCTGCTGCTCATGGGCTCCGCCCATGCCGAGCAGTCGCTGCAACCGTCGTCGGAGCTTGCGCTACCGTCCGCCCCTACCTTCGACGCCGCGCCGCCGCCCGTCATGCCGCTGCTGCCCGACCCGTCGCGCGAAGTGAAGGATGATCTGCCGCCGATTCCGACCATCGACCTCACCACGCCGCCCGACGACCTGTGGCAGCGCATGCGCAACGGCTTTTCCATGCCTGATCTGGACAGCCCGCTGGTGGCGGACCGCCAGGCCTGGTACCTGAACCGGCCCGATCTGCTGAAACGCATTTTCGGGCGCAGCCGGCTCTACCTGCACCACATTGTCGCCGAGCTCGAAAAGCGCGGCATGCCGACCGAACTGGCCCTGCTGCCCATCGTCGAAAGCTCCTTCAATCCGCTGGCCTACTCGTCGGCCCGCGCCCTCGGCATGTGGCAGTTCATTCCCTCGACCGGCAAGAACTACAAGCTGCAACAGAACTGGTGGTTGGACCAGCGTCGCGACATCGTCGCCTCGACCAGCGCGGCGCTCGATTACCTGCAATACATCTACGAAATGCACGGCGACTGGCATCTGGCACTGGCCTCCTACAACTGGGGCGAGGGCGCCGTCGGTCGCGCCATCGCGAAGAACCGGGCCAAGGGTCTGCCGACCGATTACCAGAGCCTCAAGATGCCGGGCGAGACGCGCTACTACGTGCCCAAATTGCAGGCGATCAAGAACATCATCGCGCAGCCGCAACTGTTCGGCCTCAGCCTCGACCAGATTCCCAATCGTCCGTATTTCGGCACGGTGGAGCGCAGCGGCAACATGGATATTGCGCTCGCGGCGCAGCTCGCCGAAATCCCGGTGGAAGAATTCATCGCGCTCAATCCCGCCTACAGCCGGCCGGTGATGCCGACCACGGCGAACAGCCCGCTGGTGCTGCCGGCGGAGAAGGTGCAGACCTATCTCGACAATCTGCAAAGCCACGAAGCGCAGGACAAGCCACTTTCCGCATGGCATACATACAAGCTGAAAAAGGGCGAGAAGCTCGACAGCATCGCCAGTCGTTACGGCATCAACGCGGCGCGGCTGAAACAGTTGAACGGCATCAACGCACGAACAAAATTAAAACCCGGCTTTGCCCTGCTGGTACCGGGCAAGGATGCCATCGGCTGCGACTCCATCGCCGGCCAATTGCCGCAAACGCCGAGCAAACCACCGCGCGCGACCAAGTGGAAAAAACGCAAGGCGGGCAAGGGCAGTGGCGGCAAATCCAGGGGCGCCGTGGTGGCCAAGATCAGGAAGACCCCTGCCGCCAAGCCGGCAGTCAAGCCGAAGAAACGCTGAATCCCCGGCGGGACAGGCAGCCGCGATCAAGAATCGCGAGAATGGCGGATGCCATTACCGGTTGACGGCGGCATCTCCGCGACCCATTGCACCGGAGTAACCAACGCCCAGCAATGACGCGAACATTGAATCGTGTAAAATGGCGTCATCATCAGATGCTAGCCTGGAATAATTCATAAAACGACAAAAAGGGGTGGTAATGGGGGGCAAGACCACGTTCTACGAAGTTGTCCGGCAGCGCGGCATTTCACGACGCGATTTTTTGGGCTTTTGTGCGATGACGGCCACTTATCTTGGCCTGGGTCCGGACGGTGCCGGCATTCTTGCCCACGCCATGCAGACCAAGCCGCGCATTCCCGTGCTCTGGCTGCATGGCCTCGAATGTACCTGCTGCTCGGAGAGCTTCCTGCGCTCCGGCCATCCGCTGGCGACCGACATCGTCATGAGCATGATCTCGCTCGATTACGACGACACGATCATGGCCGCCGCCGGCGATCAGGCCGAGGCCATCATCAGTGACATCATCCGCGACTATCGCGGCGCCTACATTCTTGCCGTCGAGGGCAATATCCCGCTCGCCAACGACGGCATGGCCTGCATTGTCGGCGGGCGGCCCTTCAAGCATCAATTCGACGAGGCGGCAAAACACGCCAAAGCCATCATCGCCTGGGGCACCTGCGCTTCTTCGGGTTGCGTGCAGGCGGCGAAGCCCAATCCGACCAAGGCAACGCCGGTGCACAAGCTGGTGCAGCACGTTCCGGTTATCAACGTCCCCGGTTGCCCGCCGATAGCAGAAGTGATGACGGGAGTGATCAGCTACATCCTCACTTATGACCGCATGCCCGAACTGGATAACCAGTTGCGTCCCAAGATGTTCTATTCGCAACGCGTTCATGACAAGTGCTATCGGCGCGCGCACTTCGACGCCGGCCAGTTCGTCGAGCAATGGGATGACGAAGGCGCTCGGCAAGGCTGGTGCCTCTACAAGATGGGTTGTCGCGGACCCACGACCTACAACGCCTGCGCTTCCATCGGCTGGAACGAGAACACCAGCTTTCCGATCAAGTCGGGCCATGGCTGCATCGGCTGCTCGGAAGAAGGCTTCTGGGATCGCGGCCCGTTTTACGAACGCTTGCCCGACATGCACCAGTGGGGCGTCGAGTCGAATGCCGACAAGGTGGCGGCGATTGGCGCGGCGGCGCTGGGTGTCGCCGTGACGGCCCAGTTGGGCGCGACCGTGGTACAGCGCGTTTTCAGGAAACGCAAGCCGGAAGAGCAGGCAGAGCACAAGGAACCAACGGAATGACCCAGGTTACGACACCGAACGGTTTTACCCTCGACAATTCCGGCAGACGCATTGCCATCGACCCGGTGACGCGCATCGAAGGCCATCTGCGCATCGAAGTCAATGTCGATTCCGCCAACGTCATTCGCAATGCCGTGTCCGTCGGCACCATGTGGCGCGGCCTGGAACCCATCCTCAAGGGCCGTGACCCGCGCGACGCCTGGGCGTTCGTCCAGCGCATCTGCGGCGTATGCACGGGGGTCCATGCGCTGGCCTCGGTGCGGGCGGTGGAGGACGCGCTGGGCATCAAGATTCCGGCGAACGCCAACACCATCCGCAACATCATGCATCTGGCGCTTTACGTTCATGACCACCTGGTGCATTTCTACCATCTGCACGCACTGGACTGGGTCGATGTCGTTTCCGCACTGTCGGCCTCGCCGAAGGCCACGTCCGATCTCCAACAGTCGATTTCACCCTGGCCGAACGCATCGGCCGGCTATTTCAAGGACATCCAGGATCGCGTCAAAAAGCTGGTCGGCTCGGGACAATTGGGGCCGTTCCGCAACGGCTATTGGGGGCATGCCGCCTACAAACTGCCGCCGGAAGCCAACCTGATGGCGGTGGCGCATTACATCGAGGCACTGAATTTCCAGCGCGAGATCGTCAAGATCCAGGCGGTGTTCGGCGGCAAGAATCCGCACCCGATGTGGCTGGTGGGCGGAGTCGCCTCCACCATCAACATGCATGGCACGGGAGCCTCCGGCGCGCCGATCAATGTCGAACGCATGAACCTGATCACCGATATCGCGGACCGGGCGCACACCTTCATCTCGCAGGTCTATATTCCAGATCTGCTGGCCATCGCTTCCTATTACCGGGAATGGTTCAAGTATGGCGACGGCCTGGCCAGCAAGAACCTGCTTGCCTATGGCGATTTTCCTTCCAAGGCCAATGACGACTCCAACAGCAGCCTGCTGCTGCCGCGCGGCGCCATCATCAATGGCGACCTGACCAAACTGCACGAGGTCGACCTCAGGGATCCCACCCAGATACAGGAGTTTGTGCCGCATTCCTGGTACAGCTATGCGGGCAGCAATGCCGGCCTGCATCCCTGGGACGGCCAGACCGAACTGGACTTCAAGCTGGGCGAGAAGACCCGCAAGACCGGCGACAAGATCGAAGCCTTCGACGAGGGCGGCAAGTACAGCTACGTCAAGGCGCCGCGCTGGAAGGGCCACGCCATGGAAACGGGGCCGCTGGCGCGCATGGTCATTGCTTACGCGAGCGGCAATCGGCGCGTCAAGGAACTGGTCGATGGCACTCTGAAAAAGCTTGACCTGCCATTGACCGCGCTTTTCTCGACACTCGGTCGCACGGCGGCGCGTGGACTGGAAGGCCTGTGGGCCGCAGAACAACTCAAGGAAGAAATCGCCAACTTGCAGGCCGCCATCAAGAGCGGCAACGAGGCTACCGCGAACACGGAGAAGTGGGCGCCGTCCACCTGGCCCAGGGAGGCAAAGGGGGTCGGCTATTGCGAAGCCCCCAGAGGCGCGCTCGGACACTGGATCAGGATCAAGGACGAGAAAATCCAGAACTACCAATGCGTGGTGCCGACCACCTGGAATGCCAGTCCGCGCGACGCGCAAGGCAACATTGGCGCGTACGAAGCCGCGCTGCTGGGCGTTCCCATGGTGAACCCTTCCAAGCCGCTGGAAATTCTCCGCGTGATTCACAGCTTCGATCCATGCCTGGCGTGCGCCACGCACGTCATCGGCCCCGACGGCGGCGAGCTGACGGTCGCCAAAATCCTGTAATGAAGCACTTCATTCCTTACCACCAATTGCCCGATGAGGGCATTCCGGATTCCGTTGCCGTCTACGGGCCAGGTATCCGATCGTGGCACTGGATGAGCGCGCTGATGGTCGTGGTTCTGTGTCTGACTGGCTATTTCATCGGGGTTCCGCCGCCGTCTGTGCTGGGCGACACCTCTTCGCTTTACGTGATGGGGTGGATTCGCTTCTTTCACCTGTCCAGCGGCTATCTGCTGACCATTCTCGCCGTCATGCGCGTTTGGCTGATCTTTGTCGAGAAAGGTATCACCTACCACCTGTTCGTCCCGGCCATCTGGCGCGCCGAGTGGCTGGACGGCTTCATGCGGCAGATACGATGGAACCTCTTGATGGTCTCAAGGCCCAGGCGCTACGTCGGCCTCAATCCGCTGGCCGGGACGGCCATGCTGCTGCTTTTCGTCCTGCCCACATGCGTCACCATCATTACCGGGTTTGCCATGTACGCCGAAGTCAGCGGCCATGACAGTTGGCAGTACTGGCTGTTCGGCTGGGTGACCTCGATTTTCGGCAACACCATGGATCTGCACGTCATCCACCGCCTGGCCATGTGGCTCATCGTGTTCTTCTCGTTTATCCATGTCTACATCTCCGTGCGCGAAGACATCCTGTCGCGCCAGACCATGATCAGCTCGATGCTTTCCGGCGAAAGGCAATTCCGGCGATGAAGAAGACCACGGTGCTCGGCATCGGCAACATCCTGTGGGCCGACGAAGGATTCGGGCCACGGGTGGTGGCCCGCCTGGAAGAACGCAACGCCGTTTCTGCCGGGACTGTTGTGGGAGCCGATCTCGTGGATGGCGGCACGCAGGGGCTTTATCTTCTGCCGCTGATCCAGGATACCGCACGCCTTGTGGTTTTCGACGCGGTTGATTTCGCGAAGAAGCCGGGCGAAATCGTGGTTTTGCGCGATGAGGAAATACCCGCCTATTTCGGCCAGCGCCCGCTGAGCCTGCACCAGACGGCATTCACCGACGTACTCGCGGCGGCGTCGCTAACCAACGCCATGCCGGAAGCAGTCACGCTCATCGGCGTGCAATACGGGAATATCGACGAATGGGGAGGCGGCCTGTCGCCAGCCGTCGCCGCCGCTATTGATCGGGCCATCGAAATCGGCCTGAACGAACTGGAATCATGGAAGGAAGCGACTTATGCCTAGCAATTCCAACGTCACTTATGACAATACGCTCAACCTGCTCGGCAAGATCAGCGTCGGGATGTTTCGATTTGTCGATAACGTCCGCATGTTCCGTGTCGGCAACTTCATCACCCTGTTCACGCTGGTATTGTTGCTGGCTGGCGCGGGCGCAACGACATTGACCTTCAAGTCCGTGGCCGACATTGCCGGCGTGTGGCGCGGTTTCGATTCGGGCCTGGCGCGCCGCATCGACCTGCTCGGCCATTTCGAGCATTACATGGGGTACAGCGGACTGGCGCAGCATTGGCCGGGAGCAATGGCGGGAAACGCGACGGCAAGGCAGGCGGCGAGCGAAGCCCTGACCAAAATCCGCGAAGGCTTTCCCGCCTTCCTTAACGCAAATCCTTCCGAAC
>JALNZB010000007.1:60486-72979 GCA_023229545.1 Sulfuritalea sp. | reverse complement strand
GAGAAGACGATTTCAGCCTATGACCGCAGCCTGGCCGGCACTCCGGAGAAGATAGACGAGACCGCCGCTGTCGCCGCACTTGTCGGAATCAAACAGTCCCTGGCGGAAAGTCGGAAAACCGGCGCGGATGCCGTGGAGGAAGCCATCTGGACGCTTTCCGCCAAGGTCGGCGGCGTGATGTTCGCGGCAGGGGTGATTCTCGCCGTGTTTGGCCTGTTTACCTTCTGGTTCATCCGCTTCAGGGTGGCTTTGCCACTCTCGCAGATCAATTTGACGATGACAGAATTGTCGACCGGCGACACCCGTGTCGATATTCCATTCACCGCCAAGACCGATGAAGTCGGAGAAATGGCGCGCTCGGTCCAGGTCTTCAAGGACAATGCCGTCCTCAAGCAGCGGATGGAAGCCCAAAAGCAGGAAGTAACGAAAAGCGTTCGCGACACCGCCGTGGAACTGGCGCAATTGACGAAAACCGTCCGCGCGGCCACCGCCGAGCAGGTAACGGCATCGTCAAGCATGGCAGCGGCCACCGAGCAACTTACCGTCAGCATCGATCAGGTTGCCGAAAGCGCGGGCCGCGCGCTAACCGTCACGAGCGAAACCGTTGCCTCCGTCAAGGACGGCGAAAAAGCGGTGCAGGAAACCATTGCCGTCATGGAAGAAACGACAAGACTGGTGGCTCACGCCACCGAAAGGGTCGATGAACTGGGAAAGCAAAGCGTACGGATACAGGAAATCGTTTCCACTATCCAAGGCATCGCCAAACAGACCGATCTTCTGGCGCTGAACGCCTCCATTGAAGCTGCCCGTGCGGGTGAAGCGGGAAAGGGGTTTTCGGTGGTCGCCGACGAAGTCAGGAACCTTGCGGAGAAGACCAACACTTCGGCTCATGATATCGGCAGCATCCTGTCCCAGATACGGCAACAGATGGAACTGGTGTCCTCGGATGTGGGGATTGCGTCAACCAAAGCCGAGGAAAGCGCGGCACGGTCGCGCGGCGTCGGAGAAGCGCTCAAGCGCATCGACAATCATTCCGGGCTGGTGGCGGGCGCCATGGCAGACATCGCGAATGCTGCCCGCGAGCAAAGCACGGCGGGACACGAAATTGCGCGACAAGTAGAAATGGTGGCCGGGTCGTCTGAAACCATCAGTGAGCAGATCAACAGAATCGACGCGTTGGCGCATGGGCTTAATCGCACCGTCACCAGCATCTGAAACCCGCTATTTCGGCTGGTCAGGGTTCAGGTGGGACCGAGCTATGTCGCCTTGAAGCAGCGCACGACGTGCGTGGCGCCGAACCGGGTTTCGACCGGATAGCTGCGGCGGCAACCTTCATCGGCCAGCGGGCAACGCGGATGAAAATGACAGCCGGCTGGCGGATTGGCCGGCGACGGCATGTCGCCGGCGAGCTTCGGCACTTCGCTTCGCAAACCATCGACACGCGGCACCGCCGCCAGCAGGGCTTGCGTGTACGGATGCCGCGCCTGGCGCAGAACCTCGTCCGCGCTGCCGCACTCGACGACGCGCCCGAGATACATCACCGCCACCTCATGGGCGAGGTAATCCACCACGGCGATGTTGTGCGTGATGAACAGATAGGCCAACTTCAGTTCGGCTTGCAGGTCGGACAGCAGATTCAGAATCTGAGCCTGCACCGAAACATCCAGCGCAGAGGTCGGCTCGTCGCAAATCAGCAACTGCGGACTGACGGCCAGCGCGCGAGCGATGGCGATGCGCTGGCGCTGGCCGCCGGAAAATTCGTGCGGATAGCGGTCGGCCATGTCGGGGCGCAAGCCCACCTGCTCTAGCAGCGCGCCGATCATGGCCGCCGTATCACCGGCGCCGACTTTCAACACCTTCAACGCCTGCATCCCCTCGGCGATGATGTCGCCGATGCGCAGACGCGGATTGAGCGAGGCGAAGGGATCCTGGAATACCATTTGCATCCTGGCGCGCAGCGGTCGCAATTCGCTCGTTGAACGCATCGTCAGTTCGACGCCGTCGAGCAGAACGCTGCCGGCGGTCGGTCGGATCAGTTGCAGCATGGCCTTGCCGGCGGTCGTCTTGCCGCAGCCCGATTCGCCCACCAGCGCCAGGGTGCGCCCCGGCTTGAGTTGCAGTGACACGCCGTCGACCGCGCGCACGGCGCCGACCACGCGCTGCAAGATGCCGCGCCGGATCGGGAAGTGCACTTGCATATCGGCAACCTCCAGCAGCGGTCGAGGCTCGATGGCAAGCGCCGTCTCGCCAGCGCCGACTATTGCGGCGACGCTGGGCGGCAGGCCAGGCAGGAAACAGCGCACGCGCTGCCCGCCATCCACCTCGCGCCAGGGCGGCGGTGAAGCGCGACAGGCCGGCATGACTTCGCTGCATCGCTCGACGAAACGGCATCCCTCGTGCCGCGCCTCGGCCGACGGCACGCTGCCGGGAATGGTCGCCAGCCGTCCACCGCGCCGGTTTGCATCGGGCAGCGCGGCGAACAGCCGCACCGAATAGGGATGCGCCGGCTGTGAAAAGAATTGGCGGCGCGGCGCTTCCTCCACCAGTTGTCCGGCATACATGACGCCGACGCGATCGGCCATGCGCGCCACCACGCCGAGGTCATGCGTGATCAGCAGCAACGCCATGCCCTGCTGGCGGCGCAGCTCGTCGAGCAGGTCGAGCACCTGCGCCTGGATGGTGACATCCAGCGCCGTGGTCGGCTCGTCGGCGATCAACAGGCGCGGCGCACCGGCCAGGGCGATGGCGATCATCACGCGCTGGCGCAGACCGCCTGATAACTGGAATGGATATTCGTCGAGCCGCCGCACCGGATCGGGAATGCCGACCTGGTCGAGCAGTTCCCTGGCCCGCCGCCGCGCCGCTTCACCGCGCAGCGGCGAATGCAGTTCGAGCGACTCGACGATCTGGCGACCGACGGTCAGCACCGGGTTGAGGCTGGTGGCCGGCTCCTGGAAGATCATGCCGATGCCGCCACCGCGAATGTCGCGCATGCCGGATTCGGGCAGCGCCAGCAGGTCGCCGCCCTCGAATTCGACGCTGCCCGCCGTCACCTGCGCCGCAGCCGGCAGCAGGCGCATGATGCCCAGCGCCGTCATCGACTTGCCGCAACCGGATTCGCCGAGCAGCGCAAAACATTCGCCCGGCGCGATGGCGAAGGAGATGCCATCCACCGGTCGCGCCGCGCCAATCTGAATGGATAAATCGCGTACGGCAAGAATGCTCATGCCGACGACCTCGGATCGAAGGCGTCGCGCACCGCGTCGGCGAACAGGTTGGCCGCCAGCACCAGCGCAAACATGAAGCTGAAGGCCGCCGCCAGCGACCACCAGACCATCGGTTCGCGCGCCAGTTCCATGCGCGCCGTGTTGATCATGGTGCCGAAGGAAATGGTGGTCGGATCGACGCCGACGCCGACATAGGACAGCACCGCCTCGGCCAGCACCAGGCCGGAGAAGTCCATGACCAGCGAGATCAGCACGATGTGCATCAGGTTGGGCAGGATGTGGCGGCGCATGATGGCGAAGCGACCGACGCCGAAAGCCTGCGCCGCCTGGACGAATTCCAGCTCGCGCAGCTTCAGCGTCTCGCCGCGCAACAGGCGCGCGACGCCGGTCCAACTGGTCATGCCGAGGATCAGGCAGAGCGCCAGCAGGCGCGCATCGGCGCGCTCGGCCGAGGTGGCGAACCAGTCCGGATGGGTGTCGATCACCACCTGCATCATCAGCACCGCCGCCGCGATCAGCAACACGCCGGGAATCGAACTCAGCGTCGTATAAACGTACTGGATCAGGTCATCCACCCAGCCGCCGACATAGCCGGCCAGAATACCCAGCGACACCGCCGCCGGCAGCATCACCAGGGTCGTCAGGGTGCCGATCAGGAGACCCGTGCGGATGGCTTTCAGCGACAGATAGAGCACGTCCTGCCCCACCTTGTCGGTGCCGAAGACATGGTAGCCGCCGCCCAGCGAAATCGCAGCGCCAAGCAGCAGGAATATCGCCAGCAGGGTGATGAGTACCGCACCGCCCGCCGCGCTTTTCGCCGACCCGCCAGCGCCGACTTTCATGAGTGCCCTTAAGTCCAGTCCATTGGCCTGACGCACCACGGCCACCAGCAACAGCCAGAGCGCCAGTCCGCCGGCCAGGCCGCGCGACAGGCGCACGGCAATGTCGAGTTCATGGCCGACGAGCTTGCCAACAGTGTTCTCGCCGAGATGCGCGCCGCCATGCTTCAAGCGTGGAAACTCGCGCTGCGTGGAATTCTCCAGCGCCTCCTTTGAATACAGATGCGTCGCCAACGGCGCCGAGTAGGTCTTCTCGGTGCGCTGGCGCAGCCCGGAGAGCAGCGCATCGAGCGCCGAATTCACCTCCACCGCATAGCTTGCCGCAGCGCCGGCTTGAGCCGGAAGCCGCGCCCGAAAGTGCAGCGAATCGAGCAGGCCGATCAGCACGAAGACGGCCAGCACCGTCGCCGCCGCCATCGCCACGCCATCCTTCAAAACCCGCGCCCAGGCCGCGCGCAGGGCGTCCTGCCGCCGCGCCCAGAGACTCAAGCCGACAATCACGCCGATCAGCACGAACAGCAGCGCGTCCGACCACAGCAGCACCGGTTGCACGGACAGTCCCATCACTGCAAACGCACCCGAGGATCGGCCAGCGTATAGGACACGTCGGTTGCCAGCAGACCGACGATATACAGCACCGAACCGATGAACACCATCGAGCGCACCACGGCGAAATCCTGGGCGTTGATGGCGTCGATGGTGTAACTGCCGAGGCCCGGAACGCCGAAGAAGGACTCGGTCAACAGGCTGCCCATGAACAGGGTCGGGATCACCACCACCACGCCGGTCAGGATCGGGATCAGGGCGTTCCTCAGCACATGGCGAAACAGCACCACGCGTTCGGACAGGCCCTTGGCGCGCGCGGTACGCACATAATCGCGACCGATCTCTTCGAGAAATATGGTGCGATACCAGCGCGCCGAGCTGCCGATGCCGCCGATGACGCCGATGATCACCGGCAAGACCAGAAACTTCGCCGCGTCGAGGCCACCGCTGTAGCCCGAAATCGGCACCAGATGCCACACCTTGGACACCAGCCATTGGCCGCCGATGATGTAGAACAGGCCGGAAATCGACATCATCGCCACGCACAGCACCACGCCGGCAAAGTCCAGCGTCGTGGCGCGGAAGAACACCAGCAGCAGCGCGAACGAAATCGCCACGAACAGGCCCAGCACGAAGGTCGGCAGCGCAATCGCCAGGCTCGGTCCCATGCGTTGCGCGATCTCGCGGGCGATGTCGCGGCCATCGTCGGCACGACCGAAATCGCCGGCGAACATGCGCACCGACTTGCTGAAGAAAATCGTCTCGGTCAGCGTCGCGCTCCCCGCCGCCGCCGCGTTCCATACCAGTGGCTTGTCATAGCCGCGCTCGGCCTTCCACTTCTGGATCGCCTCCGGCGTCACGCGCTTGATGCCAAGCTGCATGCGCGCCATGTCGTCCGGCGTATTCACCACGAAGAACAAGGCGAAGGTCAACAGATTGACGCCGATCAGAATCGGAATGGCATACAGCAGGCGGCGGATTATGTAGGCGAGCATCGGCGCTTCAGGCGGGGCGGCATGGAATAGTCGCGCCTATCCTCCGTTATCCATTTTCGATCACTCAAAACAACGCTGGTTGGCGGCACGCGGCTCCATCCAGTTTCGTCCAGTCGAGAACATTGAGAATGCTCGTTTTTACGGGCCGTTTCTCGTCCCAAAAGATCAGCGACGACAACAGACCGCGAGCCGGCTCCGACTCGATCATGGCCAAGGTTGCGACCGCCTCTTCCTCGGTGTCGAACGACAGGTAGTAGACCGTATCGTCGAACATGACCCGGCGGCCATCAATCGGGCCGACCAGCCGGAAGCGCAGCCTCTTGTATAGCGCGCAGATGGCTATCTTCCAGGGTTGGAACGCATAGTCGCCGATGCCAAAAATCGAGAAGCGCGGATTCTTCGCGTAGATGGTGCTGCCACGCGCATCCAGTTGAGCGCCATGACATTCGAGATAGGCCCAGGTCAAAGGCGCGGCCTCGCGAATGCCGGCGGTGGCCTCGCCAACGCGACGCTGCGTAACCAACACGTACTTTCCACGCCACGCCTTGGCGCTCCCAATATCGGACCCCTTGAGCAGCGGGTACAGATAGTCGGGTTCCAACTCGACCAACTCGCCAAGTCCATTCTCAAGTCCACGCTCCGTTCGCGTAAATTCCATAATGGCAGACGCATCATGCTTGACCCCCGACCGCCATTTCTGCGGACTGGCGCCAACCAGATGGGCGCTGGCCTCGAATGCGTCGAGATCACCCACCGTGAGCCCAAAGCGATGGCCCACGCGTCGACCGACCCGGTCTTCAAGATCGGAAAATATCGTGTAGTCGTGACAAGCCAGGCTTTGGTCAGTAGTGAATCTCATCACCAGCAGACATGCGTCGACCGAGGCGCCAAACTCTTTCTTGGCATCAATTCCAATCAGGAAAGCATCGCGCACCGCCGCCCCCTGCCGCTGTGCATGGGCCAAGACCTTCCTGGCGACGGCGGTCTTGACAAGCATGGCAACGTCGCCGCTCCGGCCCTCGAACCAACGCAGGACTTCGAGCAACATCCATTCCGAAATGTCGAAATTGGCTTTGCCGCTTATGGCGTCGAAACCTCGATGGGCAAGAAAGTTGGACTTTTCTGGAAGATTCGATCCGCCAATCGCGCCCTGCACCGCATTGGTCACCCACGGGAAGTTGCCGACAACAAGCACCGATCCACGAATGTCCGATAACTTTCCGCGCCAATCCGTGGTGAAAAAATCGGCATGCTCCAGGTGGATTCGATCCGGATTCCGGGTACTTGCGAGCTTGGTGCGCAGGATTTCGAGATAGGCACCGTTGGTCTCAAAACCAAGTATCTGCCGAGCATCGGGAAATGCCTCGGCAGCCGCCCGCACAAACGCGCCCACGCCACACGTAGGCTCGATCACCACGTCAGGACGGATGCCCAACACAGCCAGCCGGCGGCAAACCGCCAGCGCGAGTCCATCAGGCGTCTGGAAATCTCCAAACTCGATGCGACGTTTGTGCTCGGACACTATGTGGTTCCTCTGTACACCGACTGGACGCCATCTACACCCCCGGCCTGTGCAATGACCCGCTTGTATTGCAGCCGCCATTGCATCGCCGGAGAGATCGTCAGATAGCCCTGCTCGGGCCGGTTCGCCAGAACCTCCACGGCCAGATTGTTCAACTCGATTTCGTCGGCGGTCAAATGCCGTTCCACCATGAACGCCATCAAGTCATCCTCGTTGCCTTCATTGTCGAGAATGTCGCGCAGTCCTTTGGTCATCTGGAAGTCGGCCGTCCGCTTCGCCTCGACGAAGATCGTGTCGGTAATGCGCAAGTTGGCCGTGCGATTGCTTGCATCGTCGCTCTTGTCGTAGACGAAGACAATCAGGGAATAGCCAAGACCGTATATCTTTTGCCGGATGGAACGGAACTGGCAGGAGGACTGCGGCTGCCTGATGCTGGTGACCTTCATGTCGACACTCAGACCGGGGAAATCCAGACCGTTCGCCGCATTGCCTTGCTCGAACCTGTAGCTCTTGTTGGCGAGATACGCGCGAAACTTGGCTTCCAGGTACGTGCCCACGGCCTTGCCATCCGTTACGCCGAAAAGGGAAGGCTCCGGATGCGCGCTCTCGGCGGCGGAGAATATCCGGGCCTCGCGGCAAAGACGGGTGATGGTAAGGACGGTCAACTCGTTCCCCCCTTATTGTCGAATACAGGCCATGACGGAATTTTCTCACGCATGGGCGCAAAAAACCTATCGGAGCCTCGCTTCCGATGCGGGCTTCTTGAGTTTCCAATCCCTATTCTTTGTCAGGCTCCGCGCCGGGCGGCGTCTTCGACCCGAAGCGCTTCAGCAAACCCTTCGCCTTCTGCCGCGCAATGAATGCCTCGTTCTTTGGCCAGGCTCCGGTGGTCCAGCGGGTCTTCACCGCGCCGGCGGCGGCACTGGAAACAGCCATGACGAGCAGCAGCAGGATGAAGGGTGCCAGACTCGCCACGATCAGCCATTCGGCGGCTTTCAGCAGTCGCGCCAGACGCGGCGGCCCGCCCAGCGCCTTTTGCAGCAGCGACACGATCATGTAGCAAAGAAAGGCGTCGGTAATCAGCGCGCCGAGGCCAAAGGGGATGCGGCAGCCCAGCCCCGAGAAATCGCTTTCACCCCACCGCCAGGGCAGCGAGATGCTGCCCGAACAGACGCGCTCGCCGACGCCAAAGGCGATCCAGTTGCCGATTGCCGCAAGTCCCGCCAGCGTCAGAACGGCAAACACGCCGTTCGCCAGCGGCGACTGCGGCCCGGCGATCACCGCCAGTCCGGCAGCGGCGAAAATGCCACCGGCGACGAATCCCAGCCAGGGCGGCCCGTTGATGTCCTCCGGCCCCAGCGGCCCGATACCGAAGGCCGCCAGCATGGGCAGGATGCCGGCGGCGACAAACACCAGCCCGACCAGAAGGGCGGTGCCGGGCTTTAGCTGTTGCGGCGGGTTCATGATGCCGACGATTATGCTCCGCGACCGGGCCATCGCGCCTTGTGAAAAAGCCGGTACGCGCCGCGATGCGGGCCAGACCCCGGACTTCGGCAAGCGGCTGCCGGCGTCAGGGCTATTCTCGTGATTACACTTTGAACCTACCGACCGAAGTCTTGAGTTTCTCCGCCAACTGCTCAAGGTGACTGGCAGAGTGGAATACCTCGGTCACCGCTGCGGTATTTTCCTCGGTCATTTGCGCGATTCGTTCAACATTTTTCGCGATCTGTGTGCTGGCGGAACTCTGCTCGCGCAAGGCGCTGGATATCTCCTCCACGGCATTGAGTACGTTGCTCGCTCCCGCGTGAATGCGGGCCATGGATTCGCCGGTTCTTGCGGTCTGCTCGACCCCGAGCGTTCATCTTGCTTGACCCGGCGGATTATTGCGAATAAGATAGTAATTGATTACTATCTATTGAACCGGGAAACGATGGACGCCAAAACCAAGCCACGAAATCTACCCGCAGACCAGCGCCGGACCGTTACGGTCGAGGCAGTTATCGAACTGACGGCCGAGCAGAATCCCGGCGACATCACGACGGCCGCGATTGCCCAGCGCATGAATCTGACGCAGGGTGCGCTGTTCCGCCATTTCCCCAACAAGGATGCAATCTGGCAGGCGGTCATGGAATGGGTGGCGGAGCGACTGCTGCAAAGAGTGGACCGCGCCATTCAAGCGGCTGAATCGCCGCTACTGGCGCTGGAGGCCGTGTTCATGACCCATATCGAGTTTGTCATCGCCCACCCTGGCGTGCCACGCTTGCTGTTCGGCGAGTTGCAGCGCGCCGAGGATACCGCCGCCAAACGCATGGCGCGTACCCTGCTGGGTGCCTACCGCGAACGCCTGAGCGGCCTGATCGATGCGGGCAAAGCCGGCGGCGAAGTGGCGCCGGACATCGATACCGCAGCGGCAGTCGTCGCCTTCATTGGCAGTATCCAGGGTCTGGTCATGCAATCCTTGCTGAGCGGCCAGGTGAAACAAACCCGCGCCGACGCGCCGGGTGCTTTCGCCATCTATCGTCGTGGAATCGGGAGTGTCAAATGAAATCGGGGCGCATGCCGAAGTGGCTCGCCATCGCCGCCATCGCCTTTGGCGTCCTTACCGTGCTGAGCGGTGGCCGGGCCTTGTTTGGCGGCATCGAGGCGCGTGCCGAACTGGGCAACATCGTGCCCTTCGTGCTCTGGTTCAACTTCACGGTCGGTTTTGTCTATGTCCTCGCCGGGATGGCGCTGCTGCAGGCGAGGCGCTGGGCCGTCCCGCTTGCCGTGTCGCTTGCGGTGTCGACAGTCGTGGTCTTCCTGGCTTTTGCGGCACACGCCCTCGCCGGCGGCGCCTTTGAAATGCGTACCGTCGGCGCCCTGTCGATCCGCTCGTTGTTCTGGATTGTGGTCGCCGTGCTTGCTTGGCGCGCGATGAAAGCGAGATCAGCCGGGAGCCCGGCATGAAATCCGTTCTCAATCGACGATCGGCCTTCATCCTCGCCGGCATCGCACTGCTGGCGGTCTTCGTCTGGGTTGTCGCGCGCAGCGGACCGCTGGCCCCGGTGCGGGTAACGGTGACGCAAGTGGCGAGTGTCGATCTCGCGCCGCTGCTGTTCGGCATTGGCGTCGTCGAAGCCCGCCGTAGCTATCTGGTCGGCCCGACCAGCGCCGGTCGTGTCCGGCGGGTGGCGGTGGATGTCGGCGAAGCGGTACGTGCCGGCCAGTTGCTGGCCGAGATGGACCCGGTCGATCTCGATCAGCGCCTTGCCGCGACCAGCGCGGCCGCCAACCGCGCACAGAGTGCTGTCGATACGGCGGCGGCGCAACTTGCCGACAGCGTCGCCCGACGCAAAGTGGCTGCCGCCAATGCGCGCCGCTATGAGGAGCTGGGGCGCAAGGGTTTCGTCAGTTCCAGCGTGACCGAGGGCAAGACGCAAGAGATGAATTCCGCGACGGCCCAGTTTGCCGCCGCCGAAGCCGCGCTGGCCGGCGCGCGCCAGGACCGTACGCGCCTCGATGCCGAACGCGCCGGCGCGCAACAGCAGCGCAGCAACCTGCGTCTGCTGGCGCCGGCCGCCGGCGTGGTGACCGCGCGCGACGCCGAGCCGGGCTCGACCGTGGTCGCCGGACAGGCCGTCGTGCGGCTGGTCGCAGCCGACAGCCTGTGGCTGAAACTGCGCCTCGATCAGCATCGCTCGGCCGGCCTGCAAGTGGGACTCCCGGCTGAAATCGTGTTGCGCTCACGTCCCGGCCAACTGCTGCCCGGAAAAGTCGCGCGCATTGAAATGCTCGGCGACAGCGTGACCGAAGAGCGCATCGCCCAGGTGGCCTTCGACACGCCGCCGAAGGACGTGTCCATCGGCGAAATGAGCGAAATCACCTTGCACCCGCCGGGCGTCAAGCAGGCGCTGGCCGTGCCCGGTGCGGCAGTGCGCTTGCACGAAGGCAAGACCGGCGTCTGGCTGCTGGCTGCCGGCAAGCCGGAGTTTGTCCCGGTCAGGACGGGCACCAGCGGCGCCGACGGCAGGGTTCAGATCATCGCCGGCCTCAAGGATGGCGATGTGGTAATCGTGTACAGCGAAGGTGAACTGACCGAGGACAGCCGCATCAAGGTGGTTTCCACCCTCACGGGTTCGTGAGCCCGTCATGATCAGCCTCGCTGGTCGCGACATCCTGCACTCCTGGGGCAAGTTCGTCCTCACCGGGATCGGGCTGGGCCTGCTGATCGGCGCCACGCTGACCATGGCCGGCGTCTATCGCGGCATGGTCGATGACGCCAGGGTCATGCTCACCAACAGCGGCGCCGACATCTGGGTGGTGCAGCAGGACACCCAGGGGCCGTATGCCGAAGCCTCCAGCATCAGGGACGATGTCTATCGAAGCCTGCTCGGCCTGCCTGGCGTCGCACTGGCCGCCAGCGTGACCTATCTCACCATGCAGGTGCGCCATGGCGACACCGATTCGCGCACGATGGTCGTCGGCTTCGAACCTGGGCAGCCCGGCGAGCCGGGCTATCTGGTGGCGGGGCGGCGCCTGCTGCGCGGCCACTTCGAGGCCATTGCCGACGTCAAAACCGGCTTCCGCCTCGGCGAGCGAATTCGCATCCGGCGCCACGACTACGAGGTGGTCGGCCTGACGCGGCGCATGGTTTCGTCCGGCGGCGACCCGATGGTATTCATCCCGCTCAAGGACGCGCAGGAGGCCCAGTTCCTCAAGGACAACGACGCGATCATCAGTGATCGTGCGCGCACAGCGGCCAACCCCGCGCTGAATCACCCTGGCGTGCCCGGCCTGCTCGATGCCGTGACGGCCGTGCAGACCATCAATCGCAGCGTCAATGCAGTGCTGGTAAAAGTCGGCGCCGGCAACACGGCGGAAACCGTGGCCCGGGAAATCCGCCGCTGGAAGCACCTGCAGGCCTACACCCGCGAGCAGATGGAAGAAATCCTGGTGGCCAAGCTGATCGCCACCTCGGCCAAACAGATCGGCATGTTCCTCGCGATCCTGACCATCGTGAGCGCGGCCATCGTGGCCTTCATCATTTACACCATGACGCTGGGCAAGATTCGCGAAATCGCGGTACTCAAGCTGATCGGCACCCGTAATCGCACCATTGCCGGCATGATCCTGCAACAGGCGATGGGGCTGGGCCTGATCGGTTTCGTGGTCGGCAAGATATCCGCCACGCTGTGGGGCCCGGCGTTTCCCAAGTATGTGTTGCTGGAGACTGGCGACGCCGTACGTGCTTTTGTCATCATCATGGTGGTGTGCGCGCTGGCCAGCACGCTGGCCATCCGTGCGGCGCTCAAGGTCGATCCGGCCACGGCGATCGGTGGCTGAGATGGACCAGGGGATTCGCATCGAAGGCCTCAGCAAGCGCTA
>JALNZB010000007.1:0-60476 GCA_023229545.1 Sulfuritalea sp. | reverse complement strand
TACGGCGAGGGCGACACCGCCGTCGATGCGCTGAAGGAAGTGAACATGAGCATCGCGCCCGGCGAGGTGGTCGGCCTGGTCGGCCCCAGCGGATCGGGCAAGACCACGCTGCTCAAGTGTCTCGGCGCAGTGATCGAACCGACGCGCGGCCGCATGACCCTCGGCGGCGAAGTGATTTACGACAGCGCTGACGGTGGCTGGAAAACACCGGACCTGCGTGCCTTGCGGCGCGACCGCATCGGCTTCATTTTTCAGGCGCCCTACCTGATTCCCTTTCTTGACGTCATCGACAACGTGGCCCTGCTGCCGATGCTGGCGGGGCAGACGAACGGCGCATCCCGGGCGCGCGCGCTGGAGTTGCTGCAGGCGCTCGATGTAACGCATCGCGCCAAGGCGCAGCCGAGCGAACTTTCCGGCGGAGAACAGCAACGCGTCTCGATCGCCCGCGCCCTGGCCAACCAGCCGTCGGTGATCCTCGCCGACGAACCCACCGCGCCGCTCGACAGCGAGCGCGCGCTGGCCGTGATGCGCATCCTCAATCAGATGGCCAGCCAGTACCAGACCGCGATCATCGTCGTCACCCACGACGAAAAAATCATTCCCATCTTCAAGCGCATCTATCACATCCGCGACGGGCGGACGGTGGAAGAGGCCGGCGAAGGGCGCGAGATCGCCTGAGCAGCCACGCCGCGGAGAGGACGGTGAATCACCGCCGGCCCATGTCGAACGGACGTTTCGCCGCTGATGAAACAACTGCGCTACAAGGCGGTCGAGCAAAAGACGCTCTCCTCGCCGTCAAGGCCATAAGGAACGAGTCCGAAATAACTTCACGAAAATGAAAGGGCGGAATTCCGGCAGCGCCGGCATCTTGCCGGCTATTCAAGCGGCGCCCACGACACGAAGCCGGCAAGATGCCGGCGCTCCCAGGAAAGCAGCCCATCCCGAAAAAGGGGGAAATGACAAAATCACTCACGCAGAAGAGACAATTGTTGCGGAGGAATTTCATATACTCACACCCGACATAACATCACTCCAATCATGGAATTGAGAAATCGCCGATAGCGCTAGTACGGTGGCCATCGGCGCAAGCAAGCAATGGTTTTCTCCCTGCCGCCGCCCTACAATCCAAGCTTGGCGAATCTCGCTACCCCCTGAATCCGATGGAACATCAACGCGCCATTCTCTTCGCAGACATTGCCGGCAGCACCGGGCTTTACGAGCAAAGCGGCGACACCGTGGCGCTCGAAGCGGTGGTCAACTGCCTGGACTGCCTGAAAGCGGAAACCCTCGCCCACGGCGGGCGCGTGATCAAGACCATCGGCGACGAGTTGATGGCGGTGTTCGATACTGCGGCGCAGGCCATTCAGGCGGCCAACGCCATGCAATCCGCTTTCGAGAAAACGCTGGGCGGCAAGGCCGGCATCAAGCTCAGGATCGGCTGCCGATGGCGACTGTTTTGGCGACACCGTCAACCTCGCGTCACGCCTCACGGCGCTGGCCACGCCCGACCAGATACTGACCTCGCGCGAAACCTATGACGCACTGCCGCCCTGGCTGCAGGCCACCTGCCGCAAACTGTATTCGACGGAAGTCAAGGGACGCAAGGGCAAGGTCGTCATCATCGAGGCGATGTGGAAACAGGATCAGGGGCAGACCATGCTGTCGGACAATTCCACGACCGACAACGCACCCTCGAAGAACGCGAGAATCACCTACAAGGGCAAGGTCTGGAGCGTCGACGAAAATCATCCTGAGGCAACCATCGGGCGCGATGCAAAAAGCACCGTGGTAGTCAGCGCCGCCACAGCCTCTCGCCACCACGCGAGCGTCGTCCTGCGCCAGGAGAAGATCGTGATTGTTGACCAGTCAAGCAACGGCACCTTCGTCAGGCTGCCGAACGGTCAGGAGTTGTTGTTGCGCCGCGAGGAACTGGTTCTCGCCGGACAAGTGCAGGTGGGCCTGGGCGCCGCGCTACGTGCTTGCGGCGATGAACGTTTGGTGATCGAAGTCGATCACTGAAGATAGGTGATCTCCATCTTCGAATCGAGCCCGGTCACCATGTCGAGAATCTCATCGGTGAATTTCTCGTCTTCGTCGCTCCAGGTGGCATCCGGCTCGGTGGATGCGGTGACCAGCGGCGTAATGTCGAAATCGACAAAACGGTCGCCGACCTTGAGCACGAAGATGCCGGAAGAATGCTCGACCAGCTCCCAATCGTCGGGAATTTCCAGTTCTGCGTACAGTTCAAGCGACAGCTTTTTCATGGTGTTCTCCGCCAGACGGGTTTTCAAGTACGCATCCTAATGCATCCGGCCCCGACGCGGTGGGATGACCGCAGCCGCTGGACCCTGTTCCGCCGCGATCCACTCTCACTGTTGCGCCATGCGGCGTACGAAACGCGCGGCCAGAGCCTGGTATAAAGATTCGGGGCAGACAATGCGCGATATGCCGTGTGCGATCAGCGCCGTCGCCATCAGCGGCAGAACGATGCTGTGGTTGTCGGTCATTTCCATGACGATGATGAAGGTGGTCAGCGGCGCCTGGGTGACGCCGGAAAAGTGGGCGACCATGCCGAGGATGATCACGGTGTTGACCGGAACGAATGAAATGAACTGGGCGAGACTGGCCCCCAATCCGGCGCCGACCGCCAATGACGGCGCAAATATGCCGCCCGGGATCCCGCTCAAATAGGAGATCAGGGTCGCGAGGAACTTGTACAGGCCGTAGCCCTGATAGCCGGCATCTCCGTGGGCGAGGATGTCGCGCACCTCGTCGTAGCCGGTGCCGTAGGTGCGGTGGCCGGACAGCGCACCGAGGCCAGCCAGTACGATCCCGCATAGCGCAGCGAATGCAACCGGATGCGAACGTGTCCAGCGCCCTATCGTCCCGCCCCAGCCATCGCTGGCGCCGATCAGCAGGCGCGAGAACAGTCCGCCGGAAAGCCCTCCCGTTACGCCGCAGGCGATGACCGCCAGCCAGCCGACGCCGGAGCCGAGCGAGGTCGATGTCATGCCGAAATAGGTGTAGTTGCCGAGGATGGCGTGAGCGGCCAGCCCGGCAAAAATGACGGCGGTGAGAATCAGGCCGTTGGTGCGATGCTCGAAGGAACGCGACAGTTCCTCGATGGCGAATACGATCCCGGCCAGCGGCGTATTGAAGGCCGCAGCGACACCGGCGGCGCCGCCGGCGACGATCAGCCCGCCGAATTGGTCCCGGTACTTGAAGGGTGAAAACCGGCGCAGCGAATACATGATCGACGCACCGACCTGCACCGTCGGCCCCTCGCGACCCACCGACGCGCCGCAGCACAGACCCAGAATCGTCAGCGCGATTTTCCCCGCCGCGATGCGCAGCGAAAGAAGTCCGCCAAGCTGTTCCTGATTCGGGAGTTGCAGCGCCGCGATGGTTTGCGGAATGCCGCTGCCCTGAGAACCCGCGAAGAAGCGCATCGACAGCCAGGCGGACAGCGCAAGGCCCGCCGGCATGACAACGAATGCGAGCCAGGGCGAAATCGAAAGTATCCAGTGGAAGCACTGATTGCCAAGCTGCGCGCCCAGGGCGAACAGGGCCGCCGTCACGCCCACCGCGACGGCGCCGCCCCAGAACACCAGGCGCAACCACCATTCCCGTGGCGACAACAGGTTCTTCAGATGTGCGAAATCAATCATCGGTCGAGGGTTCCGGGTTGTCACATGCCGCGGTGCACATGGTTCCGTCGATTATTCAGTTCAGGGTTCGCGCCAACTGGATGCGAAATTCGCGGACCAGGTCGTTGTACGACGGGCTCTGGGCCAGCAGTGTGAACAGGTCGAGCATGGCCCTGCGCGCCGCCTCGTCCTGCCACTTGCGATCGCGGCGCACAATTTCCAACAGTTGCCCGAGCGCCTGGCGGTAGTCCTGCACCAGAGCCAGTGCTTTGGCCAGTTGCAGACGGGCATCGAGATCGCCGGCATTGGCTTCAATGCGGGCTTTCAGCGCCGCCGCGTCGGCGCCAGCGCCGGCAATCACCAGATTGAGCCGGTCCAGCAGGGCGCGCACACGAACGGCGTCCTCGGCCGTGTGTTCATGGGCGTCGAGAATTACCCGCGCCGCTTCCAGGTTCTGCATGTCGATGTTGATTTCGGCGAGATCGAGCGTCACGGCCTCATTGCCCGGATCGAGTTCCTCCGCGTCGATCAGCAGCGAGGCGGCCACGTCCAGTTCGCCCTTGACGCGCGCATCCCGCGCGGCGATGCGCAACGGTTCGGCGGGAGAAGGCAGCGGACTTTCGATGACTTTGTCCTGTAAGTCGGCAACGCCGACAGCAAGCGGAGACTCGTTCATGGCGGGTGTGGGCATGTGCTTGTGGTCTTGCCCCAGTTTCTCAGGCTTGACCCTCGAATGCAATTCCGTGTCTGCCCGTCCGTGAGGCCGCCATCCCGGTGAGGGTATAATTTCGCACCTTGCATTTTCGTCCCGTCCCTCATTCGCCCCGGTCCGTCCATCATGGCTGAAATCCTTGCCCTGCGCGGCTCTGCCGCGTTTTCGGCGTCCCGCCTCGCGCGTCTGCAACAGTCTGTTGGCGAAGCCGTTGCCGGCGTCCGGCTGGCCGCCGAGCACTGGTATTTCATCGAGCTGGAAGGTGCGTTGAACACCGATGAAACAGCACGGCTGAAGGACTTGCTGGGGATTCTGCCGCAACTGCCGGCGTCGCCCGGCGGGGAAGTGCTGCTGGTGACGCCGCGCCTGGGCACCATTTCGCCGTGGAGTTCCAAGGCCACCGACATCGCCCGCAACTGCGGCTTTGCCACCGTGAAGCGCATCGAGCGCGGCACGGTCTATTACGTTTCCGGCCCTTTCGCGGTCGATGGAAAGTCGGCGCTGGCGGCACGGCTGCATGACCGCATGACCGAATCCGTGCTGACTTCCAACGCTGCGATCAAGGCCCTGTTCCACCATGTCGCGCCGCAGCCCCTGACGACCGTGGACATCCTGGGCGGTGGGCGCAAGGCGCTGGCCAAGGCCAACCTCGAACTGGGCCTGGCGCTTTCCGCCGACGAGATCGACTACCTGGTGGACAATTTCGGCAAGCTTGGCCGCAACCCGACCGATGTCGAACTCATGATGTTCGCCCAGGCCAATTCCGAGCACTGCCGGCACAAGATATTCAACGCGAGCTGGACGGTGGATGGCGTCGATCAGCCGATGTCCCTGTTCGGCATGATCCGCGAAACGCACAAGGCGCATCCGCAAGGCACGGTGGTGGCCTATTCGGATAATGCGGCAGTCATCGAGGGCGCTCAGATCCGGCGTTTCTACCCGCGCGCCGATGGCGCGAATGGGTACAGATACGCCTACAGCGATCAGCTCACGCACATTCTGGCCAAGGTCGAAACGCACAACCACCCCACCGCGATCTCGCCCTTTCCCGGCGCGGCGACCGGGTCGGGGGGCGAAATTCGCGACGAAGGCGCCACCGGGCGCGGCTCGAAACCGAAGGCCGGCCTGTGCGGTTTCTCGGTATCCGACCTGAATATTCCCGGCTACGCCCAGCCGTGGGAATCGAGCTACGGCAAGCCCGAGCGCATCGCCTCGGCGCTCGACATCATGATCGAAGGCCCGCTTGGCGCGGCGGCCTTCAACAACGAATTCGGCCGGCCCAACCTGGCGGGCTACTTCCGCAGTTTCGAGCAGGAATTCGACGGCGAGATGCGCGGCTATCACAAGCCGATCATGATTGCCGGCGGCATGGGCAACATCGCCGCCGAAGATTCCTTCAAGATCAAATTCCCGGCGGGCAGTCTGCTGATCCAGTTGGGCGGCCCCGGCATGCTGATCGGCTTGGGCGGCGGCGCGGCGTCTTCGATGGCGACCGGCGTCAATGCCGCCGATCTCGATTTCGCTTCGGTGCAGCGCGGCAATCCGGAAATCCAGCGGCGCGCGCAGGAAGTCATCGACAGATGTTGGCAGCAGGGTGATGCCAATCCGATACTCGCCATTCACGATGTCGGCGCCGGCGGCATTTCCAACGCCATGCCCGAGCTCGCGCACGATGCCGGTTGCGGCGCGGCCTTCGATCTGCGCGCGATTCCCAGCGAAGAGCCGGGCATGAGTCCGCGCGAAATCTGGAGCAACGAGGCGCAGGAGCGCTACGTGCTGGCCATCGCGCCCGGGCGTCTCGAAGAATTCCGCGCCCTGTGCCAGCGCGAGCGCTGTCCCTTCGCCGTGCTCGGCGTCGCCACCGATGACGGCCAGCTCACGGTGAAGGACGATCACTTCGGCAACAAGCCGGTCGATATGCCGATGGAAGTCCTGCTCGGCAAGGCGCCGAAGCTGCATCGCGATGCGCGCCGCCACGCGGTCGCCATGCCGCCGCTCAATGTCGCCGGCATCGACCTGAAGCAAGCCGCGCGGCGCGTGCTGCGCCTGCCGGCGGTGGCCTCGAAGAATTTCCTGATCACCATCGGCGACCGCAGCGTCGGCGGTTTCACCGCGCGCGACCAGATGGTCGGCCCCTGGCAGGTGCCGGTGGCCGATGTGGCGGTCACCACCATGGGTTATGACACCGTGCGCGGCGAATGCTTCGCCATGGGCGAGCGCACGCCGCTGGCCCTGCTCGACGCCGCGGCCTCGGGCCGCATGGCGGTGGGCGAGGCGATCACCAATCTGGCGGCTGCCGATGTCGGCGAAATCGGGCGGATCAAGCTGTCGGCCAACTGGATGGCCGCCGCCGGTCACGGCCATGAAGACGCCGCGCTGTTCGATACCGTCAAGGCGCTTGGCATCGACTTCTGTCCGGCGCTGGGCGTGGCAATTCCGGTGGGCAAGGATTCGCTGTCGATGCGGACAAAGTGGGAAGATCGCGGCGCATCGAAACAGGTCACGGCGCCGCTGTCCTTGATCGTCACGGCCTTTGCCGCGGTGGATGACGTGCGCCGCACCCTGACGCCGCAACTGCGGCCCGATGCCGAGGTTGGCGAAACCGAACTGCTGCTGATCGACCTCGGCTTTGGCCGCAACCGCCTCGGCGGCTCGGCGCTGGCGCAGGTCTACGGCGCCCAGTTGGGTCAGTTAGGCGATCTCGCGCCGGACGCCGAGGCCGCGTCGCTCAAGGCTTTTTTCGGCGCGATTCAGGCGCTGAAGCGCGAGGAAAAAATCCTCGCCTATCACGACCGTTCCGACGGCGGCCTGTTCGCCACCGTGTGCGAAATGAGCTTCGCCTCGCACGTCGGCGTCTCGCTCGATCTCGACGGGATCGGCAGTGACTCATCGATTGCCGCGCTGTTCAACGAGGAACTCGGCGCCGTCTTGCAGATACGCCGAGGGGATCGCACCGCCGTGATGCAGACGCTGCACGCTGCCGGCCTGGGTTCTTGTACGCATGTCGTCGGCGTCACCAACGCATCCGACGAAGTGCGCATCTCGCATGCCGCGAAGACGCTCTTCGCCGTCCGCCGCAACGATTTGCAGCGCACCTGGAGCGAGGTCAGCTTCCAGATCGCCCGGCTGCGCGACGACCCGCTCTGCGCGCAGGAGGAATTTGACGCGCTGCTCGACGCCGAAAATCCAGGGCTGTCCGTGCAGTTGAGCTTCAAACCGACCGCCCCGTTTGTCGCCACCGGTGCGCGGCCAAGAATAGCGATTCTGCGTGAGCAGGGAGTCAATGGTCAGGTCGAAATGGCGGCCGCCTTCGAGCGCGCCGGTTTCGCCCCTTACGACGTGCACATGTCCGACCTGCAAGCCGGTCGCGTGCATCTCGCGAACTACAAAGGCCTGGCGGCCTGCGGCGGCTTCTCCTACGGCGATGTGCTCGGCGCGGGACAGGGCTGGGCCAAGTCGGTGCTGTTCAACAGCCGTCTGCGCGACGAATTCACCGCTTTTTTTGCTCGCGCCGACAGCTTTGCGCTGGGCGTCTGCAACGGCTGCCAGATGATGGCGCACCTGGCGCCGATCATCCCCGGCGCGCAGGACTGGCCGACCTTCCAGCGCAACCGCAGCGAGCAGTTCGAGGCGCGCGTGGTGATGGCCGAGATTCCGCCGTCGGCGTCGATTTTTCTCTCAAGCATGGCTGGATCGAAGCTGCCCGTGGTGGTTAGCCATGGCGAGGGCCGCGCCGAGTTCGCCGCCGGGCAGAACGCCAAGGCGATCGTGGCGTTGCGCTACATCGACAACCGGGGCGCGGTGGCGACCACCTACCCGTTCAATCCCAACGGTTCGCCCGACGGCCTCGCCGGCGTAACCACCGCCGACGGTCGCTTCACCATCATGATGCCGCACCCGGAGCGGACCTTCCGCAGCGTGCAGATGTCATGGCAGCCGCCGGGGCTGGGAGACGACGCGCCGTGGCTCGCCATGTTCCGCAATGCGCGACGCTGGCTCGACTGAAACCGAAAGTTCGGCGGCGGAAAACACTGTCTAACTACCCCGGCGAATTACCGCAACCCTCCGGGCGGCAGAATGTCATCACGCTGATCCAGCGGATCAGCGGAAGCCTGCGGCATCGGTCGTGCATGATTTCTTGGCACAAGAGTCGGCGCCGACGACACGGCGGCGGCAACTGGAAGCATGGCTGCCGCTGTCTTGCGGCGTGACATCCAGCCCAGCACCCACGCACCGGCGACGCCTCCGAGCAAAATCACCAGCAGCCACTGAATCACGCCGTTGCGCTCCGCCGCCTCGCGCACAAGCTTGAGTTCAGCCTCCCGCTGCGCGGTGCGCGCTTTTTCCGCGCCCACCTGACGCTTCAATTCGGCCAGTTCCGCTTCGGTCGTCTTGATGCGCTCGGTGAGCGCAATTTGCACCATGATCTGCTGGTTCATCACCTCAATCATCCGATCGATGGATTCACTCAGCTCGGCGGTACTCGGCCCGCCCGCAGCCGACAAACCCGCAGCGCCAACGATCAGACGGCCGCGACCGGTACCCGTCTCGGGCCCCGGTTTCGCGCTGACAGCACGCGCCGATGCCGCGCGCTGCGGCGCGGGCAGACCAACGGGCATCAGCAGCCTGGTGCCCGCCGCCAGACGCTGGTCAAAAGCCGCCTCCTCACTGGCGAACAAATCCGGATTGGCAGCCGCCAGTTGCCGGATGAAACTCACCCGCAGGCTGGAGTCGCCGGGATAACGCTGACGCGAGAGCATGCGCAGGGAAGTCGACGACATCAGGACGATACTCCGCTGGCCCGACGCCGCCGGCTCCGCCCGTGGCAAGACGGCGGGCATGTCGCCAGCGACTGGCGCCGGTGCGACACTTGCGGCGGAGGGGACCGACACGACGCTTTTTGCCGGGTCGGAAAGCACCACGAAACTGCGCTCGAAGGGGCCGGAGCATCCCAAGCGAATACGAAACCGGATGATCGGCTGGGTAAGCGCCTGCGTCGTCGATAGATGGATGCGATCGCCCACGACCTTGATACGGATGCCCTCGTGAGTATCCGCATCGCCCTCATGCAACAGACTTGTGCACGCGGTCTGCCCTGTATCGCCCTGGGATCCCAGAAGCGGAATCGTGACCCGCAAGGGACGTCCGATAACAGCAGACCCCTCGACCTCACCCAAACCCAGGGCGAAGACTGGACTCATGCAGAAAAATGCGACAAGAGCGGCAATCCGGTTCATCATGACTTTGGTATATTATATCAGAACATCGCTTCGTCCAGCGCCAGGGCGCTCGCCCCGCCCTGCTCCACTTCCAGCGCCAGACCGGCGGCGGCAGCCATGACATGATCGGCGTAGAAATGCGCGGTAGCGATTTTCGCCGGAAAGAAGGGATCAGCATCTCCGGCGGCGATCCTGCCCAGCGCCACAAGTGCCGCGCGCGCCATCATCCAGCCGCCCGAGACGATGCCCAGCAACCGCAGGAAGGGCGCGGCGCCGATTGCCACGGCGCGCATGTCGCCGGCGTAGTTGGCCACAATGTAGTCGCCCGCCCGCCGCAGCGCCTCGATGCCGCCACCGAGCGCCGCCGCGATGGCGACAAACTCGGCTCCCGCCGGCTTCATCAACTCGCTGTGCGTCTGCTGCATCTGGCCAATCACGGCCTTGAGCGTAGCACCGCCGTCGCGGACGATCTTGCGGCCCACCAGGTCGTTGGCCTGAATGCCCGTGGTGCCTTCGTAAATGGTCGTGATGCGCGCATCGCGCATGAATTGCGCGGCGCCGGTTTCCTCGATGAAACCCATGCCGCCATGCACCTGCACGCCGAGATAGGCCAGTTCGTTGCCGGTCTCGGTGTTCCAGCCCTTCACCACCGGAATCATCAGATCGACATAAGCCTGGTTCCGCGCTCGCTCGGCGGCGTCCGCATGGCGCGCGGCGGCGTCATGCGCGGCGGCCACCGAGTAGGCCAGGGCGCGCATGGCTTCGACTTGCGAGCGCATCAGCATCAGCATGCGGCGGATGTCTGGATGACGGATGATAGTCACGGCGCTGGCCGAACCTTCGATGGCGCGGCCCTGCACCCGCTCGCGGGCATAAGCCACCGCGTGCTGATAGGCGATTTCGCCCAGCGCAAGGCCTTCGAGGCCCACCGCAAAACGCGCCGCGTTCATCATGACGAACATGTACTTGAGGCCGTCATTCTCCTTGCCCACCAGCGTGCCCACCGCGCCGCCGCTGTCGCCGAAAGCCATGACGCAGGTCGGGCTGGCGTGGATGCCGAGCTTGTGTTCGATGGAGACGCAGTACGCATCGTTGCGCGCGCCGAGCGAACCGTCGGCATTCACCATGAACTTGGGCACTGCGAACAGCGAAAGCCCCTTGACGCCCTCTGGCGCATCCGGGGTGCGGGCCAGCACAAGATGGATGATGTTCTCCGCCATGTCGTGCTCGCCGTAGGTGATGAAAATCTTCTGGCCGAAAATCCGGTAGGTACCGTCGGCCTGGGGCACGGCGCGCGAGCGGATCGCCGCCAGATCGGAGCCGGCCTGCGGTTCGGTGATATTCATGGTGCCGGTCCACTTGCCCGCGATCATGCTGGGCAGGTAGATCGCCTTCTGCTCGTCGGTCCCCACCAGTTCCAGCGCTTCGATGGCGCCGAGCGTCAGCAAGGGGCACAGCGAAAACGCCATGTTGGACGACTTCCACATTTCCTGCACCGCCGCCGAAACCACCCTGGGCAGGCCCTGGCCGCCATGTTGCGGATTGCCCGAGAGCGCGTTCCAGCCGTTGTCGACAAACTGCCGGTAGGCCTCCTTGAATCCCTTGGGCATGGTCACCGACTTGTCGGCCCACCGTGCACCTTCCCGATCGCCGCTGCGGTTCAGCGGCGCCAGCACACCGCCGGAAAACTTCGCGGATTCTTCAAGAATCGCTTCGACCACGTCGACCGTCGCCTCCTCGCAGCCGGGCAATGCGGCCACCCGGTCGAGACCGGCCAGTTCGGTCAGGACAAAGTGCATGTCCTTGAGGGGAGCGGCATAGCGGCTCATGCACCTTACTCCAGGCTAAAGCCCGGCGAGCAGTTCCGGCACGGCCTGAAAAAGATCGGCGACCAAGCCATAGTCGGCGACCTGGAAGATCGGCGCATCGGGGTCCTTGTTGATCGCCACGATCACCCTGGAATCCTTCATGCCGGCCAGATGCTGGATCGCCCCGGAAATGCCGATGGCAATATACAAGGCCGGAGCGACGATCTTGCCGGTCTGCCCGACCTGATAGTCGTTGGGCGCGAAGCCGGCATCGACCGCCGCGCGGGACGCCCCGAGCGCGGCCCCCAGCTTGTCGGCCAACGGTTCGAGCAGCTTGTGGTAGTTCTCGCCGCTGGCCAGGCCGCGCCCGCCGGCAACGATGACCTTGGCCGCCGCCAGTTCCGGTCGCGCCGACCGGGTCATCTCACGGCCGATGAGTTTCGCCTGTCCCAGATCGGGGCCGACCGGGATGGCTTCGATGGCAGCATTGCCGCCCTGGCTTGCGGCGTCAAAGCTGGTGCTGCGCAGGGTGATGACCTTGACCGCGTCAGCCGACTTCACGGTTGCCAGCGCACTGCCGGCATAAATCGGACGGACGAAGGTGTCGACATCGACCACGGCAATGATTTCCGATATCTGCGCGACATCGAGCAGGGCGGCCACACGCGGCAGGGTGTTCTTGCCGTTGCTGGTGGCTGCGGCCAGGATGTGCGTGTAGCCGCCTGCACTGCTGTCAACCACGGCAACAATCAGTGCGGCGAGGTTCTCGGCGGTCTGATCGCCGTAGTGGGCGGCATCGGCAACCTTGACCCTAGTCACGCCCCGAATCCGGGTGGCATGTTCGGCTACCGTACCGCAGTCGGCACCGGCGACAAGGACGTGGATATCCGTACCCAAGCGAGCACCGATTTCCGCAGCAGCCGTGACGGCATTGAGGGTCGCCGCCTTGAGGCCGGCGTTGTCATGTTCCGCGATGACAAGGATGCTCATGCGATCACCCTGGCTTCGTTCCTGAGTTTGTCGATCAAAGCGGCGACATTGGCGACCTTGATGCCGGCGCTGCGCCTGGGCGGCTCGGCGACACTGACAGTGGTCAGGCGCGGGGCAACATCGACGCCAAGCTCGGCAGGCTTGACGATCTCCATGGGTTTCTTCTTCGCCTTCATGATGTTCGGCAGCGTCGCGTAGCGCGGCTCGTTGAGGCGCAAATCGGTGGTGACGACCGCCGGCAGGCTGATTTCGAGGGTTTCCAGGCCGCCATCGACTTCGCGCGTGACGGTCGCCTTGCCATCGCCGATTGCCACTTTCGAGGCGAAGGTGGCTTGCGGCCAGCCCAGCAGCGCGGCGAGCATTTGCCCGGTCTGGTTGGCGTCGTCGTCGATGGCCTGCTTGCCGAGAATGATGAGTTGCGGAGCCTCCTTTTTGGCCACGGCGGCCAGCAGCTTGGCAACCGCCAGCGGTTGCAGCTCAATATCGGTTTCGACCAGGACGGACCGATCGGCGCCGATCGCCATGGCGGTGCGCAAGGTTTCCTGGCAGGCGACGACCCCGCAGGAGACGGCGATCACTTCCGTCGCCACGCCGGCTTCCTTCAGGCGCATGGCCTCTTCCACGGCGATTTCGTCGAAGGGATTCATCGACATTTTCACGTTCGCCAGATCGACGCCGCTGCCGTCCGCCTTGACGCGAACCCTGATGTTGTAGTCAACCACACGCTTGACTGGAACGAGGATTTTCAAGTGAGTCTCCCTAAATTTTGCTGCTAAAAGGGAGTCATTTTAGCGAGTATTCAGAACCGGCCATCCAGACGGGCACGGCGCGGGGCTAGCAGATTCTTCGCCAGCGTCGTGACTGAACAGGCGAAGCGAAGGTCGGATTGAGGCCGTAGCGGGTGTATAGGCTACCGGGCTTCCTTCCGTCCATCACGTCCAGCAAGTCGGCGGTGGAGGATCGAGAAATCGACCTGCGAATAGCTGACCATGATCCCACTTTATGCTTCCCGGTTCTGCCAAGAACGATCAGAAATGCCGGTAGAGCCAAACCTTCTCGTAGAGAATCTTGCCCAGATGCCACAACGGGTTTGGGGAACGCAGGCGTATCTCGGGTACTGGTTCGGCGTAGAAATTGCCGCTGCCGATGCCCGCCATGCCGCTACCAGTTTCGACGAAGCACATGCCATGGCCGTCGAAACGTGCTGCATCGCCTTGCCCGGTCCAGGTGCGGGCGATATTTTTCGCCACCACCTCGGCCTGGCCGTGGGCAAAGACACCGGCCTTGGGTAGCGGACGGCCCATTTTCAAAGGGATTGCGGTCACGTCGCCGATGGCATAGACGTTGGGGAATTTCGTTTCCAGCGTCTCGCGGTTGGCGGCAACCCAGCCCGATTCGGCACAGAGCCCCGCTTCCTTGACCGTAGTCGGAACCCGATGAGGCGGCACATAGAGCAGCAGATCGAAGGTGACGGTCTTGCCGTCGGCAAAATGCAGCGTGCGAGCGTACACCTTCGTGACCTGGTGACTCGAAAAGTAGGCGATGCCTTTTTTCTCCAGCATCATTTTTATCTGCCCGCCCACTGCGGGGCCGGCAACCGGCATCGGGATCGGTTCGGCAGCGTAGATGACGACTTCGGTACTCTTCCCGAATCCCCGTTTCTTGCAGTACGCATCAACCAGCATGGCCGCTTCGTAAGGTGCGGCTGGACATTTGTAGGCCGGTGCGGCGGTGAGCACCACGATTCGACCGCCCTCGAAGGCGTTGAGCGCAGCACGAATTCGCCCCGCGCCGGCGAGCGTGTAAAGGTTGAGGCCATGGTCGGTAAGCCCCGGCACCGCCTCCGGCGCATAGTCCGCGCCCAGCGCCACCACAAGGGCATCGCCCGTCAGCGTCTTGCCATTGACGTCAGCCGACAATGCTGCGGGATCAATTCTTGTCACCTCTCCGGTGACAAGCTCGATTCCCCTTGACGACAGTGCGGACAGCGGGCGCGTAAACGTGGTGGCATCGTTGCTGCCAGTCATGTACCAGAGCAGCGAGGGCGCAAAGACGTGGTTGCGCTCGCGCTCGACGACGACAACGCGATGCTCCGACGGCAGGAGTTTGCGCAGGACTTCGGCGGCGGCGATGCCGCCAATCCCTGCACCGAGGATGAGCGCGGTTTTGCTCATCGCCTGGCTCCGGCATGCGACTTGGCGCAGGCACATCGCGCCGGTTTGCGTGATCCTTCGCTACCCTGCGCCGTGGCAATATCCGGCCACGTGACAGTTTCGGCGAGAACGGTCGAAGAAGGGGCGAGTGCAGAAGCGTCAATCCAGGCGTTAATCCATTTCGGGCAAGCCATCAGTCACCTCTCGTGTCGAGTCAGGGGATTATTACGGTGCGCATTTCTCCAGAAAATCATTGAGTGTGGCTTCCAGGCGCGATTGAAGCCCCTCGACAAGAGCGTCGTCAATGCCAATTCGAGTAAGGTGGGTGCAAATGTCATCGGGTGAGAGGATGACGCCGTCATAAGGCTGGATGGCGACATCCCTGACCAACAGGCTGGGAAAGCCTTCTCCATGCGCATCGCCGCATTCGCTGTGAACTACCTGATGGTTCCAGCCAAGAACATCTGAAATGGCTTTCGCATAGCGGCCATAAAGCGTGCATCGTCCGCCTGGAGGCTGCCTGGAAATGACCTTGACCGGGCTCATATGGCGCTCTTGACAAGAATGTAGGTGGCAACAATCACCAGAAATCCGCCGAAGCTACGCTTCAACTTCTCCTGCGAGAAGCGGTGGGCCAACCGGGTACCGGCGAAACTGCCAACAATGGTGACGGCGGTGAAAGATGCCATGATCGTCCAATCGATGGGCACGGCGCCAAAATAGCCGGCGAAACCAGCATAGGACTTGGCAGCGACGATGGCAAGCGAGGTGCCGATGGCGAGTTTCATCGGCAAACCCGAGAGCAAGACGAGGGCCGGTACGATGAGGAAGCCGCCGCCGACGCCGACGATGCCGGTGAGAATGCCGATGCCGATGCCGTGGGTTGCGATGTGGCCCATCCGTCCCCACCCGAGGCTACCGAAGACCAGGCTGATCTCTGTATTTGTCCCGGCGACGGCCAGAACAGGGACCGCCAGGCTTGCCGCAGGCCGCAGCATTTTCCAGGCGGCTGCATACATAACCAGGGCGAAGAGGGTGAGTTGAAACAGCACCGGCAGCAGGATGCCCAGCCGGGCGCCGCCGTAGGTGCCGAGCACCCCGAAGAGGCCGAAGATCAGGGCTACATGGATATCCACGTTGCCGCGCCGCCAGTGGTCCCAGGCGGAAAGAGTGGCGGTTATGGCGACTATCCCCAGACTCATGGCGATGGCCGACTTGGGTTCGACGTTGAGGAGATACATCAGCGCCGGCATGGCAATGATCGAGCCGCCGCTGCCGAACAGGCCGAGAACGATGCCCGTGGCGGCACCGGCAAGAATGGCGAGGATCAACATGGTCAGAACACCAGAACCTTGTCGGCCTCGGCTGTCCATGCCGCCAAGTCGTTGAGTGTCTTGCGCAAGGCTCCCGGAACCAGTTCGCTATCTTCCATGCCACGCGCGGCCATGCAGGTGGCGCACAGCCCTACTTCGCCAGTCGTGGCAACCATCTTTACCATGTCTCCGGCGTTGTAGTAGCCATCGGGCACCTTCTGCCCGACCTTGGCGCAAGCGACGGCATCGCCCAGAAGAAACACTTTTACAGTCTGATCCGGTTGCTTGGCCAGTGCGCGTGCCAGACGCAGACCGTTGTAGCTGAGTTCGGTACCGTAGGGCGGGTCGTTGAGAATAAACAGAGTTTTCATCATGATCTCCCAATAGATAACGATCTAATGATCGTTAGATCGTAAACTACGCCCAGGTTTGGAGGCTGTCAAGAGAATTGACACGGAGCCGCGCAAACCTTAGATTGACCGCCATGAACGACGCGCGACGCATCAAGGATTTGCTTTACGAACAGGTGGCCCGCATCGGTAAGGCGACGTCTAGCCCAAAGCGGCTGGAACTGATCGAATTACTGTGCCAGGGAGAGAAGGCCGTGGATACGCTGGCGCGCGAGGCGTCCATCAGCATGAAGCTTGCCAGCGCGCATCTACGCGAGTTGCGCGCCGCACACCTCGTCAATACCGAGAAGCAAGGCAAGTATGTGATCTACAGGATCGCCAACCGCGAAGTGGCCGAGTTCTGGGTAGCGATCCGCTCACTGGCGGAGGATCGTTTGGTGGAGTTGCGCCTGGCGTTGCAACAGATCGCCTGTAATCCAAAAGAACTGGCGCCGCAGGACCGCGACGGCCTCGTCAAGCTGGCGCGCAAAGGCGATGTGGTAGTGCTCGACGTGCGGCCCTCGGAGGAATACCTTGCCGCTCATCTTCCCTTCGCTCGCTCGATCCCCCTCGACGAATTAAAGATGCGGCTCTCCGAACTGCCCAAAGGCAAGATGGTCGTTGCCTATTGTCGGGGTCCTTATTGCCTGATGGCATGCGACGCTGTCGAGCTATTGCGCAAGAAGGGTTTCGATGCGCTACGCCTGCCGGAAGGTGTAGCCGAGTGGGGTATTGTGCCGGAGCGGTGATACGAGTGGGCCGGACTTGCCGCCTCGGACTTGCCTCCTTCGTGGCAACGATCCTGTGTGACGGCAGGAAAAGGCGTTTCAAAGGGCGATCTTTGTTTCGCCCGCTGCTCACCGCTATACGGTTGGCCTCTGCAAAGGCGATACAGATGGCGCCACCTCGCTCCAATCACTGTTAGATTGTTTATCCCTATCAACACTGGCGCCGATTCGCTGTCTATGGTTGGCTGATCACGCTAATCGATGACGAATCCCAAGAATCAGCAATTCAACGGCTTCCGCGATCAGTTCAATCGTTTCCGCCGCCGCCGAAGAATCGATCTCAATCAGGAAATCGGTTAGCCTTTCGAGATCGCCAAACGCTCGTTCCGTTCAGTGAAGTGGTGGACATTGTCGGCCCCTTTTGTTTGACGGCGCTACTTGGGTAACACCGCGATGCTGCGGGGTGCAAGTCGGCAGGCATTTGCATCGCCGTGCGCGACCGACTCCGCACCAGGCTACGACAGCCGCTGATTGTAACAACTACATCCGCTCGAAAATCCCCGCCGCGCCCATGCCGGCGCCGACGCACATGGTGACCATGCCGTACTTCAGATTGCGCCGGCGCAGGGCGTGAATCACCGTCGCGGCACGAATCGCGCCGGTGGCGCCGAGCGGATGGCCGAGCGCGATGGCGCCGCCCAGCGGGTTGACCTTGGCCGGGTCGAGACCGAGGTCCTGAATCACCGCCAGCGACTGCGCGGCAAAGGCCTCGTTGAGCTCGATCCAGTCGATCCGGTCCTGGCCGATGCCGGCCAGCCTGCATGCCAGCGGAATCGCCTCTTTGGGGCCGATGCCCATGATTTCCGGCGGCACGCCGCGCACCGCGAACGACATGAAGCGCGCCAGTGGCGTCAGATTGAACTGTTTGAGGATTTTTTCGCTGACGAGGATCAGCGCGCCGGCGCCGTCGGACATTTGCGAGCTGTTGCCGGCGGTCACCGAACCCCCGGCGGCGAACACCGGCTTGAGTTTGGCCAGCGCCGCCAGCGTCGAATCGGCGCGCGCGCCCTCGTCGCGATTGACAGTGCGCGTCTTCAGGTCGATCTCGCCGCTGGCAAGATCGGGCACGCGCTCGACGATATCGACCGCAGTCGTCTCGTCGTTGAACTCGCCCGCCTGTTGCGCGGCGATGGCCTTCTGGTGCGACTCAAGCGCGAACTGGTCCTGCGCCTCGCGCGTCACTTTCCATTGCGCGGCGACCTTTTCGGCGGTGAGGCCCATGCCGTAGGCCATGCCGACGTGCTCGTCGGCGAACACGCGCATGTTGATCGATGGATGATGGCCCATCATCGGCACCATCGACATCGATTCGGCCCCGCCGGCGATCATGACGTCGGCCTGGCCGGTGCGAATCCGATCGGCGGCCATCGCCACGGCGGTAATGCCGGAAGCGCAAAAGCGATTGACGGTGACGCCGGCCACGGTAGCCGGCAGTCCCGCCAGCAGCACGGCGTTCCTCGCCAGGTTGAGGCCGGACTCGGCCTCGGGAAAGGAGCAGCCGACGATGGCGTCCTCGATCAGCGCGGGGTCGAGGCCGGGCGCCTGGCTCAACGCGGACTGGATGGCGCGCACCAGCAGGTCGTCGGGACGAACATTGCGGAACATGCCGCGCGGCGCCTTGCCGATGGGCGTGCGGGTGGCGGCGACGATATAGGCGTCCTGCAATTGTTTGCTCATTCCGATTCCCCTCAATTCCTGACCGGCTTGCCGGTCTGCAACAGGCCCATGATGCGTTCCTGGGTCTTGGGATGGTCGAGCAGTTCCATGAAGGACTTGCGCTCCAGATCAAACAGCCACTGCTCGCTGACCAGGCTGCCCTGATCGACGTCGCCGCCGGCCATCACCGTGGCGATCATCTGTCCCAGCTTGAAATCGTGGGCGGAGATGAAGCCGCCATCGCGCAGGTTGACCAGTTGCGCCATGATGTTGGCAATGGCATAGCGCCCGGCGACCGGCACGAGTTTTTGCAGCGGCGGTCGGTAGCCGGCGTCGGCCATGGCGCGCGCTTCGCTCTTGGCCACATGCAGCAGCTCGTACGGGTTGCAGACGATCACGTCGTCGGCTTTCAGATAGCCCATTCGCCGTGCCTCCAGCGCCGACTTTGACACGGCTGCCGTGGCGGCATGCATGAAATAGTTCTTGAGGAATTGCAGCAGGTCGTTGCCCTTCGCATCCGCCGCCGCGCGCAGCGCCGCTTCCTTCAGGCCGCCGCCGGACGGAATCAGGCCGACGCCGACTTCGACCAGGCCGATGTAGGACTCCATCGCCGCGACGCGCTTTGCCGCATGCAGCAGCAACTCGCAGCCGCCGCCCAGCGCGAGGCCGGCCACGGCGGCCACCACCGGCACGTTGGCGTATTTCATGGCCTGGAAAACCTGTTGCAGCTTGCCGATTCCCGGCTCGATGGCCTTGGCGCCGCCCGCCATGAACATCGACAGCATCCACTGCAAGTCGGCGCCGGCGGAGAAGGCGCCGCCTTCCGCCGCATCTGCGGCCCAGATCACCAGCCCCTTGTGGTTGCGCTCGGCCTCGTCGATGGCCCTGCCCAGTCCGCCAATGACGTCGGCGTCGATGATATGCAGCTTGGTCTTCAGCGACAGGATCAGCACTTCGTCATCTTGATGCCAGATACGTAGCGACTCGTCCTCGAATACCGTGGTCCCGGAAGTGCGTCCGTCCGCCGCACCCTCGCCGAGAAGCGATGCGCGGAAGACATGGCGGCGATACACCGGCAGCTCGGTGCGCGGCACATTGGTCTTGCGCGCCGGCGACCAGGAGCCGTCGGCCGCATGAACTCCCGTGCGTCCGTCGAACACCCAGGCCGGCAGCGGCGCCGCGCACAGGGCCTTGCCGGCGTCGATGTCTGCTTTCACCCAGTTGGCAATCTGCTGCCAGCCGGCGGCCTGCCATATCTCGAACGGTCCCAGCTTGTGGCCAAAGCCCCAGCGCATGGCGAAGTCGATGTCACGGGCATTGTCGGCAATGGCCTCCAGATGCACGGCGATGTAATGGAAGGCATCGCGGAAAATGGCCCAGAGGAATTGCGCCTGCGGGTGGCTCGAATCATGCAGCGCCTGCATGCGCCGGGCCGGGTGCTTTTCCTTGAGGATGCGCGCCAGGAGATCGTCGGCCTTGCCGCCGCCGGCCACATACTGGCCGCTGGCAAAATCGAGACGCTGTATCTCGCGACCGACCTTCCTGTAGAAACCCGCGCCGGACTTCTGGCCCAGCGCGCCCGCCGCCACGAGCTTGGTGAGCACTTCGGGCGTCTTGTAGATCGCGGCAAAGGGATCGTCGGGCAGCGTGTCCTGCAGGGTCTTGATCACGTGGCCCAGAGTGTCGAGGCCGACCACATCGGCGGTGCGGAAGGTGCCGGACTTGGCGCGGCCCAGTTTGGCGCCGGTCAGGTCATCCACCATGTCGCACGACAGCCCGACTTTCTCCGCTTCGTGCATCGTTGCCAGCATGCTGAACACGCCGACGCGGTTGGCGATGAAGTTGGGCGTGTCCTTGGCCCGCACCACGCCCTTGCCCAGCGTAGTGACGAGGAAGCCTTCGAGCCGGTCGAGAATGTCCGGTCGCGTCGCGGCGGTGGGAATCAGTTCCACCAGATGCATGTAGCGCGGCGGATTGAAGAAGTGCACGCCGCAGAAACGCGACCGCATTTGTGTACCCGGTTCCTCGGGAAAACCTTCCGAGAGTTCAGTGATCGACAGGCCCGAGGTATTCGAGGCGAATATTGCATCAGGCGCAATGAAAGGCGCGACCTTCCTGTACAGATCGTGCTTCCAGTCCATGCGCTCGGCAATGGCCTCGACGATCAGGTCGCAGCCCTTCAACAATTCCAGGTGGTCATCGTAGTTCGCCGCCTCGATGCAGATCGCATCGTCCGTGTCGCCCAGCGGCGCCGGGCTGAGTTTCTTCAGCCCTTCGATGGCGCGCAGCACGATGCCGTTCTTCGGCCCTTCTTTGGCCGGCAGATCGAACAACACCACGGGGACGCGAGCGTTGACGCAGTGCGCGGCGATCTGCGCGCCCATGACGCCGGCGCCGAGCACGGCCACCTTCCTGACAATGAAGTTGCTCATGATGGTTTCTCTTAGAACAGTTCGGCTTCGAGATCGAGCAGCGGCTTGGCGCCGGAACGGGCCTGACGGATCAGCATGGCCGTCTCGGGCAGCAGGCGGGCGAAGTAGAAGCGCGCGGTGGCAAGCTTGGCCTTGTAGAAAGGGTCGCCGGAATCCAGTTTGTCCAGGGCAATTTTTGCCATGCGGGCGAAGAAATAGCTGTACACCAGATGACCGACCACGCGCAGGTAAGGCACCGCGGCGGCGCCGACCTCGTCCCGGTTGCGGAAGGCCTTCATGCCGATTTCCAGAGTCAGCTTGCTGACCTTGTCACCGATATCGGCCAGCGGCGTGATGAACTCGTTCATGGCATCGTCGAGGCCGTGTTCCTCGACAAAAGCCTGCACCAGCGCGCCGAACTTCTTCAGGCTGGCGCCGTTGTCCAGCAGCACCTTGCGCCCGAGCAAGTCGAGCGACTGGATGGTGTTGGTGCCCTCGTAAATCATGTTGATGCGGGCGTCGCGCACGTACTGCTCCATGCCCCACTCGGCGATGTAGCCGTGACCGCCGTAGACCTGCATCGCCTCGGAAGTGGCGATCCAGCCGTTGTCGGTGATGAAGGCCTTGACGATGGGCGTCAGCAGCGACACCAGATCGGCGGCGTCCTTGCGCGTGGCTTCATCCGGATGATTCAGCTCGCGGTCGATCTGCAAGGCGACGAACGCGGTGAAGGCACGACCGCCTTCCGCGTAGGCCTTCGCCGTCAACAGCATGCGCCGCACATCGGGATGCACGATGATCGGATCGGCGGGCTGGTCCGGCGCCTTGATGCCCGACAGGCTGCGCATTTGCAGGCGCTCCTTGGCGTAGACCAGGGCGTTCTGATAAGCCACTTCGGTCAGCCCGAGAGATTGCATGCCGACGCCGAGGCGCGCCGCGTTCATCATCACGAACATGGCATTGAGGCCCTTGTGCGGCTCGCCGATCAGCCAGCCGCTGGCATCGTCCATATCCATCTGGCAAGTCGAATTGCCGTGAATGCCCATTTTTTCTTCCAGCGCGCCGCAGGTGATGGCGTTGCGCGCGCCCAGCGTGCCGTCGGCATCGGGAATGAACTTCGGCACGATGAACAGCGAAATGCCCTTGGTGCCGGCAGGCGCATCGGGCAGGCGGGCGAGCACCAGATGCACGATGTTTTCCGCCATGTCATGCTCGCCGGCGGAGATGAACATTTTGCCGCCGGTAATCTTGCAGGAACCATCCGCCTGAGGCACCGCCCTGGAGCGCAGCAGGCCAAGATCGGTGCCGCAATGCGCCTCGGTCAGGCACATGGTCCCCGTCCATTGGCCCGATACCAGCTTCGGCAGATACAGCCGCTTCAGTTCATCGATGCCATGCGCATGCAGGCACTGGTAGGCGCCGTGCGACAGGCCGGGATACATGTACCAGGCCTGATTGGCGGAATTGAGCATCTCGGACAACGGGTTGTACACGACGATGGGCAAGCCCTGCCCGCCATACTGCGGATCGCATGTCAGCGCCGGCCAGCCGGCCCCGACAAACTGGCGGTAGGCCTCCTTGAAGCCGGACGGCGTCGTCACCTCGTGAGTGAGCGGATCGAGCGTGCAGCCCTCGCGGTCGCCAACGTGGTTGAGCGGAAACAGCACCCTTGAGGTGAACTTGCCGCCTTCCTCCAGAACCTGATTGATGAGGTCGGCGTCCACCTCGGCATGCGCCGGCAAGGCTTTGAGCTCCGCCGTCACGTCGAGCAGTTCGTGCAACACGAACTGCATGTCGCGCAAGGGAGCGATGTATTGGCCCATGGTATTTCTCCTGTTTCCCGGCGTCGGGATGCGACCGTCAGATCAGCGCAGGAAGGCCCGGCTGACTTCGCGGAATACCTCCGAATCGGAGCGGCGCAACCACTCGAAGGCCACCATCTCGCGGCTGACAATGCTCGCCCCGGCGTCGCGCATGCGCGCCAGAGCCAGCGTCTTGTCGGAGTCGCGGCGCGAGCCGACGGCCTCTTCGACGACGAACACCTGCTTGCCGCCCGCCAGCAGTTCCATTACCGTTTGCAGCACGCAAACATGGGTTTCCATGCCGCAGACCACATACTGAGCCGAACCGCCGGCTTGATCGATGCCATGACATCCGCCCGCCACCGCCGAGAAATGCAGCTTGCCGGCAACGCAGCCGGTCGGCAGTTCGGCCGCCACCGCCGGATGGGTCGGGCCAAGACCTTGCGGATACTGTTCGCAGGCCAATACCGGAATTTCCAGCCGGCGCGCGACGCGAATCAGCCAGATGACCTGATCCAGCAGGGTTTGCCAACCGGCGATGGCAGGCACCAGCTTGCCCTGTACATCCACCACCAGCAGAACGGAGTTGCGTGCGTCGATCAGCATGAGGCCTCCCAAGCGGCAATGAATTCCTTCCAGTGCGGCAATGCGGTCGCCGCCAGCGTGGTTTTCACCAGCGCCAGTTCGCTGTCATGTTCGGCGGTCGAAAGCTGCCCGCGCATCAACTGGAAGCGCAGGAACACCAGCCAGGTATTGACCACGTCGGTTTCGCAATAGTCGCGAATCTCGTCGATGCGCCCTTCCAGCCACGCGCCCCAGACCGCCGAGCCATCCATGCCGAGCTTGCCCGGCAGGCCCATGAGGCGGGCCAGTTGATCGAGCGGCGCGGCTCCGCGCGGCTGGTACATCGCCAGCAAATCCATCAGATCGAGATGGCGCGAGTGATAGCGGCTGATGTAGTTGTTCCACTTGAAGTCTTTCGAGTCGCGGTAATCGCCCTCGCCCATGTCCCAGTAGCGCGGCGCGGTAACGCCATGGATCAGGCCGCGATAGTGCAGCACCGGCAGGTCGAAGCCGCCGCCGTTCCAGGACACGATCTGCGGCGTGAACTTTTCCACGCCGTCAAAAAAGCGCTGGATGATTTCGCCCTCGCCCGATTTAGGCTCGGCCAGCGACCAGACGCGAAAGCCTTCGTCGCCGCGCAAGGCGCAGGAAATCACCACCACGCGCTGCAAATGCAAGGGCAGAAAGTCGCTGCCGTTCTTCGCCCGCTGGCGCTGGAAGGCCAGCTCGGCTACCTCGGCGTCGGGCAGCGTCGGCGGCAGCTCGTGCAGCGTGCGCAGACCGGCGATGTCCGGGATGGTCTCGATGTCAAAGACGAGAACGGGAGTCATGGGCTGAGTTCCGAAAACAAGGCGACAGGTCGACCAATAGTCGGCACTGGTGATGCGGCAATTCTATAGTCCCCGCCATGGTAACGGAACCGCGCGGCGCAAGGTAACGGCAAGTGGCGCCCATGCTATCGCCGGGGGTTTGATGACGATGCCCGGTTCCAGGCGGCTAGGACGACTCCTATAGCCAAAAGAATCCGCAGCCGATACCGCGCGGCGAACGAACGCAAGATAATTCCAAAGTGGACAAATTTGATCCCCCAATTCGCATTTCCTTTATTGAAGGAATACCAAAGTGAAAATTGTTTCGGCCTTGATCGTGGCCTGCGGCCTGATGACTACTTCGTTTGCCTACGCAGCAGTGGATGCCAATGCGGCGCAAGCACTGATAAAAAAGAGCGACTGCCTCAAGTAGCGCCGCCGTGTCGTCAGCGCCGACTCCTGTTCTGGGTATGCCCGTCGCCTTCCGCTTTGGCTCTTGGCAGCGGCGACGCACGATCGAATTCAACCATACCGCAACCGGCGTAACACACAAAAACATCCTCGGCAACCCGGACACCTACGTTGCTGGCAAAATGGCTCCCATGCCTTTACTGCCACGCGCCAGTCGTTTTATTGTCATCGTCGCCGCCATCACGCTGACGACGATCACTGTGATGACCTTTGTCCTGATCTGGCAATTGCGCGCCCACGAGTTGCGGCATGCGAAAGGGGAGTCAGTTGCACTCAGCAATATCATTGCCGAGCAGACCACCCGCTCGCTGCAAAGCGTCGATTTCGCTCTTCGCGGTGCGTTGGACCGACTTGAACAAGCCGAACAACTGGGCGTGCCTCTTGACGATATCGCCATTCATACCATGCTGCGCTCGCGTTTCGAGGGCCTGCCGCACGTCAAAGACATGTTCATTGTAGGCGCCAACGGCATGGTATTAAGTTCTTCGCGCGGCCACCCCGCTCAAAGGAGATCGGCGGCGGACCGGGAGTACTTCGCGATACCGCGAGGCCATCCGGAAATTGACCTGTATGTCGGCCACCCACTGGTTAGTCGGACCGACGGCGAATGGACGCTTGCGTTCTCGCGCCGTATCCGCAAGCTGAACGGCGAATTCGCCGGCGTCATCGTTGCATCGCTGGATATTGGTTATCTCGAATCTCTCTACGACTCGATCAAGCTCGACGCCGCCGGACCGATTTCGCTTTTTCTCGATGATGGCACCTTGGTCGTGCGGGCACCACGTGATACAACCGTGGTGACCGGCAGCAAAGCCCTATTGCCGGCACTGCCGCGCGTTGGGCCGGAAAGCCTCGCGCCGCTAGCCGTCAGAACAGAGGGCGATGATTCCGGCATTACCGCCTATCGACGCGTCAGCCGGTTTCCGATTGTGCTCGGCATCGGCAATAGCGACCGCGACGCCCTTGAAAGCTGGCGCGATACCGCCTTCCGGATCGCCGCTGCAGCGGCGGTTAACATTCTGCTGGTACTGGTGGCCACGACCATCCTGTTGCGCCGGCAGCGTCGCGAGGCGGTGCTTGCCGCCTCTGCGCACGAAAGCGGCGAGCGCCTTCGCGCCATGGTCAATTCGGCCATGGATGCCATTGTCACGGTGGATGACGCACAGCGGATTGTCGTCTTCAATCCGGCGGCGGAGCGCATGTTCGGTTACCGGGAAGATCGGGCGCGCGGCATGCGTCTCGACCAGTTTCTTCCCGAACGTTCTCGCGCGGCGCAGCGGAACGATGTTGGCGCATTTTGCGGCTGTGACATCACGGCGCACATGCCATGTTCGGGCGCGGAAGTCGTCGGCCTGCGCGCCGACGGCACCGAGTTCCCGCTCGAATCGACCATTGCCCAAGTGACCGTCGACGGCAAGAAGCTATTTACCGCGATCCTGCGTGATGTCAGCGAGCGCCGCCACGCCGAGAACGAACTGTGCGAATTGAACAGCCAGTTGCGCGAACTGGCGTCGTCGTTGCAGACGGTGCGCGAGGAAGAGCGCATCTCGATTGCCCGTGAACTGCACGACGAACTCGGCCAGCAACTGTTGCGTCTGCGCATGGATCTGGACTGGGTGGCGGGCCGGCTCAAGGATATGGCACCGGCGCTGCACGAGAAGGTGACGGGCATGAAGCAGTTCATCTCCGGTACGGTCGATGTCTTGCGCCGCGTGACAACCGGGCTGCGCCCGCCTTTTTTCGACGAGCTCGGTCTGATGGAGGCCGCTCGCTGGCAACTCGATGAGTTTGCGCAACGCACTGGGATCGCGCTGAAATCAACCATTGACATTGACGACATGGAACTGGACGAGCACGTCGCCATCAATGTTTTTCGCATCCTGCAAGAGTCGCTCACCAATGTGGCACGTCATGCCGCTGCAACGCGGGTGAATGTGTCACTAGCAAGGACGGATGAAGGGCTGGCGATCGTAGTTAACGACAACGGCAGAGGTGCCGTGCTGCACGACAAACCAGCGTTGGGCCACGGTCTGGTCGGCATCCGCGAACGGACCTTGATGCTTGGCGGACGAATGGAGATTGTTAGTGCGCCGGGAGAGGGGTTTTCCCTCCGAGTGCGCATACCGCTGCCAGCGCCTGAGTCAGGGGGAGAACAGAAATGATCCGAGTACTGCTTGCCGACGACCATGCCATCATCCGCGATGGCGTCAAACAGATCCTGGCGGATACCGACGATCTTGTCGTTACCGGCGAAGCCGCAAACGGCGACGAGGCGCTGAAGATAGTCGCCAAACATGACTTCGACCTGCTGGTTCTTGACATCTCGATGCCAGGCAAGAGCGGGCTGGAACTCATCAAGCTGGTCCGACAGGTGAAGCCGCGCCTGCCTATGCTGGTCTTCAGCATGCACAACGAGGAGCAGTATGCCCTGCGCGCGCTGCGTGCCGGTGCCTCCGGCTACATTACCAAGGAAAGCGATGGCGAGGTGCTCGCCACCGCGATGCGCAAGGTGGCGGCGGGCGGTGTTTATGTCAGTAACAATGTCGCCGAGCTGCTCGCCCGCGAGCGCATGCAGAAGACCGATGAACTGCCGCATACGCGCCTGTCCGACCGCGAATTCCAGATTTTCGAAAAAATCATCGCTGGCATCCGACTGACCGACATCGCCACCGAATTCAACCTGAGCATCAAGACCATCAGCACCCACAAGTCGCGCATCCTGCAGAAGATGAACCTCGCCAGCGATACCGACCTCGTCCGCTATGCCATCGCCAAGGGTTTGATGGCAATGCCGGAGTAGCGCTCGGCGGTTTGCGGCGCGTAGAACTTGCAACCGACCAGCCAAGAATACATGCAGTCAATATTGGGACGCCTGATGTTCGGTGTTGTGACGCTGACCGTCGACCAGTTGGCGGCTGCGACAGTAACAACACACTGCGCCCCGTTCCAGGCATTTAGAGGCTATCGCGCCATCATGTTATTCATGTCAATGATGGGCATCAACACCGCAAGGACAATGGTCAGAACGACCACGCCCATGGCTACGATAAGGGCCGGCTCCACCAAACCACCGAACCAGCGCAGACGGTTATCCAGTTCATTCTGCAACTGACGCGACGCATGGCGTAGCAGGCCTGGTAGATCGCCGCCGAGTTCCCCGTTTGAGATGAAGTGAATCAGCAAGGGCGGGAATCGGTTTTCAACCATCAGAGCACGCCCCAGCGGAGCGCCTTCGCGTACTCGTTTGGCGGCGCTCTCGATGGCATCACGAAATATTTCCGCACCGGCACCCTCGGCGGAGGTAGCAAGCGCCTTTAACATGGGCACACCGCCGGCAAGCATGATGGAGAGCGTGCTCGCAAAGCGAGCGCCCGCGTCGAGCTTGAACAAACGCCCGATGACCGGAAGACCGAGCATCCACAATTGCATTCTTCGTTTCAATTGCGGCAAAAGGTAGGCTCGTCTCAGCCCTATGATAAAAATGGTGATGATCATGGCAAGCCAAGGCCAGGCTTCCCGCAAAAATCCGGATGCCGACAGCAGCGCACGAGTCAGCAGCGGCAGCTTCTGCCGTGTCTGGGTGAAGACCTCAGCCACCTGCGGCACTACGTAAATCATCAGACCACCAATCACCAGAGCAGCAACTACCGTGACCACCGCAGGGTAGAGCAGCGCCAGCGCGAACTTCTGGCGAACGGCTTCGCGGCCTTCCAGATGGTCGGCAAGTTCATTCATCACGCGAGGAAGATCGCCTGCGTCTTCGCCGCCGCGAATCAAGGCGCGATAAAGATCCGGGAAGGCTTTCGGATAGCGTGACATGGCTTGGGCGAGGCCGTGGCCGGCGCGAACCTCGGCGCGGGCTCCGGCCAGAATCTCTCGCAGTTTCAACGACTCGGTCTGCGCCACCAGCGCATCCAGCCCGCGCTCGGCGGTCATCCCGGATTCAAGCAAAGCAGAATACTGGCGGGTGATCAGCGCCAGATCGCCCGCAGTAATGGCGTGCCGAGTGGCGCTGCCACTCATGGCCTCGTCGCTCAGCAGGACAACGGACACTGCGGTCAGATCGCGCTGGCGCAGCAGAGTCCGAACGGCGCGCGGGGATTCCGCTTCGAGGATGCCTTGTTCTTCGCGGCCGTCGAGCGTCGCAGCTTCGTAGCGGTAGGCGGGCACGTTATTGCCTGGGAATCAGTCGCGTGTGACGCGGAGCAATTCAGCGACAGAGGTGGTGCCGTCCTTGAGCCAGCGCACCCCGTCTTCGCGCAGCGTCACCATGCCCTGCTTATGAGCGTGGAGACGGTAGGCACTCTCCCCCGCGCGTTCATGAATGAGCGCGCGCAGCGGTTCGTCGACCAGCAACAATTCATAAATACCAGTCCGGCCACGATAGCCGGTTTGCCCGCATGCAGCACAACCGGGCGCTTCGAACGACACAACGGTAGGCAACTGGCTGCGCTTCAGTTCGGCGTTTCCGATCATGTCTTCTTTTCGGCATACAGGGCACAGCCGTCGCACCAATCGCTGGGCCATCACCCCCAGCAACGATGAAGCGAGCAAAAAGGGCTCGATGCCCATGTCGGCAAGTCGGGTGACCGCACTGGCTGCGTCATTGGTATGCAGCGTCGCGAGCACCAGATGGCCGGTGAGCGATGCCTGTACCGCTATTTGCGCCGTCTCCAGATCGCGGATTTCCCCGATCATGATGACATCGGGGTCTTGCCTGAGTATGGAACGCAAGGCACGGGCAAACGTAAGATCGATGCGCGCATTGACCTGGGTTTGTCCGATGCCCGTGAGTTCGTACTCGATCGGATCCTCGACGGTCATGATGTTCAGTTGCGTGGCATCGAGTCGTGAAAGCGCGGCGTATAGCGTGGTTGTCTTGCCGGAACCCGTCGGCCCGGTTACCAGAAAGATTCCATGCGGTTGCTTGATCAGGTTATCCAACTGCTTCAGCATGGGTTCGGACATGCCGAGTTGCGGCAGATCGAGCCGGGTGTTGTCCTTGTCCAACAGGCGCAATACCGCGCGTTCGCCTTGCGCGGCAGGTAGCGTGGATACCCGCACGTCTACCGTCCGGCCCGCCAGTCGCAGTGAAATGCGGCCATCCTGTGGCAGCCGCTTTTCGGCAATATCAAGGTTTGCCATCACCTTGATGCGTGAAACCAGCGCCGCGTGCACGCTCCGGGGCGGACTAACGATGTCGCGCATGACACCATCGATACGGAAACGTACGACCGAAATCTCGACATAGGGCTCGATATGGATGTCGGAAGCGCCCTCGCGCAAGGCTTGCGTGAGCAACGCGTTGATCATGCGGATGATCGGTGCGCCGTCCTGACTGTCGAGCAAATCCAGCGTTTGCGGCGTGTCCTGCAGCAGGCGGGCAAGATCAAGATCCTGCTCCATGCCGTCCGCCAGATCGGATGCCGCCTGATTGCCGTCGGAGTAAGTGGCGGCGAGCTTGCGGTCAAAACTGTCGGCGTCTGCCTCTTCTATGCTCAGTACAAGCCCCAGAGCCCTGTGTATTTCGCCCAAGGCGGTGATCGAGGCTCCTTGGCGCAACAGTACCTGAGCATGCGTGCCGTCGCTTTGCGTGATCAGAATCCCGTGATTTCGGGCGAATGCGTAGGGAATAAGTTGGCGTGACATTGGTACGTCAGCGTGCGGGCTTGGGCGCAGGCGATGTTTTGGAGCCAGCTTCGTTGAGCGTGGCGAAGTCCGGCAGTTCAGCCGAACGCTCCGTCTTTGGATCTTTCAACCCCATGATATAGCCATAACGGTCGCTGGTGAGTCGCTCAGCGCTGGAATCGGTGCGCAAAATGGTCGGCCGCAAGAAAACCATGAGGTTGGTCTTGGTGCGCTTCTTCTTCTCATAGGAAAACAAGGCGCCCAGCAATGGGATATCTCCCAGCAATGGAACTTTTTCAGCACCATCAGTAATTGAGTCCTGGATCAATCCGCCGAGCACAATAATCTGACCATCTTGCAGCAGTACCGTGGATTCGAGAGAGCGCTTATTAGTGATGATGCCCGAAGTATTGCCCGTGCTATCAACACTGGAAACCTCCTGAAACACCTGCAGACGCACCGTGCCGCCTTCGCTGATTTGGGGCTTTACCTTCAACGTAAGGCCCACATCCTTGCGCTCAATGGTCTGAAATGGGGTCGCCGTAACCGCCGTGCCGGTTTGCGCGTACTGGCCTGTTACAAAGGGAACATTTTGTCCGATCACGATTTTGGCTTCTTCATTATCCAGTGTAAGCAGATTAGGCGTTGACAGGATGTTGGCGTTCGAGTCGGTCTCGAGCGCTCGGGCCAGTATGGAAAGGTTAACTATTGCCTTTCCGTTAATGTTTATGCGATTCAGCACGCCGATGTTCAGGCCGGACCCGGGCATCGCAGGCGCTCCGGTCGCCGCTCCGACGGAGGCGCCCAGGATATTGTTGCCACCCGAGTTAAAATTGGTGCCTGAGGCAATCACGGTTCGAGGAGAACTGTACGGAACCCCCTGCCACTGAATTCCGAACTCCGTCGCGCGGTCAGCCGTGACTTCGGCGATGAGTGCTTCGATATGAACTTGAGCGCGACGAACGTCCAATTTCTCTACGATGGCTCTCACATTATTGAATACGGCATCCGGTGCTGTAATGATCAGTGCATTGGACCCGGCGTCGGCCTGAACTATTCCAGATCCCGTTGGCGCGGCCTGCCCGCCAGCCGTCGATCCGGCAGAAGCAACTGGAGCAGTCGCCGGACTTGCACTTGTAGTATCCCCAGACAGGATCGCCCGCAGGGTCAGTGCAAGCTTGCTGGCTTCGGCGTTGCGAAGGTAAATGACGTGAATGTTCCCCGGAACCTCTCCGGCGGAATCCAGACGCTCGATCAATGCCCTGACGCGAGTAATGCGAGAAGGATTGTCTGCACGAAGAATGAGTGTATTGCTGCGCGGCTCGGCAACGACAGAGACGCGCTGGCTAATGTCCGCAGAGGGATTGTCAGCCAGAATCCGGCTCACCGCCGCGGCAAGTTCAGTCGCCGAGCCGTGCTTCACCGAAATTACGATCGGCTCGAACGCACTGGGCTGGTCTATGCTTTCAATGATTTGTGCTACACGCCGCAGGTTTTCAGCATAGTCCGTGACGACGAGTGTGTTGCTGCCGGGATGGGCGGTAACCGGATTATTCGCGGGGACCAATGGTCGAATGATCGGCAACAGCAGTACCGCTGACTCGTATTTGAGGTTGAAGACCTCGGTTACGACCTGCTCCCCTGATGCCTGCTTGGCTCGCGGGGATACGGCCCCTCCCCTGAATTTCGCATCGGCTTCCGGCAGGATGATCGTCGCGCCGTTTCGTTCAACGGCGGCAAAGCCTTGCAGGCGCAGCGCCGCCAGCACAATGTCGTAGGCCAAGGCAGGGCTGACCGGCGAGGTGGATACTATGTTCACCACACCCTTCACCCTGGGATCAACGATAAAGTTGCGGCCGGTAATCTTTCCCAGACCGCGTACCACGGATTCAATATCCGCGTTCACGAAGTTGAGCATTGCGTGGGTTTCGTCAGCAGCGAATGTCATGGGTGACGACACGGCGAAGCTAAACCAAAGGATCAGCGAGCAAAGACGCCGGCTTAGCCGGCGACTGGCGGAACGGTCATTCATCGGATTCATCTGGGTTGTCTCTCCTTCGTTTGCCTCTTTGCCGAATCGCCGCGTTCGACCCGGGCAGCGAGATATTTTCACTCATTTCATTGCGCTGAACGACGCTGACATCCTTGGTAGCGGCGGGCGTTGGGGATTGTCCGCCGGCAGCGATTTCATTTGGGTTGCCCTTTTTCCCTTCGCCTTTTCGCTGGACCGCTGCGTTCGGCCCCTGTAGCGAAATCTTTTCGCTTATTCCGTTACGCTGAATGACAACGTGATCGTCGTCAACGCTGATCAGTTGCAGCCCAGGTGCGGGCGATTCTCCGGCGACCGCGGCGATCGGGTTCTGACTTCCGATGACCAACAGAGCTGCGGGGCGCTTCCCGCCGGCAAACAGCCCAATTACACGAATATCGCTGACCGGTGCTACTGCAGGGCTCTGCGTCAGTACTCCAAACCAGGGAAACCGCGCCACATTTGCGACACTGACCACGCCCCTCAAGTCCGGCACCAGAGGATTCGGACTCGGTGCAGCAAAATACCATGCCCATCCCGCCGCGCGCCACGCCAACGCAAGAACCAAAGCGATGACAATCAGCCCGCCGAGGCCACGGACGGTTCGGTTCATATTGATTGCCGGGATGTTTCTCATGGCAGCTTGAAGCGGAATTGCCCAGGGGCAATTTCGTTACCCATCAAGGACAACAAAGAGGGCAAGGCGGCATTTTTTGGATCGACTTTGGCCAACGCATCAATCGTAACCTGTCCATCCCGCGCAACACTCCCTCCTCCGCTCAAAACAACAGGGCCGGACGCTGAGGTAATCGTGAAGCTTGAGCCCGTTGTGCCGGTGGCAATATCAATAACGTGGTCGCCCAGGACTTGGCCGGGAACCAATCCGGAATCCATTTTCTGCCAGGAAATTCTTGCCTGGCCGGCATTGCCAGACAGTTTCTCGCTGCTTATCTGGAGCCTGCCTCCGAGACGGAGGGCCGCAATCTTTGGATCGATGCTACCCGCCAGAGCTGCCGGCAATGTGATCGCGACGCGTTCCATTTCCATTCCGGCAGGCGTCCAGGAAATCAACATCGATTCATTCACACCTTCGCGGCGGACAAGGATGCTCAGTCGGGCCTGAGTCAAATTTCCCGGAACCAGATTCCAAGCCCATCTTCCGCAGTTGACTGAAGTCCCCTCGGGCAGAATGCAAGACAGACCTGCCGCGCCAGACCAAACACTACCCTGGGCTTCGGTGAGCCGCAAACGATTGCTGCTAGTTTCCGCCAGAATCGGGGCCAATGCTCGCGCGGGGGCGCGCACCAGCATGGCGATCAACAGCATCAGCAGGAATGCAACAGACAAGACTCTAATGTTCACGGTTCCGGTCCCGAAAACTGTATCTCGCCGGCTATCGTGGCGCCTTCGGGACGTAGTCGGGCGAAGGTGACGTGAATGCGGTGGACGCGCGACAGCTCATCAATCCACTCAATGACCTTGGGCATCTGTGCGCCGGAGAATGCCATCTTCACGCCGTGGTCGCCTTCCAGCCGAATGTCCAGCGTAACCGGAACAAGTCGGGTCCGCGCGAGTTCCTCAATGGCCGGGCGCGACAGCACCGAACGCGACTGCTGATTGGTCCGGTTTCCGATGGAAGCCAGTTCAAGTTTTACTGCGCCCATAACTGCGAGGCGTTTGCGCTCGATGGCCACGGTTCGCTCCATGCGCAATTGAGCCTGCTGGAGCGGGAGCCAGCATCCCACTATGAGGATCAGCAGCAGGCTGACCGCTGCGCCCCAGATGAGAATCTGGCGTTCGCGCAGGCTCCGTCCCTCCAGCACCTTATCAATTCGACTCTGCAACATCGTCCGCACGCTCATGGCAGCACCCGAATGAGGTTCTTGCCATCACGGGTCTCCGCCGTAGCGGCCAGGTCAGCAGATCTGGCCAGATCGAGCCATACAGCCAGATCCTCACGGGTCTTGGCTTGAAGCGAAAGCACGCCTGACTCAAAGCGCATCTCGTCGAGGGCCGGCGCGGAACTAGCATTTTCGGCGATGCGGCTCATCAGCACCAGCAGATCGGCGGGCTCGGCCCGTCCGGCGCTAATCCGCTCGGAAGCCAGTCTGTGTATCAGTTGCCGCTCGCCATCAACGAGGGTCGCGTCCGGACCCATTACCGCACGAAACATGGCCACTTGCCGCGATTTCAAGTCTGCGTTCTCGAAAGAAAGTCGGCCAAAGGCAACTGCGGTGGCAAAAATTTCAAAGGCAATCAATGCGCCGACGACAGCCGCGACCGGTCGAATCGATTGCTTCAGAGCCGCGAAAGGAAAAGCCTTGCGCTGGCGAACGTGAAGATTCGGCGCCGCATTGAAGGATGCCGTGCGCCAGTCAAAAATTCCGCGTGCATCGACAGCTATTCCGAATTCGCTCAACCAGATCGGCGGCTGCCCGACCATCTCAGGCGCAAAGAAGCAGGCAATCCCGGTCAATCTCTTGTCACCGCTGCTTGCTTGGCGGAGGGCGAAAAGGATGGCTTCCGGTTTCGCTGTCCCGGAAGGGGTCGGCTCTGTGAATGCCATCCATTCATGCATCGCAAGAACAATATGATCAGCACCAACATAGATGCTTGGTTCCGATTCGAGCCTCGGCAATCCCCAACTTTCGGCAACAACCCTTACCACGGGGCAGCGCGCAATCGTAGGCGCCAGGAGCAGCGACGCCATCCAGTCGCGGCTAAAAGCCGCCAGCGTTCCAACCCCGTTGGACGGAGGGGCAATTAGTGTTGTTTCGGTTGCCTCGATTGCCGTGAGCAGGTGATCTTCGATAATCGTTGGCAATGCCTGCTTCAGGCGCTTTAGCGGCAGGTCTGGCAACGGCAGCGAAATCACTGAAATGCAGTCATCCGAAACAACGATCAGGATGCTATCGGCCTTCGGTACAGAGGAGATACCGTGCCCATCAACCTGCACCTGACCGTTGCCATTGAGCAGAGCCCATGGCGTTCCGTCGTGAAGACCAGCGCGGTCTGCGTATAGCCTCAGTTCAGTCATAGTTCCGTCATTGCGGCATCTGCCAAACTATGCGCGGCCAGCGGGATTCCTGGCGCTGCAACAGGGCTACAACCTGGTAATAGGTATTCGACTGTCGGGCCGATCCACTAACCAGAAAGAACTGGCTCTGAACTCCGAGCGGCGGTATCTTGTCGCCGCGAGCACCGGGCACACGATCAAGAAATTCCGCCGCTGAGTTGAATGGTGACCGCTGGCGCTCATCGGCTATTCGGCTCGCATTTCCGAGCGGCAGAGCAGGGACAAGGGCCGATAACAATTCCGGACTTGCCGTGTTGACATTGACGGGCGCTGGGATTGGCAAAGCGATGACAAAGGGCCTGAGTTTTTCGAGGATTGACGGACTGAAGCCGCGCACTCTGAGGAGTTCTTCGGCGCTTCCATAAGGGAGGCCGGAAGGGCGATAGCGCGGCTGCTGAGTCATATAATAGCTACTTTCAGCGCTGTTTTGTGAGATAAGTTCATCGTCTTCATCAATCCAGTCTGTTGCCGTCTCGGCGAGTTCTGGCGCGAGTCCAAGATTGGAAAGCAGACGGGCAAAGACAGACAGCGCGGTAGGATCCATTTTCCCGTTGATGGCAAGGGAGTTCAGGTTAAAGCGGCCCTGTGCATCTTCAATGTAACCGCTGACCGTTGTTTCTCCGACCACAGTGGGCGGCATAGGCTGTGCCCAAGGTTCACCCAGGTGATCGATTGACGAGCGACGGCTGTCGTCATAGAGGATTGCCCGAGCCCAATGCAATCCCGCGCTGGCGGTTTCGCGCGCCATGTCATAGTCATCGCGTGCCTGGAACTGATTGATCGACATGCCCTGAACCATCAGTACTCTTCCGCCGATGAGAGCAACGAGCGCCACGATAAGGAGTGCAGCGACAATTGCGGAGCCTCTCGACCGAATCATGGACGCGCGATCAATCGCGAAACGGTGCCGAGGTCATCCAGCACCAGGATGAGTTCAACCGCGGTCGGCATCGCTTCCTTTATTGCGGTAGGCGGCCAAGTGGCGGACCACCGACCGTCTGCATCCAGGAAACGCACTGAAGCGCTCTGCAGTCCGTCCAGCAGCATGGTGGGCTGTTCGTCGGCCGAAGCTGGAAAATCCATGCTTGCCGCCGCAACCAGACTGATGGTCGGCACCGAGAAGATGTAGCTGATCCGTTGCGGCGGCATATCCGGGGCAGGTGCAAACCGGCTGAGATTGATCCGGTAATTGCCTTGGGCGTCAATAGGGGTTCCATACAGGGCAGGCTCCGTCGCGGTATCTGTTATTCGAACCGGCCGAGGCGCGGCGAAGATGATGTCGTGCTCGAACTCGGAGAAGAACCGATCAATCATCTGCATGCGTTTCGTATCCTCCTCCAGTCGCTTTTCCGCAACCAGGAGCGCGGAGACGCCCCTGTAGCCCAAGAGTGACAGGATCGAAAGAATCGTCAGTGCAATCAGCAACTCGATAAGTGTAAAACCATGTCGAGTTGCGAGTTTCTTATGCCCCGTCATCGATTTCCCACGACGAAGCCCGGAACGGTTACCAGAGAATGGGTCCCTTCCTGGCGTCTCACAACGATTTCCACTCTACGGAAGTTCGGATTCGGCGTGGTTTCAACCACCGCATCCCAGGAAAAGCCGACATTCCCTTGCGTGCCCTCGCCAGTCAGCTTTCCGGTTGCAGGCAAAGACTGGGTTGTCTGCAGGCGAGCAAGCTCGTTCCTGCCGATCCATCGTGCCATCATCCGATCCTTGATGTCTCCGCTAGACGCGAATGCAGCCGACGTTGCGCGCATTGCTGCACCGACAGATATCGCTATGATTGCGAGTGCGACCAGCACCTCGATCAGAGTAAAGCCAAGCCGCTTCATGGCAAGGAATCCTTGTTTTCAACGGCCACCCGACCCGCCAGGTTTCCTCTGACCAACCACGCATGACCCGATCCGATAACGCGGATGCCAAACGCTGGTGGGTAGCCCGTCGGCGGGAATCTGATGATTCGCGGAGCAGCCTGACCTGAGTCCGGATCTGCCTGCGGTTCCATCACTATGTCCGCAGGTAGCTGATAGCGACCGGACAAATACCCGGACTCCATCGCGCTCCAGGTCCCCGTCCAGCGTAGAAACTCGTACTGCCCTGCGGCTACTTCCAAACCGATGGGGCTGCCAAGCGATCTCGCCATGACCTGTGCGTGTTCGATCAATCTGGCTACCCGCTCTGCCTCGTCTTTCGAAGAAGCCTGCCTGAATGACAGCGTTGGCATAACGGTGCCCACGAAAATGCCAGCGATCAGAAGTACGACAAGAATTTCGACGAGGGTGAATCCGCCGCTGAGTCGCTGAAGCCGGCTATAGCTGCCAGGAGCCAATGTCCGCATCGACACCCTCTCCACCGGGGATACCGTCAGCTCCAAAAGAAAACACATCTACCTCGCCATGCGCGCCAGGCTGTAGATATTGATAGGGCGTCCCCCACGGGTCACGCGGCGGTTTTTCGAGATAGCCTTCCTCTTTCCAGTTTTTTGGCTCGGGACTAGTCGTCGGCTTCTTGACCAGGGCCTGAAGGCCTTGCTCGGTGGTTGGATAGCGACCATTGTCCAGTCGGTAAATCTTCAGCGCCTGAAGAATTGTCTGGATGTCATGTTTTGCGGCGACCAGACGCGCCTCGTCAGGACGCGACATCAGTTTCGGAATCACCAAGGTACCAAGGATTCCAATAATCACAATTACGACCAGGATCTCGATAAGTGTGAAGCCGCGAACTCGTCGCAGGGTAACGTGCATTTGCATTCCTTATCCTTGTGTTCTGTCTGGCGGTGATGACATCCCGCCGACCGAGACAGAGTGGGCGAGATTCTAGCCTTTTTCCACCGACTGCTGTCTTTAGCTGTCATTGGCTGTCGAGGGATGCGATAAGATCGAAACATGGCAAAAAAATCTCGTCGCCCGGTCAAAACAGAACAGAAGCCAAGCCCACCCGCGACCCGTCTTGGCTGGCTTGACGGCTTGCGCGGTGCGGCCGTGCTGGCGATGGTGGCTTATCATTTTGGCTTCGACCTGAATTATCTTGGCTGGATCCATCAGAAACTGCAGGAGGATAGCGCCTGGCTGATGGCGCGCAGCTTGATTCTGGGCAGCTTCCTGTTTCTCGCTGGTGCCAGTTATGCATTGGCACAGCAGCGCAACATGCCACTGCGCCAACACCTGACGCGCATAGCCAGAATCGCTGCGGCTGCGCTGCTGGTGACGCTGGGCAGTTGGCTGGTGTTCCGTAATTCCGCAATCTATTTTGGCACCCTGCACGCGATCGCCGTCATGGGCCTGTTGTTACTGGCTTTGCCCAACTGGGGCTGGGGCCTGTGTTTATTGGGTGCCCTGGTGATTGGCATTGATTTGATTTACGCCAATGAAGTATTTAACCAGCCGGCCTTATCCTGGCTCGGTCTGCGTACTTTCAAACCGCAGACAGAAGACTATGTACCCTTGATCCCCTGGTTTGGTGCCTGCCTGATGGGGTGCGGAACCATGCGCGTAGCCCTGCGCGCCAACATCCTGTCCCGCTGGAGCGGTGCCGATGTCATGCCGTCATGGCTGATATGGACAGGCCGCCACAGTCTGGCGATCTACCTGATGCATCAACCGATCCTGCTCGGGATGCTCATCCCATTGAGCCAACTGTTGCGTTCCTGACCAGTAATCGGGTTGCGCGCCTTGCATCGCGCATGCGTGATTTTATAAGGCAGGTTCTTACTTCGCCGGTACAGTATCGCGCACGCAAACGTCGAAACAGGCCAGTCGCTCATCCCAGGACTTGATTTTCATGTAGCACTCAGTCACGGTCGAAGAGTTGCGGCAAGAGGGCAAATATTTCTGATAGGTGGATTCGCAAGTCTTCGAAAAAGAGTCTCTGCGCGCTTCGGGTGAAAGCGGAATAAGGCGCTCACAAACTTTCTTGTAATCAACCTGCATCGCTTCTGCGTCGGTTTTCCCGGAAGCTGCCGCCACTTCGATTTTGCCCGATTTCGACTCGGACGAGGATTGTGAACATGCGGTCGCAAAAGAGATGGCGACCACCAGCAGAACAAAAACTGACTTCTTCATCTGAACTCCATAGAAACATTGTGTCGGTGGGTACTGTCCATTGCTACTCAGCATATTGTACGATGAGTCGAAGCGACTGCCGTGCCAATGAATTCCGATCGCCGGATAAGCCCCGTTCATTGCACTCCCTGGCGAAAGCGAAACCCCTTGTAGCTAAAGATCATGTCCTTCGGCGTAACTTGTTCAAGAATGAGGCCGGGAATCAGGGCCTCGCCTTCCTGAAGGAACTTGTTATTGACGCTGACCAAACGGTTGCTGGCTTTGGCCGAATAGGCATGGAGCGAAACCGACATGGCCGGAAGCTCCTGCAGGATCGCGGGCGGCAACTCGCTCTTGGCGATGACATTCTGCTCCGTTGCAGCGGCGGGCTTGGCGGGGGCGGCGGACTCCGGTTCCCGCACCGCTACTGCAGGAGTCTTCACGGCTAGGGCCGGGGATATGGCCGAGCTTGCCACCTTAGGCGGAACTTGCCGCAGCGCAGGCAATGCGACGGGCGATGGTACCGATGCGGACAGGGTCTTCGGCACCGGGACTTGTCCCGCAGTCCGTGATGAGGCAGCCACCGGCTCGACCGGTGCGTTCTTCGCAGTGAGCGCAGCAGGCACGTTGGTGACCGCTTCCCCCTCTGTCGGCACAACGGTCGCTGCGGGATGGCCCGACTGCCACGGCTGCAGCCAGCCGATCAGGAGTCCCGCGATGAAGACGATCGCAGTCAGCGCAAGAAGCCATGGAAATGTCCGCTGCCGGGTTTCCTCAAGGGGTAGCGGAATCGACATCAGGGTCGGTGTAGCTCCCTTTTGGCGCAACTGATCGGATTTTTCGAGTGCTTCGAGGATGTAGGACATAGCTATCTGCCACCGGTAACCGACAGTCTGGGTGCGGCGCGGTCTCCCACGCTAGCCAGCCGCATCAGGGTTTTCGGGCCGAAGGCGCCATCGGGCTCCAGATCTTGGGACATCTGGAAGTGTTTGAGACGACGAATCATGGCCGCGTCGAAGACGGGATCGGGATCGCTGCTCGCCGCGGCGCCCTCGTACGCGGCGAGTTGCCGGCTTAACCACAACACGGCGGGCCCCCGCTCACCGTTCCGGATGAAGGCACGCGCTTCGGACGGCTTTCGCCAAAGCACGGTATACAGTCCCGACCACTGATCGATGAGGGCCGTGATGGCGACCGTCGTGGTCTTGCTGCCGACCGCAAATGTGGCGTTTTCCTTGTCCAGTTTGAACAGGGTGGCAAAGAACACCGGCTCTTTCCTGTCGATGCCGTGCATGGTCATCACCACCGGTCGATCCAGCTGGCGCACGTCCCTGAGATTGCCTTTGGCAGAGTGGCAGTTCAAGCCGGAACGGACCGCCGGCTGACAGGAGTCCGGCCCCTGATACTCCATCCCCCAAGCCTTGAACAAGGCGCCGAAAGCCAGTTGCTGACTTTCCGTGCGCTGCTCTTCGGCCGGCCAGGCAAGCACCGCAGGGATAGCCTGTACCGAAGCAGAAAGCTTCGCGGCGGGCTTTGCGGCGGGCTTCGTTGCGGGCTTCGCGGCGTCAGGGATGGCAGGTGGATGATCTTTCGGCAGCAACAACGGCGTGACAAGCAAGGCGGCCACCGCGAGAAGCCCCCCCGCGACAAGAAGTTTGATTCTGCCATGGCGTCTCGCCGACGACAGGGGAAACACCTCGCTTGCCGCCCGCTTGAGGGTCGCGCGGTCGACCCGCTCCTTGCCTTGAACGAAAGCACCCAGCAGCGCGCGGTCGCACAACACGTTGAGCAAGCGTGGCACGCCGCCGGTCAGACGGTAAATCTGAGCGATCAGGCTGCCGGGAAAGAGCTGCCGCGTTCCCGCCGCGACACCCGAAACGTCGAGTCGGTGCCTGAGATAAGCCGCAACCTCGACCTTGTTCAACGGCCCGAGGTGGTAACGAGCAACAATCCGCTGCGCCAACTGGCGCAGTTCCGGCTGCTCCAGCATCGTGGCCAGTTCCGGCTGGCCCAACAGAATGATCTGCAGCAACTTGCGCGTGTTGGTTTCAAGATTGGTGAGCAAGCGCATCTGCTCCAGCACATCGACCGTGAGGTTCTGCGCCTCGTCGATGATCAGCACCGAATGCCGCCCCCGGGCATGGGCGTCGAGCAGGTAACGGTTGATGCAATCGATGAAGACCTTGATGCTGGTCGTACCGGGCGGAATGTCAATGCCGAATTCGAGGCAGAGCGTGGAGAGGAGTTCCTCCACCGTCAGCTTCGGATTGAAGATGTAGGCGATGTCGCAGGAGTCGGGGATCTGTTCGAGCAGGCAGCGGCACACCGTGGTCTTTCCCGCGCCCACCTCGCCGGTCAGGAGCACGAATCCGCCACCGCCCTTGACGCCATACAGCAGATGGGCCAGCGCTTCCCGATGGCGCTTGCTCATGTAAAGATAGCGCGGATCCGGCGCTATCGAAAAAGGCGCCTCAGTGAGACCGAAGTATTTCAGGTACATGGAGATGGCATAGGTTGAATTTCGTGACGATCAGCCCCGAACGCGACTCCATCATAAAGACGCATTGGGCGGGTGACCCTATTCAACCGTTGGCAGCATGACTGGGGCGACAACTACCTTGACGCGCGCCGCCCCTGAGCAGTCATTTTCCGGAATCAGTTGTAAATCAAAAGCCAGTGCATTGGCGAACCGCCAAAATCTTGAACGATATCCGCTGAAATTGGCGTCCAAATGCCTATAGAATCAATCCGATACCTGTCCTGCTCCGTTCCAGTCAATTCGTTCGATGCATTACGAAATACGGTTGTCAGATTCACGATTGTGGTAGTCGCCGTATCCGCCTCAATCTCATAGCTTTGGACCATCGTGCCGTAGCCCGTCGCTTTCGTACTGTCAGTGTATAAAGTTTCTGTCCCTATCGACCCTTTGCCACCGACAGTTACTGTTACAGGTAGGGAGAGCGGCGACCAAACGCCATAGTAGCCCCCGTTAATATTGACACCGCGTGGAACATAGTTGTTGTCGAAGTAGGTGGTCGAGGTTTGGTAAAGAGTCGTCGGAGTGGGTATGGCCGAGTTCGTGCAGCTACTCAAGGATACGGTCAGTGAGGTTGCCGCAGACAGTCCAGCCACCAATTCAAAGGTTGCAGCCGTTGTCGCTGGCGCTATGGTTCGACTTCCAGCCCCCTCGCAATCCCCGGAAACTGTGAAGTTCCTGGCGAATCCACTGGCAATGAGTGCTTTATAACCCGCCTGGAATGGGAACGTGGCAGTTACCTGTGTGGCTGCTGCCGCCAGGGCGTCGCTGAAGCTCGTACCAGGGCTATTGAAAAGGGGATAGGAAGCATCTGTCAGCAAGGCAGCGTAGGCAACGCCGCTATTGTTCACGGCCATTTTCATGGCAGCCAGCATGTCGTCAACGGTATTGCCCGGGGTTGCCGTAAATGGGGTGGTGATCGGGTCGATGGCGGTGGTGGCGAGCGCAGTCAGTTCGGGCAAGGCAGTGCGCAGATGATCGAGCGCCGTCTGGGTCGATGTGATCTGGCCAAGATTCGCGGGTGCGGTTTTCAACGAGTCAAACCATACGCTAGGGGATGCCGTACCCGCCAGATTGGCTACCATCAGATCGGTGAGCGGCGTGATGTTCACGTTGCCCGGAGCCAAGGCAATGGAGTGGTAGGTCGCTGACATTGTTCCGCCGGACACCTGGACTGCGCAGGGCAGTGTCCGCCCAGTGATGTCGACCTGCCAAGTGCCGTCGTTGCCTGTGGAGGTCAGTGCGCTGCCGCTCACGCAAATAACATTTATAGTGCCTCCGACGATAGGAGAACCCTCCGCCGCAACGCCGCTTAGCGTTAGTGGCAGGGCATTGGCTTCCGCTTTGTCGCCAGCTCCCCCACTGCACCCAGATAGCAGACCCGCAGCAACAACACTGAAGAATGCAACTTTAATAATATTCAGAATATGCAGCTTCACAAATGAATCCCTCGCGGTGGTTTATCTGGACTTTCTCATACGGCTTAACTGCGTACAAATGTTTTTCGGCTGGGCGTTCGCACTAAGGAAAAAAGAAACTGCTGCTGCCAGACAAGTGTAGCCTAAAAGAATGTTATTGAGGCTCCAAAATCACCAAGCGGAGCCACACAGCCCTGAAAGTCGGCGCTGGTAGCACGGCGGGAATTGCGAGTGCCGGCGCTTCACTGCTTCACCATTACTTCTTCTTTAAAGACTCCAGGAATGCCGCGTTCTTGGCTGCATCCTTTAGCGGTCCGACGACGATCCGCCTTTTGATTTTTTCGTAGTGGGCTTGGGTAATGATATTTTGGATGACCAGCCAGCTTTTGCTGCCATAGGGGCGACCCGCAATGATCCGGGCCGCTGCGGCGTCGGTGATGCCCGGCAGTTTTTTCAGTTGTTCGGCGGTGGCGTTGTTCAGGTCCACCGGTTTGATCTTGGCGGCGGCCTTGCTCGCCGCTGTGTTTTTCGTTTTTGGCGATACGTCGCTGCGCAAATCTCCAGTGTCCTCAGCCTTGTGCACAAAGGCCAGCGACGGCTGGGCGCCAAGCAGAAACACTGCCGTTGTCAGGCCAAAGGCGATGAGACTGTGCTTCATAAAATTCCTTCCGCATTCGCTTGCCCGGTCTCTACTTGCAAGCTTGCCTAAAAAAAACCCGGATACGTCGCCGCATCCGGGTTGGCGTGTTCTCGCAAGACAGGCATTGCAACTTGCCTTGCGCTACACCCTACCTACCTATGCGCCGTCCTAACATCGATGGCTGCTTTGGATGGGTCGTTGTGGCAGTCTGCGCAGTTCTTCCCAGTTCCAACGTAATAGTCGGCATGGGTTACCGTTGCAGCGCTGTCGTGGCAGGTTGTGCAAGCGCGTTTGTTCGGCGCTGAGTACCAATTCGCGGCATTTTCAAGCAGTGTCGCGCCATCGGCCTTGGTCGCTGTTGGGCTATGACATTTCTCGCACTTCGAAATCACGCCGGGGTAGCTGACTGCGCTGTAGTCATGCCCCGCACCGTTGATTTGGTATGGAGTACCGGCAATAACACTGGGCAGATCCTTGCCCATGTGCAACTTATGGACAATCACTTGCAGGTCAACCACCTTGCTACCCACTCCGACGGCGGTACCGGATGACGGGTCATAGGTATTCTGGTTATGACAGGTCACGCAGTACTCGGTCGTAAAGCCCTTGTGCAGCTTCTGACCTTCATGACACGTGGCGCAGGTCTTCATCGACACGATATTACGAGTTTGCGCCGTAGTGTTGCCGTCCGGCACCCAGTCATAGATGGCGTTGAACTTGTTCGCAACGGCAGCGGCGGCAGGGGTCGTTGTTGCAGCCTTGCTGAACTCCATGCCAACACGGTGTGTCAATGTGGGATCGTAGCTGACCGCGTTGACCAGCGTCGGCATGTTTGCCTGCGAGTAAGCACCGGTAATGGTGGTGGTGCTCGACGCATTGTGAACGTGGGTGATGGTTCTGATGTCGCCCGCCGTGTCTGCGTTCGCCAGCCCGAACTTGTACGTCCACACACCGCCTCCGGTATGAGTCAGCGTGCCCACGCTTGAGGCTTCGCTATACCCGGTGATGACCGGCGGATTAGCGTCGACAGTGGTGCGGCCTCTGGCGGTGTAACTCTCCCAGTGGGTTGAGGTACCGGTTGCCGCTTTATTCAGCTTGGCCAGGGAAAAGGCCATCCCGGAAAATTTCGTGGAATCCGTCACTGCAACGCCATTGTCCGTCAGACTGAAGGTAACCGTAACGCCACCACTCGCATCAACTTCCGCTTTGCTGATAGTCGCGCTCATGGTGCGCTTCGTCGCGTCGCTGTTGGTGGGTAGCGCATCGCTGTGAGCCACCGCGATGACTGCCGCCGAGTGGCAGGAGGCACACGCGCTGTCGTCGGCTTGTGGTCCTCCGATTGAACCGGTGCCGTGACCCGTCGTAGCACCTGAAGCCGTTGTCCCCGTGCCGGTGGCAAAGTTGATGCCATCGTGACACGCGCCGCACGCCAAACGACTGGGCGCGGTTTTCCAGTTGTCGCCATTGGTGGTCTTGACGGCCTGAAGACCCGCGTCAGTCTGAGTCGCCCCGCTGTGGCACTTGGTGCAGTTCAGCACGTTACCCGGAGTCTTGACCGTATTGAACAGCATGGCGCCGCCTTCGGCATTGTAGTTATAACCGGTCTTGGTCAGTTTGCTCCCCATGTGCAGCTTGTGCATGAAGTTGGGGAAGTTGCCCACGGCCCGGTTATCGACGACGGCCTGCTCGGCACGTTTTACCTGCGTGGTGCCGGTGACACCGCCCGTCAGCGCCAAACCAGTGACGTCAACGGGCGCCTCCATGCTGAAGGAGTAGCGAACCTGATCGGTGTGACAGGTCACGCAATAGTTGGGATCTTTGCGGCTGCCGTGGGCCAGGACTTTTCCGTCGTGGCAGGCGGCACAGGAGTCGATCTTGACGATATCGCGGGTGTTGCTCACCGCTTTGCCGTCAGGCCTGAAGTCATAGGTGATATTCGCGGGCGTACCCATAGCGATGCTCGGTGTGACGCCGGGGGCATTGCCGCCGACTTGAATGCCGAGACGGTGAGTGGCAGTCGGATCGAAGGTCAAATCGCCCAAGTCGGCTTTCTTCGAGAGGCCGTCTGTGGAATCAACCAGAGTAGCCACAAGATCCTTGACCAGTTTAGGATCCCGATAGAAGGTGTAGGTGTAGGTGCCGTCGCCATTATCAACCATGGTGCCCTCTCTGTCAGAGGTCGGATAAGTTCCGCACCACTGGAAGTTCGGCGTGCACGACTCGGTAGCTGCTTGGGTATAACCCGCCGCCTGCTGCGTCTTCGTTCCCGCCTTGAGCACATTGAGGCTGACCCACTTGCTAGGACCGCCGTTGGTTCCGGGAACCAGCTTTGCCAAGGTGAACGCGATATTGGCCAGATTAGCAACGTTAGCGGTCGCGCCTTGGGCAGATTTGGTACCGAGACCGGTAATACCCTTACCGGTCGCATCCGTGACCTGAAACTTGACGACCGGCGGGCTGGCTATCGTGACGCTGCTCACCGCGATCGTCGGTGCGAGTGCCGCCCAATTGGATGCCGCAGCCGCCACAACACCGACTGGAGGCACTACCGTAACGGGAGGAGCGACCACCGTACTATCGGCGGCACCCCCACCCCCGCCACCACAGCCCACCAGTGTCGAGACCATCATGGCCACCAGGCCAAGCCGAGCAAGCATATGTTTCATGTTATTCCTCACCTAGAAATTGCACTGCAACCCGCGAAACAATCCTTCCACTAGGGACCGCGCTATTGCCGACTGTTACTTCTTTTTCATTTTAAGATAAATCTCCGCATTCTTGTTGCCATCATCAAAGGGCTGTTTGGCTACGACGAGTCCCTTCACCGCCTCGTAGGTCTCTGCCGGCAGAATATTGCGGGTAACCAGCCAGGCCTTGCTGCCGTAGGGACGGCCAGCGATAATTTTGTCGGCATCAGTTTTGCTGACACCAGGCAGTTTCTGCAGTTGTTCAGCGGTCGCGTTGTTGATGTCGACCCGTTTGATCTTGGCGGCGGCCTTACGCCGGGCGGCGATTTCGGCCTTTTTGGCCGAGGCAGCTTTGCTGGGCGCCTGCACCTTTCTGCCTGCGCCCCCTGTTTCGTCGGTTTCGCCTTCAACCGCCAGTGCGGGATGGGTGCCAAGAAGAAGTGCTGTTGTTGCGAGAACCACGGAGATTACGCTGGGTTTCATGAAATTCCTTCTGGAGTCGATTGCATGGCTATTCACTCTTAGCTCACATAAAAAAACCCGGATACGTCGCCGCATCCGGGTTAACGTGTTCTCGCAAGACAGGCAGAGCACCTGTCTTGCGATCTACCTACTTAGTAGCCATGCGCCGTTTTGACGTCGGATATTTTGCCCGCGCTGTGACAAACCGTGCAGGTTCCCACGCCCATGGCGGCGGCATGGTTCACCGTCGCAGTGCTGTCATGGCAGGTGGCACATGCCGCAGCCGTCGGGTTGGTACTCCAGTTGGTGCCCTGCTTATTAACGGTGGTGGAGTTAACGTGACAGGTCAAGCACTTCTTGATGGTCCCGGGGAAGGCGACCCCGGTGTAGTCATGCGCGACATTGACTACGTAGGTGCCACCCGCGATAACGCTGGGCAGATTCTCCCCCATATGCAGTTTGTGCACAAGGCGCTCAAGTGCAACGGTTTCACCCGTGCCGGGATCTTTGGTGCCTGGATTGTGACAGGTCACGCACACCTGAACGTTATAGGCCGCATGGAGTTTCTGGTTTTCATGGCACCGGGCGCAGTCAGTCATCCGAGATATATCGCGGGTGTCCACCACTGTGCCAGTTCCAAGACCATCCGCCCCCGGAACAAAGTCAAGCCAAGCCTCAAAACCAGGAGCGCCGGTAGCGGGTGCGGTTGCCGGTGCTACATAGGCTTTGCTGGAGGTCATTGCCACACGATGGGTCTTGGTCGGCTCATAGGCAACCGGATTGGGCCATTCAATGGATGGGTCACCGAACGTCAGGTAATTCGCGGTGGTCTTATCAGCAGGATTACTCGCGTATTTTCCTGTCGAAGATACGTTATGCGCATGAGTGACGGTTCTGATGTCGCCAGCGGTGGCGCCGAGCAGTGCGAACGTGTAGGTGAAGCTGCCGTCCGCATTCGCAACCAAAGTGCCAGTTTTTTCACCCTTTGATTGAGGAACGAGACCCAAAGCTTCATTCTTGGTGTTCATCTGGTTCGCGTAGCCAACCCAGTTGAATACGCCGTTAGCATCCTTGACCAACTTTGCCAGCATGAAGGTAGGCGCGGCGAACTTGGTCTTGTCGGTTACGGCAACGCCACCATCGGTTACGGTAAATGTCGCCTTAACCTGACCCGTTGTCGCGTCAACCGTTACCCCGGTAAATGTCGCGCTCATGGTGCGCTTGGCGGCATCCGCAGTGGCGGCCAGTTTTGCTGCGTGGTTAAGTGCATTCTCTGCGGCATCATGACAGAGGGCACATGAAGCGTCATTAGATTTTGCACCGCCATCATGACCCGATTGGGTCGTACCCACAGCAACTTTTGCTTTAACATCGGCAGCTTTATCCGCTAAAGTCACGCCTTGTCCGGTAGCAAAGTTGATACCGTCGTGACAAGAGCCGCAGGCGAGAATGCTGGGCACAGCCTTCCAGTTGTCGCCATCGGTGGTCTTGACGCCCTGAAGACCCGCGTCAGTCTGAGTCGCCCCGCTGTGGCACTTGGTGCAGTTCAGCACGTTGCCGGGGGTCTTGACCGTATTAAACAGCATCGGTCCATCGTCGACATTGTAGTTATAGCCCGTCTTTATCAGTTTGCTGCCCATGTGCAGCTTGTGCATGAAGTTGGGGAAGTTGCCCACAGCTCTGCCATCAACGACGGCCTGCTCGGCACGCTTTTGGGCTGTGGTACCCGTGACCCCGCCCGTCAGCGCCAAGCCAGTGGCGGGCGCTTCCATGCTGAAGGAGTACTTAATCTGATCAGTGTGGCAGGTCACGCAATAGTTGGGATCTTTGCGGCTGCCGTGGGCCAGGACTTTTCCGTCGTGGCACGAGGCGCAGGAGTCGATCTTGACGATATCGCGCGTACTGGTCACCGGCGAACCGTCGGGCCTGAAGTCAAAGGTCACATTCGCCGGGGTACCCATGGCGATGCTCGGCGTGACGCCAGGAGCATTGCCGCCGAGCTGGATACCGAGACGGTGGGTCAAGGTCGCATCGTAGGTCAAATCGCCCAAGTCGGCTTTCTTCGAAAGGCCGTTCGTGGAGTCAACCAAGGTCGCCGCAAGATCCTTGACCAGCTTGGGATCCCGATAGAAGGTGTAGGTGTAGGAACCGTCACCATGATCAACCATGGTGCCCTCTCGGTCAGAGGTCGGATAGGTGCCGCACCATACGAAATCCGAGGTGCACGACTCGGTAGCGGCCTGGACATAGCCCGCCGCTTGCTGCGTCTTCGTCCCCGGCTTGAGCACGTTGAGGCTGACCCATTTGCTGGGTGCGCCGTTTGTACCAGGAACCAGTTTCGCCAACGTGAAGGCAATATTAGCGAGGTTGGCTACGTTAGCGGTCGAACTTTGAGCGGATTTCGTGCCGAGACCGGTGATGCCCTTACCATCCGCACCCTTTACCGTGAACTTGACGACGGGAGCGCTGTTTATGGTGACGCTGTCAACGGTGACAACCGGAGCGAGTGTCTTCCAGTTGCTAGCGTCGGCCGCTGTTGTGCCAGCCGATGCGGTACCACCGGTAGCTGGGGTAGTCGTAGTTGAGAACCCACTGAAGAATCCATCAGTGCTGCCGCCACCGCAACCTGCCAGTGTAGAGGCCATTATGGCCACTAGGCCAAGCCGAACAAGCGAACGTTTCATTTTATTCCTCACGTAGAAATTGCACTGCAAACAGTGAAGGACTCCGGTGCTTTGAACAACTTTCCCCACCTCCGGCTTTACCTTCACGTATCGTTACAACATGGTCCTGCACCTGCCTCTAAAACTACAAACCTACTTAAACCTACCTAAGCCTACTTAAATTTGTAAATGTAGCGCGCCCCAAGGAACGTCACACTCTGGTTGGGTTGCATGCCTACCGTCGTGTTATCGGAATAGGCAAAGGGTACACCCGCATTCCCCCAGGTCCATTCGTTGAATTTCGCGCTCTGATGCACCAGGTCGACACGGATGTCGGCAGTCTTGTCAAGTGCATACTTGCCAAAGAGTTTCAAGCTGGTGACGCGATAGGTGACGTCCGGCAAGCCATCGACGATCGCCGCGCCGGTAGCCATGCTTTGGTTGTAGCGATTGCTGTCATCCATATAGGACAGATCGGCGCCCAGCTCGAAATTGGCCGAAGGCTTGCCCACCACACCCACGCCCACGCTGGTATTGACGTTGTCCAGCGCGAGGATATAGCCGGCGTTGTGATCCATATGCAGGGTCTGCTCGCCCCGATTCACATAGCCGGTCAGTTTCCATGCATCGGACAGCGTCAGCACGGCATCGACGCCGTAGGATCGCATGCCGCTATCGTGCAGGCCCTTTCCGACCGGGCCGCTGTATTTGTCCGTGCCGTCTTCAAGCATGAACTGTAGCGACAGCGCGCTGGTCGGCATCCAGTCCGCCGACAGCTTCAGCTTGTCGCGCTGGCGATCCATCATCGTCATCGGCGCGGTGCCGAGCGGAGCATTGATGGCATTGGCCGGGTAACCGGCGACAAGCTGCAGCCACTGATCCCCGTCGCGCTTGCTTTGCCCGTAACTGATACCGGCATTCAGCGTCTCGGACATCGAGCGACGCAGTTCGGCGCGATAACCCAATTCCTCGGTTTCCTCGCGCAATGCCGTAAAGGACGCGGCCGGGATGGTGGCGCTATCAACAGGGCGATTGCGATGCACATAGGCGTAATCCACGCCCAGCGTCGCCCGATAGTTATCCGGCAGTTGATACGTGGCTTCCAGTTTGCCGTTGGCCTTTTCCGACGATCTTGACGCGTTGGTCGCCAAACCCGGGGTGTAGGGGGCTACACCGTTATCGCTATAGGCGGCCAGCGGGGTCTTATCTTTCTTGTTCTCATACCGCCAATTGGCATTCACGGAGAGCTTCGGGGCGGCTGCCAAGGGCCGGCCGGAGAAACCCAGTTGGGCAAGGGTGGTATCCATGACCCCACCCAAACCGCCGACACCGGCCGGGGCTCCCGCCAGGCCCACGCTGCCAAAGTCTTCGTTTTGCGTGGCGTGGGTATAGGCAACCTTGAAGGTGGCGCGCATCTTCGGCGTAAACGCGTAGTTGCCGGCGAAATAAAGCTGATGCGCCTGGTTATCAGGCGGCAAAGCCAGGGGTCGCGTCAGAAGGCCACCCAAAGTGGGGCCGGGCTCAAGCGCAGTAAACGGCCCCCAATTCCCGCTCACACTGGGAGTCAGAGACCCGTTGGCGTTGGTGAAGAACGAACCATAATAGCCGCCATTCAGCGTCAATGAATCGCCTGAATAGTTCAGCCTGACTTCGAACTGGCGGGTCGTCGAGTTGATCGGTTCGGGCAGCATCAGTAGTGCCCCCGTGGTGCCCGCACAGGTGTTGATCAGCGACCCAATGACATTGGAACAGTAATTGCCAATGCCGGACAAGCGCGCCCCATCCTTGTTTTCGTTCTTGAAGCTGGCTTCAAATAACAGATTGGATGTCAGCCATTTCTCGGCGCTCAGGGTGAGCCCCTTGCGCTTGAGATCGAGGTTCAGATCCGAGCCCGTACCAGGTGTCGCCAAATTCACCACGGTCGGGGTGCTCGTTCCCGCGCCCAGCAGGTTGGTATTGATCGTCCGCGGATCATGGCGAACCAGTTCGCTATATTCGGCGGAATACTTCCAGTCGCCCTGCTTTTGCTGGGAGAAGCGCAACTCACGATTATCCAGACCTATGTTTCGGCCTTCGGCACGGGTCCAGAACCCTGTCGCCTCGTCGCGCCTGATGAGATTGAAATCCAACAGAAGACTGGCGTCGTTCTTGCGCCAGCCGTTGTATTGGCTGAAGACCGTCCTGTCCTTGCTGTCGCCGCTGACAGTGCCCGCACCCACGCTGACGACCGTGCTATCGGGCTTGATGAGTTGCGTAAGCTCATCGTCATCGGCATGCGCGGACCCAAATGCGGCAAGAAACGCCAGGGCAAGGAATTTTTGATTGAAGCCCATGTGCTGTATTTTCATAATCATTCGCCCTCTCATCTCAGCGGAAGAGACGCTGCGGAGTTGGACTCAACCCGCTCGGGTTATTGCTGCCGTGTATCTGCGTATGGCAGTTCAGACACGCCCTGCCCTGAGTAATGACGGGGCCGTTCGACCAGTGGGGTACGGCGGGTGCTGGACCCGCCAGCACCGCAGGCTGGGGCGACGAATGCGGCGTGGTATGGCAGGAATGACAGAGGAATGGCGCCCGCGTCTTCAGCAGGCTCTCCGCCGTGGTGCCATGCGGGTTATGGCAGTTCGAGCAATCTTCATCCACGGGCTGGTGGCTATGCACAAACGGCCCGCGTTTCTCCATGTGGCAGGTGTAGCAGGTGTCGTTGACGCTGTCGCGCGTCATCAGCTTCGGTCCAACCGAGCCGTGCGCATTATGGCAATCGGAACACGCCACCTTGCCTTCCATGATCGGGTGATGTGAAGGCTTGCTAACCTGAGCGCGCTGTTCCTTGTGGCAGGTAAAGCAGACTTCGGCCTCGGTCCGCTTGTCGCGAACATCGTCCTTGGCGACGTGAATTTTATGGCATGAACTGCATGCAACGTCTCTCGCGTCATGCACGCTGCCCGCCCAGTGCGAACGTTTCGCATCTTTCTGGTGGCAGGCGAGACAGGCGCCGCTACGTTCTTCGGCCGTGCTTGTCGATTTCCGGCCATAGGTGATATCGGGCTTCACGGTGCCTTTTTTTGCGAGGTGCTTTTCGGTTTTACCGTGACAACTGATGCAACTTGGGGTGCGGCTGTCAGCTCTCGTCCCATGCCTGGTCTTACCGATGGCCATGAGTTCCGGGCCATCCCCCTCATCGTGGCAAGCGGTACATTTCGCGTCGCCATTGAGGACGAGACCCGTGGTGGCATCATCCTTCTTCGCCGCCACCGGAACAGACCCTTCAGCCGCCAGCGCGGCTGTTGCAGGGGAAAAAAAGTAAAGCCCCACCATCCCTGCACTTACAACAATAACTCGTTGCCATTGTTTCATATGATTTTTTCAGTTGTCCTGATGATTGCCATGAGTACTCGTCAACAGTATCTGCACACTGATTCCGAGGAGTGATTGTCTTGCATTTATCCTGCCCGCAACATCAGACTTGGATTCTTTTTGCTGTAGGAGCATTCCTACGCGTGACCGGGGTGTCGGCGATCATTTCTATTGTCCTGGCAGCCAAACTGCTCATTGATGCCCTTTGCAAGGGACATTGGAATGTTGGGAGCGCGTGGATTTACAGAAACACGCATCCTGGCAGGTTCGATAACCAAATCCATGTCTTCCATGGGAATAGCACCTAGCAACACTTGATTGCTTCCGCATCAATATCTTCCAGGTCAGAGCGTGCATCGTTCGCTAGTCGCAATGTAGCTAGCGTAATTCCCATAACAACCACCTATCGCCCACTTCGTGCGATGGTAGCACCTCCTGCTTATGGCGAGTTGTTACGGTAGCTATTGGGTGACGCCGAAACACACCGAAATCCGAACACCCAAAAAAATGACCCGGTTACGTTGCCGTAACCGGGTCAGCAATTTGCTTCTGAAACTGCCTGCGGATCGCGTGAGCCCGGTCCGCGGGCGACATGACTATGCAACAACGAGACGGGCCTTGGCCCGCCTCGCTCTCATCACCTACTTAAAGGGAGCCATGATCTTTTCAACAATTACACTCCAAAGACCCGTCTCATTGGTAACCGCAAAACCAAACGTCTTGAAATGCTGGTTCATCGCGACCAGTCCACCGGCATCATCCGCATTGATCTTTTGCGAGCGGTGACAACTGCCGCATGCTCTGGCTGCCGGACCCGTGACAGAGGCCGCAATGGTGCCGATATTTCTGTCCTTCTTAAACGTATCGGTCCCGGATAGCAGGCTCGGCATCGACTTCGACTGATCCGGTACGTCATAGGTACCCGCCTTATGGCAGGATTCACAGTTCTTGATCGTGAAGTTCGGGAATACAGAAGCAGTGTGATGCTCATATTTCAGCGCCGCGACCGGATCCGTGAAATCAATGTCACCTGGATCAAATGCCTGGAACGAGTGAATGGCATGGATATAGGAATCGATCGACCTCGACTGCAACTCCAGATGCGAACCAGCTGACGAAACCTCGTGACAGATCCGGCAAACCTTGACGTTGCCGCCTCTGTCTGCGGAATGGAACGTGGTTGCAAGCGCATCGTGGCAGGTATTGCATCCGCCCACCTCGTTCACGATTCCACTCCCTGTACCTGTACCTGCCGTGGTTTCAAACGCGTTAGCCGTGAAATTAAAGGTCTTGGATGGCGCGACGAGGGCAATGATCTGAGTGGAAGCAGTCGCCGCAACCCCGATTGCAGGATTCTTTAGCGTCGGCATGAAAGCAATTTCTGCTCTCTTGATCGTGCCATCGGTAATCTTGCCAGCCCACAGCGACAGGTCTGCAACCACTTCCCAGCTGCCGTTTGCGTTCGTAACCGTCGTGAAACGGGGGTGGGTTGCGCCGACAACGTATTCCAGATTCCTGGCACTTGCTCCGTTAATAACGGTACTACCGTGTGCCGCCACGATGAAATCCTTCGTGTCGTAGCCATACAGACCAACCAATAGAGTTGGCGTGATTTGGCTTGCCGAAAGGCTTTCAACAGTTCCGGTCGCGCTGAACTTGATGGTCAGCTTCTTGGTGGTGCTATCGAACGATGCACTGTCAACGCTGGCTTTGATGGTATCGGAATACCTGGCACCCGTGGTTGTATATATCTTGGCATCATAACCGCCGCCGTGAAGTTTGCTGAAATTTCTTGTTCCTGAGTCCTTATGGCAGGAGCCGGCACAGTCCACTTTTGTTATACCGGCAGCGATTTCATCAGCATGATTCCACGTGGCAGCTGCCATTTTGGCCGTGATGCCATCGACGGAGTGACAGCTGATGCAGGTTTCCGCCTTGAAGTTGCTTTCTATCAATACGCTGCCAAGCTTGCCTTCGTGGCAAGTTACGCAGTTTTTCATGGACTGCGGATAGGCAAATTCCATGGCATGCGCCATATGCACATCGTTCATAAGATTTTTCTTATAGGCATACTTGGTTTTTTCGTCAGCCGTCAAATTGGCAGTGGCGCCGGCGTTCGTCGCTATATAGCGCAGAGGATCATCCTTCAAAATCTGCCAGCCCAAATGTCCACCGGCACCCGTATCGAAGTGGCAATTCTTGCAACTGGAAAAATCTGAAATGCCAGCTACTGTCGGATTTCTATAGCCATGCTTCATGTAAGGCGTACCGTGGCATTTTACGCATCCATCCACGTTGGCAGTAGAGGCATAGGTGGCCACGTCGCCATAGGCCTTGGCTACGTTGGTCGCGTCGTCGTACAACTGCATGCCCTCGGTAGCAAGCTTGCCACTGACTAGATAAGCATAGGCTTGAGCCCCGGTGGTCCCGGCAGGCCCAGTAGTCGTTGCAGATTCAGGCGCAAAAGTTGCCGCGACTGCCTTCACCATGAACTGGCCGGGAGTTCCAGTCGCCACGTAATTGCCGACAGTCGTTCCACCAGAATAAGAAAAACTCTTGTCAAACTTGCGTGTTGCGCTGTTGTAAGTCGACGCATAAAATGTTTTTTGATCCAATGCAGCGACTTCGGCGGCAGTGAGTGCGACACCAGCCTTCTTCGCGGTGAACGTCATGGTCGACGTATAGGTGCCGCCGGTGGCGTTGGGGACACTCGTGACGTCATCAATGGTGAGTGAAATCGTGCTGGTATTCGTATATTTGCTGTACTCAGCCTGGTGTCCTTTGCCACTCAGGGCGACCGTCGCGTTGGGGCCATGACAGGTCACGCATGTCTCGGGGTCGGCTGCCTGCGCCAGAGCCTTGACTTGATCCGACAGAGCAATGACCGGGTCAGCCCCCCCCGGGGGTGTCGTCGTAGTTGTGAATCCGCTAAAGAATCCATCACTGCTGCCGCCACCGCAACCTGCCAGTGTGGAGGCCATTATGGCCACTAGGCCAAGCCGAACAAGCGAACGTTTCATTTTATTCCTCACGTAGAAATTGGACTTCAACTTCAAATAGTGAACGGACTGCGGCGTTCTATACACAACCTGCCCCCGCTTCACCCTCACGTATCAAAACACGATCCTCCACCTGCCATTCATTACTCCTACGCTGATAATTGTCGGACTTTTGTCAAGAACAAAGTATCAGCGGTGGATTCTTTTTGCTATGGGATTAGTCCCACACGCAACTCGACAGCGCGCATTGACGGCGACTTGAAAATGGGGATCCAGCACCTTATTGCGCAAAGCTCACAAGGCGTACAAGAGTTGGATATGGGCGCTGGTGAAGGTTGATCCGTCCGTACTCGACAACACCGTGGAGCGCGTAAATATCAGCATCCCCCGCCGCGTACTGCACCGACTCGATGAACACGCCAAGGCAGCAGGGGAAACCCGATCCGGGTTCATTGCACGGATGGCAATCGAACGATGATTTATTACCCACCCCGGACGGGATAGCCGGGAAAGCGGCGGGCAAGGTGAGCAACACCGAACCCGCCTGACCACGAAGCAACTGAACTGATTAGGAACGAGTCCGAAATAACTTCCCGAAAATCAAAGAGCAGAAATCAGAACGCGATCCGGGCACCGGCGGCGAGCCCGAAGGCCTTAGCGTTGTTGAGATCGAGCGCATCGCTCTGCACACTCAAGTAGAGCCATCGATATGAAACGCCCAGTCCGACGGTCTTGAAACGGAAATCATAATCCGCCCGCGCGCCCCAGTCGTCACCGTAGCTCTGTCGCACGCCCATACGCGGAAAGTGATAGCCGCGCACATAGGTATCGGCCAGTTCCACCTGCCCCTTATAGAGCGGCACCGCCAGCAGAAGCGCATGCTTTATGGGTAACTTCTCGTCGAGATCGACACGCACTTTTGAACTACAAATTTTAAATCTCCATGCGTCGCAGCCCGCCGGTCCGCTAACGGCGACCAGAGTTCTTTCTGGAATGTCATTCCAGCGCATCCGGCTGGCGACATCGGACATGATCCATTCCACGCGAAGACCATCGTCTCGCCCCAGACTCAGGCCGAAATCGACCGCATAGCCCTGACCACCGGGATCACCCGTCTGAAACTTGGGTAAATATCCCTCAGCGACGGTATCGGTATGACTGTAATCGCGCGTCCAAGCCACGTCCGGCAGTAAATTGCTGTCGCCGGGGACACTCCCGGCAATATTTTCAACCCGCACCTTCTTGCCGTGCAACACGCTGGCCGCGACACCGACATTTAGCTTCCAGCCCTCCCTAACGGGATATGAAAACGCCTTGCCCAGTTTGATGCCGTCGGCGGCAAAACCGCGCATCGTGTAATCCGCCGCATAAGTGCGCGCCGCATCATGGTTCGCGTTCTGGCGGTCGGCGCGCACGTAATCCGCCGTGTCTTTGTTGGTTTCGGCCAGCCATTCATTACGCGAGATCAGACCCAGCCGAAACCCCTTCCATTCCAGACCGGTTTCAACGCGCGAAGAAACCAGGGCCAGATTGCGCCCCGAGCGCGGCGAGTAGCTGCGGCTCCAGTCCTTGTTGATCTCGACCAGGGGTACCAAGTCGTTGGCAAGGAACACACTGCCTTCCAGGTAGACAGCACGCTGTTCGCTGAAATGTGCGGGATTGCTGCCGGAAAAGGGTTCGACCGCCCAGGCGGAGCTTGCGGCGAGGGCTAATGATGTCAAAAAGAGATAGGGTTTCATGGTGCTTGAGCCGTAAAAAAAACTGGCAGCCGAAGCTGCCAGTTTGAGGTTACGAACGATGTATCAGCGGGTCAGTTTGCAACCAACGACGCCACCGGGCCTGTCAGCTGGACGCTAGTACCGTCGGTGAAGCTAACTAGACCGGCGCTGCTGATGTCTGCGATCTTGACCGGGACCGTCGCACCATCCTTCATCACCATCGTACCGCCGACCGAGCGCTCCAGAGTGGTGCCGTCCGAGGCGGTTATGGTGGCTGACTTGTCCTTCTTGACCACTATAGTCAGTGAATACGCCGGGGCAGAAAAACCATACGTGGCAACGCTGGTGACTGCCGCAGTGCTGGAGCCATCAAGGTTGATGCCCACCTGGGTTACTGCCGTGCCATTCGTCACCTTGCCCGAAACCGACGACTTCAGGGTGCTCTGGTTGTACGTCACGCCACCGGAAAAGAACTCGGTGGCGACGCCATTGGCCAGCGTCGATATCTTGCCGGAGAACGCTACCGTGGCCGGCTGCGAAGGCAATTGCATGTTGGTCGCCGTCGCTGCGAGGTCAAGCGTGCCGTCATACTGGAAGGCGGCGGACTTGATCTGACCGATCAACTTGGTCGAGAAGTTGCCGCTCGTGGCCGACGACGCCTTGTAGGCCACCTGCGACCCGGTAAGCAGCGAAACCGTGCTCGATCCGCTGGTCACGGATCCCGTCAGCGCCAGGGTCTCGCCCGTGGTGCTGTCGCCGGTCAAGCCAATGTCCATCGTCGCCGTCGAGTCGGTGGCGCCGGGCACCAACGGCATCAATTTGCCGCTGGTCAGCTTCATACCGGTGCGTAGGCCACTAGCGTTGACGGTACTGGTGATCTGCCCGCTATAGGGCGTCTGGGCACCCGTGCTGGCAGGGGCATACAGGTAGTTCTGGTAAGCATAGACCTTGTTCGTCGCGGTACTGGCGGCGTCCAGTTTCATGCTAAACACTGCCAGCTTCTGGGTCGTACCCACATTCACCAGCGACGTGCAAGCCGCCGCGCCCGCCAGACTGGTGGTGCCATCGGGTGCCGTACCTGCGGTGTAGTAGGTACATTCCATGTTCGTGTAACGACGGAGATAACCGTCCTGGACTGTCGCGCCAAAGCTCGAGGGAGGCGTGCCGCTCAGCGCGCTGAAGTCGCTGAGGAAGGTCGCGGCACGGTTGGCCGCCTGGACCGTCCAGGTCAGCGCGTCGACGCCGTTTTGAACACCCGCCAGGTCGGTCTGTACCGCTGCTTCCTTGACGTCCATGAAGCCAGTCTTGGTATCGTTTGACAGGCCAAGCAGATTGTCGCGAATAGCGGCGAGCAGCGTCTTTGCGCCGGCGATACCGGTATTGGTAACCGGGGGGGCAGTAGGATTGGTAACAGGCTGATCGACGACAACATTGCCTAGGTCAGTCGTGGCGCTAGCGACCGCCAAGGTCACGGCGTCTTTGAGCGCGGTGAGTGTGGAATCGGCTTCAGCCAATGTCGCCAACGCGGTGTTGCCCGCAGCAATAAGTGCGCGAAGTTCGGTCGTATCGGGAACTATGACATTCTGGTTTGCCAGGACCGTAACAGTTGCCGCAGCTGAAACCTTATTAACCACGCACTGTATATCACATAGGCCGGGACCGGCGGTAACAACATTACTCGCATATATGACGTCCTTTGTCACCAGCGCCCTTTCGGCGTCCGACGTGGCACTTGCTAAGTCAGCCCTTGGCGTTGCGTTGAATATCGCCAAGGCGGCGGCAACTTTCGCCGGAGTGTTGGCTGTGGGATCGAAGAACAGGACTGCGGTTTGCTCATTGGCCGTTTGTACAGACGCTGCACTGAAGTCTGTCTTCGCGGCACTCAGGGCCGCCGCGTGCGAATACATAGTCAAGTTCACCGGCACAGCGGGGGTGGCCGTGGGGATAACGGCGCGCAAATTAAGACTAGGAACGTCATGGTCAGCGACAACACCCGGTTTCACGTCGTCCACCATTTTGGTGATGTTCAAACCAGCGGCGTCAGTCTGTGATTCGGCGGTGATCTCAACCGGCTTGGAGCACGCCTTGGTGGGGGTAATCGAATACTGACCTAGACCGTCAGCCTTAGCTTTGGCACCGTCACCAGCACCTGACGATTGATCTTCGCCCAACTTATCACCGTCCAACTGTTTGCCACACCACGCTATCACCTTGGCTTTCTTGATAAAGCCTAATTTCAGGGTGCCGTCAATAGACGGCAAGGAGGTGGGCGTAACGTCCGCGCTACCACCACCACCACCACCGCAACCCACTAGTACCACTGAACCGGCCGCAAGAATTGTCGCGAGTTTTGATGCCTTAGAAAGCTCGAATTTCACGTTACCATCCCCCAAAAAGAAGTGCGCTTGGCGCAGCGGTTACACGAGAAGGGCGACACCGATTTGGCGGCAGTGACGACCAAGCCCAACAGTAGTACGAATGACGCATA
>JALNZB010000073.1 GCA_023229545.1 Sulfuritalea sp. | reverse complement strand
GCGTACCGACACTGGTGATCTGGGGCGAAGCCGACACCGCGCTGGGTACCGTGCTGCTAGACGGCCTCGAAGAGCTCGTGCCCGACTTGCGCATCGTGCGCATCCCCGAGGGCAGCCACTGGATCATCCACGAGCAGCCGCAGAAAGTCAGCGCGGCGATCCGGGAATTCCTGGCTGAAGCCTGACGCCGGAGACTATTCCGCCGCCCGCTACGGCGCCTGCTCCCTCGACAGCCGTTCGGCGAGCAGGAAACGCTCCGACTCTGTCAAGCCGTCGATCGCTCGGTGAAGCCTCGCGGCCGCCACGCGTGCAGCCATGTCATGCCCGGCGGCAGTGAGCTGATTTGCCATCGACCGGTCGATGACCACGATGTGATGCAGAAACCAATGCACAAGGTATTCGATCAGTGGAACGGTGACGTTGCGCCGCCCTTTCTCGAAATCGGTCGTCAGATCCCTGAGCACGCCGCTAAAGTAGGCATGTTCTGAAAAATGCCGGCCAATCAGCTCGGGAGAACAGCCGCCGCCTCCCATCAAACGTTCCTCGAGGCCGAAGTGGTCCCGCACGTAGTCGCCGAGTTGCGCCAGCAGCCGACGCATGGTTTCCGGGCCGGAATCGCGGTGAGTGCTGGCATCGAGTGCGTTGATCATGCCGACCAGGGTCCGATGCTGCTCGTCGATCTCGTCGATGCCGAGCGCGAAATCATTCGTCCACTCAATGACGCGCAATTCTTGTCTCCCCTAAAGCCCTTTGCAGCTCTGTTTCGGCTGTTTCAGTCGGCGCAGTTCACTTCCGAATATCCATTATATCGAAAGTGATAATCACCGTACCGCGTGTCAGTCAGCAAGCCGTACCGTCGGCTCGATGCGCACGGGGAAATTCACCGAATTTGCGATGAAGCACAGGTGGTGCGCCTCCTCGTGCAACGCCGTCGCCCGCGCCTCATCGCCGTCCGCCGCGAGCGTCACCACCGGCCGCAGCACCGCTGCCGAAAACCGGCCGCCGCCACCCGCGTCCTCCACCATCGTCCCTACTGCATCATCGTGGTAGGCCAGCACCACGATCTTCGCCTGCGCGCAGAGGTGCAGGTACCACAGCATGTGGCAGGACGACAGCGAGGCGACCAGCAAGTCCTCGGGATTCCAGCGCGAGGCGTCGCCGCGAAACGCCGGATCGGATGAGCCCGGCAAGTCCGGCCTGCCCGCCGCTGAAATCACATGGTCGCGCGAATAGGCGCGGTAATTCGTGGTGCCCTCGCCGAGGTTCCCGGTCCATTCGGTGCGGGTGGCATAGTTGTGCTGCTTGTCGTGGGACATGGCAAGACCTCCAGGGTTTGGCATCAGCCGTTGTCTCCGGGCAGCGCCTACGGTTGCGCGGGCCCATGACGGCGCCGCCGGAACAGCACCCATCCATAGACCGCAAGATTGATGACTATGACCAGCGTGCCGAGAACCGTCTGGGCCAGCTCGTCCAGCCCGGAAGGATAAATGATCGGGGTCAGATAGTGCTCGATGAAGTCGCCCGAATATCCCGCCTCCCCCGCTGCCGCGCGAAACCGTTGTTCAAGCGGCGTCAGCGGGCACACACCGTGACGAAACTCGATCGCCGCGCCCCACAAGGCCGCCGGAAGGTGCAGGCACGCAGCCCATTTCCAGCGCAGCGACAGGAATGCGCCGAGGCCGACGAAAAGGATGAAGCCGAGATGCAGAATGACAATGATGTCTGCAGCGATGCGTTCGATCATGGAAGCTCAAATCAATGTGAGTCCGGACCCCATTGTTCCATTTCTGCGGTGTCCATGGCTCAATCGGGATCGAGCGCGCCGCCATTCATCGCACGGGCGCTGGCGTAGAATCTGCGGACACCGGCAAGGGGCAGCTGCCAAAAGGGTCCCATTCGCTACCGACTTGGACAAACAAGGGTCGAGATGATGAAAAAACCACTATTGATGCTGATGCTGCTGGTATCGCACGGCGCCATTGCCCAGGGCCGCCTGCCAGCGTGTCCGGGTCCGTACAGCACTGCATGGACAAACTGTTCCGGAACGGTGACCGCTCCCAACGGTGACAGGTACTTCGGCGATTTCTGGAACGGCACCTACCACGGGCAGGGAAGCTATACGCAGGCCAATGGCGACAAGTACGTCGGTTAGTTCAGCAACGGCGCACCCAATGGGCAAGGCACCCTCACGTCGTCCAGCGGCGACAAATACGTCGGGCAGTTCAGGAACTTCCAGTTTGACGGACAAGGCACCCTGACGTCCGGCAAGGGGGAGAAGTACGTCGGTGAGTTCAAGAACCACAAGCGCGATGGCAAAGGCACCCTCGCGGCGGCCAATGGCGACAAGTATGTCGGTGACTTCAGGGACGACCAGTTTCACGGGCAGGGCACCCTGATATCCGCCAACGGGCACAAGTACGTCGGTGAGTTCAAGAACCACAAGCGCGACGGCAAAGGCACCTACACCTGGCCCAACGGCGATGTTTACGTCGGCGACTTCAGGGATGGCGCGCGCACCGGACAAGGCACATACACTTCATCCAGCGGCGAAAAGTACATCGGTGAATTCAGGGACGGCGTGCGCAACGGCCAGGGCACCCTGACCCTTCCCAGCGGTAACAAGTACGTCGGTGAGTTCAAGGACGACAAGCGTCACGGAAAAGGCATCCAGACCATCGCCGACGGCAACACTTACTCCGGCGAGTTCAAGGACGACAAGTATCACGGCCAAGGCACCCTGACTTCCCCCAACGGCAATGAGTTCGTCGGTGAATTCCGGGATGGCGTGCGAAGCGGATCAGGAACCGAATTCGGTCCCGAT
>JALNZB010000047.1 GCA_023229545.1 Sulfuritalea sp. | reverse complement strand
TTCGACCTGGCCCAGGCCACGGCGCGCCTGAATACCCTGCAGCCCTGACGCCATAGAAGCGGGAGCCTTGCCCTCACCGGCAGATGCGGGATAATGAAGCTCGTATGAATTCACCAGCCGTCAGCCGCCGCCCCATCGGTCAGATTCTCATCACGCAAGGCGTGATCAGCGAAGATCAACTGCGCATTGCACTGCTGGAGCAGATGAAATCCAACCAGCCGGTGGGCAAGCTGCTGGTTTCCCTGGGTTTTGTCTCCGAAGCCACGCTGCGCGATGCGCTGGGTGAATCGCTCGGCCAGAAGTCCGTCGATCTCGCCAACTCGATCGTCGATGCGGACGCCCTGCGACTGGTGCCACGCGAGCTGGCCAAGCGTCACATGTTCCTCGCGCTGAGCTATTCACGGCCTGAGCAACGGCTGGTAATCGCCATTGCCGATCCGAATGACATCGTCGCCCTCGACAAGCTGCGCACGCTGATTCACCCGGACCTGGAAATCGAGACGCTGCTTGCCGGCGAATCGGAAATCGCCCTCGCCATCGATCAGTATTACGGTCATGAACTCTCGATCGACGGCATCCTGCATGAGATCGAAACCGGCGAGATCGACTATCGCAGCCTGTCCGCATCGCTCGATGAATACAGTCAGCCGGTGGTGCGCCTGGTGGATGCGCTGCTCACCGATGCCGTCAAGCGCGATGCCTCCGACGTGCACTTCGAGCCGGAAGCCAGCTTCCTGCGCATCCGTTACCGCATCGACGGCATCCTGCGGCAGATTCGCGCCCTGCACAAATCCTACTGGGCGGCCATGGCGGTGCGCATCAAGGTCATCAGCGGCATGAACATCGCCGAGACCCGCGCGCCACAGGACGGTCGCATCTCGCTCAACATCAGCGGTCGCGCCGTCGATTTTCGGGTTGCCGCGCAGCCGACCATTCACGGCGAGAACCTCGTCCTGCGCATCCTCGACCGGCAGAAAGGCATCGTGCCGCTGGACCGGCTGGGACTCGACGAGCAGCAGATGGGACTGATGAAGCTGATGGTGGCGCGTCCGGAAGGCATCATCCTGGTCACCGGCCCCACCGGCAGCGGCAAGACCACCACGCTCTACTCGGTGCTCAACCACATCAACGAAGAGGGCGTGAACATCATGACCCTCGAAGATCCGGTCGAGTATCCGATGGCGATGATCCGTCAGACTTCCGTGGCCGAATCCGCCAAGCTGGATTTCGCCAACGGCATCCGCTCCATGATGCGCCAGGACCCGGACATCATTCTGGTCGGCGAAATCCGCGACGCGGACACCGCCGAAATGGCCTTTCGCGCGGCCATGACCGGCCATCAGGTGTTTTCGACCCTGCATACCAACTCGGCGCTGGGGGCCATCCCGCGTCTGCTCGACATTGGCGTACTGCCCGACATCATGGCCGGCAACATCATTGGCATTGTTGCCCAACGTCTGCTGCGCCGCCTGTGCACCCATTGTCGCAAACCCTATCCCGCCGAAGCGCATGAATGCAAGCTGATGGGCGTCGCCAGCAGCCAGCCGGCGCCCATCCTTTACCGCGCCGCCGGCTGCGACCATTGTGAATACCAGGGCTATCGGGGCCGCATCGCCATCATGGAAATGCTGCGCCTCGACAACGATCTCGACGATCTCATCAGCCGCCGCGCGCCGCAGCGCGAGATTCGCAACATGGCCCGCGACAAGGGCTTCCGCGTTTTGTCCGAAGACGGTATGCGGCGCGTGCTCGACGGCTCCACGTCGATCGAAGAAGTCGGTCGCGTCATCGACCTGACGGAGCGGATGTAGCCGCCCGGCGGCACCGCGCATCCGCACCCCGACATGGCCCTCTATGCCTACAAGGCAATGAACACCCACGGCAGAATGATGGCGGGCCGCCTCGAAGCCATCAACCTGATCGACCTCGAAATGCGCCTGAAGCGCATGGACCTCGATTTCATCAATGGCGACACGGTGAAGCAAGGCGGCCTGATGAACCGCGCCAGAATCACCCGCCCGGAACTGATCAACTTCTGTTTCCATCTGGAGCAACTCGCGCGGGCCGGCGTGTCGCTGATCGAAAGCCTCACCGACTTGCGCGACAGCATCGAAAACCCGCGCTTTCGCGAAATCATCGCCAGCATGGTGGAAAGCATCGAGGGCGGCAAAACACTTTCGCAGGCGCTCGCCGAACATCCGCAGACCTTCGACGAAGTGATGGTCAGCCTGATCCGCGCCGGCGAGGAGACCGGCGCCTTGCCGCAAGTGCTCGGCAACCTGCTCGAATCGCTCAAATGGCAGGACGAACTCGCGGCCCACACCAAGAAGCTGATCATGTATCCGGCATTTCTCGGCACGGCAGTGGTCGCCATCACGCTGTTCATGATGATTTATCTGGTACCGAAAATGGCCGGTTTCATCCGCAACATGGGGCAGGAACTGCCGATGCAGACCAGGATACTGATCGCCACATCCGAGTTTTTCGTCAATTACTGGTATGTCGTTATCGGCCTGCCGCTTATCCTTGCCGCCATCGCCACCTTTCTGGTCAACACCGACAAGGCGGCACGCTACCGCTTTGACGACATCAAACTGCGCCTGCCGTATATTGGCGGCATCCTGCGCAAAATCATCCTGTCGCGCTTCGCTTCGGTATTTGCCATGATGTATTCCTCCGGCATCACCATTCTCGACTCGATCAAGGCCACCGAAGACGTGGTCGGCAACCTCGTCATCAGGGAAAGCCTGGAAAAGGTCGGCGAACTGATTGCCGAAGGTCAGAACGTCACGGCCGCTTTCCAGACCACCGGGATGTTTCCGCCGCTGGTGCTGCGCATGTTGCGCGTCGGCGAGAGCACCGGTGCGCTCGATGCGGCGCTGGCCAACGTCAGCTACTTTTACAATCGCGATGTACGCGAATCGATCGAGAAAGTGCAGTCCATGATCGAACCGGTCATGACCGTGACCCTCGGCCTGCTGCTGGGCTGGATCATGATGGCCGTACTCGGCCCGATCTACGACATCATCACCAAAATGAAAACCTGATGGTAGCCAAGCGCATTCTTCTTCTCGATGGTCCCATGCTCACGGCGCACTACTGGAGTGCCGGCCGCATCAAGGTCGAGGGCGAATTCACTCATGAACCGATGGGTCTGGAAGCGCTTGCAGCCTATCTAAGGAGTCATCGCTCCAGCCTGTTTTACCTGCTGGCGGACATTGCCGAAGAAGGCTTCCAGATCGAAGACCTTCCTTATGTTCAGGGCAGGGATCGCACCGCACTGCTACAGCGACGCCTCGGCCAGTATTACTACAACACGCCGCTGTCCACGATCATTTCGCTCGGCCGCGCACCCGTCGGTCGGCGCGATGAAAAACTGCTGTTCGCCGCGCTTACCCGGATTGAAACCTTCACGCCCTGGCTGGATACACTGCGCGAAGCGGAAGCCATCCTTGTCGGCGTGTATTCGGTGCCCCTGGTACTTGCCGGATTTGCGCCCAAACTGGTGGGCGAAAGCGGTCCGGTTCTATTCGTCAGCCTGACCCGTGGCGGGGTGCGGCAAAGCTTCTTCGATCAGGGCAACCTGCATTTCTCGCGGCTGTCACAACTCACCACCGACAGCCTCGGCGAAATCGGTCGCACCATCGCCGCAGACGCCGCCAAGATATTCCACTATCTCGTTATCCAACGCCAGATTCCAAGTGGCGTGGCCCTGCGTACCATGGTCCTGGCGCATGCCGACCAGATACTGCAATTGCGGGATTTTTGTCTCAATACCGATGAGCTTCAGTTCGGCTTCATGGACCTCGCCACCGTTGCGCGCCAGCAGGAGCTCAAGGATGCCCCGCTCGATAGCAACGCCGACAACCTGCTCGTCCACAGTCTGGCGACCAAGGCACCCGCACAGCAGTTCGCTCCAGCCAGCGAGAGACGCTTCTTCAAACTCTGGCGGATCCGTGCCGAATTAACCGGCGCGGCGTGGATAGTACTGGCCGGCTGCCTGCTGTTTGCGGGAAAAACCGCCTTCAACCTGCACGAACGTGGCGACATGATCGAAGCCACAAAGACTCTCACGGCGAACGATAGCCGGCACTACAACGCCATACTTGCCGGACTGCCCAAGATCAGCGTCACCCCCGATAACCTGCGTGCGCTGATCGGACGCGTCGAGGCTCTGCAAAAGCGCGCACCCGCACTGGAGCCCTTGCTGATACACCTGAGCCTGGCGCTGAACGACACCCCAAGAATCGAGCTGACCCACCTCACCTGGAAGATCGGCGACCGCCCCGAGGCCAGCCAGAAAGCATCGGAGGATGCAAAGCGGGGAGCTGGCGCCGCGCCGCCCGCAACCGCTGCCACCAACGGGATCTGGGTAGTGATCGAGATTCAGGCCCAGCTTCCCCTCGGCCTCGTTGCCGATCAGCGAGCCCAGATCGAACTGATCGAAAGCTTCGCCGCCCGGCTGCGCGACCCCAGAACAGAGGTCAAGGTGCTCAGCCGCCCCTTCGACATCGAATCCGACAAGCCGCTCAAGAGTGCCGGCGAAAAAGGCGAAGCGCAGTTTGCCGATGGCGCCAATGTGCCGAAGTTTGCCTTGCGCATTGCGCGCCAATCGTGACGACTGCCGTGAGAAATAGGGTAAATGAGGCATGAAGCTCGACACCAACGACTTTAAGCGCCTGCAATGGGCCATCGCCTTCCTGGTTATCATGGCCCTGATCGGCGGCGGCTCCGTGTGGACAATTCGGCAGATGGAAATCAGCAGCGAGCGGGCCTTCCAGGAAGCCACCGCCTCGCGCCGTGACATGCAAAATAGACTCGCGCGGGCGAGCGAGGAGCAACAGGAGCTGCGCGACAAGATCACTCGCTTCAAGGAACTCCAGGCCAGGGGATATATCGGCCCGGAACAACGCCTGGACTGGGTTGAAACCATCGCCCGCATAAAGACCACCCGCCGCATCTTCAAACTGGATTATGAATTTGCACCGCAACGGTCGGTGGATGCCAGCATACTGCCTGCGGGCGCGTCAGCCGGTGGCTTTGAAATCATGTCAAGCCAGATGCAGTTGCAACTCCAACTGCTGCACGAAGGCGAACTGCTGGCGTTTCTTGCCGAACTCCGCGACTCGGTGCAGGCCCTGATTCAGGTCCGCTCCTGCGCCATCGAACGAATTGCACTCAGCAGCATCGACCGCGGCAACAACGCCCAACTCAAAGCCGAGTGCATACTCGAATGGATTACGCTGAAGGAAAGCAAATGAGATACCCAACCCCGATCGTGTCGGCGGGCGTGGTCAGTCTCGTCGGTCTGGCCATGCTCGTCCCGGCTCATGCCGCCGACGTTCCGGAGCTTGGTCGTCTCTTCTTTACGCCCGAAAGGCGCGCAACCCTGGAACGTCAGCGCACGTTCAATGTCCAGGAAGCGAGAACCCTGGAAGGCACCACCATGAGCCTGGACGGTATCGTCTATCGATCAAGCGGCAAGGCGACCGTGTGGATCAACCGTCAGGCACAACACGAAGGCGAAAGTGCGCGCGCCGGCGTCAGCGCGGTCATATCGCCCAAATCACCTGGCAGCGCCCTGCTGGCGCCCGGAGAAGAAACACCGGCGCAGCTCAAGGTCGGTGAAACCGTGAACCGGGCCACCGGCGAGCGCAACACCCGGCTGGGCGGGGGCGTCGTGGTGACGCCGGCCGTCAGGCGCTGACAGGGCTTCATGATGGATCGGCGACGGCGGTCGCTGCGGCAGGATCAGCGCGGCTTCGTGCTGATCGCACTGATTGCGCTGCTGGCGATGGGCGGACTGTATTTCTTCGTCAGCAGTCTTTCGCCGGAACGGGTGCAAGCGCGCCGGCAACAGCAGACCGGCGACGCGCTGACGCAAGCGCGCGAGGCGCTGATCGGCTATGCCGTGCGCTTTCGCGACGAGCAACTGGCGACCGGCACCGCAGGACTGGTCTATGGCTACCTGCCGCTGCCCGACCTCGGCAGTTCCCGCAACAACAACACCGGCTGCACCGAAGAAGGCTGCGATGCGGCCAATTTCGCCGGCAACGCACTCAACATCACGACCATCGGCCGCTTCCCCTGGCGCACGCTGGGCACCGGGCCACTCAGGGACGCTCACGGCGAATGTCTTTGGTATGCGGTGTCCGGCGGCCATCAGCGAATCCAGCGCAGCACTCCGATGAACTGGGATACCGTGAGTCAGATGGACGTGGTCGTCGCCAATGGCACAGCCGCCATGGTCAGCGCCATCGCCTCCGCCCATGACCGCCCCATCGCCGTCGTATTCTCGCCGGGACCGCCGCTCACGGGCCAGGATCGCAGCACCTCGGCGACCGACAGCGTGAGCGAGTGCGGCGGCAATTACGTCGTCACCAACTATCTGGACCCGTCGATTGCCGCCGATCTGGCGGGCGTTACAAACTATCTGGCCGGTACTACCAACAGCGCCAGCGGCGACACTTCCGCCGCCAACAAACTCCTGTCGACCGGCGGCGCGGTAAGCCGCCACGGCGATGGCACGCTCTGGTCCGGCAATTGCCCGTCCAACGACGCATCGGCCTGCACGGTGGTGGCCAACGATACCGGGGCGACGATCACCAGCGAGCTGCTGTTTCGCACCCTGCGCGGTTCAAGCTATTTCCGCGCCGACATCAATGCCCTGCTCGATCTCATGACCGGCTGCCTGCGCGACCAGATCGCCGCCGGTACCAGCTTCACACTTGACACACTGAGCGGCTTCACGCCGCCCACCGACAAGAGCGTCGGCCGTATTCCGGGCAGCACCTGTTATGACGATGCGCAGAATCCGCTCGGTTACTTCAGCCATTACCGGGATCAGTTCTTCGTCACCGCGAAAATTGCCAGCGAGTTCACGGTCACGGTCGACGGCGTGGCGCAGACCTGTCCGGCTGCCATCCTCCTCGGCAGTCAGCGCGGTAGCGGGCAGTTGCGAAGCACCACGACCGAGCGCAATACGCCGGCCAATTATCTTGAAGGCGACAACCTCACCGGCTTCACTACCACCGGCGCATTGAGCTTTACCGGACCCAGTCTGCTGGAACAGGTATCGACGAGCCAGACCGCGAGCCAGGACATCGTGCGCTGCATTCCGTCCGGCGCCAGCCTGACGGTGGTGGCGCCGACGGTGGCGGCCAGTGCCGGCAATATCCAGTTAGCAAGCTACGCTCCCGCCAGCCGCCTGTTGACCCTGGGTAGCGCGGCGATCAACTCAAATTACGGGGCCAGCGCGGCGGAACTTTTTGCCTGCGCCTGGACACCCGAGACACATGCCAGCGGAAGCGGCTTCCGCAGCTATTTCCGCTTTCGCATCCGCAAGGTCGGCGAGGGCTTCACCTTCGCCGTGATCGATGGCGACCGGAATGCAGCCAACGCATGCGGCGCGGCGCGGCAGCATCTGGGCTACTCGGGCGATAGCGGCAACGTCCTGATTCCCTATGTCGCCTGGCCAAAACTGGCCATCGAATTCGACACGGCGCGCAACGCCAATTTCTCCGAGTCGGGCAGCACGCTTTCCAACGGTCGCAACGACCCTTGCTACACCAGTAGCTGCGGCGGTCAGGGACTGGACAACAGCAGCCACGTTGCCGTGGTGTATTGGGGCTACGGAGCGGCGGACGGCACCATCCCGGTGACCCTGCCGCAACAGGATGACAACGTACATGGCTTCCCCTGGCCGCCGGACTCCTCGGCCCGACCGGCGCCGCGCAATCCCGCTGCGGTGTTGCCATACCCGACTCCCGCTCCCGATCCGGCTCCCGGTGTTGCACCACTCGACCGCATGGGCGGCACCGACACCGCAAAACGCGAGTTCCACGCCCGTCTCGAAGTCACGCGGACATTCACGACCCCGAGCGACGCCAAGGATGGGGCGACGACACTACAGGTTCAATTCTGGATCGAGCCGCATGCCGCCGCCAGCATATCGGCGATGAGCTACAACGCCGGCTCGCCACCGACACTGACGGTGACCGCCGCCAGCCACGGCTTGAGCACGGGCGACATCGTTGTCATCAAGGACGCGGTGCCCACCGGCTACAACGGTGAATATTCGATCACCCGCATCAACGCGAACAACTTCACCGCCACGCTGCCGAGCGGCACGGCGAACCCCGGTCACTATATTTCGGCCATCGGTTGGACCGACATCAGCGGAAGCACGGATTACGCCACGGTCACCTCGGCCAATCACGGCTTGAACACGGGCGATTCGATTACCATCAGCGGCGCCAATCCCGCCGAATTCAACGGTACACACACCATCACGCGCATCAGTTCCAGTTCGTACGCCTTCGGCCTTGAATTGAGCTATGAACCGGGAAGCATGACGCCCGCCATCGCTGCCGCCAAGGCCCTGACGCCGCGCGCCATAGCCCTCGCCAACACCACCCGGCCGATGAGCCAGCTTGACGCCACCGCCAAACCGCTTGTCTACGACAGCGCAACAATCTACGATGAGCAGAAGGCGGCCTGCGCCGCAAGCGCGCCGCTGTGTCCCAACGGCCAAACCTGCGGTTCCGACAACATGTGCTACCGACCCTCCTTCCGAAACCTGCGGCTCGGTTTCACCGTGGCCGAAAGGCCAACAACTTCGACGACGACAGCACGCGGTCAACTGATCGAGATCGGCGATCGCGCAACCACATGGCTACCCTGACCCTCGCCGTACCGCCGGCACCGACTTCTGCCCAGCGCGGCTTCACGCTGATCGAACTCGCCATCGTGATGTTCATTGTCGCTTTGCTGCTGGGCGGCCTGATGCTGCCGCTGTCGGGACAGCAGGACGTCCGCAACTATGGCGACACCCAGAAGATCCTGGCCGAGGCGCGCGATGCCCTGCTCGGCTTTGCCATGGCCAATGACCGCCTGCCCTGCCCGGCATCGTCCGCCAGCAACGGACTGGAAAGCCCGGTGGGTGGCGGTGCCTGCACCAACCCCTACGACGGCTTCTTTCCGGCGGCGACACTGGGTCTGGCACCCATCGATACGCAAGGCTATCTGCTCGACGGCTGGGGCGGTGAAACCACTCACCGGGTACGCTATGCAATCAGCACGGCAAACAGCAACGCCTTCTCCACCACTTCGGGAATGAAGACCACCGGAATAACCACCCTGGCGCCGGACCTGAAGATATGCAACACCGGCGTCGGCATGACCAACCCGGGCACGGTGACCGCCGCCTGCGCGGCAAACGCCTCGCTCGCCACGGACGCCGTCGCCGTTGTCTATTCGCTGGGCAAGAACGCCGGCACAGGAGGCGCCGGGACCGAAGAAAACCACAACCCGAACCCCCAGTCCACGCTCGCCGCAGACCCGGCCTTCGTCAACGCGCCGCAAGGCACCGCGTTCGACGATCAGGCGATCTGGCTATCCAGGAATACGCTCTTCAACCGCATGGTCGCCTCTGGCAGATTGCCCTGATTCGGCAAAGAGTCGGCGTTGGCGATACGGCGATACGGGGGTCAGGCGAAGCCCTGCGGATTGTTCTTCTGCCAGTTCCATGCGTCGCGGCACATGTCTTCGAGAGTGCGTCGCGCCGTCCAGCCCAGCCGCTGCCTGGCCAGTGAAGCATCGCCCCAGCAGGCGGCAACGTCGCCCGGTCGCCGCGCCACGATGCAATAGGGAACGGCCTGCCCGCTGGCCGCCTCGAATGCCTTGACCACTTCCAGCACGCTGTAGCCCTGGCCGGTGCCAAGATTGGCCGTCAACACTTCGCGCGGATCGCGCAAGATCCAGTCGAGCGCCGCCCGATGACCTTCTGCCAGGTCCATGACATGAATGTAATCGCGGACTCCCGAGCCGTCCGGCGTCGGGTAGTCGCCGCCGAACACCTGGAGTTCCGCCAGGCGTCCGACGGCGACTTGCGCGACATAAGGCATCAGGTTGTTTGGAATGCCATTCGGGTCTTCGCCGATCGTGCCGCACGGATGCGCGCCGACCGGGTTGAAATAGCGCAGCAGGGCGACCGACCAGTCGGGAGTGGCGACATGCAGATCGCGCAGGATATCCTCGACCATGCGCTTGGTGTGGCCATAGACGCTGGCCGGGCGCAGTTCGGCGGTTTCCGCAATGGGGCTGCAATCCGGCTCGCCGTAGACGCAGGCGGACGAACTGAAGACGATGCGCCTGACATTGGCCCGCGCCATGGCTCCAAGCAGCACCAGCGTGCCCCAGACGTTGTTGTCATGGTATAGCAGCGGCTGCGCCTCCGATTCGCCGACCGACTTGAGCCCGGCGAAGTGGATCACGGCGCTGATCGGGAACTTGCCGAACAGCGCGTCCAGGTCCGGCCGCTCGCGCACATCGCCCGTGACGCAAGGCACGGGCCGTCCGACGATGGCCTCCAGCCGCTCGACGCCGAGCGGCTTGCTGTTGCTGAAGTTGTCGAACAGCACCACTTCATGCCCGGCCCCGATCAGCACCGCAGCGGTGTGCAGGCCGATGTAGCCGGCGCCGCCTGTCAGCAGAATCATTTGCGAATTCCCCATGAATGGATGCCTACAATTCTAGCCGAGCGGCATCCGGCCGCATCCTGCTTATGGTCGCCATCACATTTCCTGAAGCCACCGCGCCGCGCCGCCGGTAGAATCGGCGCATTCCTTTTCAGGAGTTCGCCGTGTCCAAAACCTTCAGGATCGCCCCGAGCATTCTTTCCGCCAACTTCGCCAAACTGGGCGAGGAAGTCGACAACGTCCTCGCCGCCGGCGCCGACATCGTCCATTTCGATGTCATGGACAACCATTACGTGCCGAACCTGACCATCGGCCCGCTGGTGTGCGAAGCCCTGAAGAAGCACGGCGTCACGGCGCCCATCGACGTGCATCTGATGGTCAAGCCGGTGGATCGCATCATCCCCGACTTCGCCAAGGCCGGCGCCACCTACATCACCTTCCATCCGGAAGCCTCGGAACACGTCGACCGCACCATCGGCCTGATCCGCGAATGCGGCTGCAAGCCCGGACTGGTGTTCAATCCGGCGACCCCGCTGGATGTCCTCGAATACACCCTGGACAAGCTCGACATGGTGCTGCTGATGAGCGTCAACCCCGGCTTCGGCGGCCAGAAGTTCATTCCCTACGTGCTCGACAAGGCGAAAAAGGTGCGGCAGATGATCGATGCGCGCGGCCTCGATGTCAGCCTCGAAATCGACGGCGGCGTCGGCCCCGCCAACATCCTTGAAGTCGCCAAAGCCGGCGTCGATACCTTCGTCGCCGGCTCGGCCGTATTCGGCGCCGGCAAGGACAGCGACCCGCATCGCTATGACACGGTGATCGCCGCGCTGCGCGCGGAACTCGCCAAGGCCTGATGCCAGGCGGGGGCGCCAGTCCCGCCGGAGTCCGCAGTCGCGTATTTCGCCAGAAATGCTGCATTGACTTCGCGTACAGAAATCTGCATCATCGCGCCATGAAGACGACGCTGGACATCAACGATTCGCTGCTTGCCAACGCCAAGGCGCTGGCGGCGCGGCAGCAAACCAGCCTGACGCGGCTGATCGAAGAGGGGCTGCAACTTCGTCTGCGAACGCCTCAACTCACAAGCAAAACCAGCAAACGGCGGATTCCCGTTTTCAAGGGGCGCGGCGGCTTGGTTGCCGGCCTGAATCCGACCAGCAACAAGGCGATGCTGGATGCCGCCGACGATGACGCCTGACGTCAATGTATTGATAGCGGCATCGCGCAGCGATCATCCTCATCACAAAATTGCGTTTGCGGTTCTGAGTAAAGCCGTTGCGGTCTGCGCCGATGGCGCAAGCCTGAAACTGATGCCGATGGTGGTGGCGAGTTTCATGCGGTTGGTCACCAACCCGAAGATTTTTGTTCAACCAACGCCCGTGGCGGAAGCCATCGGCTTCATCGACGCGCTCGATGCGGTGCCGGGAACAGAGATGCCCGCACTCGGCGCCGAGTGGCCAATTTTCCGCCGACTCTGCGTAGAAAAGCGGCTGACCGCCAACGCTATCCCCGACGCATGGCTCGCGGCGGCAGTCATCCACCTCGGCGAACACCTGATCACGTTCGACGCCGACTTCAAGAAGCTGCTGGGGCGAACCCAAGTAACCGTGCTTGATCCCGGCTGAGGGACTGAAGCGATCCGCCTGGAATTGATTTCCATGAGAGCGGGAATCGCCTTGCTCTGAATTCCCTTCGAGGCCCCTTACTGCCTTCAGAATTTTCTCGATACCGAGTTGGTCTTGTTTTATTGGTAACTAATGCGTTACCATTCGTCCGTGATGATCAAGGTTCAAGAATATCTGCGCGCTGATGGCTTGAAACCGTGGCCGCTGCGAAGAAAGTAAAAAGGTAATCCTATGGCATTGACTCGCAACTTCAAGCAAACCGTCATCGAGCGTGTCGAGCGCGATCCCCAATTTGCCAAGGCGCTTCTCGATGAAGCGGCAACCCTGTTTCTGAGCGGTGAGCCGGAGACTGCCCGGCTCATTCTCCGCGATCTGGTCAACGCCACCATCGGCTTCGAGCAACTTGCCGAAATCACCGAGAAGCCGAGCAAAAGCCTGCATCGCATGCTGTCACCGAGGGGAAATCCGAGCATGGACAACCTTGCGGCGATTTTCGGCGCCGTGCGGCACTGGCTCAAGGTCTCCTTCGACGTTCATACCATCGAAGCGGCATAATCGGAATCGGACTAAAGGCACAACCCGGTCTAATTCCCACCTGATTAGCCATGAGTTCAGACGAGCGGAATTCCCCTCCCCTTCAAGGGGAGGGACAGGGTGGGGATGGAAGTTCTTGGCGGCACGGCCAATGCCGCGCAAACCAATCCGAGCACGACCCCTATTGCACATAGGAAGCCGGAAACTACTCGTAGTGATAGCGGCAGGAAATGATCGCGAGTTGTCCGCCTTCGACCGCGTAGACCAGCCTATTGACGTCGTCGATCCGCCGTGACCAGCAGCCGGACAGGTTCTCGCGCAGGGGTTCCGGCTTGCCGATGCCCTCGAAGGGGTGGCGCATCGCATCCTGGATCAGCAAATTGATTCGCTTCAACGTCTTGCGATCCTGCCCTTGCCACCAGACGTAGTCGGCCCAGGCGGCAGCCGTCCAGACCAGCCGATCAGGCATCAACCAAAGACCGCTCGCGAACCTTGCCGCTACGCAATTGCTTGATCGACTTTGCCAGGTGGGCCGCGTTCGCCGGTGTCCCGAGCAGGTGCACCGTCTCCCGCCAGCTATTGAACGTCTCCAGCGACATCACCACCGCATCGGGCGCATCGCGCCGGGAAATTACGGTGACATCGAGATCGTCGACCACCTCATCGATGACCTGCTTGAGATTATTGCGAGCTTCGGAAAAGCTTACGACGCGCATGATTTCGACCTCGCCCGGAACCGGGCACTTGTTCAAGTGACGGTACAAGTCTAGCGGACTAAGGCATCGTGGGCAAGTTCGGCCTGGATTGCCTTTGCTGCCGCTCGTGCCAGCATCGGTTCAACGACCGGTTTCATCACCGGACGCAGCTACTCACTGACAGCATGGCGGTCACGGAATCGAATATGAAAGGTTGCCTTTCTGCCACCGAATTATGCGGCTTGGGTGGAACTACGTGATCGGCGTCGGCGCCCTCTTAAGAATGCCCTGCGCTCTTTAGGAATATCATCACCGCATTCACAAGCATTTCAGTTTCTGACTCGGACTTGTATTGCCGCTTAGTCATATCGAGCCCTGACTTTTCAAAGATTTGACTCGCTTGCAGAAACAGGGCAAGAGCCTCCTTTTCGTTAAGAAGACTCTTCTTGAAACTCTCGCATAACTGTTCAATCTTATTGCTATTGAGTTGTAATTCCACTCCGCGCATCGCAAGCAATTTCACAACCATCATTAAGTGAAAGCGCGCTTTCTTAAAGTCAGACGATAATTCGCCGCTTCTAAAGAACTGCTCAATTCTGAAGTAGCAAAGGGCGCTGACGTAATAGGGTAAGAACTTGTGATCGTCGGCAAATATTTGCCCTTTGAAACGATTCACGATTGTGCCGTAGTAGCCAGACACCAGATGCGGAGACTGCAAGAACGTCGACGCAAACGATTTGATCTGGTTCGGAATCGTAATAATCTGTGTCCGCTTTATACCAGGGAGAGCGTTGTACTGTTGTGAGCGTCGTTCGTAGAAGAGAGTGATAGAGTTCTTTTCAGCAGCATAATAAAGCTCAAGGCGCTTCTGAAACGCGCTGAGAGCCTCAAGCTGTTCCGTCCTAACTTCTGTCTGGCTATTTGTGGCGAGGGTGATCTCTGTCTTGATATCGTCACTTTCCGTGACAATGATCCTGAGAGGTACATTAACGGCCTCGACTCCGTCGATACCCTGACATTCATGTAGAACATTGCTAGTCTGGCAGCCATTGACAACCTGATAGTCACGCAGCGTGAAGCGGTTTCCGGCTGGGGTCAATGACGAAGCAACCACCGTTACACCATTATTTAGCAAGCAAAAGAGCTCGAACTTTCGTTGAAGCAGCGTTTCCTTTATCTTCCTATTGACAACATTTTCCCCTTGGAAGTCCCTGACGTTGTCATCGAATATGCTGTGAATTGTTTGGTTCTCATCTTGTATTAACTTGATGAACTCTTGGAAAGGCACAATCCCCAAGTACGCCTCTTTGACCCCGTCAATATCCGGAAGGGTTATTCTGCTTACGAACGTTATTGTGGTTGAAAGCTTGTTCTTGGTCTCGTGATATAGCTTCTGAATCTCGTTCGCCCCGTTGGGTGATACGAGTGCATCGTCGAATAAGCCAGTGGATTCGATCTCCTTCTTCCCGCTGTCAATGATCGCTTGTAGGTTTTGGTCGCCAACCCATTTTCCCGTGCAGACATAGAACAGCTTGCAGTGAGGGCGGCGCTCCACCATGTAGGACGACATTGATATTACGGCGTCCCACAGAAACCTTGCCTCTTTTATCTGGCGGTTCTGAACAAGTTTTGGCTCATCGGAAAGAAAGTCCTTTACTCCGTGAATGAACGATCCAATATCTGATCCGTTAAATGACGAGGTGGTTTTTGCTTGGATAAAGATAATGTCAGCATCGAGATGCTGAGGCCCCTCGGGGGTGTCCTAAAGTTTGTGTAAACGGTCCCAAGGCAGGAAACTGCCGCCCTTCAAAGAGGACCGAAGATGACCGTACCGAAAGCTGTACCTGCTGACCTGATAGACGAGTTGCTGGCGAACTACA
>JALNZB010000072.1 GCA_023229545.1 Sulfuritalea sp. | reverse complement strand
CAGTTCACCCAGATCGGTTGATGCGCCATCGGCCACGACATCACCCTTGGCGATCAGGTCACCGACCCTGACGACAGGCCGCTGGTTGATGTTGGTGTTCTGGTTGGAGCGGGTGTACTTGATCAGATTGTAGATGTCGACGCCGACTTCGCCCGCCACCGTTTCCGCATCATTGACGCGCACCACGATGCGGTTGGCGTCGACATAGTCCACCACGCCACCACGAAGTGCTTGTACCGCAGTTCCCGAGTCGACAGCGACCGTGCGCTCGATGCCGGTACCGACGAAAGCCTTTTCCGGACGCAGGCAGGGCACTGCCTGACGCTGCATGTTGGCACCCATCAGTGCGCGGTTGGCGTCGTCGTGCTCGAGGAAGGGAATCAGCGAAGCGGCGACAGAGACGATCTGGCTTGGCGCCACGTCCATGTATTGAACCTCGGGCGGTTCCTTCAACTCAAACTCGCCCTTGAAACGGCAGGACACCAGGGCGTCGCTGAGTTTGCCCTTCTTGTCCAGTTGGGCATTGGCCTGCGCAATAACGTACTTGCCTTCCTCGATCGCCGAGAGATATTCGATCTCGTCGGTGACGTGGCTGTTCTCCACCTTGCGGTAGGGAGTTTCCATGAAGCCGTATTCGTTGGTACGCGCATACAGCGCCAGCGAATTGATCAGACCAATGTTCGGACCTTCCGGCGTCTCGATCGGGCAGACACGACCGTAATGGGTCGGGTGCACGTCGCGCACCTCGAAACCGGCCCGCTCGCGGGTCAAGCCGCCCGGGCCAAGGGCCGAGACACGACGCTTGTGCGTGATCTCCGACAGGGGGTTGGTCTGGTCCATGAACTGCGAAAGCTGGCTCGAGCCGAAAAACTCCTTGATCGCCGCCGAGATGGGCTTGGCGTTGATCAGGTCGTGCGGCATCAGGTTGTCGCTTTCGGCCTGGTTCAGACGCTCCTTGACGGCGCGTTCGACACGCACCAGACCGGCACGGAACTGGTTCTCGGCGAGTTCGCCAACTGAGCGCACCCGACGATTGCCGAGGTGATCGATGTCATCGACTTCGCCGCGCCCGTTGCGCAGTTCGACAAGGATGCGGACCACGTCGACGATATCTTCGTTCGACAGCGTACCTGCGCCTTCAATTCCGTCGCGGCCGACGCGGCGATTGAATTTCATGCGGCCGACAGCGGAGAGGTCGTAGCGCTCTTCCGAGTAGAACAGGCCATGGAACAGATTCTCGACAGCGTCTTCCGTCGGCGGCTCGCCTGGGCGCATCATTCTGTAGATCGCCACGCGCGAGGCCCATTGGTCTGCGGTTTCGTCGATACGCAGCGTCGATGAGATGTAGGCGCCGCGATCCAGGTCGTTGACGTAAAGCGTCTGAATCTGCTCGACGCCTCCTGCCGCGAGCTTGGCGAGCAGGTCTTCAGTGATCTCGTCGTTGGCGTTGGCCAGCACTTCGCCGGTTTCGGCATTGACAGTGTTGCGAGCGATGATGCGGCCGATCATGAACTCATCGGGAACGATGATCTTCTTGATGCCGGCCTCGGCCATTTCGCGGATATGCTTGACCGTAATCCGCTTGTCCTTTGCGACAATGACCTTGCCGGCCTTGTCGAGGATGTCGAATTTCGCCACTTCGCCACGCAGGCGTTCGGGCACCACCTCGAAGAGTATGCCCTTCTTGTTGAAATGGAAGGTGTCGGACTCGAAGAAGGTGGCAAGGATCTGCTCATGCGTCAGGCCGATCGACTTGAGCAGAATGGTTACCGGCATCTTGCGGCGGCGATCGATACGGAAGTAAAGGATGTCCTTCGGATCGAATTCGAAATCCAGCCAGGAGCCGCGATAGGGAATGATACGCGCCGAAAACAGCAACTTGCCGGAGCTGTGGGTCTTGCCCTTGTCGTGTTCGAAGAAAACGCCCGGCGAACGATGCAACTGGGAAACGATGACCCGCTCCGTGCCGTTGATCACGAAGGAACCCGTGGTCGTCATCAAGGGAATTTCGCCCATGTACAGCGGTTGGTCTTCCTTGACTTCCTTTACCGCCTTGGTGTCACGATCAAGCAGTTCGAGGCGAACCTTGGCGCGCAGCGGGCTGGCGAAAGTCAGACCGCGTTGCTGGCATTCCTTGACATCGAAGGTCGGCTCGCCCAGCATGAACTCGACAAAGTGGAGGCGGGCGTTTCCCGAATGCGCAACAATCGGGAAGATCGACGTGAATGCGGCCTGCAGGCCTTCGTTGCGGCGCTGCGCCGGCGGCACGTCGGCCTGGAGGAAGCGCGTGTAGGACTCGATCTGCGTCGCCAGCAGGAAGGGCACGTCAAGGACGTTGGCCCGCTTGGCAAAGCTCTTGCGAATGCGCTTTTTTTCGGTATAGGAATACGCCATGGTGGCTCCGTTCAGGATTCAGACGTCGAAGGTCAAAAGACAGGGCTGAGGCAGAATCGTTCAGCACTCTCGTGTAACCCCCGGATCAAATACAAAGGGGTGAAACTCAACTGGTACTGCACACTTCCGGTTCTACAAGGACCAATAGCGGGTTGGCGGCAATGCCGCCAACCCGCGATCGAATCGCGATTACTTGATCTCGACCTTGGCACCCGCCTCCTCAAGCTGCTTCTTGAGGGCTTCGGCGTCGGCCTTCGAAACACCTTCCTTGACAGCCTTCGGTGCGCCATCAACCAGATCCTTGGCTTCCTTGAGGCCGAGGCCCGTGGCAGCACGAACGACCTTGATGGCTTCGACCTTCTTTTCGCCCGCGGCCAGCAACATCACGGTGAATTCGGTCTGCTCTTCCACGGCAGCCGCAGCGGCAGCCGGGGCGGCGGCGGCAACAGCAGCCGCAGCGGCGGAAACGCCAAACTTGACTTCCATTTCCTTGATCAGTTCGGACACATCGAGAACGGTCATGCCAGCGATGGCATCGAGTATTTCAGCTTTGCTTACA
>JALNZB010000006.1 GCA_023229545.1 Sulfuritalea sp. | reverse complement strand
CCGTGCCAGAAACTCCACCTTGCGCGTCGCCCGATTGTGCTTCTGGAATCCCTTCACTGCCGCCAGCGTCATCTGTTTCATCGTCTTGTCTGCCACTCTTCAAACCGAAAGGCCGATTAAATATGACGATCGCATTTGTCGCAACAGCCGCCCTTTGTTCCATCCTTCATACGCTTCCTCGAATCCCATCTTCCGGATCTCCTGTAGCACTTCCGTCCTTCTCATCTCGTACCCCCTTCGGGGCACTATGACGACCGGACAGATTGCGTGCTACAGAACCGGACAACTCATGAACCCGCAACACTTCGTCTTGACAAGACAAGCGTGCGGCGAGGATAATTCCGCCCCTTTGCATGGTGATGTAGCTCAGTCGGTTAGAGCATCGGATTCATAATCCGGGGGTCGGTGGTTCAAGTCCACTCATCACCACCAGTAATTCAGCGGCTCTCCACTCGGAGGGCCGTTTTTGTTTTTGGTCGGGGTTACGCGGGGGTTACATTGTCAGGTTAGCACACCTGGGAATATTACTGCCACCAAAAATGCAGCAATTCTCATTTTAAAACCCGATTGCCGCTTCATCTGATTCCTACCGCGAAGCCCTCCTCGGGCTTGGCACTGTTTGATGCGATTGCCCTGCCCTTACCTCAGATGGCTCACGTGGTGAGCCATCAGGGGGCTGAAAATAGACAGCATCTTGCTGGGGGGATGAAAAATGGCGATCAAGCACGAACAGAAAAAACATGGGCTCGTTAGGTAATGCGTACTCAAAATTGGGGAGCCCCTCCGGGGCGGACGGGAAGCCGGGCTGCCAAGGCGGGAACGAGCAACGCAGTGCGAGCCGCCGCCGGCAGACCGGCAGGGCGGGCGGGGCAACAACCCCACCTTGCGCGTAGCGCCCAATCAAATGAACGCAGCAAAGCAAGCCGACATAGCCGTTGTCCGGGCCGGGGCGCCAGACATAACCGACCATTACCCGAACCCGCAGGGCGCGCAGCGGTAGGCGCACAAAGCGAAGCCCTGCGTAGCGACTGGCCTACTTTGGGTAATGCGCGGTTATGTTCAATCGCTTGCGATTTACCCCGGCCCGGCGGGGTGACAATCGCGCAACGCGCGCAGAATAGGCACCACCCCGGCGTAGCCGCCGGAGCCGTGGGCGGCTTTATCGCCGACGGCGCAGTCGGCGGGCAGCACGTGACCAAGCCAGCCAAGAGCAAAAGTCAGCGCAGGCGGCGACCGAAGGAAGTGCAGAGCAAGGCGGTAGCAAGAGAGACAAAGCCGTGACGCAGCTTCATCGCGTGACGGCGTGGTGGAACCCGCGACGAGGTAGCCGCCTGCGAGCCGCAAGCTGGCGAGCAGGGTTATCGCTGGCCAGCGCAGTGGTGAAGCGGCGGCGGGTTAGCAGGGACGGCGGTCAGCGAAGGCACAAAGCCAGGGCGCGGGTTTTATGCGCGCTGGCGTGGTTCAGTACGCGAGGCGGTAGCGACGGCGGGGGGCTTGCGGGTTTCTTTGCAAGCACCGTGACGGAGCGGTGCAACGCATCCCTTGTGTTCGCCAACCGCTTGGGCCAGTATGCCGGGTGAACATCGGCTATGATCGTCGTCACGCGCAAAACAGTACAGGGCATACACATGGGAATACTCGGGCGACCACAAGGATTGTGCACCAAAGGATACCGTTATGCATCCCAAAGGGCGCCACAGATTCAGCAATTCTTGGCTTCTCTGTCATAAACGCCCTCGCCGATATGCAACAGGACGAACTCAAGAAGAAACTTCTCAGCAGCCGAAAAGACCTCCTCGACATTGGCCTGAGGAACAACCTTATCAGTTTTCGGTCAGGCTCGAAGAGTCTTCGCATCGTTGATGAGTTGTCGGTAGAGGTATTGAATATCCTCTATCGGCAGAATCGCTCGATGACGTTCCTGCCCATGCCCGAAGGTCGCCTGAAGCAGACCACGACAAGGGCGAAGGAGGATGACCAGGAAAGCGTTGGTCATGACGACTCCACAACCGAGCTGCTCCACGAACTTGGAGAAATCCATTGGGGAGGCGAAGATCAGGCCGATGGCTCAGTTGCCAAGAGGCATACCGACACCAAGCTCCAAACATCCCTCACCGAAGACCGACTATTCCTGAGTCTCCTGAAGATTCACGGCGAAGCGGAGACATACATTCAGGAACAAGGGGTAAATATCCTGTTTCTGGCTCTCGGCTTCTTGCATTGGTACGAAGCGGATGCGTCCGACAAGTTAAGGAAAGCACCGCTGCTAATGGTCCCCGTTTCCGTGGAGCGGATCGGCGCAAAGGATTCATTCAAGCTGGTCTATACAGGCGACGATCTTGTTCAGAACCTCTCCTTGGCAGCGAAATTAAAAACCGATTTCACCCTCACGCTGCCCCAGTACGGTTCAGATGCCTCTGCCGACGCGGAGGACATGCCCCCGGTAGAGAATTTCTACAAGCAGGTCGCCGAGTCGGTCAGCAACCAGACTCGCTGGAGGGTAGCACAAGACGAAATTCACCTGGGCTTCTTCTCCTTCGGGAAGTTCCTGATGTTCAACGACCTCGATCAGGAGATATGGCCGGACGGGAAGCACCCCAGCAATCATCTTGTCTTAAGTCGCTTACTTGGCGACGGCTTTGAGGATGAGCAGCCAGTCGTTGCCGAGGGGACGCATCTTGATAGCGTTATTGCGCCTGGCGACGTGAAGTTTGTCCGCGATGCCGACAGCAGCCAAACGCTTGCCATTCTGGAAGCACGTGGGGGACGTAATCTAGTCATTCAGGGGCCACCAGGCACCGGAAAATCTCAGACGATTACCAACATCATTGCCGAACTACTTGGACAAGGCAAAACGGTTCTGTTTGTCTCGGAGAAAATGGCAGCCCTTGAGGTCGTGAAGCGGCGGCTGGATGAATGTCACCTTGGCGATGCTGTCCTCGAATTACACAGCCACAAAGCAACAAAGCAGTCCATTCTCAAAGAACTGGGGCGAACCCTGGATCAAGGGCAGCCAGTCATTCAGGATTTTTCCGAGGATATCGAAACCCTGAAGGCTATCCGTGACGAACTCAATCAATATTGCGATGCGGTGAACCAACCCATCGGCAATAGCCAGGTTCCATTCATCAACGCTTTGGGCTACTACCTGAAGCTTAAGCGCGAGCACAAGAGCCTCCCGGTATGGCCGTTTGCACCGATGGAGAAATGGACGCAACGGGAACAGAGTCGATTTCGTGAGAAGGTTTCCGAATTGGCGCACCATCTCAAAGAAATGGGCACTCCATCAGAAAATCCATTCTGGGGCTGTACGAAAACTTCCTTCTCTCCCGTCGAACAATCTCAAGTCACCGCGTTGATCGAACTGGGTATTGCCCTCAACAGTAAGATTAGTAAATCAGCAGCCGAGATTACCAAACTGATCGGTCTTAACCAGCCAACATCTTTGGCCGAGGTCGAGGCTGTCTGCCGCGCAGCCCAGCGAGCCTGCGAGGCACCCAAACTGCAAGGGATTCAGATTTCCTCCGATGATTGGAAAGTTCGGCGGGAGTCAATAAAAGCCGCGTTGTCAGCCGGGCAAGCGATGATGCGCATCCGAGCCAGCTATCAGTCCATGCTCATCGATCAAGGCTGGGAACAAGACCTCCGGGAGGTGCGGCAAAATTTTGCGATTTATGGCGAAAAGTGGTGGAGGGGCTTCTCTGGAAAGTTCCGGCAATCAAGGACGAAACTGCAAGGGCTTTGCAAATCTCCCCTGCCAGAAAATAACCCTGAATGCCTGCGTCTGATTGATGACGTACTCGATTACCAACAGCAAAAAAACAGCTTCGACAAGAACGCCAGTATGGGGAAGGCACTCTTCGGAATGCAGTGGCTGTCGGAGCGTTCGGAGTGGGGTGAACTCGCCAGCACCGCCGAGTGGATTTTCAAGCTGCACGACGATCTTGAGAATGGCGAACTGCCTCGCGAAGTTCTCACATTCCTGTCCGGGCAGTCGGATACGATCGGGCCGAAAAGTGAGATTGAATCGATCCGTTCAGCCGTCAAGGAGCTAGAGGCAACTATCGAGCGCCTAATGTCGCGCATCCAGCTTGAACAGGCAGCGCCATCGGCCAGCCTGACGACGCTCGCACTCGCAGAAATCGATGTCCGACTCCAGCATTGGCTGGCGAATATCCCTCGGCTTTATCTTCTCGTCCGCTTCAATCAGCTGAAAGAGGAAATGGCAGGACAGGGGCTTCAAGATGTCATAGAGCCCGCCGCACAATGGGATCGTGACCCCGACGACCTTGTTACCGCATTTGATATCTGCTGGTTTACCGGGCTTGTCGAGCAAGGTTATGCCAATAGTCCAATTCTTTCAAAATTCGACAACATCAAACAGGCCCATTTGATTGAAAAGTTCCGGCAACTCGACAAAACCATACTGGCGCATGCTCAGGCCGAGCTTGCAAAGAGCATATGGGATCGCCAGCCGAGCATCAATCAGCCGGGCGAGATGTCCATCATTCGAAATGAACTGAACAAGAAGAAAAAGTTGAAGCCGATTCGGATTCTCATGGATGAGGCCGGGCGCGCGATTCAGCAGATCAAGCCCGTATTCATGATGAGCCCGATGTCCATTGCTAACTTCTTACCGCCAGGCAAAATCGAATTCGATGTGGTTATTTTCGATGAAGCCTCGCAGGTCAAGGCGGTGGATGCTTTCGGCGCGATTCTGCGCGGCAAGCAAACCATCGTGGTTGGCGATACCCGCCAGATGCCGCCAACAGACTTTTTCGGTCGTGATGTAGAGCTGGACGAAGAGGACAATGTCACCTCGGATATCGAAAGCATCCTTTCCATGTTCAGGGCGAGGGGAGTACCTGAGCGTTACCTGAGCTGGCACTACCGGAGCCGACACGAATCCCTGATTTCCGTTTCCAACGTCGAGTTCTACGACCGGCGGCTCGTTGTCTTTCCGTCCGCCGGCACCAATCGCTATGCGACAGGTTTAAGGCTGAGGCACCTGCCCAGCGCAATTTATGATCGTGGCAGAACGCGCACAAACCGCGAGGAAGCAAAAGCCGTTGCCAGCGCGATCATGCTGCACGCCAAGGCAATGCCGAGTCTGTCGCTCGGCGTGGTGGCCTTCAGCGTTGCCCAGCGGGATTTGATTCAGGTCGAGCTGGAATTGATGCGACGAAGCAATCCAGATGCCGAGCCCTTTTTCAACACGGAGCATCCTAACGAACCATTCTTTGTGAAGAACCTCGAAAACGTCCAGGGCGATGAACGCGACGTGATTTTCATCAGCATAGGCTATGGCCGGAACGAGTCGGGGCGGATCGCGAAGGACTTTGGCCCGCTGAACCGCGACGGCGGCGAGCGAAGGCTGAATGTCTTGATTAGCCGTGCCAAGCTGGCAATGGAAGTGTTCTGCAATTTTGTTGCCGGTGATCTTGAACTTGATGCCGATACAAGTCATGGCGTCCGCGCTCTCAAACACTTCCTCAAATACGCCGAAACGGGAGAGCTGGATATACCTGTAGAAACTGGCAGGCAGGCTGATTCTCCTTTCGAGCTGGAGGTCAAGCAAGCACTGGAAGAGCGCGGCTACAAGATCGAACCCCAGGTCGGCGCAGCCGGCTATTTCATTGACTTGGCCGTGAAAGACCCGGAGCAACCGGGACGCTATGTTCTTGCCGTCGAGTGCGATGGCGCAACTTACCACAGCGCCCGTTCCGCCCGAGACCGCGACCGTCTGCGCCAGGGCGTTCTGGAAAGCCTTGGATGGCGCTTTCATCGTATCTGGAGCACAGACTGGTTCAGGAGTCCTCAGCGCGAGTTGGAGAAAACAGTCGCTGCGATTGAAGAGTCGCGCAAGACGATCAACGACACAACGATTCCGCCTCCCACAGTTGAAGAACCGAAGGCGGTTATTGAACGTGACGATTCGGATCGCGGAAATTCAGCGCAGGAACAGGCCCATTATCAAAAGGCAGAACTCCCTGCATGGTATGGCTCGATCACACTGCACGAGGTTCCGCCCAGTACGCTGTCGAAGCTCATCGAAACGGTCGTGAGCGTTGAGGCACCAGTCCATGAGACGAACATCATTAAACGACTTCTGGCTGCCTTCGGGCTCAGCCGTGCAGGCAACCGAATAGTTGATAATGTCATTTCGGCAATTCACTTTGGTCACCGGAATGGACTATTCCATTATCAGGCCGGGTTTGTCTATGCCGATAGCAGTCTGAGAGCCAAGGTCAGGAACAGAGGTCTATTGGAGGTCACGGAACGCAAGATTGAGCTGGTGCCGCCAGAAGAGATTGATGCAGCGCTCCTTGATGTCATTAGGATGAGTTTCTCCATCAGCCAGGAGTCGGCTGTTTATGCCGCTCTGGAAATGCTCGGATTCGGACGGGCGACCTCGAATATCTCGGGCGTTCTAAACTCGCGCATTGATTATCTGATTAACGCAGGGAAAGTAAGGAATGCTGAAGATATGCTTGTTTGTTGCTAGGCCCACATAAATGCAATCTTGCGTCGCACTTGTCCTCTATAAACTTAATGAAGGAACGATACATGGACACTTCGAGAATCGAGGCTCTTTTGGAAACGTTGATTGATAAGCAAGACGAAATCATCACTCGGATTGAGGCGCTGGAGCAGTCCGTTTCTTACGACCTTGGTGCGGCAACGAGTGAGCTGAGTACGCTAAATACCAATCTGAATTCGGGTCTTTCGCAAATACACGATGAACTCAACTGGTGGGGAGAGGGGCACTCGTTTGCCAAGCAAGTCTTGGCGGCTTTGGAAATCCTAAATATGAACACCACCGGCTAGTACTGCCCTCCTAAGATGTGGGGTTCTAGGAACAACAAACATGGACACAGCACAATGCACGCTTGACGGCGTGGTTTATCCGGCAGTCCGCTTTAGAGACTTACCGCCAACCGAATTTGCAAGAAAGAAACAATACCTGATTTGCACAGAATGTCTTGCCCCAACATATTTTCGGAAAGCTTCACGTAGTGGACACGCCGCACTCTTTTATGCACGACCGCATGAGGAGGGCTGCACGTTAGCTGCTTCCAAATATGATCAGAACGATATCGGGTCTGGAGATGATCAAGATATTCTTAATAATCCGGGACAGCGCATCGTCCTTGATTTTAACTTCGGCGCACATAACGATAAACACAACGACCCCGATGCCAACACACCTAATCCAGGCGGTCGCGGTGGCCATTTTATCGGCAGCGGCGCTCGCCCAGATGCCGTTATGCACCGGCGTCTGAGCAAGATTCTCCGTAATCTTATGGAGTCCCCCCAGTTTCGGACATCTCAGCAAATACTGGAAGTCGCCGGTATTGGCGAGTTTTCGGTTGCGAACTTCTTTGTCCCGTTTGATGCTGTGTCCCAAGTGTACGAGAGACAGTATCGTGGCTACTGGGGGAGGATTATTTCCGCTCAGTTTTGGGAAAACGTTAGGCTTTGCCTCAACACGGGTGGTCGTGGCAGCATGAGCATTTGGGTACCAATGCGGTTCGTGAATGAACTATACGAACGTTTCCAAGTGTCGAATGAAAAAGGGTTGATTGGTAGGTACGCGCTGGTTCTAGGTACCCTTAAGGTTTCTTCTCCAACAGGGAAGAAGTACGTCGAGGTAGACGATACGGGATACATCACGCTTCGATGAATGTAAAACATCCAACCGCAAAACATCTAACTATGCATGTGCGGGCGATTTGTGCGGAAAGCAGTGATGGTGGTGATCGGCCTACGGTAAATCAATAACCTCGACAATTTGAAAGTCGGCGCTGGCGGGACGGCGATAGCAGGGGAGACAAAGCCAGTGGCGTAGCCTCTGGCGTGGTTCAGTCCGCGAGGCGGTAGCGATGGCGCGGTGCTTGCGGGGTTGATTACAAGCACCGCGACTGAGCGGTTATCGCCCCAAGCTATTGGGTCCAGACTTTGTTGCTGAACTCAATATCCCCTCGGCAATGGTCGAAGATAAATTGATCAAGTCCTTCAGTTCTGACCGACCGAGAGCCCACTGAAGGTATTCATGGCGGATATTTCGGCACAACAGCCCGTCCACTCTTTCGCACTCCTCGATTAGATGGTCGATCTTATCGGCATAGGTACCTATTAAGTTATCGATATCCCCAGCGGACAAACCGTCACCTGTTAAAGCTCGCATCCCCGGCAATATGTCATAACCAAATCGCTCAGAAATTGCCCTCGGGATACTTTTAAGCCAATGAGGGTAATCGTCTGCCGCACAATGGTTTAACACGGGCGGACCTTTCCTCTTAGCCTTGCAACCAATCAGTACATCAATACTTTCGTTCCAACTTTTTATTGCATCGCTACTCTCGCGAATTTTGTAGATGCCTGAATTGAGTGGAATGTCCAGTCGTTTCTTTTGCATCATTTCAAATAATTTTCTACACCTATTTCTCGCCATAACAGATCACCATGTAAATCGAAAGCCTGTGGACACTTATGTTTTTAACTCAAGTCAATTCCAACTGTTGGGCGTAGTCTAACAACTAATGACCTTGACAACAGCCCTCGCACCCCGCCGCCGCTCCACCCTCACCAATCCAACCTCCTCCAGCGCCGCCAGCCCCGCATAAACCGCCTTCCGCCCGCACCCGGCGATCTTCTCGATCTCGCCAGTCAGCTTCACTGTTTGCGAGCGTTGCACGCCCGCCAGAAACCACAGCGCCAGCCCAACTGCACCGGCCTTTCCCGGCAATACATTGGCGCGTGAAATCCACTCCAACGGAATCGGCCCCTTGATGAATTTCTTGGTAGGCGCGCGAGCGGTATGCGATCCGGCTTCCGGGTTGTAGGCAAACCGGGTCGTCGGAATTTGCGCGTCCGCCACTGTCCCGGCGGGGCTATGCATACTCGCACTCTATATCAGACATAGATAAGACTGTACGGGTGTCCTTCGCCGGGACAGGTAAATGTCCCACCGGGGGACAGGTCCCCGTCTCGCCAGCGCCGACTTTTCGGTCGTCGAGCCCGAGCTGATCCATCACCGTGTTCCACATCGCCACCCCTCGCTCGTCCATGTAGCGCTCGGGATAGCGAACAACCTTGGCATCGCTTTCGAGCATGAAGCCGCCGAGGACGGCGGCGCTGGCAGCGCGCATCACGGCTTGCGTGTGTGCCACTACGTCATCGAGTTCCGCCAGCGGTGCCTCGATCAAAATGGCATCATGCACGGGTGCGCAGATGCGCACGCCGTCGGCGACCAGGCGGATGCAGGCGAGGCGCAGCATTTCGGCGCCGTTGGCCTGCATGGGGAAGTTGCACAGGCTGCGCCCGTTGGGGTCGTCGCCGACAAACACCTGCCAGCCGAACGTCGTCCAGAGTTTGCCGCCGAGAACGGCCTGGTTCAATGCGCCATCCGACCAGGCCCAGAAGCGGCGATAGGTGTGGCGGTGCAGGTCGAGTAATTGACGCGCCCGCGCCTTCGGCTGGTTGATGCGATAGGCCAGGTTCTCGTCGCCCATGCCGTACTGCACCGCGAGCACGCACGCCTTGAACTGGTCACGCTCGGCCTTGTGGCTGTGCTTGGTGGCGTCTTGCGGCACGGCACCGGCCTGCTTGGCGAAGGCAAGATAGGGGTCGCCGGAGGCATAGGCTTCCATCATTCTTACGTCGCCCGACAACGCGGCGGCGATGCCGAATTCCTGCTGGCTCCAATCGACATAGGCCAGACCATACCCCGGCGGCGGCTGAATCAGGCCACGCAACCAGACAGAAGGGCCGAAGATGAAACGGGTGTTGGAAGGCTGATTGCGCCCGGTCTTCGCGCGGAACATGGACAGCATGCAGCGGTTGCGGCCGTCGTCGCCGACCGTGAGGTCGGACAGCCGCATCTGCGACAAGGCACTGCGTAGCTCGCGCAGGGGTGCAAGCTGCGGGTGCGTGCGTGCCATGTCCTTGAAGGTGTCGTCCTGCAAGTCGAGCGCGCCCGTGGGTAGGCGCGGCCAGGCGATGCCTTTGCCGATCAGATAGTGCTCGAAGCGCTCGCGCTTAAAGGTGGTGCCGTCATAGACGCCGTAATCCGCATCCACGGCGGCGATCAGGCTATGCTGAATACCTTGCCAGCCCGTTTCAAGGGCCGCCAGAACCTCCGTGTCGAGCGGTACGCCGTTATGCTCCATGTGCGCCACCGCGACGGCGTAGCGGCCCTGTAGCGCAGCGCGTGACCAGTCGATGGCATGGCGCATGGCGGGCAGCAGCTTGGCGAGCGCCCGCACGTCGGATTCGCAATAGTCGAGAATCGCCCGCTGCTCGGCAGCATTCCACGGGCCACGTCGCAGCACGAGGTCGCGCATGGCGTTCTTTTCGTCGGCAGCGATGGCGTCGAGGCCGTAGAAGGCCAAGGCACCGAGCAGGCCGTTGCCGGCAGGAAGAAGCCTGCCGTTGGTGTGGCGACGGAAGGCGATGAAGAGGTCGAGCACGTTCTCCGGCGTCGGCCAGCCCAGGGCGAGGAAACAGCCCATTTCCGCCGGTGCGTAGTAGGCGACGAACAGCGCCGATGCGTCGGTCGGAAAGGGGGCTACCGCGTGGCAGGCCAGATCGTCCTGCCACAGGCGGAGCGTGCGCCCGGTAATGAACTCGCGCGCCACCATGCACACCGGCACGGGAGGATTGCCCTCCCGACCGTGCGCGGGGTGGAACTCGAAGTCCACCAGCCAGAGGCCGCCCGGATAGTGCGGCATGTTCATCACGAACGCCCGAGCAACTGCGCCACCACCGGATGATCCGGCGACTGGATGATGCGCCCCCGAAAGGCGATTTCAATCAGTTCGTCGAACGGCGTATCGGGCCATTCCGGTTCGGACAAGACTGCTTCGGCGACCAGCATGTCGTAACCGCCGATAGCCATGTTCGCCACGCTGCGCACCCACTGGGTTTCCGCCGTCGCCACAACTTCGGCGAGGGACTGATGCCACGGGTTGCGGCGGCCGTCCTGCCCCGGCAGCGGCACCGGGATCAGGAACACGTTGTTGTGGCGGTCGATAGCCAGATGCAGCATGGCCGGACGCAACAACTCGAACACGACATTCCACACCTCGGGCGCGACCAGATAGGTTTCGCTTTCTTCCTTGATTTCCAGAATCATGCTCTGGAAGCGCCAGCTTTCGCCGGCACGCACGCGGAAGAACTCGGACTTGTTTGGTTTGCGCACGGGGACGCGCGTAAGGACACGCTTGACGCCCAACGCCTCGCCGAAATTCTGCGGCAGGCGCAGGGCATTGAGGTCAAAGCCGGGAACGAGGGAAGAGGTTTCGATTGCCATCGTCGCGCCCTCCCTCAAGTTGCCATGCCAACGGTTTGCGCCGTCAGCCAGGTATCCAGATCGGATTGGCGATACTTCACCAAGCGACCGACTTTGATATACGGAATCTGGTGCCGCTTGGTACAGCGCCAGACTTCGAGGGTGCGCGGGGTCACGCCAAGATAGGCGGCACCCGCATCATTGCCGAGCAGATTTGAATTCGGCATGACGGAGTTGCTAACAGACTGCTTATTTGCATGTGACATTGTATTTCTCCTATGAATGTCACCCGGTCAATTCCGAGCGAACAGGAGAAAGCTTGAGTTGAGCAAGTTATGCGAGGCAAATGTGCGCAACTACGGCGCAGCTAAGGCCCAGCTACAGCGCAAGAAGAGGGATAAAACGATGAAAGACCTGCTCAGCTACGACGCAAAAAAGTCTTTCAGATGGGCGCTGCGGGCAGGTAAATTGTTGGAAAGAATCTGGTCTACCTTTTTCTGCGTATACTTTCCTGTTGCTACCAACCATTCAGCGACTTTCAAGGGATCAAACCGGCTTTGGGCTTTGCCGCCAATCAGTTGGATTCTGGCAACAGAGAGGCCATTCCGCTTGGCATTCTTGGCCAGGGCTTTCCAAATGGAAATGTTCTTGGTGTTCTCCGTATCAAGAGGAAAAAGCAACGCTATGCCATTGGTGCGGAGTGGGTCAAAAGGCTGTTCCTTCGCCGCGCCGTCTTGTTGCTCGGATACTCCTGGTTCATAGTCTGGTTGGTACTCGGGATAAGCCGGTGTGGCCTCAGCCGGTTTCCAATCAGCATGGTGTTTTTCGCGCCATTTCACGAAGCTGCTTATTTTGATGAGGGTATGGTCATCGCAACCGACAGCCTTGCGGTTTTCAGGTGACCCACGCTTGATCGAACCAGCAATGACCGCACTTTTGATGATCCGTATGCGTTCATCGAAGTCACTGGGTAGCTCGTCAAGGGAATTGTCTTCGTACCCGCAGTGTTCAAGCTCCTGCCGGATGGTGTCGGGGTCAAGACCATACGAATAAAGTGCCGCACCCTCTACGGGCAAGACTTCCATCTTGTTCCACAGGTCTTGCTTGATGGGGTAGCGGTGGGCGAGGTTGCCAAGACTGGCAAGGTACTTCAGTCGATGCCCTTCGTCGTCTTTCTTCTCTTTGTCGGCAGGGCTCAATTCGTGCTGATCTTTGTTCATGCGCCCCCCTGTTTAACTCAACCGATAAAAGGATTCTTCACCGTCAGCCGACCCTCGAACACCTGCCCATCCTGCATGTCTTCGGAATACAGCGTGTCACAGTCGGTGGAGAGTGCGGCGGCCACGATCAACGCATCCCAATGGTTGAGGCCATATCGCAGGCCAAGAGTCATGGCGTCGCGCACGGTGTTCGCCGTGACGGGCGCCACCGCGACCAACTTCATGAGGGCATCGGCAACCTCGTAAGCCTCTTCGCGGGCAAATCGCTGCTTGCCCGTGAGCACGCTGATCGCCTCGTTGATGACCTGGCTGCTGGCAATCGGTGCGGCATCAAGCACCTGTTTGGCGCGCGCCTTCTTGTCGCTATCGCGGCCAAGCGCATAGACCGCGACATTGGTGTCAACGAAGGCCGGCACGGTCGTAGAGTTCCCCGCGCTGCCACTTGGCGCCGTCGTAGCGCCCCGTGTATTTGTCGAGCGTGGCCCAGGCTTCGGCCTTCTCCTTGTCGCGCTTGGCGAGCAGGAATTCGGCGAAGTCCAGCATCTCGCCGATCTCGCGTTCGTGCATGGCTTTCATAAGTTCGGCAATACGTTCGGTTGCGCCCATGATTTCGCTCCTGTCATGAGGTTTTTGCAAGTGTAACGGCTTTCGCCGGTTTCTTCACCCCCGCCGCCGTCAGCATGGCGGAAGTTGCACGCTCCATCGACTCGCGCACCGGGTCAAGGTCGAGCCGGGCATAGATCGCCGTCGTCGCCGTGTTCTTGTGGTTCAGGCTTTTGCCGATGATGGCGAGCGATGCACCGGTCTTGGCTTGCCAACTGCCCAGCGTGCGGCGCAGATCGTGGATGCGCAGATCTCCCAGCCCCGCATCCCCTGTGTGCACACCGGCCTCCTGTGCATGCTTGCGTAGCGCCTGAAGCGCCTCGCCCGGCTGGGCCGCAGCTTTCGCCCGCAGGTCTTGTACCGCCTCATCGTAGCGTCCAGCCTGTGTGAATCGATTGGTAATCTCGATCACTTCAGCACGCTCAAGGATACGCTGCCAGCCCTTTTTCGGCTCCATCAGGTGGCCAGCCTTGCCGGGGCCGGGGAAGACGAAAGGCGAACGCTTGTCTGCCGCAGCGTCGTTGGCTGCCTGTCGGCGCAGCAGGATTTCCAGCGACTCCGGCGTCAGCGTCACGGTCTGCGGCGTACCGTTTTTGGTCATGGGAATACGCCACTCGTTGCGCTCCAGGGCAACGTCGACCCAGCGCATTGCCTGCACGTTGGCGCGCCTCGCACCGGTCAGCAACGACAACAGCAGGTAATCGCGGATCGTGTCATCTTGCTCCTCTGCCAGCGCGGCAAAGAAGCGCGGCAATTCGCTCGACTGCAAAAAGCGGTCGCGCGATGTCTCTGAATTGCGTTTGATGCCACGTACCGGGTTGTTGTCGCACAGCCCCGCCGAAATGCCCCAGCCGAAGACGCTGGAGACCAATGCCAGCACCCGATTGGCAACAACCGGATGACCCGCGCATGTGATGGCGCTATGCACGGCAGACACCATTTGACGATCCACCATCGACAGTTTTTTGCCGGACAGTGGCTTTTTCAGATACTGGTCGAAACGCTGCTGATCCTCGCGCCAGGTACGTTTACTCGGCTTGGCATGGCGCTCCAGATAGACCTCGAACAGATTACCGAAGGTGCGTTCTCCACGAGCCGCCCTGCGCGTCTCTGCCGGATTCTCGCCGCCCTCCATCGCCGCCGAGGTTTCCATCGCCAGCCGCCGCGCCTGCTCGATGCTCATGGCGGGATAGCGCCCCAACGTCACTCGCTCGGGCTCGCCTCCACGCACACGACGGAATATGGAGAAAGTCTTGACGCCGGTGGCCGTCAGCCGCAATTGCAGGCCGGGCGTCTTGGTGTCGTGAAAGGTAGCCCGCTGCCCAACCGCCGACACCGGTAGTGCGTCAAGCGCTGCCTTGGTGAAACTGATACGATTCGCCATCATGCCTCCCGAGAGAAATTTCAGGGTCTTATCGGGGTTACGCCGGGGTTACGCAATAGGTCAAAATTGAGGAAGTTTCGCGCAATCAGGTTAAGGCAAGTATGGCGTGTATATGTTGTTTTGTAAAGAGTTATTGTAGTTTGAGCCAGTGGGTTGTAGGGTCTGACTTAGGATTCATAATCCGGGGGTCGGTGGTTCAAGTCCACCCATCACCACCAGTCATACCAAGGCCTCCAGCGATGGAGGCCTTTTTCGTTTGTGGGCAAAAAGTCAGAATGTAATCGCTGTGTACTCATTTGATAGTGGGGGTTATAAGTTCATATTGGGTCATAGCTTAGGGCGTAATATGACAACATTAAGGTGCACGAAGGGGTTTCGTAGGCAGCAGGACGCCAAAATGGCTGGCACTTGAATATAACCAAAAACAACCGTAATATAACCATGCCCTACACGATCATTGTCAAACAGCGGGCGCGCAAGAAATTGCAGAGCTTGGCCAAGCCGGATCGTCTGAGGATTGCCGACAAGATTAACCAGCTCGGCTACAACCCGGACAATCCTGAGCTGGATATCAAGAAGCTCGAAGGCGAGCCCGGTTGGCGGTTGTGTGTGGGTGGTTGGCGGGTTATTTTCGACCGACAGGACACGGTGAAGATTATCGCTATAGAGAGAATCAAGCCCCGAGGGGATGCGTACAAATGAACCTGCAAAAGATCAAGTCTGCCAACGGCAAAGATGAATACGTTCTTTTGCCGGTCGCTATTTATGAAGCGCTCAAGGACGAGATTCGGGTAAAACTCGCGCATCCCAAAGTTAAAGCGGCGGCGGATGACAAGTACGTCCCCTTTGTTCTCGAAGACTACGTCGACAACCCTCTCGCCCTGGCACGCATGAAGTCTCATTTCACCCAAAAGCAACTGGCCGAACGCATGGGGGTAACTCAGGCCTACATCAGCAAAGTCGAGCGCCAGGACAAAGTGACGCCGACCTTACTAGAACGCGCAATCAAGGCGATACGCTGCAAGTCTTGAGTGCTTACGCGTGGCTTTGAACGTCGATACTTTAAGCCTTTGGGAAATAGCTTTCCGTTGGAATGAGCTTGATCCCCATCGTTTTGATCATATCGAGGAGATACCGCTCGCTGTCAAAGACACAATTCGGTTACTTGCGGCAGAGGTTCGTTACGAACACCTGTATAGCACTCTGCGGTTAGGGCGAGAAGGCATACGCGAAATTCAGCCGACATGGGGTTTCTTTCGCAGACCCAAACACTAAAGCTGTATGTCGCAGACTTCGATGAAGACTTTGAGGCTTGCATTCTTAACAACGTAATCGATCCCACATTTCTTAAGAGCGTCTACATTCAGTTCTGGGAACTTGAATACTGGTGCCGTGAACGCCAAATTCCATTTCCGCCTTTTTGGCTCGATGCCGAGGTATTCGGGGGAAGGCAGGTACCAATCGGGGGCCGTGGCGCTTGATACTACGATGGCCGACTTGATTGGTGAAGGTTCCCCTATGCCAAACGATCAGACGCGGATCGTTTGTTCATGGCTGAGCGGGTTAAAGCCAGGGGATAGGGAATTCGTAATGGATATGCTCGGGCAATGGTGCTCTCGTCTGCGACATGACCAGTGAGGCCGCGTGCAGTTAATTGCACCGCCATCGAATAGCTACCGATGGCTCTAGGAAGATCGCCAGTGCTCCATACTGCGCCGATGCAGGGTATCCCGCTACAACAGGCGGCAAGAGGCTTGGTAGCCTTCTATCGAAGCGGTGGCTCATCGCTATAGATTTGGGCGAAGGTCGGTAGTGTGAAATACTAACGCCATGACTCGATCTGAACTCGTTGCGGAGCTATCTGCCAGATTCCCACAGCTACAAATCAAGGACGCGGCTCTGTCAGTCACGGTTATCTTGGACACGATCACGAACAGTCTCATCAATGGTGACAGAGCGGAAATCCGTGGCTTCTGGAGCTTCAGCCTGAGCTACCGGCAACCAAGAATAGGTAGAAATCCGAGGTCGGGAGATCGGGTTGAGGTGCCAGCGAAATGGACGCCACACTTCAAGGCTGGACAGGAGTTACGTCAGCGAGTTGATATTTTGCGGGGGCGATCCATCGAGACCACCGAGAAAGCGATCAGGTAAGAACGAATTGACGGGGCGGTGAATATCTACCCAGACATTGACCACGACGAGAGTTGCAACGTGCACAAAAGTCCTACAGCGTTCCAAATGCCCGTACCAATACCAACCCCTACCCAAAGCTCCATTAAAAGCTCAAACACGTTTCAACGAGTTTTCTGGGGCACTTCCAGCCACTATCCAATCACCTTCATGCCAAGCAGAAGTGGCTGACCACACCGCAGGCAGCCGCCTGCAAGACGAGAGCAGCCGGTACGAAGACGGGCATGGTGGAAGTGTTGGGCGAGCCTGATACGGTTCGCAATGGGCGTGTGGAGTATATCTATTTCGGGTCTACTATCGGTCTACTAGACACCAAAGAAAAACGGCCTCCATCGCTGGAGGCCGCTTGAATACTGGTGGGCTGTGAGTGGCTCGAACACTCGACCTACGGATTAAGAGTCCGCTGCTCTACCAACTGAGCTAACAACCCAGATTTCGGATTATATATTACGGTGGTGGGTCGGCCGAGATTCGAACTCGGGACCAACGGATTAAAAGTCCGCTGCTCTACCGACTGAGCTACCGACCCGGCCTAGAAGGGCGCGAATCGTACCTTCCTTCCCCGGCGCTGTCAAACACTAGCATTGTCCATGTTGCGGGTTCATGAGTTGTCCGGTTCTGTAGCACGACATCTGTCCGGTCGTCATAGTGCCCCGAAGGGAGTACGAGATGAAACGGACGGAACTGCTACAGGATATCCGGAAGATGGGATTCGGAGAAGCGTATGAAGGATGGAACAAAGGGCGGCTGACGCAAGCCGAGGCGGCGCAGATACTGGGGATGTGCGAGCGCCGTTTCCGGCGGTATCTGGCGCGGTACGAGCCCGAAGGGCTGGATGGACTGATTGATCGACGGCTGGACCATGTCTCAAATCGGCGGGCGCCGGTCGATGAAGTGATGGCGCTGACCGAGCAGTATCGAAGCCAGCATCTGGGTTGGAACGTCAAGCACTTTCATAGTTGGTACCGGCGAACGGGCGGAACGCGCAGCTATAGCAGCTTCCGAGGCGTGCATGACGTGATCACGGCGCGAGGCCTGTTCAGTTCGTTCTACAGCGACCGGGGCAGCCATTACTGGATTACCCCGGAGGCGGACGGCAAGGTGGATAAGGAGAACCTCACCCAGTTTGGCCGCACCATGAAGCAGTTGGGGATCGACATGATCGCCGCCTACTCACCCGAGGCGCGGGGGCGTTCAGAGCGCGCCTTTGGTACGCATCAGGGACGATTGCCGCAGGAACTGGCGCTGGCCGGCATCGCGGATATGGAGGCGGCCAATCGCTACCTGCTGGATGTCTATGTGCCGGCCTTCAACGCCGAGTTTGCCGTGCCGGCAATGGAGGCTGGTTCAGCCTTTGTGCCCTGGATCGGCGGCAGCCTGGAGGACATCCTGTGTGAGCAGTATGAGCGCACGGTGGGCAACGACAACTGTGTGCGCTTCGACGGCATGATCTTGCAGATACCGGCGGATCGACATCGCTGCCACTACGTCAAGGCTCGGGTGATGGAGTACACCCTCCATCAGTCACATCCTGCGCAGAAACCCCATCAGCTACATGCGCGCTTATATGAAGACGGAGACGGAGACGGACCAAAATGACACCACCTACTTTCTTCTGCATCAACTCCTGACCATCAGGCGGGCAATAGCAGCCCTCCACGAATACCTGACCAGAAAAGCTGGCGAGCAGCGGGAGACCGAGAAGCTATTGGCTGCATCGCCCGAGCTTCGAACCAAGTTTAACCATCGGCAAATCGCCTTGCTGACACACGCTCTGAGAAACTTGGGCGAGGGGTATCGTGTGGACGCTCATCAGCGCTCGCACAATGTCGTCTACCGAACTGCTCGCAGTGATTTGTTGGCCCTCCATTCACTTGGGCTGCTTGAAAAATCGCGCCAGGGCAACGCCTATGTCTTCTTCGCTCCCGAAAACCTGCGCGACCGCCTCTCGGCTTTGGCGACATAGTGATGCCCGCTCCGACAGGCGGTTTCCCGGTCAGTACGACAAGCGCCGTATAGAATTGCAACGTGATTTCCTTCCCCACTGATTACAAACGCCGCTTCGGCGGCATCGATCGCCTGTATGGCGGCGGAGCGCTGATGCGTGCGGCGGCGGCGCACGTCGTGGTGGTGGGCATCGGCGGTGTCGGCTCGTGGGCGGCGGAAGCCTTGGCGCGTTCGGGTATCGGGCGGCTGACGCTGATCGATCTCGATCATGTCGCCGAATCCAACGTCAACCGCCAGATTCAGGCGCTGGAATTTACCTTCGGCGCGGCCAAGGTAATCGCCATGAGGGAACGCATTGCGACGATCAATCCGGCCTGCGCGGTCAATGCCGTGGAGGAGTTCATCGACGAGGCCAATGTGGCGACGCTGATCCCGCATTGCGATGCGGTGATCGACGCCATCGACCAGGTGCGCGCCAAGGCAGCCCTGATCGCCCATTGCCGGTGCGCCGGCATCCGCGTCGTGACCACCGGCGGCGCCGGCGGGCGGACCGACCCGACGCGGATCGAGGTCGCGGACTTGTCGCGCACCACGCAGGATGCTCTGGCCTCCAAGGTCCGCGCGCGATTGCGCAAGGACTACGGCTTCCCGCGCGAGCCGAAGCAGAAGTTCGGCGTCGACTGCGTGTTCTCGCCGGAGCAGATTCGCCGTCCCGTCAGCGCCGACTCCTGTACGGTGGCGGGTGACGCCGCCGACACTGCCATCGATCCGGCGGCAGGCCTCAACTGCGCCGGCTACGGTTCCTCGGTGGCGGTCACGGCAAGTTTCGGTTTCGCTTCGGCGGCGCGGGTTCTCGCCGGTATACTTGCGGCATGACGAACGTTCAGCATGCTCCCGTGGTTCTGGTTACCGGCGCAGCCCATCGCGTCGGCGCCGAGATTGCGCGCGGTCTGCACGCGGCGGGCGCTTGCGTGGCGATCCACTACCGTTCGTCGGCGACCGCCGCGAATGATCTGGCTGCGGCGCTGAATGCGGAGCGCTCCGAATCCGCCGCCGCCTTCGCCGCCGATCTGCTGGACATCGCGGCGCTACCCAAACTGGTGGAGGCCGTCGTGGTGCGCTTCGGTCGACTCGATGTGCTGGTGAACAATGCCTCCTCGTTCTTTGCCACAAAAGTCGGCGCTGTCGACACGGCGGCATGGGACGACCTGATCGGCACCAACCTCAAGGCGCCGCTGTTCCTGGCCCAGGCGGCGGCACCGCATCTCGAACGCAGTGGCGGCTGCATTGTGAACATCACCGACATTCATGCCGAGCGACCGCTCAAGGGTTATCCGCTGTACTGTGCCGCCAAGGCCGGCCTGCTCGGTCTGACCCGTGCCCTAGCGCTGGAACTCGGGCCGCGGGTGCGGGTCAACGCGGTGGCGCCCGGCGCCATCGAATGGCCGCAAAGCCAGAGTGATTTTTCGCCCGCGGAACGCGCGGCCATCATCGACCATACGCTGTTGAAGCGCGTCGGTTCGCCCACCGACATTGCCCGCGCCGTGAAATTCCTTGTCTTCGACGCGCCCTATGTTACCGGGCAGGTCATCAACGTCGACGGCGGACGTACCGCCCATTTATGAACGCACCATTGAGCATCGGCCCGACCGCCCGCCAGGCGCAGAAATCAGCCTTCGAGGCGAACAAGCTGGCCAAGTATTTGCGCCGCCAGGTGGGCCAGGCGATTGCCGACTTCAACATGATCGAGGCCGGCGACAAGGTCATGGTCTGCCTTTCCGGCGGCAAGGATTCCTTCGGTCTGCTCGATATCCTGCTGTTCCTGCAGCACAACGCGCCGATTGACTTCGACATCGTCGCCGTCAATCTCGACCAGAAGCAGCCGGGCTTTCCCGCCGACGTGCTGCCGAATTATCTGCGTGGGATCGGCGTGCCCTTCCACATCGAGGACGAGGACACTTATTCCATCGTCAAGCGCGTGATACCGGCAGGCAAGACCACCTGTTCGCTCTGTTCGAGGCTGAGGCGAGGCGTGCTGTATCGCGTCGCCGGCGAACTGGGGGCGACCAAGATCGCCCTCGGCCATCATCGCGACGATATCCTGCAAACGCTGTTTCTCAACATGTTCTTCGGCGGTCGGCTCAAGGCCATGTCGCCCAAGCTGGTGTCGGATGACGGCCGCAATGTCGTCATCCGCCCACTCGCCTATTGCCGCGAGAGCGACCTCGAAGCCTGGGCCGAGGTGCGCGCCTTCCCCATCATTCCCTGCAACCTGTGCGGTTCGCAGCCGAACCTGCAACGCCAGCAGGTGAAGCAGATGCTGCGCGACTGGGAAAAGCGCTTCCCGGGACGCGTCGAGACCATGTTTCGCAGCCTGAGCCATGTGGTGCCTTCGCATCTGCTCGATGCCGGGCTGTTCGACTTTGCGACCCTGAAGGCGAGCGGAACACCGGACCCCGATGGCGACATCGCTTTCGATGCGCCTGTCCTGACGCCAAACGGCGATGCTCCGGCAGGGGACGACTGATGGACGCGCGCCGCCTTCCCGCCCACCACGGCGTACTCTGGCTGCTGGGCGGCTTTGCCCTGTTTCGCCGCCACCCGCCGCTGATGACGGCGCTGACCTTCGGCTATCTGCTGGCCGTGATCGTGGTGAATCTGATCCCCAAAATCGGCCCGTTTCTGTTGCCGCTGTTGCTGCCGACCCTGTCCGTCATGCTGGGCAACGGCTGCCGCGCGATTGAACGCGGCGAGTTTTTCACCAGCGAAACTCTGAGTGCCGGCATTGGCGCGCAGCGCGCCGGGTTGTTGCGCCTGGGGGGGCTGCATCTGGTCGGCTCCAGCCTGGTGGTGTTGGCGGGGAGCGCCATATTGGGCGAACCTGTCAACATAGCCGACGGTCTCAATTCGACCGAGGCCGTGGCGCTCGCAGGCGATCTCGCGGTGATTTTTCTGCTGGCCTCGCCTTTGCTGCTGGCCTTCTGGTTTGCGCCGCTGCTGACCGCCTGGGATGGCGTCAGCGCCGGCAAATCGCTGTTCTTCAGCCTTGTCGCAAGTTTGCGCAACTGGCGCGCCTTTGCCTTGTACGGGCTGACGCTGGTTCTGGTCGGCGCGGTGCTGCCCGGCTTGATTCTGATCGTCGCCGGACTGCTTTCGCAGTCCCTGCTTGCCGTGCTCTCCATCGCGCTGCGCATGCTGCTGATCTTCGTCCTGGCGCCGACCATGGTCGCCAGCATCTATATGTCCTATCGCGGCGTGTTCGAGGCGACGGCCAGTGCCGATGAGTGAGCCCGCCATGGGAGTCCTCGGCCTGTTCGGCGGCACCTTCGATCCGCTGCATGTCGCGCATCTGCGTCTGGCCGTGGAAGCACGGGAGGCGCTGGGGCTGGCCGAGGTGTGCTTCATTCCGGCGGGCAGCCCGGCTTTGCGCGATGCGCCGTTGTGCGCCGCCGTTCATCGCCTGGCGATGGTGGAGCGGGCTTTGGCCGATATGCCGGGATTCAGCGTCGATGCTTCGGAGGTGCAGAATGCCGCCAAAGCGGGGCCAAGCTACACCATCGATACGCTGGAACGTTTGCGAAACCTGCATGGCCTGCGGCGCCCGCTGGCGTTGCTGCTGGGCGCCGATGCCTTTGCCCGGCTGGAGGCCTGGCATCGCTGGCGCGATCTGTTCGATCTGGCCCATATCGTCGTGGCGACTCGACCGGGCCACGATTCAATAGTCGGCGCTGGCGGTGCGGCGCTGGATACCGAATTTTCCGCCCGGCGCGGCGATGCCGCCGATCTCGCCGCCGCGCCAGCCGGTCGCATCGTCCCATTTGCCATCACCGCGCTGGAGATTTCCGCCAGCGCGATCCGCCAGCGACTGGCGATGGGCCTCAGTGCGCGCTATCTGGTTCCCGACGCCGTTCTCGACTATATTGATTCACATCAGATCTATCGGACTCCGCATGGACATTAGAAAACTTCAGAAAATCGCTGTCGCCGCCCTCGAAGACATCAAGGCCAAGGATATCGAGGTACTCAACACCAGCAAACTTTCCGCGCTGTTTGACCGGATCATCATCGCCACCGGGGACTCCAATCGCCATGTCAAAAGCCTGGCGCGCAGTGTCCATGACAAGGTCAAGGAGGCCGGCGGGCAGGTGATCGGCATGGAGGGCGAGGAAACCGGCGAATGGGTGCTGGTCGATCTCGGCGACATCGTGGTGCATGTCATGCAGCCCGTCGTGCGCGCCTATTACAACCTCGAAGAACTGTGGAAGGTCGTGCCGAAACGGCCCAGAAAGAAGGCCGCCGGCGACGCAGCCGACGAATGAAGTTGATTGTCGCGGCGGTTTCCGCCAGGCCGCCGCCATGGGTGGTTGCCGGCTGGGCCGAGTACGCCAGGCGGATGCCGCGCGAACTGCCGCTGGAGCTGGTTGAGATCAAGCCCGAGCCACGTACGTCGGGCAAGACGGCGCAAGCCATGATGGCGCTGGAAGCGACGCGCATCGAGGCGCAACTGCCCGCCGGCTGTCGCCGCATCGCGCTCGACGAACACGGCGATGCGCCGACGACGCGGCAACTGGCGGACCGCCTGGCAAAATGGATGGCAAGCGGCGATAATGTCATTTTCATCATTGGCGGCCCCGACGGGCTGGACCCGCGCATCAAGGATGCTGCCGACGAAACCATGCGCCTTTCCAGTCTGACCCTGCCTCATGCCCTGGTCCGCGTGATTCTCGCCGAGGCTCTGTATCGCGCCGCCAGCGTGCTAAAGGGCCACCCCTATCATCGGGACTGAAGCTATGCTTAAAGGTTTTGTCGCCAAGGTTTTTCAAACATGATCGATCCACGCATCTACCTTGCATCCAGAAGTCCACGCCGCCGCGAGTTGCTGGCGCAGGTCGGCGTACGTTTCGACTTGCTGCTGTTTCGCGCCGCACCGCGCGAGGATCAGGAAGTCAGCGAAGCCTGGCTGCCCGGCGAAACGCCGGAAGCCTACGTTCAGCGCGTGGCGCGGGCCAAGGCCGTGTTTGGCGTCGGCCTGCTGGAGCGCCGACCGCTCGTTGCGCGTCCGGTACTGGCGGCGGACACCACACTCGACCTCGACGGCGAAATTGTCGGCAAGCCGAAAGACGAAGCCGACGCGGCGGCAATTCTGGAGCGGCTTTCCGGCCGCAGTCATCGTGTGCTGACCGCCATCGCCGTGGCGCAAGGCGAGCGCGTCGAGCATCGGCTGTCGATCAACGAAGTACGTTTTCGCCCGCTAACCACGGATGAGATTCGCCGTTATGTCCGCAGCGGCGAACCGATGGACAAGGCCGGCGCCTACGGCATCCAGGGCCGCGCCGCGCTATTTATCGAAGAAATTCGCGGCTCGCATTCCGGCATCGTCGGTCTACCGCTGTGCGAAACCGCGCTGCTATTGCGCGACTTCGGGTATCCGCTGTGACTGAACAATTCCTGATCAACTTCACGCCGCAGGAAACCCGTGTTGCCCTGCTGCAGCAGGGCATCGTGCAGGAACTCCACATCGAGCGCACCAAGGGCCGCGGCATTGTCGGCAACGTCTATCTTGGCCGTGTCGTGCGCGTGCTGCCCGGCATGCAGTCGGCTTTCATCGAGATCGGACTGGAACGCACCGCTTTCCTGCACGTGGCCGACATCTGGAGCGAGCGTTCCGCCGGCAACGGTCATGGCGCTCAGGAAATGCGTCCGATTGAGCGCATTCTCAGCGAGGGCCAATCGCTGACGGTACAGGTACAAAAAGATCCCATCGGTACCAAGGGGGCGCGGCTGACCACCCAGATTTCCATCGCCGGACGCCTGCTGGTGCACCTGCCGCAGGACAACCACATTGGCATCTCGCAGCGCATCGGCGAGGAGACCGAGCGCGAAAAGCTGCGTGCCCGCATCCAGGCCTTGCTGCCCGCCGATCAACCAGGCGGCTACATTCTGCGCACCGTCGCGGCGGATGCCGGAGACGACGAACTGGCGGCCGACATCGCCTATTTGCGCCGCATCTGGCGCGAGATCAAGAGCCGTAGCGTCGGCGCCTTGCCGCCGACCATGTTGCATCACGATCTGACGCTGGCGCAACGTGTGTTGCGCGATCTGGTGACCAGTGAGACCACCGATGTCATCATCGACTCGCGGGAGAATTTCCAGAAGCTGCAACGTTTCGCCCGCGAGTATGTGCCGCAGGTGAATGACCGCCTGGTGCACTACACCGGCGAACGGCCCCTGTTCGACCTGCACGGCGTCGAGGACGAAATCCAGAACGCACTGGCGCGTCGCGTCGACCTCAAGTCCGGCGGCTACCTGATTTTCGACCAGACCGAGGCGATGACCACGGTCGACGTGAATACCGGCGGATATGTCGGTTCGCGCAACTTCGACGACACCATCTTCAAGACCAATCTGGAAGCGGCGCAGACCATCGCCCGCCAACTCAGGTTGCGCAATCTCGGCGGTATCATCATCGCCGACTTCATCGACATGGAAGATGAGGAACACAAGGCGGCCGTGCTCGCCGAATTCAACAAGGCGCTGTCAAAGGACCATACACGCATTTCCGTTTCGGCCTTTACCCAGCTTGGTCTGGTCGAGATGACCCGCAAGCGCACCCGCGAGAGCCTTGCTCACATACTGTGCGAGCCTTGCCCCACTTGCGGCGGACGCGGGGAGCTGAAGACGGCGAAGACGGTGTCTTACGAAATTCTGCGTGAACTGCTGCGCGAGGCACGCCAATTCACTCCGCGCGAGATGCGCGTACTGGCCTCGCCGACCGTGATCGACCTGTTTTTCGATGAAGAATCGCAGGCGCTGGCCATGCTTTCCGAGTTCATCGGCCTGCCGATTTCCCTGCATGCGGAAAGCGGTTACACCCAGGAGCAGTTCGACATCGTTCTGATGTAGCGCTAAAATTCGTGCCGAGGCGGGTGTCGTATAACGGCATTACCTGAGCTTCCCAAGCTCATGAAGAGGGTTCGACTCCCTTCACCCGCTCCAGCACAGATAAAAAAATGCCGGCGCATGCGCCGGCATTTTTCCATGCGCCGGATGACCGGCATCCTGCATGCCTTACTGCTGTGTCGTTTCGGCCTTGATCGAGAGCCATTTGCCGGCTCGCAATTCAATCACGTATTCCTCAAGCGATTCAAACCGATAGGGTTTTCCGGATTGCCGGCCCTGCTCGATCACGACCGACCTCAGACTGATGCGATTGCAGGCGGCGTCCGTAGCGGCATCGGCGCGCTTGCCCTCGGTCCATACCCGGCGTTGTTTATAGTCCTTGAGTCCCTTCATGGCGGCAATCGTACTCTTCGCAAGTTCCTCGCGGCTGATATCGACGCTGGTCATCTTGCCTTCGTTGCCGCGCACGGTAGCCCGAATCGTTGCCTCAGGTGCGAACATGGCGATAATAGTCGACGCGTTGCGCCGGGCTATCGCGCGATCCATTTGTCCCAGCCAGGTCTTGGCTATTGCCGTCGGCACGCATTCCCCGGCAGATGTCGTGGCAGGCGCCTTGACCGCCGCTGCGGGCGGAGTCATCGGGGTGGTCGCGGTGGGTGTTGCCGGGGGTGGCGGTGCAGCGACCGGCGTCGCCGAGGGCGCCACAGGCGTCGCAGCGGGTGTTTCCTTCGGCGCTTTGCGCTTTTGTTCCAGTTGCCGCAAGCTGTCCTGATCGGCGGTTTGCGCATAGCGGTCAAGTTCGGCGTCGAACGCGCCCGCTACGTAGAAGTTCGGCACCTTGTCCAGCAACACCGGCATCAGGATGGTCATCAAGGCCCGTTCCTTGAAGCCGCTCTTGGTTTCCTTGGCCGGTGCGCGCACGAAACCGACCCGCCCCGCGTCGATGTCAAGCTTGTTTTCGCCGACCTGCATGATCGTTCCGCCACGATTGACCTTGTCGTAGGTTCCTTCCTTGTTGGACGTGGCCGCAGCCAGTTCGGCCGACAGTACGTAGGGCTCATGATCGGTGCCGCGAATACCGATGGTGGCCGAAGGAGTCACAATGTTGTGTCCGGAACGATTGGTGCGTGCAATCCAGCCGCTGATCACCCGCAGGGAACCCGTAAACAGACGCACGGTGAGACTGTCGGTCGGCTTGTCCTCGGCGGCAAAGCGCTCGGCGACAAACTCGGTGCCAGGGCGAACCCCGACCATCCCGGAGTCATCGGTCTTGAGGACTGCCTCGCCCAGAGAGGTAGCGCGCAATCGTTCGCCGACGTAAACCGGGTCGCCCTCGCGCAACTTTCTTTCGCTGCCGGGCGTGGATGCGGCAATCTCGCCGCGGACACGCAAGACCGTGGCAAATCGCTTACCGGTTGGTTGGGCTGCTGTCACGGGCTCGGCCGCTGACGCCGCACCGATCGGTGGAAATCCGCCCATCAGGACGCAAAAAAGACCCAACCCACCCACGACGGCGCCGAACCTGGCGCGACTCGATGACCAATTCATATTGCCTCCACGCTTTCCGCTTGACTGAGGAACCACTTCACATCAAATGCTATTGGAACATACTCGATGGCAACCGGCTAGTGCAGTATTCCACAGTATTGTGCAAAGACGTCACCCCTGTTGCGCGGGCGACCTTTTCTCGCAGCGCGCGAGTTCTTCCGGAGTATTGATGTTGCTGAAGGATTCGGCCTCATCATCAAAGGCGACTTCGACAACCCGCAAGGAAGCGTGCCAGAGGCCCACCTTGCGACCGCCCGACGCCAGAAAGGCATCAAGCCGCGGCAGCAGTTCGCGTCGCGCCAGACAGAACGCCCGCTGAACCCGGTCTCCGGCGCGTGCCACGGCCAGTTCGGCGCCTTCCATTTCCAGCGCAGTACGCAGCCGCGCGACGAGATCGGTCGGTAGAAAGGGCGAATCGCAGGGTACGGTCACCAGCAGCGGACTGGTCGCATGCGATAGCGCCGCGTGCAGTCCGGCCAGCGGGCCGGCAAAATCGGGAATCCTGTCGGGCAGCACTTCGCAGTCGAATTCACCGTAGCGCGCAAGGTTCTGATTGGCATTGATCAGCACCGTATCCACCTGCGGCGCCAGACGGGCCAACACCCACTGCACCATGGGCCGGCCGTTGAGGTTTTGCAGACCCTTGTCGACGCCGCCCATGCGCCGCCCAAGACCGCCCGCCAGGATGACACCCGTCACTATTTCTTTCATCGCTGCACCATGTTCCAGACCATCGCCACGCCGTCCTGCAGCAGGTCGCCGATGTCGGCATTGAGGCCGCGGCCGCGTTCGCGCTGGCGCTGGTTGCGCTCGCGTTCGCTGAGCAGAATCGCCTCGGCCAGCAGCGCCGGTTCCGGCGCCGCTTGTTTCATCGCGACCCGCTGATAGCTGGTCAGAGCCGCCTCGACTGCCTGCGGATCGAGAATCGCAATCGGTGCGCGGCAATGGGTGCAGGCGCTGTCCTTGCGGATATCCACCGGCGCGCCGCAACCAGTGCAGCGCACCACGCCGATGCGGGCGCCGATCTCCTTGATCTCGGCGCCCGTCAGTTGGCGCACAAAACCTTTTTCGATCATGAACTGCGCAAAATTGATGAAGCGACCGTGCTGGCCGCAGCGCTGGTAGTTGAACAGCCCGCTCTTGACTCGATCCTGTGACCGGATCAACCGTTCGTTGCAGCGCGGACAACGCAAGTGGTTGGCCAGCGGCAGACGCTGGTCGTCGCGGTGCTCGTGAATCAGCTTGAACAGTTCAATTATCCCGGTCGGCGCAAGTTGCAGACTTTCATATTCGTCGAACCAGATACCCTGACAGGCGAAGCACAAATCCAGCTCGACCTCGCCGGTCAGCTTGCGCGGAAAGCGATGCGCGCTCATCGGCGCGCGGCAGGAAGGGCAGGAAATTACGGCGGGAAACTGGGAGAGTGCGTCCATGGCCTCGCCCGTATCGGGCAGCGACGAGATGGCGGGATTGTAGCGGCTTCGACAGAGTTGACGCGCCAGGGAGCGGTCGCCACGCGATGCCGGTGCTTGACCTGGATCATTCCTTTCTGCATGACATTGTGTAAACGTGCCGGTATCGAGTTTGTATAAAGCAATGCACGGCGCGACGCCGCTGCAGATCAAGGAGCGGGAGATGATTACGCGGAACCCGGCGACGCCTTCGCCGTGGCAGAAAATGCTGGGCATCGAATTGAGTCCGGTGAGTCATGGTGAGCGGCTGCTGTCGGCGCTCGGCGGTTTCGTCGGCCTGCTTGCAGTCTATTTCGCCAGCCAGATGCCAGGTAGCCCGTCTTCGCCGCCGTTGCTGATCTTTTCGATCGCAGCCTCGGCAGTGCTGGTGTTCGCGGTGCCGCACGGCGCGCTGTCGCAGCCTTGGCCGGTGGTTGGCGGCCACCTGGTTTCCGCCCTGATTGGCGTCGCCTGCGCGCGCTACCTGCCGAATGAGGCGCTGGCGGCGGCAACGGCAGTGGGCCTGTCCATCGCCGCGATGCATTACCTGCGCTGCATCCACCCACCCGCCGGGGCAACGGCACTGACGGCCGTTTTGGGTGGCGAGCCTTTGCGCGCCCTGGGTTTCGGCTTTGTGATGGCGCCGGTGTTGCGTGATGTGCTGGTCATTCTGGCCGTCGCCATCGCCTTCAACGCCATTCTTCCCTGGCGCCGCTACCCCGCCTTCCTGGCACGCCGCGCCGCCGTGCCGGAACCTGCCCCCGCTTCACACCAGACTATTTCGCATGAAGACTTCATCTTCGCCCTGTCACAGATGGACTCCTTCATCGATGTTTCCGAAGAAGATATGCTGCGCATCTACGACATCGCCACAGGGCCGCACCGCAAAGAGAAGGTACGAGCGAATTAGGCCGCGTCGCCGAGAATATCCCGCCCTTCAGCCGCCTGTTGCGGCAAAACGCTTTTCTATTTCCGCTGCGGGAATATAGCCGCCGACACGTTCGCCGGTGGCAAAGAAGATGTGCGGCGTGCCCCTGATACCCAATTTGCCGCCAAGCTTCGCGGATTTGTCCAGACCGGCGGTATCACACTTGGCGGGCAAGGCAGGAGGAGCCTTACCTATCGTCATCCAGTCAACCCAGGCTTTGGACTTGTCCGGCGCACACCAGATCGCTTTTGACTTCTCGAAGGAATCATCGCCCAGCACTGGCAGGAGGAAGGTGTAAACCGTCGCATCCTTCAGCGTCAGGATGTCTCTTGCCAGTTTCTTGCAATAGCCACAGTTCGGGTCTTCAAAGGTCACGAAAACGTTTTTCCCCGAGCCGCGCACCTGTTTCACGGCCAGTTCCAGTGGCAGGGCATTGAATTGGCGCTCCGCCGTGATGTTCTTGCCCGTCTTCATGTCCAGCAGATTGCCCAGCAGCACGTAGGTGGCCTTGTCATCAATGTAGAAAATCTGGCTATTCACCGTGATTTCCCACATACCGGCCATCGGCGCCCTCGCCATCTTTTCGATTCTGCCAAGCTTGGTCTCGACAGCCTTTCTCACATCGGCCTCGTCGGCGATGGCGGCAAGGGGTACGCAGGCCAGGACGGCGGCAAGCACAGGTAGTTTCATGAGTTCTCCAGGGAAATGTCAGGATGCAAGTGCGTAGCGGACGATCAGCTTCTTTATGACCGGCAAAGTGTCGGTGAGGTTCAATCCAAAATTGCGCAGATGGGTCAAGGAGCCCGTTGCGGGGCGAAAAAGGCCGTGCAGACTATCAGTGACCGCCTGCAAAGTCACTACTTCTTCCTTGCGCGCACGTTCGTAGCCGCGCAGCAACAACAGGTCGCCGCAATCGACATGAGCGGGCTTGTCGCAGAGCACAGCCGCCAGCGCCCGTGCGTCCTTGAACCCCAGGTTGATGCCGTGACCGGAAAGCGGGTGGATGGTATGCGCAGCGTCGCCGATCAGCGCCAGTCGCGGCGCCACGGTGTTCGGCGCACGCATCAGCCGCAGCGGAAAGCCGGCAGGCCCCGTGATCAGTTCCAGCTTCCCCAGCCGTTGGTTGCCGGCTTCGGCGACGCGGGCGCATAGCTCGTCGTGATCGAGCGCTAGCAACTCGCGGCCATGATCTTCCGGGGTAGACCAGACCATCGAGATGCGATTGCCCGGCAATGGCAGCCAGGCGAGCACCTCGTCCGGGCGGAACCACTGAAAGGCGGTGCCGCGATGCGGCTGTTCGACCGCGAAATTGGCCACGACCCCCAACTGGTTGTAAGGCTCAAAGTGCACGTCGATACCTGCCGCAGAGCGTGTCCAGGAATCGGCGCCATCCGCCGCCACGATCAGCCGCGCGGAAATCTTGCGGCCATCGTCAAGGGTCAGTTGCGCGATGTCAGACCCCAACACCAGCTCTCGCGGGCGTGCCGGACAAAGCGGGGTCACATTGCCCTGCCGCTTGATCGTCTCCCACAACTCGCGTTGCAGCAGTGAGGATTCGAGTATCCAGGCCAGTTCCGCCACGCCGCTGGCATAGGCGCTGAAATCCAGCCGGCCACCGGCGTCGCCGTGAATCTCCATGGTCTGCACCGCTTCCATGCGCACTGCGTCCAGATCGGGCCAGACCCCCACTACATCGAGAAAGCGCGCGTTGGCCGGACTGACCGCGTAGACACGCGAGTCCCATCCCTCGGGGAAAACCGGCGCCCTGCCTTCGATCAATGCCACCGACAAAGTCGAGCGGCGCAAAGCCGCCGCCAAGGCCAAGCCGGCGAGCCCGGCACCCACAATCACGACATCGAAGTCCATGCCGCGATTGTCGCCTACCGGCGCTTGTCAGTCCATTCCAATCAAGGTTTGAGTCTGAGCGATCGGTTTTGACGTTGAAATCCAGTAACTACTCAGGTAGCCACGAACAGGCGCTGCTGAGTGTCCCGGTCATGCGAAACGAGGCTGAGGTGGGTAGCCCTGGAAGGTCAGGGTGAGAGCGTGGAAGAGGTTGGTGCCCTGCTTGTGGAGGGTAGCGAGGTAGGAACGAATAGTGCAGAAAGCCTCAAGGCCAGTCTGGATTCTGAAGCCGCCGGAGATTTTCTGTTTGACCTTGGGCATGCGGACGGCCTGCTCGGCGGTATTGTTGGAGAAGCAACCGTGTTCTAAGTCAAGCCGTTTTGGCTGTCCAAGGCTCATTATTTTTCACCATGGCATTCATGATGGTTAGCAGTTTTCGCATACAGGCGACGATGACGACCTTGGCGGGTTTGCCGGCTTGCTTGAGGCGATCGGCGAATGCCTTGATGATTGGATTGCAGCGGATCGCCGATACGGCGGCCATGTACAGAACCGCGCGCACATCGGCGCGACCGCCCCAAACAAAGCGCTTGCCACGATGTGTGCCGCTGTCGTTGGCCAAGGGGGCGACACCCGACAATTTGGCGATCTCGCGCCGATTGAGTTGCCCCAGTTCGGGGCACTTGGCCAGCAGGGTCACACTGGTCACCGCGCCGACGCCGGGGATGCCTTGCAGCAGGTCGTCCTTCGTGCGCCAGGCATCGGATGTGCGCAATCGTTTGGTCAGGTCGCCATCGAGACTCGTGATCTGCTTGTCCAGCCAGGCAATATGCTTTTTCAGGTTCTTTTGCAGCGCCTTGGATTCCGCAGTTCCCAGACGGAGCGTCTCTTGAACGCGCATCGCAATCAACTGACGCCGTCGGGTCACCAAATCGTCCAGGTCGCGCGTACCGGTATCCTTGAGCACACGTACCGCGGGGCGAATGGCGCGGGCAAAGGCGCACAGCACCGCCGCATCGACCCGGTCGGTCTTCGCCAACTGTCCGGTGGCCTTGGCAAAATCACGCGCTTGGCGCGGATTGATCACCGCCACCGGCAAACCGCATGCTGCCAATTCGCATGCCAACCGCGTTTCCAGGCCGCCGGTCGCCTCCATCACGATCAAGGTCGGTGCCAGGGCGATCAGGCGTTGGCGAATTTCCGCCATGCCAACATCGTCGTAGACAACATGCAGGCTTTCCCCAGCCGGCTCAAGCCGGATATCCAAGGTGTTCTTCGCCACATCAATGCCGACAAAAGAGTCCACTTGTTTCTCGTTCATCTCATCACCCATCCTTGCAAAAATGCGGGCTTATTGGCCCAAGCAACCGTTCGGGTTCTCCGAGAAAAATCGGTGCGACGCTCCTTGCTCCTCCACGGGCTTGATGTCCCCAGGGACGGACGAGCTGCCGCACCGAAACCAAAAACAAGGCTGTGGATTTTGTGGACAATTCGCTGGCAAAAAACCGCCAGCGAACCGGGGCGCTTGCCGTGGATAAGTCGCAAAAAGCCGCGACTTATCCACCGCGCACCCCTTTGCCCACAAACTCCACAGCCTCATCATCATTTTTTCATATTCCTTAAAAGCAGAACATACAAGGGCACGGGCATCGGCCTGGTGGTGACCAAGCGGCTGGTGGAACTGATGGGAGGCACCATAGGCGTGAATAGCGCGGTCGGGGTGGGCAGCGAGTTCTGGTTCGAATTGGGCCTGACCACGGCGCCACTGCTTGAAACTCAGGAAGCCGAGCATGCTGCGCTGACGCGGTCGCCGATGCCGCATGGCGCGCCGCAGCGCACCGTGTTGTATGTGGAAGATAATCCGGCCAACCTGGAACTGATCGAGCAACTTGTGGCGCGCCGCCTTGATCTGCGCCTGTTCGCCGCCGCCGACGGCAATCTCGGCATCGAGTTTGCACGCACCTATCTGCCGGAGGTGATCCTGATGGACATCAACCTGCCCGGCATCAACGGCGTGGATGCCATGAAAATCCTGCATGCAGACCCGTTAACGGCGCATATCCCCATCATCGCCCTGAGTGCCAATGCAATGCCCATCGATGTCGCAACAGGTCTGGACGCCGGGTTCTACCGCTATCTCACCAAACCCATCAAGATCGACGAATTCATGGATGCGCTGGATGCGGGGCTGAAGTTTGCGGAAACGGCCCGGAACCGCGCAGGACAGTAGCATGAAGCGCTAAGTTACCCAGTTCCTCCCCCTTCAAGGGGGAGGTTAGGAGGGGGATGGGGTCGGAAGCTGCGGAATTTTCCCCCATCCCCACCCCAGCCCTCCAATCGCAAACGTCGCATGCGACCTTCCCCTTGACGGGGAGGGAGTTGGCGCTTCGTGCAGAGCGCGGCGACGTTATCTTCACCGCCGCCGCCGCCAGCATGCATCCACATTGCGTCTGAATCATCCCGCCCGGGACGACAGGCGCATTGTGCGTTGGCGTACAGACCCGACACAGCAGACAGCCCACTATCCCCGGTAGCACAACCGTAACCGGCATTTCTAGAGGAGCGTAAAAATGCACAAAAGAATAGTTCTTGGATGGTTCGCCCTGGTGGCGCTTTTTCCGCTGGCATTTTCGGCGAACCCGGCTCACGCCCAGCACTCGGTATCCTCGGCGGCGACCGCGCGGATCGACGGTTTCGATGTCGAACCGGTGAAGCGGGCGACTCCCGGCAGCGAACTGGTGTTTACGCTGTATGGCAGCCCTGGCGGGACCGCAGCCGTCCAGATCGGCGGCGCCACCGGGGGTGTGGTCCTGGCGGAAACCGAGGCCGGCGTTTATGAAGGCATATATACCATTCGCCAGCGCGACAGGATCACCGCCGCCAGCACGGCCACCGCCAATTTGCGCGTGGGCAACCGGGTGGCCAGCGCCATTCTCGATGAGCCGCTGGTTGGCACCGGCAGACCGCAAGCCCGTGCGGCGCCTTCGGCAGCGGCGCCGAAGATTGATCGTTTCGATGTGGATCCCCCTGCGCGTCTTGCGGTCGGAGAGGAATTGATCCTCACGCTGTCAGGCAGTCCAGGCGGCGCAGCAAGCGCCAGGATAGCCGGCGTCAAGGGCAAGATCGTCCTGAACGAAATCAAAACCGGCGTCTACGAAGGCAGTCACATCATCAAGAGCCGCGATCGGATTGCGGCCAACGCGGTGGTGACGGGAAATTTGCGTATCGCCAATCGGGAAACCAGCGCGGTGCTCGACCAGTCGCTGGTGGCGGGTTCCCAGCATCGGCCAAATGCCCGGCAGGCGGCTCGGTTGTGCGTCAATTGCGGCGTGGTCGAAGCCATCAACGTGATTGAAGTCAAAGGTCAGGGAAGCTATCTCGGACCCATCGCCGGTGGCGTCGCCGGAGCACTGCTCGGCAGCCAGGTCGGCCATGGCGCGGGCAACACGATAGCCACGGTGGTCGGGGCCGCAGGAGGCGCCTACGCCGGCGGCGAAATCGAAAAGAGGGCGAAAACGACCAAGCATTACGAAGTGGTGGTGCGCCTCGACAACGGCGGCTCCAAGACGTTTTCCTATGCGGCGCAGCCGGGTTTTGCAGTGGGCGCCAAGGTCAAGGTGGCCAACGGCACGTTGACCGTCGTTCAGTAAGGCATGGCTTCAGTATTCCAATGCCGTAATTCCGAAAAGAGGTACTCCAATGCTTACTACCATCGCCGTCGTTCTGCTCGTTCTGTGGCTGCTCGGGCTGGTCACTTCAACCACCCTGGGGGGCTTCATCCATATCCTGCTGGTAATTGCCGTCGTTGTGGTCCTGCTGCGGATCATCAGCGGGCGCAGGGTGATCTGACTCGACAGCATCTATGGGCGTTGGCGCACAGAAGGCGCCGAATCGTTTGCGTAGTCTCGACCACGGCGAGCGATGGACACCAAATCCGGCGCTCCCGACCATTGTCAACATTCATTCCCAGGAGAACATTATGAACAAACTTACCCTCACCACAATCGCCGCTGCGATTACCCTTGCCTTCAGCGCTGGCGCGATGGCGGCAGACGCCGCAATAACCGAATCCACGGCTGCCAAGGAGAAGCCCGCCGCATCGACGGCGAAGAAGGAATCCGCCGGCGAATACGTCGACGACAGCGTCATCACCACCAAAGTCAAGGCGGCGGTATTCGAGGACGCTTCGCTCAAGGCGACCGAAATCAATGTCACGACCTACAAAGGCATTGTCCAGTTGTCCGGCTTCGTCAAGTCGCGCGCCGATATCAACAAGGCCGTCAAGATTGCGCACGGCGTCAAGGGCGTGAAATCCGTCAAGAACGACATGATTGTCAAAGGCCAGCAGTAAGCCGGATTGTCGCCGGCGCTCCCGAAATTCGGCAACCAAGCAGAATGGTCCAGGGGCCGGCGACGTAACAACAAGGATTACGACATGAAGTACCACGATAGCGTCGCCAAAAGCACCGAGTACCTCGGCCCCGCGCTGTCATTGATGGCGAAGCAGACGGCCGCCATGGATCCGGTCAGCTATGCCGTCTGGTACGAGTATGTGGCAGGCATCAATCCTGCCCTCAAGATCGCCATCGACGAACACCTGCGGAATGGCGAGATGCTCGACGAGACGGCAACCTATGACATTTTCAATTCACACGTCGCCGGCATCGACGAGGAGGTTGCCCAGCGCTTCAGCGACGGGCTTCAGAAAGTGATGGCGGAAATGTCGAGTTCCGCCGCGCAGGCCGGCGATCAGGCCGGACAGTTTGGCAACGCGCTTGAAAAATGGTGTGCCGACCAAGTGTCATCGAATCCCGGCAAGCACCGCGACGTTGAAACGATTCTCGGCCTCACCCGTAACATGCAGGGCTCGATTGCCTCTCTCAAGGGACACCTCGATGACAGCCGCCTCGAAGTTGAACAACTGCGGCAGGAAGTGGGAAAGGCGCGCCAGGATGCGATAGCCGATGGTCTGACGGGATTGACCAATCGACGCGGATTCGACGCGGGAATAGCCGCCTGCCTGTCGGCAGCCGACCCCGGTTCAGGCGGACCAAGCCTTCTCATGGCCGATATCGACCACTTCAAGCAAGTCAACGACACCTATGGCCATGTGTTCGGCGACAAGGTGATACGTGCCGTGGCGCAAATTCTGAAGGACCACGTGAAGGGCGGGGACATGGCGGCGCGCTATGGCGGCGAGGAATTCGTCGTACTGCTGCCCGACACATCCACGGAAGAGGCGCGCCAACTCGCCGAAAAAATTCGGACGATGGTCGAGAGGGTCCGCATCAAGCGCACCGCAGACAATTGGGCGATGGCGAACATTTCGGTTTCGCTGGGGGTCGCCAGCTTCAGGCCCGGCGAGTCGGCGACCGCTTTTGTTGCGCGCGCCGATGTCGCCCTTTACGCATCAAAAAACGCCGGGCGCAATCGCGTCACCGTGGCCCAGGCATAGCGTTTTTAAGCGCGCCAGCGTACAGACCGCAACCGGGTGGTCCAGCGAACATTCGTTCCATGTTTCACCTCGACATACAACCCTCTTCCCATCACGCAGGAGCCATGTCATGAGAGCGATGAATGAATTTGAAACGGTCCTCGTGATGGCCATCCTGATTCTGGCGGTCTGCGCAATCGTGGATATGCCGGAGGACTTGCAAGACACCGGAGTCACGAGTGCAGGCAATGCTTACAAGGTGACTCCAATGGTTGAGTGCTGTGTGCGACAGCGTACAGAGAACCCGCTGAAGTTGGCTGATGATGGCCGCAATTAGCAGTGACTGTCGGCAGTTTTCCGCACCTGCGGGCAGTCGGAGAAACGAAGAACACAGAAGGCGGAGACTGATACACCTCTTATGGATTGGGAATAATCATGACTAATGCAATAAACAGGAAACAAATGACCTTGGCTGTATCGTGTGCCCTGGCACTGGGCCTTGCATCAAGCACGGCAATGGCGCAAACCAATCCGTCGAAAGAGGGATATCTCGTCGATCAGCGCAACGAGGTGGCCAAGAGCGGCACGGGGCTGTGCTGGCATACCGCCTACTGGACTCCGGCACTGGCAATCGAAGAATGCGATCCGGACCTGGTGAAAAAGCCGGCCAAGATCGCCTTGGCCGAGAGAATGGTTCCGGCAGTGGTTCCGGCTGCCGTTACGCCCGCCGCAGATCGTGTGAAGCTAAATGCCGATACTCTGTTCGATTTCAACAAGTCGGATCTGCGCCCAGCGGGAAAGGCGGCACTGGACGACTTCGTCGCCAAGAGCAAGGACATCAAGCCTGAAGTGATCATGGCCGTCGGACATGCCGACCGCTTTGGTTCGGACAACTACAACCAGCGTCTGTCGGAAAATCGCGCAGCGGCGGTAAAGACCTATTTGCTGAGCAAGGGTATTGAAGCGAATCGCATTCAGACCGAGGGCAGGGGCGAAACGCAGCCCGTGACCAAGGCCGACGAATGCCTCGGTGCCAAGAGCGCCAAGGTGATTGCCTGTCTGCAACCGGATCGCCGCGTTGATATCGAAGTGATCGGCACCCGGATCGCCAAGTAGTCGCTAACCCTGAGGGAACAAAAATGAACAAACTCAACATCAATGCGATCGCGCTTGCGGTCAGTCTGGCATTCAGCGCCGGCGCCATGGCGGAAAACATGTCGAAGGATGACTACAAGGCTGGCAAGGACAAGATATCGACCGAGTACAAGTCGGCAAAGACGGCTTGCTCGTCGTTGTCGGGCAACGCCAACGACATCTGCGTGGCGGAGGCCAAGGGCAACGAAAAGATCGCACTGGCCGACCTCGCGGCCAGCTACAAGCCGTCCGTGAATACCCACTACAAGGCCCGCGTCGCCAAGGCCGAGGCCGACTATTCGGTGGCCAGGGAGCGTTGTGACGACAAGGCCGGCACCGCCAAGGATGTTTGCGTGGAGGAGGCGAAGGCGGCGAAGACGACCGCCAAGGCAGACGCCAAGGCGCAAATGAAGATAGCGGATGCAAACGCCAAGGCTAACGGAAAGTCCGCCGATGCGCGCAGCGATGCGAGGGAAACGTCCGCCGAGGCGCGCAAGGATGCCGCCGCAAGCACGCTCGAGGCGCAGTACAAAGTGGCAAAAGAGAAGTGCGATGTGTACGCGGCGGAGGCCAGGAATCACTGCCTGGCCGTCGCCAAAATGGACTTTGGCAAGTCGTAAGTCATACACGAGCAGACAAGCAGCACCTGAAACTCAACAATTGATAAAGAGGTAATTCCATGAAAACGATACAGAGATTTGCGATCAGTACGCTTGCTGCGGCAATGCTGCTGGGTGTGGTGGGTTGTGCCGGCATGTCACAGCAGGACAAGAACACCGCAATCGGCGCCGGCGCTGGTGCGGTGGGCGGTGCCATTCTTACCGGCGGCAGCACGGTCGGAACGGCTGCCGGTGCAGTGGTTGGCGGCGTCATCGGCCACGAAGTCAACAAATGATGATCGGCACGCGATGCGCCTGACCTGACAGGTCGGCGTGTCGCGGTCGCCGACTGTTGCAATTCCGAGGCGAGAGTGACCGACAAGGTCGCTCTTGCTTTCGTACGAGCGAATCACCCAGGAGACAGAAATGATGAAACTACGTCAGACCGTCAGCGCAGTTGTGGTCATGAGTGCCTTGCTTGCGGCACTGTCCGGCTGCCAGAAGCAGGAAGGCCCGGCGGAAAGGGCTGGCAAGGAAGCCGACAAGGCCGTCGAGAAAGTCGGACAGCAGATCGAAAAAGCCGGTGAAAGCATCCAGGACACGGCAAAGGGCAACAAGAAGTAGTCGTGGCCCCGCGCCGCAGCGTATTAAAGGCGTCGTGCGTTTTCCTCTACATCATACGAGCCGAAGACTTCGCGGACCGACATGATTTCCGGCAGCACATAGACAATGCCATCCGTTCCGGTAAACGCCGGGTGTAGTACATCTTCATAGAATTTCACCGGCACATTGATGCAACCATAGGATATGCGGTTATCGAGCGGCGTCGGGGTGGCCAGGCGCAGGGCGCGGTGCTCCTTGGGGTTGGTCGTGATCACTCGATGCATCGAGAGAGCGGTGTCGTAGTCCACCCAGAGAATTTCCTCGCCGCGCAAATTGCGGCCCAGTGCGGCTACGAAACGACCGCTCGGTGTCGTGCGTTCGTCGGGGCGGATGGTCGATAATTTGCGGTCGCCAATGCCCGGGACGGTGTCATCACCTCGTGCCAGGCCGAGCAACGCCGGGGCGGCGCCACGCAGCCGACCATCGGCATGGAATATGAACACCTTGGCGTCCACTTTGTCGACTATCACGAATGGCATGCCGAGATTGTCGCCCGAATCGACGACCCAGTTGGCGACGTACCGGGCGTTTTGGGACGCGCGCTCCCGCTCGAAGTTCGCCCGTTTTGAACGATGTGCCGTCACGGATTGCGAGCCGGAGGTGGAGCGAACGACTGCGCTCCGATGCGCCGGCAACGAGGCGTCCGAACTGGAAACCTGCGCGGCGTCGTCCGACGCGAATGCAGTATGTACGAGAAGGCCGGCAGTCAGCAGGCCAAGACACGTCGCCCTGGCCATGGCCGCCGTGATCGAGCGGACGTTTCCCGAAAACCTTGCGCGCCGCACCGCGCTCACGCGGCGCATTTCCCCCGCTTGACACTGCTTGCGATGGGCCACGGCGCGCATGTTTCATCAACCGGCATGGCGCGGCCCACGATGCTTAGTTGCGGTCCTGCTTGTGCCGGAAATGGGGCGCCACATAGATCTTTGGCGGCGTTTCAGCCGGTGCGATGATCGGTTCGGCGGCTAGCAAGACGGGTGGCGTAGCGGGCGGCGCGAAGGCCAGCAGTTGGTCCGGTGTTCGGGTACTAACTACGGTGGGCCACCACGCAGGCGTGGTGGTCAGCGCCATCCGCTCGCCCATCATCTCTTCCGGCGGCGCTACGGGAGTGATAGCTGCCGTCGTTGTGGGATTCGGGTTGACCGTGTAGTTACCCGCATCGGCGCCGGAGAGGCCGAGACCGCTGCCGGTCACTGTCTTGCCAGCGCCGACTGCCGCAGTGTCGAAAGTCGCCGTGCCACCGGTGTAAGTCACCGTATCGGCGCCCACCACGCCGGCCAGCGTGCGGCTGGTAATCGTTGCTGTGGTCGTCGCGTCAAATACCTTGTCGGCCGCCGTGATGCTGCCAGTAATGCCAAGCGGCGTGATGGTCATTGCGCCGCTGACCAGGTTGTAATTGCCCGCATCGGTGCCGGCCAGCGCCAGGGAGCCCATGTTGGTGACGTTCTTGAGCACGCCAATGTCCTTGGTCGCCACATCGCCCGAACCACTGACAGTGACCGTATCGCCCCCGAGCAGTCCATTGATCGTGGTGAGGACCGTGCTCGGCGCCGTCGTCGTCGCGTCATACACCCGTGTGCCGCTGATGTCGGCGTTTATCGGCGTGATGGTCAGCGCGCCGTTGACCAGGTTGTAGTTGCCCGCATCGGCACCGCCGAGCGCCAGAGTGCCCATGCTGGTGACCGCCTTGCTCACGCCGACGTTCTTGTTCGCCACCGCACCGCTGCCGCCCACGGTGACCGTGTCGCCGGCGATCAGCGCGCTGATCGTGGTGAGATCCGTGCCCGCCGCCGTCGGCGTCGCGTCATAGACCCGCGTGCCGCTGATATTGGTGTCCAGCGGCGTGATCGCCGCGCTTGTTCTCGTGGGACCAACACAGGCAGTCCAGAGGGCAAATTTGGCGACGTCTGCACCGCCAAGGCTATAGCCGGCATAGGTGATGCCGATATTCGCTGCCACGTTCTTGTCATCGAATGTCGCCACGCCAGAAACCAAGGTGACGTCGCCGCCAAGAGCGGGGTTGCCCAAGAATGAGAGGGTTGCCGTCGTGTTACCGTCATAGACCTTGTCGTTCCCCTTGGCGAACACCAACATGTGTTGAGTCAGAAAGGTGCTGGCGGTCCCGGTGAAGTGGGCCGAGTAGTCATTCGGCACTGCGTAACTGGCTGGCGTTGAATCAATGGTGATATCCGAGATAGCTGGAGTCGCCCCAGTGACGGTATAAAGGATGCCAGGAGCAAAGACCACAGTGCCGCCAACGCCAGCAACCCCTAATCCACTCCCATCATTACCGGCCTTCAGTACAACGTGGCCCCTGGTCGTGGTCATGGCTGCCGTAATGCTTATGTCGCGTCCGCAGCACGCTGTGAAATTTGCATCTGTCGTCGTAACGGTAGAATCGATCTTGATGTCGCGCCCTGCGGTCCAGGTAATATTTGCTCTATCTGGACCGGCACCGGTCGCCGTAATGCCCCCAACAACGCCCGCTTTCACCCAGATATCGTTGCCGGCGGTCCAGGTCATATTTCCACCGGTCGTCGTCATCGTAATGCCCGTACCGGGCATAGCATTCACAATTACATCGGTCCCGGCGGTCGCTACCAAGTTTCCGGTGGTGGCAGTAATGTTCGCATTCAGATTCACGTTCCGCACGGCGTTCAAGGTCAGAGTCGTCGCCGCGCCCCAGGTGACGTCATTATTTACGTTGATATCGCCGTTAACGCCAGCACCACCAAGGTTGCTGGAAATGGTGACGTTCCCGGCCAAGGCGACGGCGAGAGCGGCGGGAGTGATGTCGCCGCCAGCAGTTGCGATGGTGAAGTCAAATGGGTCGATCAGCCACGTGCCTGGCTTGCCTTGCGCGGATTGAGTGCTAACGATGGCGCCGTCGTCGATCTTGACGTGCGCCGCCGATGTTTCGATGAAACCGCCGTCGCCGCCGTTGGGGGCGCTGGCATCGAGCCTGCCGCCGACATTTACAGTGCCGATTTGCATGTCGCCCATCAGCCGGATCGTGCCGTTGCGGTTCTCGATGGTCTGCGCCTGGATCACGCCGGTATTGTTCACCGCGCTTTGCAGGAGGGTTCCCGCCGCCAACGCAGTCAGCAGTACCTGGCCGCCGTCGGCCTGGATCAGGCCACCGTTTTGTACCAGTGCATTCACCGCGCCCTGATTCACCGTGACATTGAGCAGGCCGTCACCGGCGACATCGAGCGTGATGGCATTGCCGGCGGCCAGAGCAACGCTGCCGAGTCGGGCCACGATGATGCCCTCGTTGCCGACATTGGCGCCTAGCAGTGCGACATAGCCGCCGTCGGCGTTGATCGTGCCCTGATTGAGTACCACAGCGTCACTGTTGCCGGAAAACTGGTACCTGCCGGCCATGAAGTCATTGTCGGTGACATTGAGGGTGGAGGCCACCAGGCCACCGACGTTAATCTGTGCACCCTTGCCGAACAGGATGCCGTTGGGATTGATCAGGAACACTTTACCGTTGGCCGACATGCTGCCGAGGATGCTCGACGGATCCGGCCCCAGCACTCGGTTGAGTGCCACCGAGTTGCTGTTGGGCTGCACGAATTGAACGGCTTCGCCCACTCCGATGCTGAAGCTCTGCCAGTTGATCGCCACATTCTGGCTTGACTGGGTGATGGTCGTGCTGCCAGCGGTGCTGCTGATGCTGGCGCCACCTTCGGCGACGACGCCGCCCACCGGTAGGGCAAAGACATTCGCGCCAAATGCCATCATCACGAAAACCGCCAGCCCTTTCAGCGCGAACCTTGCATTCCCTGTTACGCCGGTTGCGCCGGTTGATGACTTCTTGCCGGTACTCGTGGCATTTTCGGAAGCGGCGACATGGGTGCCGGTCTTGTCGTTCCAGATTGATCGGTAGCTACGGTTCATTTTATTACTCCAATATTCTCAAATATTCTTGTGAGCCACGTGTTCGGTTCCGCTCACCTTGATCAGAAATATTTCACGAGCTGTATCCAGAATCGACCGGATTCGTCCGGGGCTGATGTCGGCTTTTCATTGCCCAGCTTGACGGCGTAATACATCTTTACCGAAAAGTTGTTGGCTTCCGCCCAGGTGAGTCCTACGCCGGCGCCGCTCAGGGTCCGGCTGTTCGGCCCGGCGGCCCAGGGATGCTTGTGCGTGGTAACGCTGCCGGTATCGACGAAACCGATCAAATGCATCTGTCCTGGGAGTGTTGCGGAGAACTTTGGCAGCAGATATCTGGCTTCCAGATTCAGTACATAGCCCTCGTCGGCATAGGCTTCGCCTTCGGGATAGGCCCGCACGCCATACATGCCGCCGAGCTCCATCTTTTCCGAAGAGTCGAGGTTCTTCGAGGCGACCTGACCGTTGATGGCGGCGGATAGCGAGATCGAATCGGTTACGCGCTGCAGCCGCATGGCCCTGATGCCGAGCTTGTCGAAATGACCGTTGGAGTTCGCCGTCGCCGCATCGATAATCCGCGCACCGGGTGTTTCGATGTCGATAGTGCCGGTGGACCAGGTCAGCGAATAACCCGTCACGCCACCACCCCCAAATCTGTCGCGATGGTTGCCGTAGAGGCTGCCTGAAAGGACCTGTGCCGTCTTGTCGGTGACGGATGGAGTCACGTCCTCCTTGTCTTGGAATGTCTTGTCTTCGTAGACGAGTCCGACGTTGAGATTGCTGTTGCGCGAGCGGATCAGGGGATAGCTGCCATAGATGCTGGCAATCTCCGCCGTGCCGTGGGCGCGCAGGGGCGCGAATTCCTTGCCCAGTTGGTATTCGAGGGCGCTGTAGGCGACCCCGGCAGTGGCCTTGCCGAACTGCATCTGATACGAGCCACGGACATAGTTCAGTCCGGAACCCGATGTCATTGCGCGCAGCGAAGCCACATCGCCACGTCCTGCCAGGTTGTTGAGGTTGACCGTCGCTCCCAGGCGGTACTCGCCGGTGTAACGGTTGCCGGCATTGTCGAAATCGACTTCGCCCGAGACGGTCGGCCCCGGTGTGAGATTCACGATGAGGTCGGAGGCTCCCACCGAGGCTCCCGGAACCAGCGTCGACTTGACCACCACGCCGGGAAGATCGGAAAGCAGCAGCAGGCGGTTTTCGAGCGGCGCGGATTCGACCACGTCGCCCTCGTTCAGGCCGCCAAGAATGCCGTTTGCCAGATGATCGGAAAGCCGGGTCTGGTTGTTCAGCGTCACCTTGCCGTACTGACCCTCGATCACGGAGATGGTTACGGCGCCGTCCTTGATGTCCTGTGCCGGCAGATAGGCCTGGGCAACGAAGTAGCCGTTGCCGCGGTAATGGTTCGTAATCTTCGAGGCCATGCCGCGCAGATCGGCAAGACTGAGTTCGCTTTCCGGCACGAAGCCGGTGAGCGCGAGCAGTTCGGTTTCGGAATAGGCCGTCGCGCCGGTCACGTTCAAGCTCTTGACGACGATCTTGACGCCGATAGTGTCGGGAACTACCGGCTCGCTGCGCGGTTCGACCTCAACGGCTGGCTCCGCTTTTTGCGGTATCGGTATGGGCGGAATCTGCTGCATCTGACTGCCGGCATCCGGCGGCTGCTGGGCAAAGACGCCGTGGCTCGCTGCCAATAGGGCAATGCTGAATAGCTTGATGTTAGACATAGCTCGTCCTGTCGTTCTTGGTTGGGGAGGGAGGTTGTTCATGCTTCACAGCATGCTTGCGATCTTCGGGCGCTTCTGTGCGGTGGCGCACATGCGCCGGACAACACTTCCACCCGACCGGCGCATCTTTGGGCGCAGTCGCCATGTAGGCCGAGACCCGAAGCATTGTCGGACGCGATGTCGTTGCTTCCACCAGCGTCAGATCCTTGCCAATCAGCCGCAGCGCCTTGCCTTCGGGCAGCTTCAGGTAAGGCCCAGATTCATCTGGACTGAGTCCGTAGGTGAAACTTATCGAGCCACGGTCGGAACTGCCCGTGCCGTACCCGCTTGCCCGACTCAGACGTAGAAACTGGAACGTCGCGGTGACACCATCCGTGCATTGCATGTCACCGACGCCACCAAGCTCCGAGCTGGATGTGGACTGCCCACGGCAGTTCACGTAAGGCGGCGAGCGCGATTGGATTGTCATCGTTCCGGAACCGTCGAGATAGCCTGTGGCTTGGCCGAGGAACAAGTCGCCGGCGAGTATCACGATGACCGGCCCTGTCGCTGAAAAGAGTCCGGCGCTCGCCGGACTTGCCCATCCGGCGAGTCCGATCAACGCGGCGAAACACGTAACCAGAAACCTGCGCATCGAAGACAACCTCATTTAGTACTGCTGTGCGACGGGAAAGCGGCGGTTTTCACCAGCCGTTGCATATCCTGTCTTGATTATCTACATCCACGTGCGACGCGCTGTGCGCCGGCGCACACAGCTCACTTGCTATATCAAGCGCGCAGTTTCTGACGAACTGCGCAACCCGATGTTCCGCTATGTGTGCTTAAGCACCGACAAAGCCAGGTGCCCTCGCGCACTATTTGAGCAGGACATAAACGACGGGTAGCCATAACTTGCAATGAAGGTTGACTACTCCCACATGCCAGGCAACGAAATGATCAAGTCAGCCTTGGCTCGCAGGCATTGCAAGAGTAGTGGTGTAACCGAATGAACCTTATCTACCGATCCATCTGGAATGAGAAGACAGGCACTTGTGTAGCGGCTTCAGAGAATGCCATGAGCGGTGGCAAGAAGACGTCGTTATGCAAAAGGGCAAAGGGTGCTGCCAAGTATTTTTGCCTGAAAATCATGGCGTTTTCCCTGATGATGGCGTTTGGCACAAATGCCGTTGCCCTGCCCGTCGGCGGCGTCGTCGCCGAAGGTGGCGCCAGCATCAGCAGCACTGCGGGCAGCACGACCATCACCCAGTCGAGCCAGAATGTGGCGATCAACTGGCTGAGCTTCAGCATCGGGCAGGGCGAAGCCGTTCAATTCGTGCAGCCCAACAGCGACTCGGTGGCACTCAACCGGGTGCTGGGGCCGGATCCTTCGAGCATCCTCGGCAGCATGACGGCCAACGGCAAGGTGTTCCTCATCAATCCGAACGGCGTCCTGTTCGCCAGGGGGGCGCAAATCAACGTCGGCGGCCTGGTCGCCTCCACCCTCAACATCAGCGATGCCGACTTCATGGCCGGTCGCTACAAGTTTGCCGGCAACAGCGGCGCGGCGATACTCAATCAGGGCACGATCAACGCCGACGGCGGCTATGTCGCGCTCCTGGGCGCCACCGTCAGCAACGACGGAATCATAGTGGCCAGGCTCGGCACGGTGGCGCTGGCCGCCGGCAATGCCATCACGCTCGATGTCGCCGGTGACGGCCTGCTCAATGTCACGGTGAACCAGGGCGCAGTGAACGCGCTGGTAGAGAACGGCGGCCTGATCCAGGCCGACGGCGGACAGGTGCTGCTGACCGCGCTGGCGGCGGGAACCCTGCTGCAAAGCGCGGTGAACAACACCGGCGTGATCCAGGCGCAAACCATCGAAAATCGCAACGGAATAATCAGGCTGTTGGGTGGGGAAAGCAGCGCCGTAATCGTCGGCGGCACACTGGACGCTTCCGGCACGGGCGCAGGACAGACCGGCGGCAGCGTCACGGTTACCGGTCAGCATGTCGGTTTGGTCGGCGCAAAAATCGACGCCTCCGGCGATGCAGGCGGCGGCGGCGTGCTGATTGGCGGCGATTATCAGGGCAAGAACCCGTTAGTGCAAAACGCCGCGCGCACTTACGTGAGTCCCGACGTAGTCATCAGCGCCGATGCGATCACACAGGGAGATGGCGGCAAAGTGATCGTGTGGGCGGACGATTTCACCCGATACCAGGGCAACATCAGTGCGCGTGGAGGTGCACAGAAGGGGAATGGAGGTTTCGCTGAAGTTTCAGGCAGAAATGGTCTGGTGTTTGGCGGCCATGTTGATTTGCGTGCGCCCGGCGGCCGGAGTGGCACGCTGCTGCTGGACCCGAACAACATCACTATTCAGGACGCAGGTCCAGACGTGGCGGGTAATTCAACCGGCCTGGATCTGAATTCAGCGGTTAGTACACCAAACATATTCTTTGCGGATTACGGGGTACTCAACAGCATCATTACGACCGCCCAGGTTGTCACCCAACTCGGAGCAGCAAACGTCACTTTGCAGGCGACCAACGACATCACAGTCGCCGCTGCCATAGACGCCGGCGGAAATGCTGCCGGCAATGCTCTTACGTTACAGGCCGGGCATGACGTGATCATCAACGCCGCGCTCACCGCCGCCAGCGGGGGTGGTGGTTCCTTCATTCTGAGCGCTGGAAGAAACGTGACTGTCGGTGCTGCAATTACCGCCAACAATGGCTCCGTGACGCTGAGTGCCGGCAATAATGGAACTGGTCCAGGGGTTGCTGCCGGCACCGTGACCTTTGCTGCGGTAACTGCGGCAAACCTCTCCATTCGCTTTAATCCCGTGGATTACACGACCACGAGTGCTGAAATTGCCGCGTACGCGCCAAAAGCGGCATTGACCGGCACCTTTGACGCGCGGGCCTGGACTTTCGTCGATAACGCATCGGCGACTGCGCAGAGCAAGACTTACGACGGCACCACAGTGGCCGCGCTTGATAATCCGTTTACTTTCCTGGCTGGCCCTGACGGTTTTACGGCAGGTCAAATTGTGTCCTTGAGCGCAGGCTCTGCCAATTTCAACAGTGCACACGTCGCCACCGCGACCACGGTCAGCTTTACTGGATATGGTCTTGGCGCAGGCGGCGATAGCGCGATGTACGCATTGTTTGCGCAGCCGGCGAGCCAATTAAAGACCATCACGGCAGCCCTGCTGACGGTGACCGCCAACAACCAGAGTAAAACCTACGGCACGGAGGTGACGCTGGACGGCAGCGAATTCAGCACCAGCGCCTTGCAAAACAGCGAGACGATCGGCAGCGTGACGCTGACCACGCTGGGCACGCCGGCGACAGCGCACGTGGTCGGCAGTCCGTACCTGATCACGCCATCGGCGGCAGTCGGCGGCAGCTTCACGGCGAGCGATTACACCCTCACGTACAGCGCGGCGCCCATCGGCTTCACCGTCAATCCGGCCCCGCTGACCGTCGTTTTATCACCCGTGACGTCGCCAGTTGTTGTGCCACCCGTGACGTCGCCGGTTGTCGTGCTGCCCGTTGTAGAGTCGCTCTCGATGCTCACGGTAGAGCTGACCGAGGTGCCGGCACAGTTGCTTGGCATCATGCCGGTGGCGTTGCTGGCTGCTGCGCCCGCTGAAATGCCGGCTGTTGCACAGGATCCAAAGCCGATCATCGTGCCCGCCCAGATGACGCAAAAGATGTATGTGGCGCCGCTTCGCTTCCCCAAACAAGACCGCAACTGAGGGCGAGAGTTGAATCAACCGGGGACTGGAAACGATGTCTCCGCCTTTAACGTCACGGACTCCTCGGTCATTCCACGATTTGGAATAATAGTCGGCGCTGATGACACGGCGATTGTTGAGGCAAGAGGCCGATAATGTTTTCATGGGGATAGGCCCGGCGCTTTGTGCGACAGCGCACAGACCCGGATCGGGTGCCGGCTCAGAGTCGACGTCAAGTTCTCACAAGTTTCCGCGTGGGGGCGATCCCGATCCGACTCACCATAGGAGATAGACATGAATTCCACATTCAAGAAACTGCTTTGCCGTTTTCTCGCCGTTGCACTTATAACCCTGCCCTTCCAGACCGGACAGGCCAGCATGATCGGGACAGACCAGGTCAATGCCGCCGCAACCGTTCAGGCTGATCGCAACCTGGTATCGAACTACCTGAGCCGTTCGCAGACCGTGAACGAATTTCAGGCCCTGGGTCTGGATACGCAGACCGCTCTTGATCGCGTCGCGGCGATGACCGATGAGGAAGTCGGCTCGCTTGCCGGGCAAATCAATGCGGTTCCCGCCGGTGGCGATGGCCTGGTGGCGCTGATACTGGTCGTATTCTTCATCTGGTATTTTGCCTTCCGTCGCTAGACAGCCGAAGCCCGCTTTGACCCAGAAGGTCACTGATGCCCGACTTCCAGGTCAGGTTCGCAGGCGCCCGCCTTACTGCGGGCGCCTTTTTGCTCTTGCTGCTGGCCGGCCTGAGCGGTTGCGCGTCGCTGGTGCCGCAAACCATGGGATTGCGCGATGCCTGGCCGCAGGGCGTCGCCGACCGGGTTGAACTGCGCGAGGTGCCATTCTTTGCGCAGCGGGAGTATCAGTGCGGCCCCGCCGCGCTGGCGACGACGCTGGTTCATGCAGGCGCACAGGTCACACCGGAAGAACTCGTCGAACGCGTTTACATACCGGGGCGCGAGGGGAGTTTGCAAGTTGAAATGCTGGCCGCGCCGCGCCGCCATGGCAAGGTCTCCTACCAGATAGCGCCGCGCTTCGATGATCTGCTGCGGGAGGTGGCGGCAGGCAACCCGGTGATCGTTCTGCAGGATACCGGCATCGGGCTGATCACCAACTGGCACTATGCCGTCGTGGTCGGCTTCGATTACCCTGCGGGCGAGTTGTACCTGCGTTCAGGGGAAACCCGGCGGCTGGACATCCCTTTCACCGTCTTTGAATACACCTGGAAGAAGAGCAATTACTGGGCGATGGTGACCATGGCGTCCGGTCGCATCCCCGCGACAGCCGGCGAGTCCGCCTATCTGAGCGCGATCTCTGCCATGGAACGCGTCGCCGAGCCTGGCGACACGCTATCGGCGTATTCGGCATTTCTCGAACGCTGGCCCGACAGTGTTTCCGCGAGCATTGGCCTGGCGAACCGGTACTACGCGCAGGGAAAGCTACAGGACGCGGAATCGATCCTGCGCCGGGCTTTCGCCCGTCATCCGGATTCCGTGGCCGTGATGAACAATCTGGCCCAGACACTGTCGGACCAGGGGCGCAACGACGAGGCGCTGAAACTTATCGAACGGGCCGTCCCGCACGAAGGCAGTCCGTTCCGGACGGCGGTACGCGATACACATAGACTCATTCTGCAACGCATGGGCGGGAACAGATAGTCTCGCCGCCAGCCGGCGTACGCAACGGAGCCTCCTTTGTGCGGTATCGCACATACGGGTTTCGTGGTGCGGGATATTCTTGAATTTGGATGGTTTGCCGATCCGTACATTCTTACTCTGGAGAACCCACATGAAACTCGTTGCCCTGAAAACAAAATGTGCTTTGGCGCTTTTTCTTGCCGGAATCCTGGCGGTGGGTCCGGCGATGGCCGACAAGCCTTCCTGGGCCGGCTCCGACAAAGGCGGCAAAAATGATCGCGGCGATCAGCGCGATGATCGCAAGGATGAGCGCAAGAGTGATCGAAAAAATGATGACCGGAAATCAGACTCCGGCAAGGAGCGCCGCGCCGACGGGGACCGTCGCCACTTTCAGGACCAACAGCACGTGATGGTGCGTGAATACTACGCCGAGCATTACCGTGGCAAGCGCCGTTGCCCGCCGGGCCTGGCGAAGAAAAACAATGGCTGCATGCCGCCGGGTCAGGAAAGAAAATGGCGGGTCGGCTATCAGTTGCCGCGCGATGTGGTCTATTACACCGTGCCGGCGCCGCTGGTGGTCCAAATCGGCCCGCCGCCGGTCGGCCATCGCTATGTGCGCGTTGCCGGCGACATACTGCTGCTCGCGATCGGGACGGGAATGGTCGTCGATGCGATTCAGGATCTCGGCGGGATGTAAGGGAATGAAGCAATGATTTCCGGTTCCCGATATACGTTGCAGGCAACGGCGGCTGTTGCGCTTTGCCTGTCCCTGTTGTCGGGGGCAGGGATGGCGGCGGAAGCCGCCATCCCCATCGTCGCGGCAACCGTGCCCGTGGCAACGGGCGGGGCCGGATTGGGCCTTGCCATGCGCTTCGAGAATTCGCCCTATCGCGACGGCGGAACGCGTCACGACTTTGTTCCGATTTATGTGTATGAGAGCAAACGCCTGTTCATCGAGACCTATCGGGTCGGCCTGAAACTGAATGAAACGCCCGACTCGCGCTTCGACGTGTTTGCCGCTTATCGCTTCGAGGGCTTCCCTTACGACCGCATCCCGGCGAATCTGGCCGGCATGGGCAATCGCGCCACTGGCGCCGATCTGGGACTCGGCTATCAGCAGCGCAGGCCGTGGGGCACGCTGTTCGGCGAAGTGCTGCACGATGCCGGGAGCGAATCGAAGGGGAGTGAAGTTCGGGTCGGCTACCGCTACGACTGGAAAGTCGGCAAGTTGCAGTTGCAACCCCAGATCACCTTTGCGGCGCGCGATGCCAAGCTGAACAATTATTACTACGGCGTGCGTCCGTCCGAAGCCACGGCGACGCGCCCTGCCTATGAGCCGGGCGGTGGCGTCAACGCCGAGCTTGGCTTGTCCGCGTCCTACCGTCTTTCCGAGCGCTGGCGGCTGCTTGGCGGGATATCCGCCACGCGCTGGGCGTCGGGCGTGCGCGCCAGTCCCATCGTCGAGAACCGCACCCAACTGGCTGGGCATCTCGGCCTGGCTTACGATTTTTCTCCCGAGCATGACGCCTGGCCCGAAGGCCGGCCGTTGATCGTCAAGGTGCTGCATGGCAAGTCGTCCGATTGCAATGTTGCCCACGTGATGTTGCTCAAATGTTTTTCGACCAATACCGTAGATCAGACGCGCGTCACCTCGATTGAACTGGGTCGCCCCTTCATCGAACGCCTGAACGGCTGGCCGCTCGATTTCGTCGGCTACGTCGGTCTCCTGCGTCATAGCGAGCGTGGCTTGCAGGAGGATTCCTGGCAGGCCAACGCCTACATGAAGGCTTACTACTACGGGTTTCCGTGGAGCGAACGCGTGCGCACCCGGCTCGGCTTCGGCGTCGGCATCTCGTATGCGCAGCGCGTTCCCTACGTTGAAATGCGCGACCAACTGGCGCGCGACCGCAGCAGCTCGCGGCTGCTCAACTATCTCGATCCGAGCATCGACATCAGCCTTGGCGATCTGATCGGCGCACGGTCCATGCGTGAAACCTATGTCGGCCTCGGCGTGTCGCACCGCTCGGGCATTTTTGGTTCCTCGCGCCTGCTCGGGAACGTGAACGGCGGATCGAATTACATCTATTCCTACGTGGAGTGGCGGATGTAGTTGGCCGGGGCTGACGATTGCTGCGTCAGCGCGGCTTTGCGCCGAGTGATGACCGCCCGAAATTCGTCGTCAGAAGTTGATGGCGTCCCCCGGCTGCAGCGCATGCACCTTCACGCTGGTTTTGCCAAGGGCACTCACATACTCCGTTGGTGTTCCCTTCAGCGCCGGGTTGGTACCATAGTGGATCGGAATCGCGTGCCTGGGCTTGAGCCAATTGGACGTGGCATAGGCGGCATCCGCGGGGTTCATGACGAAGTGTCCGCCGATCGGAATCAGGATCAGGTCGGGACGATAGTGCTCGCCGATGAGTTTCATGTCGCCGAACAGGCCGGTATCGCCCATGTGATAAATCCTGAAGCCGTTTTCCAGCTCGATGATGAATCCCACGGGCTCGCCGCCGACGTGAACTTCGTCCTTGCCCGAGGCGGGATTCTTCCAGACGAGTTCGGAGCTGTGCTCGGCGCGAACCATGGTGATCCTGATCTTGTCCCCGAGCGGCATGATGGTGCCGCCCTTGTTCATTCGCGGCATCAGCTCGGGCGACAATATGCCGAGAGCTTGCAGCGACTGACTGAGTCCGGGAGGCGCAACCATCGGTACCTTGAGCTTCCTGGCGATCTCGGGGGCATCGCCGAGATGGTCGCCGTGCGCGTGAGTGATCAGGATCAGGTCGACTTTGCCCAACTCGTCCAGGTTTTTCCACTTGGCGGGCGTTTTGGGGTTCTTGGTCAGATAGGGATCAATCAAAATCACCTTGCCCTCCAGCGAGGTGATGCGGGTCGCGGACTGACCCAGCCATAGCACTTCAATTCTGTCGCCGGCGGATGCGGTGACGGCGAGGGCGCTCAAGGCGAGCGCAATCAGGCAACGGACCATATGATGAATCATGAGTACTCTCCTTTTCAGGACGTGGCGCGGGCCTCGACGGTTTACGGGCTGTTGAACTTGCCGATGCAATCAAGCAAATCGGCAGTTGCATTGGCGCCGCTGGTGACGCAGGTTCCGGTCTTCGGCGGAGGGCTGGGTTGGGTGGGCATCGGCCTTGGCGATGACGATGACGTGCTCCGCGCCGCTGGCCGCCCGGCTTGTCGCGTGGCGGATAACCGGGTGTTCAGTTCGGCGATCTGGCGATTGAGATCCTCGGCTTCTTGGCTGATCTCTTTCAGGGAATTCCGGTAGCCGGCAATCTCCTTCTGCAGCTTGTACTTATCGCGGAGGTCGCGCGCCGCATCCTGTCGATACTGCATGATTTCATCCTGCATGCGGTCGATGCGCTTCTCCTGCGATGTGATCTGTTTTGAAAATCCGCTGTAGGAAACCAGCATGCCGACCACGCCACCGATCAGCACGCACATCACCACGACCAGGAAGCGATGCAACAGGCTCTGGCGGAGCGGCAATGATTCCGCAATTGCTGGCGGCTCGTCGGCGCCAGGGTGGCTTCGTTTCCCCTTTTTAAAGGATTCCTCTTCGTCGGCGACGGGGGGGGCGATACGACTTCGCAGTCGTTGCAGGGCACTCAGAATGGCATCGATCACACCCAAGCCGGCGCTGGTAGCGCGCAGAGCCGTCTTTGCCAGTATTCCAGGCTGATGTACCGCTTCTTCCTGATTCGGAACTTCGTCCCACATTGGGGGTTTCCCTTTCATCCGACCAAGGCTGAATCAGCCATTCCGCGAAAACGAACCACGATTATCGCAGACCATGTCAGTGGCCTCAATGGCCGAATTCGGCGTGACGCGGACAGGAGACGAGGTGATCGTTGACCATGCCTGTCGCTTGCATGTGGGCGTACATGATCGTGGGGCCGACGAAGCGGAAGCCGCGCCGCTTGAGTTCCTTGGACAAGGCTTCGGCTTCGGGAGTGATGGCGGGAACTTCGGCCATTGAGCGCCAGTGGTTGATGCGTGGGCGGCCATCGACAAACTGCCACAGCAACTGATCCAGGCTGCCACCCTGTTCGTAAAGTTCCACTGTGGCGCGGGCATTGGCGATGCCGGCCGCAATCTTCAGCCGGTTACGGACAATGCCGGCGTCACCCAGCAGCCGCGCCACATCCTTCTCACCGTAGCAAGCGATCTTCGCCGCATCGAAGTTGTCGAAGGCGCGGCGGTAGTTCTCGCGCTTTCTCAGAATGGTGATCCATGACAGCCCGGCCTGCGCGCCTTCTAGGATGAGGAACTCAAACAGCGTGCGCTCGTCATGGCAGGGCACGCCCCACTCTGTGTCGTGATAGGCGACGTAGAGCGGGTCACTGCCGCACCACGGGCAACGCTTCATTTCTCAGTTGAGCGCCAGCACGCCGCGCTTGATGCCGTGATCTTCCGGATGCACCGAGAGGACGAAGCCGAGGCCGGCGACGAAGGCCAGCATGCGCGAATTTTCTGCGAGAAAGTCGCCATGCATGTGCTTGAGGCCGCGGGCGCGTGCCGTATCGATCAGAATGCCCATGAGACGGCGCGCCAGCCCCTTGCCTTGCCAGTCGTCGGCGACGACGATGGCGAACTCGCAGGATTCGCCATCCGGGTTGGTGGCGTAACGGGCGACGCCGACTTCCCTTTCCGCGCCGTCTTCGTCCAGTGTGGCGACAAACGCCATTTCGCGGTCGTAGTCGATTTGCGTAAGCCGGATCAGTTGCGCCGGAGAAATTTCGCGGATGGTGTTCATGAAGCGCATGTAACGGGCTTCGGGCGACAGGCACTTGACGAATTCCTGTTCCATCCCGGCGTCTTCGGGTTTGATCGGGCGGATGGTGACCAGCGCGCCATCCTTGGCTTGGTAGCTGGTCTTCAAGTGCGACGGGTAGGGGTGAATCGCCATGTGGTCATAGCGACCTGCGGCGATCGGCGTGTTCTCGATGGAAATGCGCGCGTCTACCGCCACCACGCCGTTTTCGTCAACGATCAGCGGATTGATGTCCAGTTCGCTGATCCACGGCAGTTCGCAGATCATGGCGGAAACGCTGAGCAGGACGGCTTCGATCGCGGCCATGTTGACCGGCGGCATGTTGCGGAATTCGCCGAGTCGGGCGGTGGTCCGGGTCGAGGCCAGCATGTCGGCCACCAGAACGGAATTCAGTGGCGGCAGGGCGACGGCGCGGTCGCTGTTGTAGGCTTCGACGCTGGTGCCGCCAGGACCAAAAACGATGGTGGGGCCGAAGATGTTGTCGCGCGTCATGCCGACCACCAGTTCCCGACCGTTGGGTTTCTGGATCATCGGCTCGATGGCGATGCCGTTGATGTGCGCGTCGGGCCGCTTCTTTTTCACCTCGGCCATGATTTCCAGCCAGGAATCGCGTACTGCGGCGAGGCTGTTCAGGTTGAGGCGCACGCCGCCATAATCGCTCTTGTGCACGATCTGGGGCGAATCGATCTTCATCACCACCGGCAGGCCGAGTTCTTCGGCGAGCACCATCGCCTCGGAAGCGGAGCGGGCGATCATGGTTTGCGCGATGGGAATCCTGAAGGCGGCCAGGATGGCCTTCGATTCCATTTCGTTGAGTACCTTGCGGCCTTCCATCAGCGCGGTTTCGATGACCAGGCGCGCCGATTCCAGTCGCGGCGGGGCCTGTTCGGAAACTGCGGGCGGCGTCTGCATCAGCAATTGCCTGTTGCCGTAGTAGTTGGAAATTTGCGAGAACAGGTCGACCGCCGGCTCAGGTGTGCGGAAAGTGGGAATGCCGGCGCCCCTGAACAATTTGCGCGCCTCGCCCACCTGTTCTTCGCCCATCCAGCAGGTCACCAGCGGTTTGTCGCTTTGCCGCGCGATTTCGATCACGGTGCGCGCCGCCTGCGTCGGGTCGGTCATCGCCTGCGGCGTCAGGATGGTCAGTACGCCGTCGATATGGTCGTCGTCGATGCAGGCCTGGAGCGCATTGCCATAGCGTGTCGGATCGGCGTCGCCCAGAATGTCAATGGGATTGGCCTTTGACCAGGTGGCGGGCAGGAACTCGTTGAGACGGGTGAGGGTGGCCGGGTCGAGCGGGGCCAGCGGGATGCCGATGTCCGCAGCGTGATCGGCCGCCATGACGCCCGGCCCGCCGCCATTGGTGATGATCGCCAGGCGCTTGCCGCGCGGTCGAAAGTGCGAGAACAGGGCCGAGGCCGCTGCATACATCTGGCCGACGTTGGCCAGGCGAACGACGCCGGCGCGGCGCAGGGCGGCGTCGAACACGTCGTCGGCGCCGACCAGGGCGCCGGTGTGGGACAGCGCCGCCTTCTCGCCGGCCGGATGCTTGCCCACCTTGATCAGCAACACCGGCTTGCAGCGCGCGGCGGCGCGCAGTGCGCTCATGAAGCGGCGGGCATTCTTGATACCCTCGATGTACAGAAAGATGTTCTCGGTGCGCGGGTCGGAGACCATGTAGTCGAGCACTTCGCCGAAGTCGATGTCGCTTTCGGCGCCCATCGAGACCACGTTCGAGAAGCCGACCTTGTGTGGCAGCGCCCAGTCGAGAATCGCGGTGCACAGGGCGCCGGATTGCGAGATGAGGCCGATGGTGCCGGCATTGGCGCTGCCGTTGGCAAAGGTGAGGTTGAGCTGGCTGCCGGGGCGCATGATGCCCAGGCAGTTGGGACCGAGCAGGCGCATGCCGTGGCGACGGGCATTTTCCAGCGCGGCGCGCTCCAGTGCGCCGCCACGGGGGCCGGCCTCGGCGAAACCTCCTGAAATCACGATGGCATTGCGGCAGCCGGCGCGACCGCAGGCATCGACGATTCCGGGCACGGTCTCCGCCCTGGTGCAGATGACGGCGACATCAATCCGATGGGGAATGGTGTCCACCGACGGATAGCTCTGCTGGCCGAACACGGTATCGTGTTTCGGATTGACGAAGAACAGTTTGCCCTTGTAGCCCGAGTCGAGCATGTTGCGAACCAGTGTGACGCCGATCGAGTTGGGCGTTTCGGAGGCGCCGACGATGGCGATCGACTCCGGCTCGAAAAGGGTGTGCAGGTAGTGTTGCTCGCTATGCATGACGGCGCTCCGCAGCGTCGACTGGGTGTTTGGTCAAGATGGTTGGTGCAGCGCAGCAAAAAGCATAGCACCTTCCAGGCGTTCGTGCTTGTCCTGGCGCCTTACAGATTGTCCGGTTTTTGGCGACTGCTTTTCAGTCTGCCATTTAGATAGTGACCAAAATGGCGATCGGCATTGAGAATGTGGTTGACCAACCAGTCGGTCAGCAAGCGCTTGACGCGGAAGGCCAGATAAACCCTGTTTTCCTCTCCGCGCTCTATTTCGCGGCGCAACTCGCCAAAGTACTCGAAAAAGCGCTGGTGCTGGCGTGCGTGCAGGTCGAGGAAAGGATATTCGTCGTCCACCATCAGCTGTTCTTCGATCATGAAATCGTGGGCCGCAGTAAACTGGATCTGCGCCAGGAGGGGCGGCGTCAGATTCCAGGCGCCGACGTTGACCGCTCGGGCCAGCGCATTCATGTCGGCGAGCAGATTCATGTGCGCCGCATCCACTGCCGCATGGCCAAATGAGTACTCATCCCGCCAACTGGACGTTAGCTCGGCCCGCTGATTGTCCGGACAAAGGGCCGGATTGTCGCAGCGTTCGAGATAGACGCGGGCGGCGGCGTCGTCGGGCGCAATCGCAAGGCAGGCAACCAGCCGCTCGCGGGCGGTTTGGAGGTCATCGAGGTGATAGTAGGCCAGAGCCTGCTCGAAAGCGTTCAGGGTCTTTGTCTTGGCCTCAATCAGGGGAATGGGATCGCCGTTGAAGACCTCATATACCGATTGATTGTCCTGCTTGCCACGTACATGGGTACGATCAAGAAAGCGGATCAACCAGAGGTTCGGCTCGTCAAGGCTGTACAGCGTGTATTCGCTGATCAGAATTGATACCCTGTATTCCTTGGTGAGGCGTTCCAGCCGCGCCGCGAGGTTGACCGCATCGCCAATCACTGTGCCATCCATACGCGAGGCGCCGCCCACCGTGCCAAGGATGACGATGCCGGTGTTGATGCCGATACCGATCCTGATCGGACGATAGCCGGCGCGCTGGCGACCCTGGTTGTATTCCTCAAGCCGTTCCAGCATCGCCAGACCGCAGCGCAACGCCGCATCCGGCGAGGCGGGGAACAGCGCCATGATGCCATCGCCGATGTATTTGTCGATGAAACCGCCGTGAGCGGTGATCACCGGCTCCATCTGGACCAGATAGGAGTTGAGAAAGTTGAAATTCTCCTGCGGACTCATCGACTCCGACAGCGAAGTGAAGTCGCGGATGTCGGAGAACAGGATCGTCATCTTGCGTTCGACCTGCTGGCCGAGTTCGACCTTGCGAATGTCTTCAATACCCAGCAAGGTCAAGAATTCGCGCGGGACGAAGCGGCTGTAGGCTTCCGTTATGGTGCTCAGCCGGTCGCCCGAGACGTCGGTGTTGCCCCGTGCGTTGCCAGCGGTCGTGCTCGGTGATACGGGCATGAGGTGAGGTGTTAAGCCAAAAAAGTGGCTTGCGTCTTGATTTAGATTCAAAATGATACCCGACATGACAATACAAATGAGCGAAATGACATCGCTTTGGGTGCAACGATTCTTGCCTCTGATCGCGGTCGGCGGCTCGGTGCTGGATATGGCCTGCGGCCAGGGGCGGCATTCACTGCTGTTGGCGGAGCGCGGTTACCAGGTGGAAGCGGTTGACCGCGATGCCGTGCTTTTGGCCGGGATAGCGGCCCGTGCGCCCGGCATCGTCACGCGCACCGCCGACCTTGAGGGCGGTCCCTGGCCGTATCACGGTCGGACCTTCGACGGCATTGTCGTCACCAATTATCTCTATCGACCGCTGTTGCCGATGCTGCTCAATGCGCTCGACGTGAATGGGATATTGATCTACGAAACCTTCATGGTTGGCAACGAGCGCTTCGGCAAGCCTGCCAATCCGGCTTACCTGCTGCGCCCGGGCGAGCTGCTGGATGTGGTGCGACGGCGGTTGACGGTGGTGGCCTTCGAGCAGGGGGAAGTCGATGTTCCGCGCCCGGCGGTGATGCAGCGTTTGTGTGCCACAAGACGCATCGATCCGCGCCTGCCGTCGTGACAATCCGGTTCCGGTGATCTGATCAGGCGGATGTGGCGAGAATTTCTGCCGCCAACTGGTCGAGCGCGGCGGCATCGAGCTGGTCCGTGGTGTAGCGGACCGAGTCTGCATACGAGTTGAAGTTGCTGGTTTGCGAACGCTGATAGAGCGGGTCGTAGTGCAGCGTCAACAGTTCTTCCACCAGAGCCGGGAATTTTTGTTCGGCAATCAGCGAACGCCAGCGCTCCAGCGTCTCGTTGCTTTGCAGGCCTTTGAGCTGGTCGAGTCGCTCGATCAGCCAGGCCGGGTCGGCGATGGCATAGTCATAGTCGCGCAGCAGGAATTCAACACGGGCCGGCAGCGATGCCTCGATCCGCAGGCCGGGAGCGCGGCGGATGGCGTCCAGCAGCGCGTCGGGCAGTTGCAGACGACCGATCTTGCGGCTCTCGGCCTCGACAAACACCGGCTGCGTCAGGTCCAGCGCCGACAGTGCGGCGAACAGCTGCGACTCGAAGCCCTTCTGCGCGGGTTGCGGCTGGCCGGGCAAATTGCCCAGCACCGAGCCCTTGTGCGCCGCCAGCTCCTCAAGATGCAGCACCTGCCCGCCGCGCGCCGCCAGGGCTTCCAGCAGGCGGCTCTTGCCGCTGCCGGTGGCGCCGGTGACGACGCGGAATTTCACTTGCGGCGGCAGCAAGGTCAATTGCTCGATGACATGCCGGCGCCAGACCTTGTAGCCCCCCTGAATGCGATGGGCATTCCAGCCGATTTCGCGCAGGATGTGGCTGAAGGCGCCGCTGCGCTGGCCGCCGCGCCAGCAATAGAGCAGCGGTCGCCAGCTCTTGGGCTTGTCGAGCATGTGCTCTTCGATGTGCCGCGCGATGTTCTTCGCCACCAGCGCGGCGCCGACTTTCTTCGCCTCGAATACCGACACCTGCTTGTAGAGCGTGCCGACGCGGGCGCGCTCCTCGTCGTTCAGCACCGGCATGCTGATGGCGCCGGGCAGATGATCCTCGGCAAACTCGCTCGGCGCGCGGGCGTCGATCAGGGTGTCGAATTCGGCGAGTTGTGCTACCGTCGCCACTCCCTTGGGCAATTGTTTTGACATGGGTTCTTATGTAATCAGCGGTTTGAGCGCGGTCCAGACGTGATCCAGAATCCTTGGTTGTGCGGCTGCGGTCGGGTGCAGGCCGTCGGCCTGATAGGCGTTCCGGTCGAAGACGATGGGTTCGAGCAGGAAGGGCAGCAAGGCGACTTTCTCGCGCTTCGCGAGATCGCGGAAGGCGGCATCGAATTCCCGTGTGTACTTCGGCCCGTAATTGGGCGGCAAATGCATGCCGATCAGCAGCACTCGCGCGCCATGCTGCTTCGCCAGCGTTACCATGAATGCAAGATTGTCCTTCATCGCCGCCACCGGCAGGCCGCGCAAGCCGTCGTTGGCGCCGAGTGCGAGAATGACGACGGCGGGCCTGAATTGGGTTAGTGTCGCGGCAAAGCGCGCGCGTCCGCCTGCCGTGGTTTCACCGCTGATGCTGGCGTTGGTGACGGTGAAGCCGGAACCGCTGGTCTTCAGGCGCTGTTCGAGCAGGGCCGGCCAGCTCTGGCGGATGCCGATGCCAAAACCGGCCGAGAGGCTGTCGCCATAGACCAGAATGCGTGGTTCTGCGGCGGCGGCGAGACTGCATGAAAATAGCATCAGGAAACAGAAGCGGGAGAGGAATCGTTTGAACATGCGTGAAAATCAGTTGGCGACAGATGCGGCGATCACGGACGTGGTAATCGATATCGTGGCGCTGGGCAAGATCGTGCCCAGCGGCGATGACACGCTCACGATTCTGCACGAGATTTCGTTTGCCGTGACTTCCGGCGAGGCGGTGGCCATTGTCGGCGCCTCCGGTTCGGGCAAGTCGACCTTGCTCGGACTGATGGCGGGTCTCGATTTGCCCACGGCGGGCAGAGTGATTCTCGGCGGGCAGGATATGAGCGAACTCGACGAGGATGCGCGCGCCGCACTGCGCGGTCGCTTGCTCGGCTTCGTCTTCCAGTCCTTCCAGTTGCTGCCGGCCCTGACCGCGTTGGAGAACACCATGCTGCCGCTGGAACTGGCGGGCTGGGCCGACGCCCGCGCCACCGCCGAGGCGATGCTGGGGCGCGTCGGCCTCGGCGCGCGACTGGCGCACTACCCGAAGCATCTTTCCGGCGGCGAGCAGCAGCGCGTGGCGCTGGCGCGCGCCTTCGCCATGCGACCGCAACTGCTGCTGGCCGACGAGCCGACCGGCAATCTCGATGCCGCCACCGGCGCGCAGATCATCGAGCTGATGTTCGCCATGAACGCCGAAGCCGGCACCACGTTGATTCTGGTGACCCACGACGAGGCACTGGCGCATCGCTGCGGGCGAACATTGCGCCTGGACGCCGGACGCATCGTCGGCTGAAAACGAAGTTTCAGTGGAGGTTAACGCCAGTCCTATCGGCGTTAAGCGCAGCGACCGCAACTAAAGTCGGCGCTGGCGAGACGGCGGCTCAGGTGTCGAGAACGCCCCGCGCCGCAGCCACCCCGCTTCTCACCGCACCCTCGATCGTCGCCGGATAGTTGCCGGCAACATAGTCGCCGGCCAGCCACAGGCCGGGCAGGTCGGTTCGTGTTCCCGGTCGTTGCAGATTCGGCACGCAGGCGAAAGTGGCGCGCTTTTCGGTGATGGTTTGCACGGCCAGCGGTGCAGGCAGATTGGGAACGAGCTTCGCGATTTCTTCGTGAATGCCGCGTTCGAGTTCCGCCGCCGGCAGGTCCAGATGCCGACCGCGCGCGCTGATAACGGCGGCGATCAGGCCGTGTTGTCCGCAGAGTTGTCCCCGGTCGAACAGCCATTGCGCCAGCCCCGCGTCGACGCCGAGCATGGGGCGCGGCAGGTGCATCGCGGCGGGATAGCGGAAGTAACTGGTGACGATGGGTTCCCAGTCGAAGTGAGCCACTTCGGGCGCCAGCTCGGGCACCAGGTTGGCGAGGTGATAGGGCGCGACGGCGAGAATGATTTGCGCGAAGGGGCCGGTGTCATCGATCAGCCATGCGTCGCCTTCGCGCCGCAGGGAACTGACGCGGTGGCCGGAATGCACGGTGCCGCCGTGCTGGGTAATGAACTGCGCGGCAGGTTCGGGAAACAGCGCCGACAGATTCACCTGCGGCAGCAGCATGTCGCTGGCGGAGCGCGAACCGGCGAGGCTGTCGCGCACGACGTTGGCCAGCACTTGGGCCGAGGCGCGGTCGGCGGGCGTGTTGAGCGCGGCGATGCACAGCGGCTCCCACAAAAGTCGGCGCTGGCGGGACGGCGTTTTGTTGCGGTCCAGCCATGCGGTCACGGTGATGTCCGGCTCGATGCGGAACTTGCCCGCTTGCAGGCCGCGCATGAGGCGGAGCGCCGCCCACTTTTCGCGCCAGTCGAGTCCCTGCGCCAGCAGCAGCGCAAAAGCGGTGTGCAGCGGAGCCGGCAAGCGCGGTGCGGCCATGACGAATTCGCCGGGGAATTCAAAGCGCAGCGGGATGCGCTTGAGCAACTTGTCGGGATCGGCGCCGACGGCGCGCATCAGGCGCTGGGTTTCGGTATAGGCGCCGACGAGGATGTGCTGCCCGTTATCCACGGTGAAGCCGTCGATCTGTGTGGCACGGGCGCGTCCGCCGAGCACTCGCGAGGCCTCGAATACTTCGACCTGTTTTCCGGCAGCAGCCAGTTCGACGGCGGCGGCCAGCCCCGCGTAGCCGGCGCCGATGACGGCGAGCTTCACGCCGTCAGCCACGTTTTTCCGGCCAGCCAAAGCTTGCGCAGGGGAGGCAGGGAGGTGCGGCGATCCAGCACGCGGCACCCGTCGCGGACGATCTCGTCGAGCGTGGCGCGGTAGATGGCGGCCATGATGAGCCCGGCGCGCTGCGCCTTGCGGTCGGCGGCGGGAAGTTGGGCAAAGGCCTGCTGGTAAGTCGCTTTGGCGCGCTCGGCCTGAAATTCCATCAGTTGGCGAAAGTTGTCGGAATAGCGGGCCTCGATCAGGTCGGATTCGCCGACGCCGAAGCGCAACAGTTCGTCCTGCGGCAGGTAGATGCGACCGCGCCGCGCATCCTCGCCGACATCGCGGATGATGTTGGTGAGCTGAAAGGCCAGGCCCAGATCGTGGGCGTATTTGAGCGTCATGCGATCGGTGTAGCCGAAGATTTCGGCGGCGAGCAGGCCGACCACGCTGGCGACGCGGTAGCAATACAAGTGCAGCGCCTTGAAATCGGCGTAGCGCGTATTGTCGAGGTCCATCTCCATGCCGTCGATGATTTCCAGCAACTGCTCTCGCGGCAGCGAGAAAGTCTTCAGCGATGTCGCCAGCGCCTGCGTCACCGGATGCGTGGGGTGGCCTTCAAACAATGCGCTTGTTTCACCGCGCCACCAAGCCAGTTTGGTACGCGCCAAAAGGGCATCGGGACATTCGTCGACCACGTCATCGACTTCGCGGCAGAAGGCGTAGAGCGCCGTGATGGCCTGGCGTCGCGGCGGTTCGAGAAACAGGAAGCTGTAATAGAAGCTGGAGCCGCTTTGCGCGGCGCGTTCCTGGCAGTATTGATCGGGGGTCACGGCGAATTTACCAGTGGGTCTCCAGTGGGCGAACCAGCGAGCGCCAGACAATCAGCGGCCAGTCGAGCGCTTGAAGCACGGGACGCTGGTTGAAGACATCGCCATCGACGGCTTCGATCTTGTCCAGGATGCGCAGGCCGCCGGCGACGATGGCGCGGATTTCGAGGCCGATGCGTCCCGGCAAGTCCCAGCCCAGCGGCGCGCCGGAGAGCATCAGGTCACGGGCGCGGTCAACCTGGAATTGCAGCAGCGAGCGAAAGTCGGCGCTGACGGGTTTGCCAACTGCGCGGCGGCAAACGTCCTCATCGCCGACGCCAAAGCGTGCCATGTCGTCCTGCGGTAGATAGATGCGACCGTTGACGCCTTTGCCGGCGTCGATGCCAACATCCTGCCAGTGGTTGATGAGTTGCAGCGCCGAGCAGATGGCGTCCGAGCGGGAAAGGTTTTCCGGGGTGGCGTGGCCGAACAGATGCAGCAGCAGGCGGCCGACCGGATCGGCCGAGCGGCGGCAGTAGTCCATGAGTTCGGCAAAATCGCGGTAGCGGTCCTTGCTCACGTCCTGCGTGAAGGCATCGAGCAGGTCGCGAAACAGTTGCAGCGGCAGGTCGTAGCGGGCGATCACTGGTCGCAGACGGAGGAACACCGGATGCTGCGTGGGGTTGCCGCGCTCAATGGCGTCCAGTTCGGATTGATAGGCGGCCAGCAGCGCGCTGCGCTGTTGCGGCGATAAGTCTCCCTCGTCGGCGAAATCGTCGGCGCTGCGGGCGAAGTCGTAGATGGCCGCCACCGGTTCGCGCAAAGGCGCCGGCAGCAGAACCGAGGCAACGGGAAAGTTTTCGTAGTGATCGACGGCCATGTGCGGTGGCAGTATATATATAGAAGCAAGGGACAGAGGGCTTCCGGGTCTTTGGCGCGCCGACCGACTGTTCTCCGAGAGAAAGAAATGTTGAAAGCGGGTAAAATTCGCCATCCACGTCGTGTCGTTCGGGGCCACTGTTGGCCGCTTGCGACATGCGCCCAGGTGGCGGAATTGGTAGACGCACCAGATTTAGGTTCTGGCGCCGCGAGGCGTGGGGGTTCGAGTCCCTTCCTGGGCACCAGCGTTTGGGCGCAGAGTTGGGTGCGGGTGCGGTTTTTTTAATGAATTTTTCGATGACGGATATAGAGATGACGGACAAGGCAACGACGGACGCGGCAATCAAGCCGACCAGCGCGCTGGAAAGGCGCATCGACATCGCGGTGGTTCAGGCCGAGATCGAAAAGGATGTCGAGCAGCGCCTGAAGCGCATGTCGCGCACCGTGAAAATGGCGGGTTTCCGTCCCGGCAAGGTGCCGATGAAAATGGTTGCCCAGCAATATGGCTCGCAAGCGCGTTCCGATGCGATTGGCGCGGCGGTGGAAAAAGCCTACGGCGAGAAGGTGCGCGAACAGAATCTGCGCGTCGCCGGCTATCCGCGCATCGAGCCCCGCATGGAGCCAAACTCCGATGGCGGCACGGGTCAAATCAGCTTTACTGCCGTGTTCGAGGTCTATCCCGATGTCGTGGCGGCGGATGTCTCCGGGCAGACCATCGAAAAGCCCACCCTGACGGTGACCGAGGCCGAAGTCGATAAGACCATCGAGGTCCTGCGCAAGCAGCGCGTTTCGTATGCCGAGATCGACCGTGGCGCGGCGAAGGAAGATCGTTTGGTGATCGATTTCATCGGGCGCAAGAACGGCGAGGAATTCCCCGGCGGCAAGGCCAGCGACTTTGCGGTGCTGTTGGGTGGCGGCCAGATGCTGCCGGATTTCGAGGCCAACCTTGAAGGCCTCAAGGCCGGTGAGCAGAAAACCTTCGATGTCACTTTCCCCGCCGACTATCAGGCGAAAGAGTTGGCCGGCGAGACCGTCCAGTTCGAGTTGACCATGAAGAAGGTCGAGGCTCCCCGCCTGCCGGAGATTGATGCCGACTTTGCAAAGCAACTCGGAGTCGCCGACGGTGATGTGGACAAGATGCGTGCCGAGGTGAGTTTGAATCTGCAACGCGAAGTGAAGAAGCGTTTGCTGGCAAAGGTCAAGGAACAGGTGATGGAAGCGCTGCTGGCGGTGAATCCGATCGAGGTGCCGAAGGCGCTGGTCGAGATGGAAGCCGAGCAGATGGCCGAGGCGGCGCGCCGCGACATGGAATCGCGCGGCATGGGGATGAAGAACATTCCCGTCCAGGCGTCCTGGTTCGGCGAGCAGGCGACGCGCCGGGTCAAGCTTGGCTTGCTGATGGCCGAGCTGGTGAAGGCCAAGGACCTTCATGTGAAACCCGAACAAGTGCGTACCATCGTGGACGAGTTTGCCGAAACCTTCGAAGACCCCAAGGAAGTGGTGCGCTGGTACTATTCCCAGCCACAGCGACTGGCCGAGGCCGAGGCGCTGGCGTTGGAGAGCAATGTGGTGGATTGGGTACTCGCCAATGCCCAGGTCAGCGAAACCCCCATCGCTTTCGATGCACTAATGGGAAATACAGCATGATCTTGCCGGAGATGTCCATGTACGGTTCGCGACAGGGTGCCTACGACGCACCCACCCCCGACACGCAGGCGCTGGGCCTGGTGCCCATGGTCATCGAGACCAGCGGTCGTGGCGAGCGGGCCTATGACATCTACTCGCGCCTGCTGCGCGAGCGGGTGATTTTCCTGGTTGGACCGGTCAACGATTCAACGGCCAACGTGATCGTGGCGCAACTGCTGTTTCTTGAATCCGAAAATCCGGACAAGGACATCTTCTTCTACATCAACTCGCCGGGCGGGTCTGTCACAGCCGGGATGGCCATTTACGACACCATGCAGTTCATCAAGCCGCACGTGTCGACGCTGTGTATCGGCCAGGCGGCCAGCATGGGTTCATTTCTCCTGGCGGCGGGCGAGAAGGGCAAGCGTTTTTGCCTGCCGAATTCGCGCGTGATGATTCACCAGCCGATGGGCGGTTTTCAAGGGCAGGCCTCGGACATCGAGATTCATGCCAAGGAAATCCTGTTCCTCAAGCAGAAGCTCAACAGCATGCTGGCGCACCACACCGGCCAGTCGATTGAGCGCGTCGAGCGCGATACCGATCGCGACAACTTCCTTTCAGCCGAGGCGGCGGTGGAGTACGGCCTGGTCGACAAGGTGCTAACCCGTCGCGACGAAGCCGCCAAGGCTTGAGCATTCGCACGGACGGAGACGAAGATGGCGGAAAAGAAATCGGGTAGCGGCGAAAAGCTGTTGTATTGCTCCTTTTGCGGCAAGAGCCAGCATGAAGTCAAGAAGCTGATAGCTGGTCCGTCGGTTTTTATCTGCGACGAGTGCATCGAGCTGTGCAACGACATCATTCGCGACGAGATCGCCGCCGTGCCTGCGGGCACGGCCAAGCGCGAATTGCCGGCGCCGAAAGAGATCCGCGAGATGCTCGACCAGTACGTGATCGGACAGGATTCGGCGAAGAAGATTCTTGCTGTCGCGGTCTACAACCACTACAAGCGCATCCGCCATCAGGAAAAGGGCAGCGACGGCATTGAACTGTCGAAGAGCAACATCCTGCTGATCGGTCCCACCGGATCGGGCAAGACCTTGCTGGCACAGACCATGGCGCGCATGCTCAACGTGCCTTTCGTCATGGCCGACGCGACGACCCTGACTGAAGCGGGCTATGTCGGCGAGGATGTCGAGAACATCATCCAGAAGTTGCTGCAAAAGTGCGATCACGATGTCGAGAAGGCCCAGCAGGGAATTGTCTATATCGACGAGATCGACAAGATTTCACGTAAGTCGGACAACCCCTCGATCACCCGCGATGTTTCCGGCGAGGGCGTGCAGCAGGCGCTGCTGAAACTCATCGAAGGCACCATCGCCAGCATTCCACCGCAGGGCGGGCGCAAGCATCCTAACCAGGATTTCATCCAGATCGATACCACCAACATCCTGTTTGTCTGCGGTGGTGCTTTCGACGGCTTGGACAAGGTGATTCGCAATCGCTCCGAGAAGGGCGGCATCGGCTTTGGCGCCGAGGTGAAAAGCCGCGACGCGGGCAATGTCAGCGAGATGCTGAAGCAGGTCGAGCCCGAAGACATGATCAAGTTCGGCCTGATTCCGGAGTTGATCGGTCGCCTGCCGGTGATCGCGACCTTGCAGGAACTCGACGAAGCCGCGCTGGTCCAAATTTTGGTGGAACCGAAGAATGCCCTGATCAAGCAGTATCACAAGCTGTTTGCCATGGAAGGTGTGGAACTTGAAGTGCGCCCTTCGGCGCTTCAGGCCATTGCCAAGAAGGCGTTGAAGCGCAAGACCGGCGCACGCGGACTGCGCTCGATTCTGGAGAATGTGCTGCTCGATACCATGTACGAAATTCCCACCACGGACAGCGTGAGCAAGGTCGTGATCGACGAAAATACCATTGAAACGGGCGCTCGGCCTTTGATGATCTACGCCGATCAACCCAAGGTCTCCGGCTCGAACTGATTCGGCACCAGACGCCGCCTTGAATACCGGTCACCTGCCCCAATGTGGATGGCGTGACTCATAACCGAAGGACACGATGATGTCTGGCCTACCTGCTATCCCCGTAGAGACTCAATCCCTGCCGATGTTGCCCCTGCGCGACGTGGTGGTATTCCCGCACATGGTAATCCCGCTGTTTGTCGGGCGCCCCAAGTCCATCAAGGCGCTGGAAACGGCCATGGAAACCGGCAAGAACATTCTTCTCGTGGCGCAGAAATCCGCCGCCAAGGATGAGCCCGTGCCGGAGGATATGTACGAGATCGGTTGTCTGGCCAACATCCTGCAGATGCTCAAGCTGCCCGATGGCACGGTGAAAGTGCTGGTCGAGGGGGTGCAGCGCGCCCGCGTGCTGCGCATTGAGGATCAGCGTGCCATGTTTGTCGCCGACGTCAGCCTGATTCCGGTCGAAGAGCGTGCCGACAACGAGATCGAGGCCATGCGCCGCACGGTGCTGGCGCAGTTCGATCAGTATGTGAAACTCAACAAGAAGATTCCGCCCGAGGTACTCACCTCGCTGGCCGGCATCGAGGAGGCCGGGCGCCTGGCCGATACGATCGCCGCCCACCTGCCCTTGAAGCTCGAACAGAAACAGGAAATTCTGGAAGTCTTCGGCGTCTCCGAGCGACTGGAAAAACTGCTCGGTCAGATGGAGGCCGAGCTCGATATTCTTCAGGTCGAAAAGCGCATTCGCGGTCGCGTCAAGCGCCAGATGGAAAAGAGCCAGCGCGAGTATTACCTCAACGAGCAGGTCAAGGCCATCCAGAAGGAGCTCGGCGAAGGCGAAGAAGGCGCCGACATCGACGAGATGGAAAAGAAGATCAAGGCCGCCGGCATGAGCAAGGAGGCCCTGGCCAAGATCAATTCCGAGGTCAAGAAGCTCAAGCTGATGTCGCCCATGTCGGCCGAGGCGACGGTGGTGCGCAACTACATCGAAACCCTGCTGGCCCTGCCCTGGAAGAAGAAGTCGCGCATCAGCAAGGATTTGTCGGCGGCCGAAAAAATTCTCGACCGCGATCACTATGGTCTGGAAAAGGTCAAGGAACGCATCGTCGAATACCTTGCCGTGCAACAACGGGTGGACAAGGTCAAGGCGCCGATCCTGTGCCTGGTGGGCGCCCCCGGAGTCGGCAAGACTTCGCTTGGGCAGTCGATCGCCAAGGCCACCAATCGCAAGTTCATTCGCATGGCCTTGGGCGGCGTGCGCGATGAAGCCGAGATTCGCGGCCATCGCCGCACCTACATCGGTTCGATGCCGGGCAAGATTTTGCAGAACATGACCAAGGTCGGCGTCAAGAACCCGCTTTTCCTGCTCGACGAAGTCGACAAGATGGGCCAGGACTTCCGTGGCGATCCGTCGTCGGCGCTGCTCGAAGTCCTCGATCCCGAGCAGAACCATACCTTTCAGGATCACTACATCGAAGTCGATTTCGACTTGTCCGATGTCATGTTCGTCGCCACGGCCAACACGCTGAACATCCCAGCGGCATTGCTCGATCGCCTCGAAGTGATCCGTCTCTCCGGTTATACCGAGGACGAAAAGGTCAACATCGCCCTGCGCTATCTGGCGCCGAAGCAATTGAAGAACAACGGCATCAAGCGCGACGAGCTTTCGATCACCGAGGACGCCCTGCGCGACATCGTGCGTTACTACTCGCGCGAAGCCGGCGTGCGCGCCCTGGAGCGCGAGATTTCCAAGATTTGCCGCAAGGTGGTGAAATCCTTGGTGATGAAGGCGCGCAAGAACAAGATCGTGGTGAATGCGAAAAACCTCGACAAATTCCTCGGCGTGCGCCGCTACAGCTTCGGCATGGCGGAAAAGGACAATCAGGTCGGTCAGGTGACCGGTCTGGCCTGGACCGAAGTCGGCGGCGAACTGCTCACCATCGAAGCCGTCGCCTTGCCCGGCAAGGGCAAGACCATGACCACCGGCAAGCTGGGCGAGGTCATGCAGGAATCGATTCAGGCCGCGCTGTCGGTGGTCAGGAAGCGCAGCCAGTCGCTTGGCATCGCCGATGACTTTTACCAGAAGAACGATATCCACATTCACCTGCCCGAAGGGGCGACGCCGAAGGACGGTCCGAGTGCCGGTATTGCCATCTGCACCGCGCTGGTGTCGGTCCTGACCGGCATCCCGGTGCGCGCCGATGTGGCGATGACGGGCGAGATCACCTTGCGCGGTGAAGTGCTGCCCATCGGTGGTCTCAAGGAAAAGCTGCTGGCGGCGGTACGTGGCGGCATTGGCCTGGCGCTGATTCCCGAGGAGAACGTCAAGGACCTCACGGAGATTCCCGACACCATCAAGAACCGGATCGAGATTTTGCCGGTGCGGTGGATCGACAAGGTGCTGGAACTCGCGCTTGAGCGCATGCCCCAGCCGTTGCCCGAGCAAACCACAACACCCGCTGTGGTCGCTGTTGCCGCATCTGCTGGCGAAGCGACGGTGACAGGTGTAGTAACCCACTGAGAGAGCATGACCTGATAGAATCACGACCGCTCGCCTGAAGTGGGCAGTGGTCATTCAGCGGGTGCTTAGCTCAGTTGGTAGAGCGTCGCCCTTACAAGGCGAATGTCGGCGGTTCGACCCCGTCAGCACCCACCAGTTTCTAGTTTCACGCAGTCCAACGAAGTCCAAAAAAGCCCGTATAGATCAAGTCTTTACGGGCTTTTTTACGCCAATGCGGTCCGATCCAGTTTATTGACATCCGACAGTAAGTGGCAGTAACCTTGACAGTAACAGCCTACCTATCGGGAGAGTTACTGTCATGGCACTTACTGACACGGCAATAAAAAACAGCAAACCCAAAGACAAGCCCGTGCGCTTATCCGATGAGCGCGGCCTGTATCTCCTTCTCAATCCTGATGGTTCCCGCTGGTGGCGGCTGGATTACCGCTTCGATGGGAAGCGCAAGACGCTGTCGATGGGAGTCTATCCAGATGTTCCCCTCAAACTTGCACGGGAAAGGCGTGAAGAAGCTCGGACGCTGATTGCTGCCGGTGCCGATCCTGGGGCGCAAAGAAAATCAGAAAAGCAGGCCAAAGCCGAGGCCGGTTCCAATACCTTCGAGGCACTGGCACGCGAATGGATGGCGACGCGCGGTAAAACGTGGACGGAAAGCTATGCCAGCAAAACCAAATCCGCATTGGAGCGCAATGCCTTTCCGGCTATCGGTGGCAGAGCGATCACCGAAATTACTGCTCCTGAATTGCTAATGATGCTGCGAGCAATCGAGAGCCGGGGCATCGCGGATATGGCGCATCGCATTCAGCAACATTGCGGCGCAATCTTCCGCTACGCAATCGCCACAGGGAGAGCGATTACTGATCCCGTGCCAAGCTTGCGCGGTGCCCTATCCACCGTGAAGCAAGAGCACTATGCGGCGCTCACCGATCCGGCAGAGTACGCCGAGCTATTGCGTGCTATCGACAATTACCGTGGCGATGCAACTACGAAGGCGGCTATGCAGCTATTGGCATTGACCTTTCAGCGAACGAAAGAAGTTCGTTTTGCCGAATGGTCGCAGTTTGACCTGGACGCGGCGCTGTGGCGCATTCCTGCCGAGATTATGAAGATGCGCGAGGCGCATATCGTGCCGCTGTCACGGCAGGCGCTAGAAGTGCTTAAACGCTTGCAGGCCCTAACTGGCGGGGGGCGTCTAGTGCTTCCCTCATCGACAAGCCGTGAGCGCCCCATTAGCGAAAATACGGTGGTGTATGCGCTCGCGCGGATGGGTTACAAAGGCCGAATGACCGGGCACGGATTCAGATCAACGGCGTCCACTCTGCTTAATGAGCAAGGCTATCGTCATGACGTGATCGAACGTCAGTTAGCCCATGCGGAAAAGAATGCGGTACGGGCTGCATATAATCGCGCTGAGTATCTTCCTGAACGAAAAAAAATGATGCAAGAATGGGCTGATTATCTTGATAGGCTCAAAATCGGGGCGGATGTAATACTATTGCGGAGTCATGCGGCATGATTGACAACATTAGGTTAATCATGCAAAGCATTGACTATCGGTGTCTCAACTCGTTGGTAGGGTCTACGAGTTGCGATTCCGTTTCGGATGTCCGATAAGGGGAAGTTATGTCGTCTCAGTGCGGAACGGTCAGGGTGGCAGAGAAGGCATCACGGAAACTTTACGTTCCAGGAGTCTGGCGCGGGCTACTCGTTGCGCTCTTGGCTGGCATCGGGTGTGCGCTTTCCAGCGTCGCTTATGCTCAGTTTCAAGGGTGTGAAGAGGATGTCTATTTCGCACCTGGCGATGTGGACGGATTGCATCCATTGTCCACACCCGATTCCGCATTCTCAAAGACTCACAAGGCCGCTATGAGGGGGAGTGCGCTTGAACAGCGCAATCTTGCGGTGAGCTACGAAAGCGGATATCTGGTCAGTCGGTGTTTTGAAATAGCCGCCTACTGGTATCAACGGGCAGCTAAAGGCGGAGATGAAGTGGCAAAAAAATGGGTTGAACACGATAACCCGCTTGCCAAGCTTCGAGCTTTGCCCGAATGTTCAGAATCAGCGTGCAATCTGGACAGCGCGGATATGCCGCAATTTCTGTCGCTCATCGCTGATTCTCGTGGGCACTTTCACTCAAGCCTGACGATAAACGGCGTGACGGTTGTCGGCGTAATTGACACGGGAGCGTCAACTGTCGCGATGTCTGTCGCCACAGCAAATCTAATGAGAATTCCCCTGGCAGGTAGTACGCTTGGCAGATCGCAGACGGCCAACGGGAATGTAGGCACTTTGAATAAGGTTGTACCTTCGATAAGGGTCGGTAATAGCATCATTTTGGACAACGTTGAGATTGCTATCCTCCCAAATACACCAACGCTGATAGGTATGAGTGTTCTACGCCGATTGAAGGTTAGTGCAGCAGGTGGACAAATGGTCTTGTCCAGATAGCAGGCGCAATAACGCTGTCCAAGCTCGGCGACTTGTCGCAGCTACCTGCACGAAAAACTGCGCCGATCTGGGTATTTGAACGCCCGCAATGCGGAAATCTCCCCGGCTTCCATTGGCTCTAGGAAGCCCATAGGTAGCGTTATCCACGGCGCCGCCGACTGCCCCTTATATGGCAAGAGGCGGCGGCGCGGTGGGTAATGCGGCTAACAGGCGCTGAGGAGAGTTGATCAACGCGGCCTAATGGGCTATCGTTACCCATTAACCCGAATTGGAGGTGGTCACCATGCCCAAAGCCAAGAAGTCAAACCGGCAAGCCCCCGCTGTCACGGAGGACGAGGCTCTTGCTCTTGTTACTCGCCTGGATCAGATTACTGCCAACTTCATTGGTCAATTCGACGAGCTGGAAGCCGCCATCGGCATGTACATGGTTGGCCGCCTTGTAGGCTGGAAAGTCCTCGTTTTGCTACACAACAAGCGCACCATCAAAAAATACGAAACCATCCTAGGCGGCATCAATATCCGTGATGAGTTCAAACCGGTTACCGAGTTTTCCAGCAAGTCCATGGCCTTCGATATCGTTACCAAGCTCGGAAACTTCTGGAAAGGTGTGAATGGCGAATATGACAATGAAGAGCTTCGCCAGAAGCGCCGGGAGCTAGCGTTGTAAAAAGGGTACACAGGGACTAGTACTAGGGTACGAAACACTAGTACTGGGCTGCTAATACCTAGTATTGTCATGGCTATGGACAGCCATGACCCATTCTTTTCGAGTTCCACGGCATTACCGCCTCAAGCTGCGGTCTCTGACGCGCCTGAATCAGTAACAGGCAGCGGTTGCGCTGACCGGGTGCGGCCTGCCACACCAGTGGCACCCGCACCCGGCGGCGCAGCCGCCCCTTTTCTTGATATAGGGTGCGGAAACGTGCCGAAACCAGAAGGCCGTAAGCCCTGGTCGCGGAAGCAGTGGGTCACTCGGCGTGCCGTTCTTGATCGTCTGAATTACTGGATGGCTCATGGTTATCAATGCCTATGGGTCACCCTGACCTCATCCCCCGCTAGTCCTATCGCACAGCTACGAACGGACTTCCAAACCCTGCGTAAGCGCATGGCCCGCCAATTGGGCTATGACGGCGTCCAGTACGTTTGCGTCGATACGCGTGAAGGTCATGGCGTCCTGCATATGATCTTGGCCTGGAAGGAAGCCGAGCAATGAGAGGGCGTTCCTTCTATGTCGAGTTCTCCTGGCTGCAAGAGAACTGGAAAGACATTCACGGCGCATTCCATGTGAATGTCAAACGGATCGGCTGCAGCACCAGGGATGCCCGGCGTCTGTCCCGTTACATCGTTTCCCAATACTGCGGGGATCAGGATGGGCTGGTGCGGCTTTCCCAGTCCAAACCGGATCGCCCTATGGGGCCAATGCGTGAAGCCCTGCGACGGGCCATTAAGGGCATGCCTGAACGTCATGAGTTCGCCAGCACTCTTTCTCATTTGCCCCCGGATGAATTCGCTGCCCAGCTAAGGAAGGCTCTCAAGAAGGCCTTCCAAGAGGCATGGGACTCCCTGGTCTGTGTTGGCTCATGCCAACTGCTCGGCGTCCAGTTTGTCTGGTTCAACGGCCAATTAGAGCGTGTGTGATGGCTCCGCTCCTTCTTTCTCTTTCCCTCGGCGACTCGGGATGGTCACCGGCTCAAGGGTATTCATCCCAAATCACTTGTTAGGAGAAACATCATGCATAAATCAGTAGAGCGCGTTACCGGTATGAAGAAGTTCAAGGGCGATATTGACGGAAAGCAGTTCGATTCCACCACGGTCTATATCGAAACCAAGATGGATGACCGCAATGGGACTCGGCGCGGACGGTGCAGTATGGATTTCAGTGCCGGCAATTCCGGGGTGTATGACCGACTCGCGGCAATTTCCCTGCCCGGCGAATTCGATGTCGAGTGGGACACCGTGACCAATGGCAGCAAGACGCAGCAAATCATCGTGGACATTCGCCCCAAAGCGGCGGCTCCGGTGAAGCCTGCGGCCCCAGTGTGACGGTTTGGAGCATCTAGCTATGGATATGCTTCCAGAAACTGGCTACCTTCGTCTTCCACAAATCATTGGCAACCGTAAGGCTAGCCCACCGATTCCGGCTCTAATCCCGGTCAGCAAATCAACGTGGTGGGCAGGTGTCAGATCGGGACGCTATCCACAGCCTGTGCGAACTCTTGGTGAACAGATTACTGCATGGCGAGTTGAAGATATTCGGAACTTGATACAATGCGACTGTAGAGCAGGATCAAGCTCATCTTGACGTAAGTTCAATTTGCGGCAGTGGGTCAAGGTTGACGGTAACTTTGACGGTAACTGCTAGTTCAGAATTGTTGTTTTGTTGGGTTGATGGGGCTTCCGAGGTAATGTTCGACCCCGTCAGCACCACCGAACAAGGGCGAACTGACGTTCGCCTTTGTCTCATCCAGGGTTTTCAGCGCATGCTCGATATTATCCGCAACAACAAGAAAATCACTCAGGGTTTCCTCGCCCTGATCACGCTGCCGTTTGCTTTCTGGGGCGTCGATTCCTATGTGCGCAATGCCGATGTCGGGGCGGGTGTCGCCACCGTGGGCGGCGCCAAGATCACTCAGCAGGAGTTGCAATCGGCCTTGCGCGAACAGCAGGATCGGATGCGCGCCCAGTTGGGCGGAAAAATCGATCCGGCATTGTTTGAAACGCCGCAGATGCGTCGCGCCGTGCTGGATTCACTGGTCACGCAGCGCCTGCTGGCTGAACAGACGCAGAAAGCCCAGTTGGTGGTGGGCAACGAGCAACTGGTCCAGTTCATTGCCGGCGTTCCCTCGCTTCAGGATAATGGCAAGTTTTCCAAGGAGCGCTACGAGGCGCTGGTGGCGGCGCAAGGCATGAGCAAAGAGATGTTCGAAGCGCGTCTGCGCCAGGACATGGCCATGCAGCAGATGATGATGCCGGTGACCGAGGCCGGCATCACCGGCCAGGTGGCCGCCGGTCGCTGGCTGACCACACAACTGGAGCAGCGCGAGATCGGGGAGGTGCGACTGCTGCCGGAAACCTATGCCGGCCAGGTGAAACTTTCCGCCGACGCCGCGCAGAAGTACTACGAGGCCAACCGCAAGCAGTTTGAGTTGCCCGAGCAGGTGCGTGCCGAGTTTCTGGTGTTGAGCCGCGATGCGCTGATCGCGCAGGCAACGGTCAGCGACGAGGACATCAAGACTTACTATCAGTCGCGTGCGGATCGTTACAAGACGGGTGAAACGCGTCGCGCCAGTCACATCCTGATTCTCGCGGCCAAGGATGCGCCGGAGGCTGAAGCCAAGGTGGCCAAGGCCAAGGCGGATGAGTTGCTGCTACAGGCAAGGAAAGCCCCCGGTGATTTTGCCAAGATTGCCAGGCTGAACTCCCAGGATTCCATGTCGGCCAAGAAGGACGGCGACCTGGATTGGTTTGGCCGCGGGGCTATGGTGAAAGCGTTCGAGGAAACCGCCTTTGCCCTGAAGGAAGGGCAGATTTCGGAGGTCGTGCGTTCCGACTTCGGCTTTCACATCATTCGCCTGACGGGCGTGCGTCCCGAGCAGGTCAAGCCGCTCGAAGAGGTCAAGGCGGAGATACTGGCTGAACTCAAGCGCGAATCGGGAATGAAGAAGTACGTGGAAGCGGTCGAACCTTTCGGCAACATGGTTTATGAACAGGCCGACAGTTTGAAACCGGCCGCCGAGAAATGGAAACTGGAACTGCGTCAGACGCCGTGGCTGGCCAAGAGCGGCAAATTACCGCCGCCCTTCGACAATCCCAAACTGGCCGCTGCTTTGTTCAGCGACGACGGCCTGAAGAACAAACGCAACACCGAGGCGGTTGAAGTCGCGTCGGGTACCCTGGTATCCGCACGCGTTCTCGAACACAAGCCGGCCGCCTTGCAGCCGCTGGAAGCAGTCAAGGGCGACATCGAGAAACGCCTGGTTCGCGAGGAAGCGCTCAAGCTGGCGACCAGGGACGGCGAGGAAAAGCTGGCCCGCTTGGCAAAAGGCGAAGCGCTTGATCTCAAGTGGTCGCCGGTCCGCAGCGTGAGCCGTACCGTGCCACAGGGGCTGCCGCCCGATGCCTTGCGGGCCGTATTCAAAGCGGATGCGGCGAAGCTGCCGGCGCACGCCGGGGTTGCCTCTCCCGGTAACGGTTACGCGCTGTTCCGCGTCAGTTCGGTCAAAGCGGGCGAGGCCGGCAAGGACGATCCGCGCAGCCGCGCCCTGGCCCAGCAATATGCCCGCTTTGTGGCCGAGGAAGAGTTCGCGGCCTGGATGTCGACCCTGAAGGAAAAATATCCCGTGGAGATCAACAAGGCCGCGCTGGAGAGCAAGGAGCGCTGATCCGCAAGACGAAAAAAAGCCCCGCGTTGCGGGGCTTTTTTTTGGCCTGTGAGGGAGCTCGCGAGAGCCCACGGCGCCTATTACTTTCGTCTAATTTACATTTATCTGGAATTCCACCATCATGGGTGCGCCATAAATTCAAAATATATTTCGATAAGCGCAAGAAGATAACCGTCTTCTGTAATGCTTCGGGGAGGAGTTGTGCAGGGAGCCAAGATTCTGGATGGGGACGGCTTTGCCTGGCTCGCGGGCGTGGCTTGCCAACTGTTTCGCATGCCCTTCGACGCGCGCCTGCTGGTCCAGCAGTTCCCGCCGCCGCAGACTGCGGCAACTCTGATCGAAGCCTTTCAGGCGCTGGGGTTCAAGGTAGCGCTGACGGCGCTGCCGGCGCCGGCCCTGGCGCAACTGTCCGGCCCGGCATTTCTCGCCGTCGCGGCGGACGAGGCTGCGGACGAAGTGTCGGAATCCGCGCTGCGCTACGTACTCTTCCTGCGCTGCGACAATGACCGCATCGCCTATCTCGAGCCGGGCGCACAGGAGCCGCGCGACGTTTCGCTCGCCGACTTCGCCGCCCGCTATCAGGGCGAAGTGCTCCAGTTTGCCCCACAGGAACAACCGGTCGTCGATCCCGATGTTGGCGAGCAGAAAGCCGACTTCGGCTTCCGCTGGTTCCTGCCCGAACTCGCAAGGCACCGCACGATTTGGCGCGACGTACTGATCGCATCACTCTCGATCCAACTCGTCGGCCTCGCCACGCCGCTATTCACCCAGGTCATCATCGACAAGGTGGTGGTGCACCAGAGCAGCAGCACACTCACCGTGATCGGTGTAGCACTCGTCATGTTCATGATCTTCAGCGCAAGTATGAGCTGGCTGCGGCAATACCTGGTGCTGCACACCGGTAACCGCATCGACGCCGTGCTCGGCAGCCAGGTCTTTCGCCACCTGTTGCGGCTGCCCATGCCCTGGTTCGAGCATCGCCCCACCGGGACCGTGGTGGCCCGCCTGCAGGGCGTCGAGACCATCCGCGAGTTCATCACCGGCGCCTCGGTCACGCTGGTGCTCGACTTGCCTTTCCTGTTGATCTTCCTCGCCGTGATGTTTTGGTACTCGTGGCAACTCTCGCTGATCGCCGTCGGGCTGATGGGCCTCATCGCCCTGGCCTCGCTGCTGGTCACCCCGGTGTTCAGGGAAAAGCTCAACCGGCAGTTCCTGCTCGGCGCGCGCAACCAGTCCTACCTCACCGAATACATCGCCGGCATGGCCACCGTCAAGTCGCTGCAAATGGAGCCCCACGTCGAACAGCGCTATGGCGATTTCCTCGCCAGCTACCTCGCCGCCGGATTCAGCACCAAGCAAGTGGCCAACACCTACAACACCTTCGCCAACGGCCTGGAACAGCTCATGACATTGGGCATCCTGATCGCCGGCGCCTTGCTGGTGATGCAGAACGAAGGCTTCACCGTCGGCATGCTGGTGGCATTCCAGATGTTCGCCGGGCGCATGAGCCAGCCGCTGCTGCGGCTGGTCGGCCTGTGGCAGGAATTCCAGCAGGCCAACCTCGCCGTCAAGCGCCTGGGCGACATCCTCGACATGCCGCAGGAACCCCACAGCCTCACCCCGGCGCGCGAAAGCACTGCTGGCAGCGGACTGATCGAACTGGTCGACCTCGCTTTCCGCTATTCCGATCACCACCCCTGGCTCTACCGCAATCTTGCGCTCGACTTCAAGCCCGGCCACCTCACCGTGCTGATGGGCCCCTCCGGCTGCGGCAAGAGCACCCTGGCCAAGCTGCTGCTCGGCTTTTACCTGCCGCAGGAAGGCCAGATCCGGCTCGACGGTCGCGACATCCGCTATCTCGCCGCCAACGAACTGCGGCAGACCTTTGGCGTGGTGCCGCAGGAAACCATCCTCTTCGCCGGCACCCTCTACGACAACCTGGCCATGGCCCAGCCCCACGCCACGTTCGACGATGTCATAAACGCCTGCAAGGCCGCCGAAATCCATGAACTGATCGACACCCTGCCCGACGGCTACCAGACCGAAATCGGCGAGCGCGGCATCGGCCTCTCCGGCGGCCAGCGCCAGCGCATCGCCATCGCCCGCGCGCTGCTCAAGCGACCGAAGGTGCTGATCTTCGACGAGGCCGTCTCCAACCTCGATCAGCAGACCGCCGAGCATTTCGCGCGGACCATCAACACCCTCAAGGGCAAGGTCACCATGATCTTCATCACGCACCAGATACCGAAGGGCCTGCAGGTCGACGAGGTGATCGCGCTCGGCGAGCATGGCGCGCGGATGGAGGTGGTCAGCGACGCAGTGGCGGGCCACGCCGGCAGGGAGCACAAGGAATGAGTGGGGCGCGCGATACGCTGCGTCTCGCGGCCGGCGTCACCCTCGACCATCTCACCCTGGCCCACAGCCATGACGGGCAATACCTGTTGATCTACTGCGGCGAGGAACTGCTCGCGATCTACGGCGCCATGGGCGGCAACGTCGAGACCATCGAGTTCGTCGATGGCGGGTCTTACTCGGTCGAGGAGGTGCTGGGTCTGGTGGCGGCGGTTTGAGGGGATGGAAACGGTAAAGATGAAACGGCTTAGGGAGTGCAGATTGAGAGGCCATGGGGCAGGAGCAAAGGGTACGTCATGTGGCTCGCAAAAAACGCAGTGTGAAGAGTCGGCGCTGGTGAGACGGCGAGCAGAACGAATTCTGCGTTGCCGTGAATGATGCGATGTTTGAGGTTAGGAGAACGAGATGAAAAATGAATGTGATGCTGACCCGAACAACGGCCTGGGTGACCCGCTGGACTTCGTGCGCGGCACGCGGCAGATGCTGGCTGGCAGTAGTTGGAACGGCGTGGGCCTCCTCACCGCCTATCTGGACAGCCACCCGCTGATGGCTGAACTGCAAGCGGCGCTGGCCGAGAACGACATTCGCGTAAAGGGCGGGGCGGGCTGGAACGCCAGCGGCAGCGCGCGGGGCGACGTGATGATCGGGCATGGGGCCGGGGATGTGCTCTACGGCAACGGCGGTGGCGACATCCTGCTGGGCGGGGAGGGAGATCAGAGTCGGCGCAGGCGGCGACCCGAACGTAGTGGAGAGCAAGGCGAACGGAGCGCTTTTAGGAGGGCGGCGAGTGACGCTGTGTTGGTGTTGAGGAGAGTGGGATGAAAAGTGACTAAATGCTGACCCTTTTTGTCGGTTCGTCACAATCACTTTGTTACTCTTTCTGATAGGAATATGAAATGACAATTACTGGTCTTGGTCTAGGACTAATTGGTTTAGGTGTGGTGCTCGTGATCGGCGCAGGAATGCCACAAAGAGGTTTCTGGAAGTTGCTGGAGGGTGCTTCGCGAGCAGCAGAAAGCCAACAAAAACCCAATCTCGACGAATCATTCGCACGAATCACGCTGCGCTTTTACATCGCCGGCGGAGCAATGGTAGCGATTGGAATATGCATCTATCTAGTTGGTAAATTTCTCGGGGAGTAAGGTGAATGTCAAATGAGCTTTCAAACATTGAGGCAGTAGCAGGCGCTGCGCAATTTGTTGGTGGCCTGATTGGCCAGCGTCTTGGTGGACCAATGGGAGATGCAGCAGCGAATTTCCTCTTGGGACAGCCGGCATGGGCAGCCAGCGCAGCGGATCTTGCGGCGAAACTGAAAGACGGTACCGCTACTGGTGTCGAAGTTGCTGAAGTCTTTGAGACGACTGCCTCCACATTGGCGGGTTTTGGTGTGCTGGCCGGTATGGCGATGCCGATCTGGTTGCCTATCACAGGAGCCGCCGGTGCAGCACTGTGGATGTACAAGAACTTAGTGCCCGAAGAAACAAAACAAGCCGTATGGGACGGCATCTTCAAGGCAATTTTTGATAGTCCCTTTTACGAACCATACTCCTGGAACGAACTGCAAGGCATCTCCCCCGCCGTCGCCGCCACCTACAACAACTTTTCCAAATATCCGCAACGCACCGACCCCTTCACCCTCGATCTCGACGGCGACGGCATCGAAACCGTCGGCGTCAATGCCGCGAATCCGCTGCTGTTCGACATCGACGCTGTTGGCATCAAGAAAAGCGTCGGCTGGGTCAAGGCTGACGACGGCCTGCTGGCGCTGGACCGCAACAACAATGGAACCATCGACAGCGGTGCCGAACTCTTCGGCGACGCCACCCCGATAGTCGATGCCAACGGCAATCTGATCCGCCAGGCCGCCGACGGCTTCGACGCCCTGGCCCAGCAAGACAGCAATCTTGACGGCGTCATCGACGGCCTCGACACCCACTGGGCCAATCTGCGCGTCTGGCAAGACACCAACCAGGACGGCATCAGCCAGAGCGCCGAACTCAAGACCCTCGCCCAACTCGACATCACCGCCCTCCACCTCGCCAAAGTAGAAAACTCCCTCTCGCTCGCCAACGGCAACGTCCTCGCCGACCTCGGCAGCTACACCCGCGCGGACGGCACCCAAGGCGGCGCCGGAACGACCGCGCAACTGGCCGACATCGACTTGGCCGTCGATAGCTTCCACAGCCAGTTCGCCGACAGCATCCCGCTCAGCGTGGAAGCGCAGACGCTGCCCGACATCCAGGGTAGTGGCCAGGTGCGGAGTTTGAGGGAAGCCGCCAGCCTGCCAACTTCCGAAGGTGCTGCACTTGCCGCGCTGCTAAGCCAATACAGCCAGGCCACCAGCCAAGCCGCGCAACTGGCGCTGCTCGACCCGCTGCTCAAGGCCTGGTCCGACACCTCGCCCATGGCCGCCACCTTCACCGGCGCCTACACCGGACATTCACTGACGGTGGACATGCAGACCTGGTACACCGGCCTCGTTGCCGGCACGCCCGGGTATCAGGCGATGGCCGACAAGCTCACCATCATGGAACGCTTCAACGGCCGCACCTTCCAGCCGGTGCCGGAAGGCATCGACCCCATCACCATCACCCTCTGGCACAACGCGCAGGACATGCTGAACCTTAGCTATGAGGCACTGAGGACATCGGTCCACGACAGTCTTGCGCTGCAAACCCGGCTCAAGCCTTACCTCGATCAAATACAACTCGCCATCGACGACAGCGGCATTCGGCTCGACTTCGCGCAGGTCAAGGCGAACTTCATGGCGCAGATCTACGCCGATCCGGCCAATGGCTTCGCTGACCTAAAGGACTTCAACCGCAGCACGGGGGAACTGCTGGCGGGCAGCGGCTGGAAAGGCGCGGACGTGATATTTGACTATGTCGATACGTATCCGATCACGCCTGAAGTGCAAGCAGTGATGACGGCCAGTGGTATCCGGGTGAAGGGCATGCCAGGGTGGAGCAATAGTGGAAGTGCCCAGGATGATGTGATGTTTGGGGATGGGCTGAATGACTTTCTGTACGGGTATGGCGGCAGCGATGAGCTGTTGGGTGGGGCGGGAAATGACTTGCTCGACGGAGGCGCAGGCGATGACTTACTTGATGGCGGGCAAGGCGACGATACTCTGAATGGAGGCGATGGCAGCGACACCGTTGATGGCGGCGCCGGGGACGACATCATCACCGACCAAGGCAGCGGCACAAACGTGCTGCGGGGAGGAGATGGCAACGACACGGTGAAATTCAGCGGCGAGGGTGTTGCTACCACCAACACCGTGGACGGCGATGCGGGCGACGACCTCCTTCAGATGAACGTCATCGCGAACGGCAACGGCAACACCCAGATCAACCTCCTCACCGGAGGTACCGGCAACGACCGCCTCGTGAGCGGCAGCAGCCTCGACACCTACCGGTTCAACCGGGGCGACGGTCGAGACACGATCAACGACTACGACGTGTATAACTTCGGTCGGACGGATACGCTGGCGTTGGGCGCGGGGATTGTGGCCAGCGATCTGTTTCTGAGCCGCTCCGGCTACAACCTAGTGATCAAGGTCAACGATCCCGGCAACGAAGCGGCGACGGACCAGGTCACCATCGAGAACTGGTTCTTGTCCGGTCAGTATCAGATCGAGACGCTGAGCTTTGCCGACGGCACCAGCCTGAGCAAGGCACAACTGACGGCGATGGGCAATGTCGTGTATGGCACGGAAGGGGCGGACACGCTGACGGGCTGGTCTGACAGCGGCACGATCCTTGGGTTGGGCGGCAACGACACGATCACGGACAACAACGGCAGCGACACGCTCGATGGCGGCGCCGGGGACGACATCATCACCGACCAAGGCAGCGGCACAAACGTGCTGCGGGGAGGAGATGGCAACGACACGGTGAAATTCAGCGGCGAGGGTGTTGCTACCACCAACACCGTGGACGGCGATGCGGGCGACGACCTCCTTCAGATGAACGTCATCGCGAACGGCAACGGCAACACCCAGATCAACCTCCTCACCGGAGGTACCGGCAACGACCGCCTCGTGAGCGGCAGCAGCCTCGACACCTACCGGTTCAACCGGGGCGACGGTCGAGACACGATCAACGACTACGACGTGTATAACTTCGGTCGGACGGATACGCTGGCGTTGGGCGCGGGGATTGTGGCCAGCGATCTGTTTCTGAGCCGCTCCGGCTACAACCTAGTGATCAAGGTCAACGATCCCGGCAACGAAGCGGCGACGGACCAGGTCACCATCGAGAACTGGTTCTTGTCCGGTCAGTATCAGATCGAGACGCTGAGCTTTGCCGACGGCACCAGCCTGAGCAAGGCACAACTTAGCCAACCAAGCGCCTTTATTTATGGAACCGACGGAGCGGACGCGCTGACTGGAACAGTTGACAACAACGTCATTATTGGTGGAAACGGCAACGACATTCTGGACGGTGGCACAGGTATTGACACCCTGATTGGAGGCATCGGCGACGACACCTACCTTGTCGACAGCGTCGGCGACGTAGTGACCGAGATTGCCAGCCAAGGCATGGATACTGTTCAGTCGTCGGTGACTTACAGTTTGGGATCGAATGCCGAGAACCTTACGCTGACCGGGATGTCTGCGATCAACGGAACAGGCAACATTCTGGACAACGTGCTGATTGGTAACAGCGCCAGCAACGCGCTCACCGGTGGCGCTGGCAACGATACCTACAAGTTCGCCATCGGCGGCGGGACCGACACCATCGTCGACTCGAACGGCATCGATCAACTTGTCTTTGGCACGGGCATCCTGGCGTCCGGCGTGACTGCAAGCCGCACCGGCTCGCAAGTGAAGCTTTCTGTCTCAGCTACCGACAGCGTGACGTTCGATGAGACAGCGCCGGGCCAGTATGCAGTGGAAAGCGTGGTCTTTGCGGATGGCACGGTTTGGCAGGCAGCGGATGTTCGGCAGATGGTGAATTCGGCGCCGACGGGAGACTTGAGTATCGGCGGTACTGCCGCGCAGAACCAGACCCTTGCAGCGGTGAGTAGTTTGGCCGACGTGGATGGTATCGGTGCTATCGGCTATCAGTGGCAGAGCTCAAGCGACGGCACCACCTGGAGCAACATCAGCGGCGCTACCGCCAGCAGTTTCACGCTGGGCGAAGCACAGGTAGGCCAGCAGGTTCGTGTGAATGCCAGCTACGTCGATGCGCATGGCACCAGTGAATCAGTCGTCAGCGAGACCACGGCGGCCATCGCCAACGTCAATGACGCCCCGACGGGCACCATTGCCGTTATCGGTACCGTTGCTCAGAACGAGACGCTCGTTGCCACCAATACACTCGCCGATGCCGACGGTCTGGGGCTGATCAACTACCAATGGCAACAGTTGAATATCGACCTTTGGGCGGATATTGGAGGGGCTACCGAGAGCAGCTTTACACTCACCGAGGCTCAGGTTGGTCATCAGGTTCGGGCCATGACGCGGTATGTGGATGGACACAATGCAATTGAGATGATTGCAAGTGAAGCCACGGACGTAGTCGCCAATGTGAACGATTTGCCCACGGGGGCCGTGACTCTCACGGGTATGGCCGTTCAGAACCAAACCCTCATCGCCGATAACAACTTGGTCGACATTGAAGGTTGGGGTTCCATTGGCTACCAATGGGAATCCTCAATCGATGGCAGCACCTGGAACGCGATCAACGGCGCCACGGCCAACAGTTTCGCCTTGACCGAAGCGCAAGTCGGCCAGCAAGTGCGCGCCGTCGCCAGCTACACCGACGGTCACGGCACGGTCGAATCCGTCGCCAGCACAGCGACGACGGCTATCGCCAACGTCAACGATGCCCCGACCGGAACAGTCGGTGTCAGCGGGACGGCAGCCCAAGGCCAGACCCTGCCCGCCGGCAACACCCTGGCCGACATCGATGGCCTAGGTGCCATCGGCTACCAATGGCAGTCCTCGGCAGATGGCGCGACCTGGAACAACATCAGCGGCGCCACCGCCAGCAGTCTCACGCTAATCGAAGCGCAAGTCGGCCAGCAAGTGCGGGCCGTGGCGAGCTACACCGACACTCACGGCACTGCCGAATCCGTCGCCAGCACCGCGACGATGGCCGTTGCCAACGTCAACGACGCGCCGACCGGAACAGTCGGCGTTGATGGCACGGCGGCCCAAGGTCAGACGCTGACGGCGAGCAACACCTTGGCCGACGTGGATGGCATCGGTAGCATCGGCTACCAGTGGCAGTCCTCGACCGATGGCACGACCTGGAACGCCATCGCTGGTGCCACGGCGAGCAACTTCACGTTGAGCGAAGCGCAAGTCGGCCAGCAAGTCCGTGCCATCGCCAGCTACACCGACAGTCATGGCACCGCCGAGTCCGTCGCCAGCACCGCGACGGTCGCAATCGCCAACGTCAACGACGCCCCAACGGTTGGCACGGTTATTCCGTCGACGCAGGCGATCGAAGACAGCGCCTTCCAGTTCATCATTCCCAGTGGAGCGTTTCGCGATGCCGATGTCGGCGACACGCTGGCTTATAGCGCGACCCTGGCCAACGGCATTTCGTTACCAGCCTGGCTGACCTTCGATGCCGCGACCGGAACCTTCTCGGGCACACCGCTGAATGAAGACGTCGGCGCGCTCTCGGTTTCCGTGATCGCCACCGACACCGCCGGCGCTGCCGCCAGCCAGATGTTCACACTGGATGTCGCCAACACTAACGACACGCCCGAAGCGAGCGAGACAATCGCCGCCGTGGCTGCCACGGAAGACAGCGCCTATGCCTTCACGGTCCCGACGACCGCGTTCAGGGATGTCGATATTGGCGACACCCTGACGCTCTCCGCGTCCCAGGCCAACGGCGATCCCCTGCCTGCCTGGCTCAGCTTCGATACCGCAACAGGAAGCTTCTCCGGTACGCCACTGAACGAGGATGTCGGCTTCCTGTCGGTCACCGTCGTCGCTACCGACGCGGCGGGCGCCGCCGCCACTCAGACTTTCACTCTGGATGTCGCCAACACCAATGACGCCCCAATAGTCGGCGCCGGTATCACGGCGGCGCAGGCGATCGAAGACAACGCCTTCCAGTTCATCGTTCCCGAAGGCGCGTTCAGCGACGTCGATGCCGGCGACAGCCTGAGTTACACAGCCAGCCTTGCCAACGGCAATCCCCTGCCGGCCTGGCTCAGCTTCGATCCGGCGACGCGAATGTTCTCGGGCACGCCGGCCAACGCGGATGTCGGTACCGTCGCCGTGAGCTTGACGGTCACCGATGCAGCGGGAGCATCTGTGGTCCAGGTCTTCGATCTCGATGTCATCAACACCAACGATGCGCCATTGACCGCAAATGACTTCGGTGCCGTGGTCGAAGACCTCACGCCGTCGGTCGCAGGCAACGTGCTGGAGAACGACAGTGATCCCGATGTCGGCGACGTGCTCGGAGTTGCCGACAGCGGGTTGCGCTCCGGCAGTTATGGCCAGCTCGCGCTGGAAGCGAATGGGGACTGGAGCTATCAACTCGACACCGCTGCGGCCCAGGCGCTGGGTGCGGGCGAAACGGCGGTCGAGCAGTTCGCCTATACCGCCTTCGACGGACAGGTTGCGACCCCGGGCACGCTGAGTATCACGGTAGGCGGCAGCAACGACGCCCCGCTGCTGGCCGCGCCACTCACCGTCGCGCAAACCACCACCGACACGCTGTTCTCGTGGAACCTGCCGGCAGGTGTGTTCGTCGATCCCGACGCCAACGACATCCTCGGCTACAGCGCCCGCCTCGTCGACGGATCGCCCTTGCCGGCCTGGCTCAGCATCGACGCGGCCACCGGCGCGTTGGCAGGAACCCCGGGAGCCGGCGACGCGGGCGAACTCAGCCTGCAACTCGTCGCCACCGACGGCAGCGGCGCCACGGCGGTCGGCACCCTGACGCTGACGGTGGAGCCCCTGATCCGCGACGGGCAGACCCTCATCGGCACGCGCCACGCGGACACCCTGACCGGCACCGCCTACAACGACGTCTTCGACGGACGCGCCGGCGCCGATACCCTGATCGGGCTGGGCGGCGACGACCTCTACCTGGTGACCGACAAGAAGGACCATATCGTCGAAACGGCCAACGGCGGCTTCGATGCGGTGTGGGCCGATACGGCTGGCTACACCTTGCCCGACCAGGTCGAAGCACTGGCCCTGATCGGCGGTGACGACTACGCCGGCAGCGGCAACGGCCTGGGCAATCTGCTGGTCGGCAATCGCGGCGACAACCGGCTCGACGGCCTGGCCGGGGACGACCTCCTGCGCGGCCTGGCGGGTGACGATACGCTGTTGGGCGGTGCCGGGCGCGATGCCCTGGACGGCGGTTCGGGCGATGACGTGCTGGAAGACGGCGACGATGCCGGCTTCCTCGCCGGCGGGCGCGGCGACGATAGGTTGCGCCTGGGTGGCGGTGCGGACGTGATCGCCTTCAATCGCGGCGACGACGCCGATCGCATCGAGGGCGGCGACGGCCAGAACGACACCCTGTCGCTGGGCGGCGGCATTCGCGTCGGCGACGTCCGCCTGAAGAAGACCGGCAAGGACTTGATCGTCGACACCGGTTGCGGCGATACGCTGCGCTTCGACGACTGGTACCAAAACAGCGGCAGCCGCAGTGTGACCACGCTGCAAGTCGCCACCGATGTCGGCGGCACGGTTTTCGAGCGCTATAACTTTGCCGCACTGGTGCAGAAATTCGACAGCGTGCTCGCCGCAAACCGCCGCATCGATTCGTGGACGCCGGGGGGCGATGCCTCCCGCTTCAAGCTCGGCGACGCTACCCGCGAGGTGGCTGGCGGCAGTCTGGCGACCGCCTATGCCAGCAGTGGGGCGCTGGCCGATATCCGACCGGAAACGGTGTCGGCGGCGCTGGCAACGCCGCGCAGCGACGCTACGGCGAGCGATTCACTGCCCGATGTACCGCTGCCGCCACAGCCGGTCTACCACCACGACCAGCGTGACGATCACAATGATCACGGCCACGATGGACATGGTCACGATGACCGGCACGAGCGCGATGGCCGCTTCGGCTGGCAGGGCGCGCAAGGACCATTCCTCAGTCAGCGCGAGGTGGAAGCGGCCTGGCAATCCTGGCAGCACCCGGGCGCGTCGCCACCCTCGGCATCGCCGATCGACTACGCCATGGGCTGGGCGCGTCTGCGCGACAGGCTGGCCGGGCGTTTCGATGAAGGCGATTACGGCGGTGCATGGTGTGATCGGATGGGCGGGGCGCGGCAGGAAGGATTCTCGCTGCTCTCGGGGGGGCAGGGAGCATTCGGCTCGGGGAACCCCATCGGTCTTTCAGGTGCCGGCTTGAAGCCCTTCGAGGGTTTGAAGGAAGGCTTCGAGCGGCTGCACGGATCATGATGTCTGAATGGGGCAAGCGGCTGTTCGGCGCGGCGGAGCAAAACCCATCCAACTTCGCCGCGCCATTGCTGCGCATCCAGCAGAATCCGCCGCACCCGCTTGGGCGGCGGGTGCTACTGACGCTCGCCAGTCTCTTGGCGGGCCTGCTGCTGTGGAGCCTCGTCGGCAGGCTCGACATCGTCGCGGTGGCCGAGGGCAAGCTGGTGCCGCAAAGCTACGTCAAGATCGTGCAGCCGCCGGAATCCGGCATAGTGCTCGACATCCTGGTACATGAAGGCGAAACGGTGCGGGCCGGCCAGGTGCTGATGCGCATGGATGCCTTGCCGACCGAGGCCGACAGCAAGTCGGTTGAAGCGGAACTGGCCAGAAAGCGCCTGACCTTGAAGCGTATCGATGCCGAACTGAACGGAACGCCCCTACTGTTTGTGGCGAGCGATCCGCCGGCGCTGGCGGCGGAAATCACTGCCCAGTACCGGGCCAATCGCGCGGCGGTGGAGTCCGCTCTGGCGGAAGAGCGCACCCGGCTGGCCAAGGCCAACGCGGAAAGAGCCGCCGCAGAACGGGTCAAGCAGAAGTTGCAAAGCACGTTGCCGCATTACCAGGAACAGGAAAAAGCCTTCGATAAGTTGTCGAAGCAGGGCTTTGCCGGGCCTTTGATGGCCAGCGACAAGCGCCGCGAACGGATGGAAAAGGAAGAGGACTTGCGGGCGCAAGAACACCTGATCGACTCGGCGCAAGCTGGCATTGCCCAGTCCGAGCGCAAGCTGGTGCAGATAGAGTCCGACGCGCGCAAGCAGCTCTATACCGAACGCAACGAAATCCACGGCAGCGTCGAGAAGTTGTCGCAGGAGTCGGCCAAGCTGACGCACCGCCGTGGCCTGCTTGAGTTGAAGGCATCCCAGAGCGGCATCGTCAAGGACTTGGCGACGCATACCACCGGCACCGTGGTACAACCCGGTACGGTGATGCTGACCCTGGTGCCGAAAGGCGAACTGCTCAAGGCCGAGGTCCGGGTATCCAACGAGGATATCGGCTTCGTCCGTGCCGGGCAGTCGGTGAAGGTCAAGCTCGCCGCGTATCCGTTTCAGAAATACGGCATGGTCGAGGGCGTGGTCGAGCATGTCGGCGCCGACGCGCTGGATGCCAATGCACAGGAGGCCGGTACGAGCAATGCCGAGCGCCAGAACGCGAAGCCGCTGACCTATAAAGCGCTGGTGGCGCTGAAGGCCATGAGCCTGGACGCGGAGGGCGAGCGCCTCGATCTGGGCGCCGGCATGCAGGCCACGGCGGAGATCGCTCTCGGCCGCCGCTCGGTGATGGAGTACCTTCTCTCGCCGGTGCAGAAGGCCTGGCACGAGGCGGGGCGGGAACGGTGATGGCGGCCTAGCCCGGCAGCGGCTCCGCGTTGCCCATGGCCGTGGTGTGCGTGCCGCCATCGACGTACAGGATTTCGCCGGTGATGCCGCTGGCGAGATCGGAGAGCATGAAGGCGGCGGCATTGCCGACTTCTTCGATTGTCACATTGCGGCGCAGCGGGGCGTGATGGGCGTTGTAGGCCAGCAGCTTGCCGAAGTTGCCTATTCCTGATGCGGCCAGGGTCTTGATCGGGCCGGGGGAGAGCGCGTTGGCGCGGATGCCCTGCGGGCCGAGGCAGAAGGCCAGGTAGCGGGTCGCCGCTTCGAGGCTGGCCTTGGCCAGGCCCATGGTGTTGTAGTTGGGCATGGTGCGCACCGCGCCAAGATAGGACAGCGCCAGGACGGAGGGGTTATTGCCCTTCAGCAGCAGCGGTCGGGCGGCCTTCGCCAGCGCCGGGTAACTGTAGGACGACACGTCGTGCGCGATGCGGAACGACTCGCGCGTGATGCCCTCCAGAAAGTCACCCTCGATCGCTTCGTTGGGGGCAAAGGCAATGGAATGCACCAGGCCGTCGAGTCCATTCCAGTGTTTCGCCAGTTCGGTGAACACGGCGTCGATTTCCGCGTCTTCGGAGACATCGCACGGGTAAATCGCCTGGGAGCCGAATTCGGCGGCAAACTTGGCCATGCGATCGCGGACGCGTTCGTTCTGGTAGGTGAAGGCCAGGTCGGCGCCTTCGCGGTGGCAGGCTTTGGCGATGCCGTAAGCGATTGACCGGTTGGAAATCACACCGGTGATCAGAATGCGTTTGCCAGCGAGAAATCCCATCGCTTTTTCCTTTGTTGAATCGGACGGCGGATTATAGCGGATCGGCTAAACTCTTCGTCATGCGCCGCGTATTCCCCTGCCTTCTTCTGCCGCTGCTGCTGAATGCCTGCGGCAGTGCCTGGAACGATCCCTATCCGGCGGCGGATCGCGGCAGGAACATCCTCTACAGCGCCTTCACCGAACGGCCCAAGCATCTCGATCCGGTGCAGTCCTACAGCGAGGATGAGATCACCTTTACCGGGCAGATTTACGAGCCGCCATTGCAGTACCACTATCTCAAGCGCCCCTACGCGCTGACGGCGGCCACCGCCGAGACGGTGCCGCAGCCGCGCTATCTCGACGCACGGGGGCGCGTGCTGTCTGACAATGCCGACCCGGCGCAGATCGCCTTTACCGACTATGTGATTACGCTCAAGCCCGGCATCCGCTATCAGCCGCATCCGGCGTTTGCCCGCACCGCGAGCGGCGCAACGGGTGATTTCGCCTACCACGCGCTGTCGGCGGAGCAATTGGCCGGGATCAGCACGTTGGCCGAATTCACGCAGCGCGACACGCGCGAACTGACGGCCGATGACTACGTGTATGGTCTCAAACGTCTGGCGCATCCGCGCCTGCATTCGCCGATCTTCGGTTTGATGGACGACTACGTGGTCGGTCTGGGCGATTTCGCCAAGCGCCTGAAGGCGGAGAAAGACCAGCCGTGGATCGACCTGCGCCAGCATCGACTCGAAGGCGCCGAGGTCATCGACCGCTACCGCTACCGGATTCGCGTCAAGGGCAAGTATCCGCAGTTCCTGTATTGGCTGGCGATGCCGTTCTTCGCCCCGATGCCGTGGGAAGCCGACAAGTTCCACAGCCAGCCGGGCATGGCGGAGAAGAATTTGACGCTCGACTGGTATCCGATCGGCACCGGCCCCTACATGCTGACCGAGAACAATCCGAATGCGCGCATGGTGCTGGAGAGGAATCCGAATTTCCACCGCGAAAGCTATCCCTGCGAAGGCGAGGCGGAGGACGCTGCGGCCGGTCTGCTCAAGGATTGCGGTCAGTTGCTGCCGTTTATAGACAAGGTGGTGTTCACCCGTGAGAAAGAGCAGATTCCCTACTGGAACAAGTTTTTGCAGGGTTACTACGATGCGTCCAGCATCTCTTCGGACGCCTTCGATCAGGCGGTACAGGTGACGGCGGGCGAGATCACCCTGTCGGACGACATGCGCGCACAGGGCATCGTGCTGACCACCTCTGTGGCGACATCGAGCATGTACATGGGCTTCAACTGGCTCGATCCGCTGGTCGGCGGCGTCGATCCAAATACGGTGGATGCGGCGCGCAAACTGCGCCTGGCGATTTCCATTGCCATCGATCAGGAAGAGTTCATTTCGATTTTCCAGAACGGGCGCGGCGTCGCGGCGCAGGGGCCGATCCCGCCGGGGATTTTCGGCTACCGCGAGGGCAAGGCCGGCATCAATCCGGGCATGTACGACTGGATCGATGGCCAGCCCCGGCGCAAGTCGATTGCCGAAGCCAGGCGCCTGCTGGCCGAGGCCGGCTGGCCCAACGGGCGCCATGCCACGAGCGGCGAACCGCTGGTGATCAATCTCGACACCACGGCCACTGGCGTCGGCGCCAAGGCGCGCATCGATTGGCTCAACAAGCAGTTCGCCAAAATCGACACGCAACTGGTGGTGCGCAGCACCGACTACAACCGTTTCCAGGAAAAGATCCGCAAGGGCGCCGTGCAGCTTTTCTATTTCGGCTGGAATGCGGACTATCCCGATCCCGAGAATTTCATGTTTCTGCTGCATGGCAAGCAGGGCAAGGTCCGGCATAGCGGCGAGAATGCGGCGAACTACGAGAATCCGGAATACGACCGGCTGTTCGAGCGCATGAAGGCCATGGAAAGCGGCGCGGAACGTCAGCAACTGATCGACCGCATGACGGGAATATTGCGCGACGATGCTCCCTGGATATGGGGCTTTCATCCCAAGGACTACACGCTGCGCCATGCCTGGCTGACCAATCGCAAGCCGAGCAAGGTCGGCCACAACACGCTCAAGTACCAGCGCGTCGATGCGGTCGCGCGTGAGCAGCGTCGCGCCGAGTGGAATCGTCCGGTGGTTTGGCCTTTGCTGCTGCTGGCGCTGGCGCTCGGGGCGGCGATCTGGCCGGCCTGGCGCGGCTATCGGCGGCGGGAGACGGCGACCGCGCGTTGATGTCGTTGCGTCGCCGTACCGCCAGCGCCGACTCTTATTCGTCGACCGTTTGCCACTCGCCGTGGCGCAGGGCTTCGAGCGGGCGGAACGCCGCCTTGTAGGCCATCTTGCCGCTGTCGCGAATCCAGTAGCCGAGATACAGCCAGGGCAGATCCGCGTGCTGGCACTGCGCGATCTGCCAGAGAATGGCAAAGGTGCCGTAGCTGGCGCGCGGCATGTCCGGGTCGTAAAACGTATACACCGACGACAGCCCGTCGGCCAGCACGTCGATGATGCTGACGATGCGCAGCACGCCCTCTTCGCGGAATTCGATCAGCCGGCTGTCGACGTGGGTCTGCAACAGAAAGTGGCCGTATTGGTCGCGGCTGTCCCGATCCATGCCGCCGCCGCAATGGCGCGCCGCCTGATAACGCTGGTAGAGCTGATAGTGCTCCTCGCGAAAAGTCAGGCTGCATTCGACGGCGGTGAGTCCGGCGTGTTGCGCCAGCGCCCGGCGCTGACTCCGACTGGGCGCGAACTCCGCGACATTGAGCCGCACCGGCTGGCATTCGCGGCAGGCATCGCAATGAGGGCGATAGGTGAACACGCCGCTGCGGCGAAAACCGGCGCGCACCAGTTCGCCGTAGGTGGCGGTATCGATCAGGTGGGTCGGCGTGGCGACTTGGGAACGGGCGACGCGCCCCGGCAGGTAGGCGCAGCCGTAAGGCGTCGTCGCATAGAACTGCAACAGCGGAAACGGCGGCAAATCGCGCAGGTGAGTCATGGGTGGGTCATGGTTGCGTCATGGCTGGCGCTTGAAATAGCCGTCAATCGCCGCCGCCGGCCAGCGTCCCGGCGCATCGCCCTGAGGGCACAGATCATCCAGCCGCGCGGCAAAGTCGCAGCGGGGAATCGGTCGGGCGCCGAGAGAGGCGAGGTGTCTGGTTTCCATCTGGCAGTCGATTATGCCGAATCCGCGCTGCTTGAGGTGGGCGCACAAATGGGCGAGGGCGATTTTCGATGCGTCGCGCGCATCGCTATACATCGATTCGCCATAAAAGGCCCGACCCAGCGCGACGCCATAGAGGCCGCCGGCGAGTTTGCCTTCGATCCAGGTTTCCACGCTGTGCGCATGGCCAATCCGGTGCAGTTCGCCATAGGCCGTCTGCATTTCACGGCTGATCCAGGTGCCTGATTGACCGTCGCGCGGCTTGCCGGCGCAGGCGCGCACGACATCGCCGAAAGCGGAATCGAGGCGTACTTCGTAGTTCGCGTTGCGCAGGGTTTTCGCCAGCGAGCGGGATATCTTCAACTCGTCGGGAAGCAGCACCATGCGCGGATCGGGACTCCACCACAGGATCGGCTCGTCCGCCGAGTACCACGGAAAAATGCCGCGCCGATAGGCAGCGAGCAGGCGTTGCGGACTCAGATCGCCGCCCGCCGCGAGCAAGCCGTTGGGTTCAGCCAGTGCCTGCTCAGGCGGAGGGAATACGGCTTCCGGAGGCAGCCAGGGGATCATCGGCCTTGCGGGGAACGTGCTGACGGCGGTGTTGCCGGATGTGACTAGTCGGGATTGACGCGACGGGCGCCGTTGAATCGCTTCATCCAGTAGCCGTCGCGCAGATCCTCGATGCGGACGCGACCGCCGCTGCGCGGGGCATGGACGAACTGGTTGTCGCCCAGATAAATGCCGACATGGGAGAAGGCGCGGCGCATCGTATTGAAAAACACCAGGTCGCCGGGACGGAGTTCGTCGCGACCGATGGATTCTCCGGTCTTGCTCATTTCCTTTGAACTGCGCGGCAGTACCAGGCCGAGGCCTTCGCGGAACACATGGCTGACGAAACCGGAACAATCGAAGCCGGCTTCGGGCGAACTGCCGCCGCGACGATAGCGGATGCCGAGCAAATCCATGGCCTGATCGATGGCATCCTGCGCCGTCGCCGTGGCGCGATCGACGAACGACACGCGCAACGGCGGCGGAACCACCATGGGCTCGTCGGCGCGGGCATGGACCGACACAATCAGTCCGGCGAGCAGAACAACTCTCGCCAAGAGGAGGGGCATTCCTTGCATGGGGCCGGACTATAGCCCCGACCGGCGCCGCCTGTAAACCCCCATTGCGACAGTCGATTCAGCGTGTTGTAAGAATCGTCTGGCTATAATCACCGGCGTCACGAGGCAGACAAACACAATTATCGAGTCCTGACAGGCCCGAATTCGAGGAGGCTATCGTGGGTTTCAAGGCTTACCTGATCGATCAGGAAGAAGGCCAGCTTGTCAGTCGATTCGTCGATATGGACGAGTCGCAGCTCGATCCCGGCGAAGTCGTCATCGCCGTCACCCACTCCAGCATCAATTACAAGGACGCCCTGGCGGCGACGGGAGCGGGACGCATCATTCGCCGCTTTCCCTGCATCGGCGGCGTTGATCTGGCCGGGCGCGTGACCGCCAGCACCGATCCCCGCTTCAGTCCCGGCGACGAGGTATTGGCGACCAGCTACGATATCGGCGTCGCTCATCACGGCGGCTATGCAGAACAGGCCCGCCTGCCGGCCGACTGGGTGGTCAAACTGCCGGCCGGTCTTTCCCTGCGCGACGCGATGGCTTTGGGCACGGCCGGTTTTACCGCGGCGCTGGCGGTGGTGCGCATGGAACACGACGGCCTGGCGCCGGACAAGGGACCGGTAGTGGTTTCGGGAGCCAGCGGCGGCGTCGGCAGTATCGCCATCGAGATTCTGGTCAAACGCGGCTATCACGTCGTGGCCCTGACCGGCAAGGAGGCCGAGAGCGACTATCTGAAAGGCTTGGGCGCCAGGGAAATCCTGCTACGTCAGTCGCTCGACCTGGCGAAGATCAAGCCGCTGGGCAAGGAAACCTGGGCCGGCGCGGTGGATAATCTGGGCGGCGATGTGCTGGCATGGATGGCCAGTACCATGCGGGTGGGCGGCGCGTTGGCTTCGATCGGCCTTGCCGCGAGTTTCAGCCTCAATACCACTGTCATGCCTTTCATTCTGCGTGGCGTCAGCCTGCTGGGAATCGATTCGGTGAACTGCCCGATGGCGCAGCGGGCGAACGTCTGGCGGCATCTGGCCACGGACATGCGTCCGGCCCATCTCGCACAGGGCTCGGCCCGGATGACGCGCGACATCGCTTTTACCGATTTGCCGGCGGCATTTGATGACTTCATTCAGGGACGGGCCAGGGGCCGCGTCGTGGTCAAAATTGCCGATTGAAGGCGGAAGACATTCGCGCCACCATTCAACTACCGGAAACAACCAAGAGGATCGTCATGGAAAAATATTCGGAGTTCTACAAGCGTTCCATCGAGCAGCCCGAAGCCTTCTGGAGCGAAGAAGCGAAACTTGTCGATTGGCACAAGCCGCCGCAAACCATCCGCGACTACAGCAATCCGCCATTCGTCAAATGGTTTTCCGGCGGCGAGATCAACCTCTGTTACAACGCCGTCGACCGTCATGCCGCCAAGCGTCCCGATGCCCGCGCGCTGATCTACGTCTCGACCGAGACCAACGAGGAGAAAATCTACACCTTCGCCGAACTGAAGTCGGAAGTCATGCGCATGGCGGCGATCATGCAGTCGCTGGGGGTGGTCAAGGGCGACCGCGTCCTGATCTACATGCCGATGATCGCCGAAGCGACCTTTGCCATTCTCGCCTGCGCGCGCATCGGTGCCATTCACTCAGTGGTGTTCGGCGGCTTTGCCTCGGGTTCGCTGGCGACCCGCATCGACGACGCCAAGCCGAAACTGATTGTCTCCAGCGACGCCGGCATACGCGGCGGCAAGACCGTGCCCTACAAACATCTGCTCGATGACGCCTGCAAGCTGGCCGAATTCCCGCCGCAGCAAGTGCTGATGGTCGACCGTGGGCTCGACAAGGACTTTGCCAAAGTCGCCGGGCGCGACCTTGACTACGCCAGCCTGCGGGCACGGCACATGAATGCCCAGGTGGACTGCGTCTGGATGGAGTCCACGGAGCCTTCCTACATCCTCTACACCTCCGGCACCACCGGCAAGCCCAAGGGCGTGCAGCGCGATACCGGCGGTTACGCCGTCGCGCTGGCATCGTCGATGAAGCATATCTATACCGGCTTCGAGGGCGAAACCATGTTCACTACCTCGGATATCGGCTGGGTGGTCGGCCACAGCTACATCATTTACGGACCGCTCATCGCCGGCATGTGCACCGTCATGTACGAGGGCACGCCGATCCGTCCGGATGCGGGGGTGTGGTGGAGCATTGTCGAGAAGTACCAGGTAAATGTCATGTTCTCCGCGCCCACCGCGATTCGCGTGCTGAAAAAGCACGACAACAGTTGGCTGCACAAGTACGACCTGTCTTCGCTCAAACACCTGTTTCTCGCCGGCGAACCGCTGGATCAGCCGACTCACGAATGGATCACGACTGAACTGAAATTGCCGGTAATCGACCACTACTGGCAGACCGAATCTGGTTGGCCGATATTGTCCACGGTGCGCGGCGTCGAGGACACCCGGATCAAGTTCGGCACGCCGAGCTTCGCAGTGTACGGCTACGACCTGCGCATCTTCCGCGAGGACGGCAGCGTCTGCGATGCCAATGAGAAAGGCATAGTCGGCATCGTGCCGCCGTTGCCGCCGGGTTGCCTGTCCACCGTGTGGGGCGACGACGCGCGCTTCGTCAGCACCTATTTCAGCCTGTTCAGGGAACCGCTGGTGTATTCGTCCTTCGACTGGGGCATCAAGGACGAAGAGGGCTATCACTACATTCTCGGTCGCACCGACGATGTCATCAACGTGGCCGGTCACCGCCTCGGCACGCGCGAGATCGAAGAGGCCATACAAGGGCACACGGCGGTTGCCGAAGTGGCCGTGGTCGGTGTGCACGATCAGTTGAAAGGCCAGGAACCCGTCGCCTTTGCCGTGGTCAAGGACCCGGCACGGGTTGCCAGCGCAGAATTGCGCACGGCACTGGAGGCGGAGATCAAGAAGGCGGTCGATAACAGTCTGGGCGCCATTGCGCGACCGAAGCGGGTTTATTTCGTCACCGGCCTGCCCAAGACACGCTCCGGGAAGATGCTGCGTCGTTCCATTCAGGCGCTGGCCGAGGGCCGCGACGCCGGCGACCTGACCACCATCGACGATACGTCCACACTGGAACAGATCAAGATGGTATTGGCGGGCTGAGAAACTGTTTGACCGAAGGCGCGATTCGGGTAAAATTCGCGCCTCTTTTGAGGGTAGCAGGCGCGTAGCTCAGCTGGTTAGAGCACCACCTTGACATGGTGGGGGTCGTTGGTTCGAGTCCAATCGCGCCTACCAACATGGACGACGGTCGCAGGAGTTTTCCCGCGACCGTTTCGCGTTTTGTGCGCCCCGTTGTGCGCCCTGTTGCTTTTCTGGAGCAAGCGAAGATGCCGGCGATCACCCTTCCTGATGGATCGAAACGCGAATATCCGCAAGCGCTGACGGTGGCCGAGGTCGCGTCCTCGATCGGCGCCGGTCTGGCCAAGGCGGCGCTGGCCGGCCGCGTCGATGGTGTGCTGGTCGATACCTCTTTCCTGATCGAGCGCGACGCGCAACTCTCCATCATCACCGACAAGGATGCGGATGGCATCGACATCCTGCGCCATTCGACATCGCATCTGCTGGCTTATGCGGTCAAGGAGTTGTTCCCCGAGGCGCAGGTGACCATCGGTCCAGTGATCGAGAACGGCTTCTACTACGATTTTGCCTGCCAGCGTCCCTTCACGCCGGAAGACCTGGTGACCATCGAAAAGCGCATGGCCGAACTGGCGAAGAAGGATTTTCCGGTCACCCGCGAAGTCTGGTCGCGCGACAAGGCGGTGGAGTTCTTCAAGTCCATCGGCGAGCATTACAAGGCCGAACTGATTTCCGCGATTCCGCAGGGCGAGGATGTATCGCTGTATCGCGAGGGCGACTTCGTCGATCTTTGCCGTGGCCCGCACGTGCCGTCGACAGGCAGACTCAAGGTTTTCAAGCTGATGAAGGTGGCCGGTTCCTACTGGCGCGGCGACCAGAACAACGCGCAGTTGCAGCGCATCTACGGCACCGCCTGGGCGAAGAAGGACGAACTGGACGCCTACCTGCACATGCTGGAAGAAGCCGAGAAACGCGATCATCGCAAGCTCGGTCGGCAGCTCGATCTTTTCCATTTGCAGGAAGAAGCGCCGGGACTGGTGTTCTGGCATCCGCACGGCTGGACCGTGTGGCAGGAGATCGAGCAGTACATGCGCCGTGTCTATCGCGACAACGGTTATCAGGAAGTGCGCTGCCCGCAGATTCTCGACCTGAGTCTGTGGGAGAAGTCGGGCCACCTGGCGCACTTCAAGGACAACATGTTCACCACGACCTCGGAGAACCGCGACTACGGGGTGAAGCCGATGAACTGCCCCGGCCATGTGCAGATTTTCAACATGGGCGTGCGCTCCTATCGCGATTTGCCGCTGCGCTACGGCGAGTTTGGTTCCTGCCATCGCAATGAGCCTTCCGGAGCGCTGCACGGCGTGATGCGCGTGCGCGGCTTTACTCAGGATGACGGACATATTTTTTGTACCGAGGCGCAGATTTCGTCGGAAGTGATCGCCTTCAATGTCCTGTTGCGCAAGGTCTACCAGGATTTTGGTTTTACCGATGTCGCAGTCAAGATCGCCCTGCGTCCCGAAGGTCGCGTCGGTTCCGACGAGGTCTGGGACAAGGCTGAAGAGGCGTTGCGCAGCGGTTTGCGCGCCTCGGGCCTGGAATGGACCGAGCTGCCCGGGGAGGGTGCTTTCTACGGTCCCAAGATCGAGTTCCACATCAAGGACGCCATCGGTCGTTCCTGGCAATGCGGCACGATACAAGTGGATTTCTCCATGCCTGGTCGTCTCGGCGCCGAATATGTCGGCGAGGACAACAGCCGTCATACGCCGGTGATGCTGCATCGGGCGATCCTCGGTTCGCTGGAGCGGTTCATCGGCATCCTGATCGAGAATCACGCTGGCGCCTTCCCGCTATGGCTGGCGCCGGTGCAGGTGGTGGTGATGAATATCTCGGAAGCGCAGACGGAATACGCCGAGAATGTGGCGAAAATGCTGCGCGACGCCGGTCTGCGCGTCGAGAGCGATTTGCGTGGTGAGAAAATAAACTATAAAATACGAGAACATAGCTTGTTGAAGCGGCCTTACATCGTTGTTGTTGGCGATAAGGAAAAGGCCGCTGGGTTGGTTGCTTTACGTGCCCGCGGCAATCAGGATCTCGGGCAGATGTCCCCCCAGGCCTTGATCGAACGTCTGTTGCATGAGAAATGCATCAGAAACGTCGCGGTCTGATTTTTTAATTTTTTGGAGATTGAACCATCGCTCAGGATAAATCGCAGCGTCTCAACGAAGAGATCACCACCCCCGAGGTTCGATTGGTCGGGGAAGATGGAGAGCAACTGGGCATCGTCCCGATTCGTCAGGCGCTGGCGCTGGCCGAGGAGGCTGGTGTGGATCTGGTGGAAATCGCGCCCACGGCTGTGCCGCCCGTCTGCAAGATCATGGACATCGGCAAGTTCAAGTATCAGGAAGCCAAGCGTCAGCACGAGGCCAAGCTGAAGCAGAAGCAAGTGGTGGTGAAGGAAGTCAAGTTCCGGCCGGGTACGGACGAAAACGATTACCAGATCAAGCTGCGCAATGTGATCAAGTTTCTCAGCGAAGGCGACAAGGCAAAAATTACCTTGCGTTTTC
>JALNZB010000071.1 GCA_023229545.1 Sulfuritalea sp. | reverse complement strand
CACCGCCGCGAAGGGCCAGCCGGCCTCAAGCGAAAGCAACGCCGAAACATAGGCGCCAATGCCCATGAACGCCGCGTTGGCCAGCGACAAAAGGCCGCAGGCCAGCGTCAGCCAGATCGACAGGGCGAGCAGGGCATACACGCCGATGGAATACACCAGCGTGTTGTAGGTCGACCAGAAACTGTCCAGCCACTCCATGTCAGGCCTTGCGTTCCAGCACGCGACCGAACAGGCCGGAGGGCTTCACCAGCAGGATCAGGAACAACAGACCGAAGGCCACCGCGTCGCCCATCTGGCTGGAAATATAGGCCTTGCTCATGACCTCGGCAAAACCGAGAAACAGCCCGGCGATCAGCGCGCCGCGAATGTCGCCCATGCCGCCAAGAATGATGACGGCGATGCCTTTATGCAGTATGGGTTGCCCCATCAGCGGCGTGATGGCGTTGAAGTCGAGTCCGATCAGCACGCCGGCCGCGCCGCCCAAGGCCGCCGCGACGAAAGCCGTGCCATGGAACAGCCCTTCGACGTTGATGCCGAGCAGCGCGGCGGCCTTAGGCGATTCGGCGATGGCGCGCAGGGCGCGACCGATCCGGCTGCGACGAATCACCAGCAGCAGCGCCGCCATCAGCGCAAAGGCGATGCCGACGATGCCGATTTCGATGGCGCGCACATGCACGTCGCCTACGATGAACTCGCCCGCCGGAATAGTTCCCTCCGGAAAGCGCATGATCTCGGCGCCGAAAATTCCCTGGGCGCTGCTGGCGAGAATGATGGCGACGCCGAGGGTGGCGATCATCGGCATCAGGTGCGGCGCGTTGCGGGCGCGCAGGCGCTTGAGGACGAGCACGTCGATCAGCAGTCCCAGCGTGCCGCTTGCCGCCATCGCCACCAGCAGGCCGAACCAGAGCGGCATCGCAAACCGGGTGACGACGACGAGGGCGACATAACTGCCGATCATGAAGACGGCGCCGTGGGACAGGTTGATGACCGCCAGCACGCCGAACACCAGCGTGAAGCCAAGCGCAAACAGGGCGTAGACGCTGCCGAGGGTGAGGGCGTTGAGGATTTGCTGGGAGAGCATGGAAGATGGCAAGGAAGAAAGTGGCCGGGGCCGTCAGGACGTCGGCCGCCCCTTCCAATGACGAATCATTTGCCGGTGTACGGCGCAAACTTGCCGTTGCGGATGATGTAGATGAACGGCTTCTGGTCGGCGTCGAAGCCGCCGGGCTTGCCGTTCCGGGTCACCGCGGGACGAAACCTGAAGGGCCCGGTGACGCCGTTGATGGCCACCCTGGGCAGGGCGTCGCGCAGCGCCTGCCGGTCGGATCCCAGGTTGCCGGAGAGCTTGATCGACTTCAGCGCCGCCGCCGCGATGTGCAGGGCGTCATAGGCCTGGGCGGCGAACTGGTTCGGCTCCGCGTTGTATTTCTGCTTGTAGGCATTGACGAAGTTCACGTTGACCGGCGCCGGATTGGCATTCGACCAGGAGCTGCCGACGAAGCTGCCTTCTCCTGCCAGCCTGGAAATTTCAAACAGCTTGGGCGAGTTGAAGCCGTTGCCGCCGATGAAGGGCGCCTTGATGCCCAGCGAACGCGCTTGCAGCATGATGTTCGCGGCTTCTTCGGCCAGGCAGGAACAGACGATGGCATCCGGCCCGCCAGCCTTGATCTTGGTCAGTTGCGCCTTGAAATCCACGTCGCCCTTGACGTAGGTTTCGGTGGTGGTGACGGCGATCTTCTGCTCCGCCAGCACCTTCCTGAACACGTCATGGCCGCTCTTGGTGAAGGCGTCGTCGTTGCCGTAGATCACCGCCACCTTCTTGATGCCATGGTGCTTGACGGCGGCGGCGACGGTGACCGGCAGCACGTCGGACTCCATCACCGAGTTGCGGAAAATGTAGGGGCCGATGTCGGTGATGCCGCTGGCGGTGTTCGAGGTGCCGAAGGCCACGGTCTTCGCCGCGTTGGCCACGGGACCGGCGGCGAACATGGAATTGGACAGGGTGGGGCCGAAGATCATCAGCACCTTGTCCTGAAAGATGAGCTTCTTGAAGACGTTGATGACTTCTTCCTTCTTGCCCTGCTCATCCTCGATCACCAGCCGGAGCTGGTCGCCGTTGATGCCGCCCCTGGCGTTGATTTCGTCAACCGCCACCTGAAAGCCGTTGCGACAAGCCACGCCATACTGCGCCGCGCCGCCGGTGAGCGCTTCGGCGACGCCGATCCTGATTTCGGCAGCATAAGCGCCGCCGGCCAGCAGGACTGCGGCGGCCAGGAATAAGGTCTTGCGCGGGGAGATCATGGATTCCTCTGAATGTCTTTGCGTATAAAGGGAACGAAGCATGGGGTCGTCACGACCGGAGCCTGTATCGACCGGTACCTCCCCATCTGCGGGCTGCTACCTTACCAAATGCCTGCCGGATTGGGCAATTTCTGCGGGCGAATTCTAGGCCAATGCGACCGGATGCTAAAATCGCCGTCCCCCCCATCCACGGATTCCGCCATGTTTTCCAAGCAGAACACCCTTGCCAAGAGCGACCCCGAACTCTGGGCCGCCATTCAAAACGAAAACCGCCGTCAGGAAGATCACATCGAACTGATCGCCTCGGAGAACTACGTTTCCTGGCCGGTGATGGAAGCGCAAGGCTCGCAGCTCACCAACAAGTACGCCGAAGGCTATCCGGGCAAGCGTTACTACGGCGGCTGCGAACATGTCGACGTGGCCGAGCAACTGGCCATCGAACGCGCCAAAAAGCTGTTCGGCGCCGATTGCGCCAATGTCCAGCCCAATTCCGGATCGCAGGCCAATCAGGCCGTATTCATGGCCTTCCTCAAACCGGGCGACACGATTCTCGGCATGAACCTCGCCATGGGTGGGCACTTGACGCATGGCTCGCCGGTGAACATGTCCGGCAAGTGGTTCAAGGTGGTGCCCTACGGCCTCGACGAAAACGAGGAGATCGATTATGCGGAAATGGAAA
>JALNZB010000070.1 GCA_023229545.1 Sulfuritalea sp. | reverse complement strand
ATCACTTGCTCTCGCTGACACCCATGACCGAAAAGCTCGCCCCCGTTGCCAAGGCCGGCGTACTGGCCGAAGCCCTGCCCTACATCAAGCGCTTCCACGGCAAGACCATCGTCGTCAAGTACGGCGGCAACGCCATGACCGACGAACACCTGAAGCAGTGTTTCGCGCGCGACGTCGTGCTGCTCAAGCTGGTCGGCATGAACCCGGTGGTGGTGCATGGCGGCGGCCCGCAGATCGAGAACCTGCTCGCCCGTGTCGGCAAGAAGGGCGAGTTCGTTCAGGGCATGCGCGTGACCGACGCCGAAACCATGGATCTGGTCGAAATGGTGCTCGGCGGCCAGGTCAACAAGGAGATCGTGAATCTGATCAATCAGCATGGCGGCAAGGCCGTGGGCCTGACCGGCAAGGACGGCAACTTCATTCGCGCCAAAAAGCTGATGATGGAAAACAAGGATGCGCCCGGCGACCTGATCGACATCGGCCAGGTCGGCGACATCATCTCCATCGATCCCAGCCTGATTTCGCTGCTCGACACCGGCGCCTTCATTCCGGTGATTGCGCCCATCGGCGTCGGCAGCGAGGGCGAAACCTACAACATCAATGCCGACGTGGTCGCCGGCAAGATCGCCGAAGTGCTGAAAGCGGAAAAGCTCGTGATGCTGACCAACACGCCGGGGGTGCTGGACAAGGCCGGCAATCTGCTGACCGGCATCACGCCCAGGCAGATCGACGACATGGTGGCCGACGGCACCCTCTCCGGCGGCATGCTGCCCAAGATCAGTTCGGCGCTGGATGCGGCGCGGGGCGGCGTGAAGAACGTGCACATCATCGACGGCCGCGTCGAACATGCGCTGTTGCTGGAAATTCTGACCGACGAAGGCGTCGGTACCTTGATCAAGTCAAAGTGAACCCGCCATGAACGAAGCCCGCGCCGCCAAAGTTGGTGAAAAGAAGCTCCTGATCCTGCAAACCATTGCCGAAATGCTGGAACGCCCGGCGGTGGAAAAGGTCACGACGGCCCTGCTGGCCAAACAGCTCGAGGTTTCGGAGGCGGCCCTCTACCGCCACTTCGCCAGCAAGGCGCAGATGTACGAAGGGCTGATCGAGTTCATCGAAAGCGGAGTGTTTTCGGTGATCACGCAGATCGAAGCGGCCGAGGAATCGGGGCTCAAACAGGCCGAGGCCATCGTCGCTTCGCTGTTGCGCTTTGCGCAGAAGAACCGCGGCCTGACGCGGGTACTGGTGGGTGACGCCCTGGTGCATGAGAACCCGCGTTTGCAGGCACGCATCAACCAGTTGCTGGATCGCATCGAGTCCACCCTCAAGCAGTGCCTGAAAGTTGCATCTGCGCAAGGGGCGCTGACTGCCGAGCATGATTTCAGCGCACACGCCGACCTGCTGGTTTGCTATACCGTGGGCCGCTGGCAGCGTTTTGTCAAAAGCGGCTTCAAGCACGATCCGCTGGCGGACTGGCCGGCACAGTGGCCGATACTGGCGCGCTGACGCCGGACCGCAACACGGAAACCCCGGGGCACAGGGCGCCGCCGTACCGTCAGCGCCGACTCCTGGTCAGCCCTTCAGCAGCGTCGCCGCTTCCAGCGCGAAGTAGGTCAGTATTCCGTCACAGCCGGCGCGTTTGAAACCAAGCAACGCTTCCATCATCACCGCGTCGTGGGCCAGCCAGCCGTTTTGCGCGGCAGCCTTGAGCATCGCGTATTCGCCGCTGACCTGATAGGCATAGGTCGGCACGCCGAATTTGTCCTTCACCCGGCGCACGATGTCCAGATACGGCATTCCCGGCTTGACCATCACCATGTCGGCGCCTTCATCGATGTCCAGCGCCACTTCGCGTAGAGCCTCATCGGTATTTCCCGGGTCCATCTGGTAAGTGTATTTGTTGCCCTTGCCCAGATTGCCGGACGAGCCGACGGCGTCGCGGAAAGGACCATAAAACGCCGAAGCGTATTTCGCCGAATAGGCCAGGATGCGTGTATGGATCAGTTTTTCGGCATCCAGCATGGTGCGGATGCGCCCGATACGGCCATCCATCATGTCCGAGGGTGCCACTACGTCGGCGCCGGCGCGAGCGTGGCACAGCGCCTGTTTCGCCAAGGCTTCCAGGGTCTCGTCATTCATGACATAGCCGCGCGGGTCGGCCGGATCGATCAGGCCATCCTGGCCATGGCTGGTGTAGGGGTCGAGCGCGACGTCGGTGATGACGCCGAGTTCCGGAAACTCCCGCTTCAGGCGCGCCACCACGGTCGGCACCAGACCAGCCGGATTCCAGGCTTCTTCCGCCCCCGGGGTTTTCCTGCTGCCATCCACCACCGGAAACAGCGCCATGGCCGGCACGCCCAGCTTCAAGGCCTTTTCGGCCACCGGTAGCAGGCGGTCCAGCGACATGCGCTCGACGCCGGGCATCGAGGCAACCGCCTCGGTACGACCGGCGCCTTCGAGGACGAAAACCGGATAGATTAGGTCGTCAGCTGTGAGTGTGTGCTCACGCATCAGACGCCGCGAGAAATCGTCGCGGCGCATGCGACGCATCCGCGAGCTTGGAAATACACCTTTTGTAATCATTGGTTTAGCCCTGCCAATATTTTGAAAATTACTTGAACTTTAACGTACAGCACCTATCATAGAATCTAGATAGTGGCGGACGCCCGTCCCCGCTGTCTCCCGCTTCACCTCCCTGAGCGGGTGCCTTGAACATTTCAAGGTGTTTTGCCCTCGACCTTCTCCCCTTTGGTCGAGGGCATTTGTTTTTGGTGCAGCGGAAAACAAATGTCTTGGGGCCCAATTATAAATAAATGCCGACCAGCCCTCATCTCGAGCAATGGGGCAGCCCATTGACTGCCTGCCTCAGACTGCGGACACGGCGAGGCTGTCACGGTTCATCCAGTTGCCAACCACTTTTTCGGCTTCTTCCATTCCGGTCTTCTTCAGACTGGAAAACATCTGCACGGTGATTTGCTCACCGAAA
>JALNZB010000046.1 GCA_023229545.1 Sulfuritalea sp. | reverse complement strand
GGCATCAACCACATTGCCATTCTTCGTAAATTCTGCGCGGTAGCTGCAAGCAAGAACTCATCTTTCGCGCCACTGAAGCCACGCAATCGCAACTTGTCGAGTTTCAGGATGCGCTTGAGATGAGCGAACAGCATTTCGACCTTCTTTCGATCCTTGCGTGACTGAGCGTAGGCATCGGTTGTAGCGATGGCGCGAGCCACATCGCGCGCGTCCTCATGAATGCTGCGGGTGATCTTGCGAATCGACGTGTTCGGACAGCACTGGTTCTTCATCGGACATTTGGCGCAGTCGAATTGGCTTGAGCGATAGACGATGGTGTCCGCTTTCGTAATATGTGTGCGGGGATTCTTGAAGGGACGCCAATTGGAGCGAAGTGGCTTGCCTGCGGGGCAGCAGTATTCGTTGGTCTGCGCATTCCACTCAAACTCGCTGGACGAGAATGTTCCATCCTCACGCTCGGTCTTGTTCCAAACTGGCGCATGCGGTTCGATCTGCTTCTCATCGACCAGCCAGCCAAGCATGGCGGCTGAACCGTAGTTGGTATCGCCGACCAAGCGTTCGGGCTTCAGGTCGAATTTGTCCTCGACCCGATCAATCATCGTTCGGGTTGCCTCAACCTCGGCTGCCGAATTGACGGCCGACGCTTCGACGTCGACGATGATGCCGGCCTTGAGGTCGATCAGATAATTGGTCGAATAGGCGAAGAAGGCCGGACCGCCGGGAGCAGAGGTCCAGGAGGCCGCAGGATCTGTCTGCGAGATCGACTTGCGCGGCGTACCGGGATCGTTCGTTTCTTCAAGTGCGGCCAGGTACTCGCGCACCGGTCGCGTTGCCTCGTCCGGGTTGCCCCAATCAATCGGCTGATCCCCAGGCACACCACTTTGCCGCTGCGCATCGGCCTTGACGATGCTGGCGTCCGTCGCAAATCCTTCACCGCGCACCAGTCCTTCGGCCATGCAACGCTGGAGGACACCCTCGAACAAATGGCGAAACGCTTCGCTATCGCGGAACCGGCCGTGCCGGTTCTTGGAGAAAGTGGAGTGATTGGGCACCGGATCTTCCAGACCCAACCGACAGAACCAGCGGTAAGCGAGGTTGAGATGGACTTCCTCGCACAGACGCCGCTCAGACCGAATCCCGAAGCAGTAGCCGACGATCAGCATGCGGATCATCAGCTCTGGATCAATCGAGGGCCTCCCGACGGGGCTGTAGAACGGTTCCATGTGTTGCCGGAACGCGGTCAGGTCGAGAAACTGGTGAATGCCCCGGAGCAGGTGGTCCTCCGGCACGTGATCTTCCATGCTGAAGGTGTAGAACAGTTGCTCACGGCCTGTTGCTTGGCGACCCATCATGGCAATGCATCCTCCTAAACAATGCCGCAATCATATTAGTAATGCATATGGCATGTCAAGGGGTTTTTCAACAGAATAGGCCGGTTGGGTGAGGTCGGCAACGGCCGCTTCGTAGAATTCCATTGCGCAAAAGCTGGGTTTGGCTGAGCGGCCGCTTTGGAGAAAGCTGACAGACCGTTATGGGCACAAAGCAGAAGCACCCTTCTCGTCCCGGATTTGAAGTATCTACCGAATAGTCAAGCCGCCCTCATTGAAAGTCGGCGCTGGCGGCACGGCGACTGGGGCGGTCAGGAGGCCGCGAGCATGCGCTCCAAGGCGATTTTCGCCAGCGCGGCTTCGTGCGGCGGCACCTTGATCTGGTTGACGACCCGGCCCTCGACCAGATTTTCCAGTGTCCACGCCAGATGCTGGGGATCGATGCGCTGCATGGTTGAGCACATGCAGATGGTGCTGGCCATGAACTGCACGATCTTGCCTTCATGCTTTACTTCCTCGGCGAGCCGTTCGACCAGATTGAGTTCGGTGCCGACCAGCCAGCGCGTGTTGGGCGCGCCGGCCTTGACTGTCTTGATGATGTGCTCGGTGCTGCCGATGTAGTCGGACTGCTGGCAGACCTCGAAGCTGCATTCCGGGTGCGAAATGACAAAGCCATCGGGGTGCTGGTTGCGGAACTTGATGATGTCCTTCGGCTGGAACATCTGATGCACCGAACAGTAGCCGTGCCAGAGGATGATCTTCGCTTTCTCGATCTGTTCGCGGGTCAGGCCGCCCTGTTCGAGATCGGGGTTCCAGATCACCATCTCATCCAGCGGGATGCCCATCTTGAAGCCGCTCCAGCGGCCCAGGTGCTGATCGGGAAAGAACAGCACCTTCTCGCGCTGGACGAAGGACCATTCGAGAATTTTCGGCGCGTTGGACGAGGTGCAGACAATGCCGCCGTGTTCGCCGCAGAAGGCTTTCAGATCGGCCGCCGAATTGATGTAAGTGACCGGCGTCACTTTTTCGTCGGGATTCAGCACGGCGGCGAGTTCGCGCCAGGCGCGCTCGACCTTGGCCAGACTGGCCATGTCGGCCATCGAGCAGCCAGCGGCGAGGTCGGGCAGGATCGACACCTGTTCCGGTCGCGAAAGGATGTCGGCTACTTCGGCCATGAAATGCACGCCGCAGAAAACAATGCTTTCGGCATTGGATTGCGAAGCCAGGCGCGACAGCTTGAGCGAATCGCCGGTGATGTCGGCGTGGGCATACACGTCGGCGCGCTGGTAGTGGTGGCAGAGCAGCAGCACCTTGTCGCCGAGCCTGGCCTTGGCGGCGCGGATGCGCTCGCCGGCGGCCTGGTCGGCCAATTCGTTGAAGCGGTCAAAGGAGAGGGTTGCAGTTTGTGCCATGGCAAAGCGGGCCGGACGGGCGGGATAGAATGCGAGGGAATCGAGTATAGCTTTCCCTCATGTCCCGCGAAACCCACTCACACGCGATCACCAACCCACCGCACGCGGAAGCGGCCCTGAATGACGCGCGCTTCCAGGAAGGCCAGCGCATCACCTGGGTCAGCGTCGGCGTCAACATCGTGCTGACCGCCATGCAAATGACGGTCGGCTTCGTCGCGCATTCTCAGAGCCTGATCGCCGACGCCATGCACACGCTGTCGGACATCGTCTCCGACGCCTTCGTTCTGTTCGCCAATCGCAAGGGCGCGGAAGCCCCGGATGCCGACCATCCCTATGGTCACGGTCGTTTCGAGACGGCGGCCTCGCTGGTGCTGGGCCTGCTGCTGGCGGGCACCGGCGTCGGCATCCTGATTGCGGCGGCGGGACGCCTGCAGAACATCGGCAGCGCGCCACCGGTCGGCGTCGCCGCGATGTGGGCGGCGCTGTTCACGCTGGCGGCCAAGGAAGGCCTGTTTCGCTACATGCTGACCACCGCCGAGCGCCTGCGCTCGCCGATGCTGGTGGCCAACGCCTGGCACGCCCGCGCCGACGCGCTGTCGTCGCTGGTCGTGGCGGCGGGCATCGGCGGCGCCTTGATCGGCTTCAATTTTGCCGATGCGGTGGCGGCCATTGTCGTCGGCGCCATGATCGTGCGCGCCGGACTCAAGTTTGGCTGGGAGGCGATACGCGAACTGATCGATACCGGCCTTTCGACCGAGGAAGTGGCGGCGATCCGGCACACCATCGAGACCACGCCGGGAGTGCTCGGTTTGCATGAACTGCGAACCCGGCGCATGGCACATCAGGTGCTGGTCGATGCCCATGTGCAGGTCAACCCCCGCATCAGCGTCTCCGAAGGGCATCGCATCGCCGAAACGGCACGGCAGCAAGTGCTGGACAATCATCCGGAAGTGCTCGATGTGCTGGTTCATGTCGACGCCGAAAACGATCTGTTGGGCAATGCCACCATTCAGTTGCCCGGTCGGGCCGTCCTCCTCGCCCATCTGCGCGAAATGCTTGATGCCGACCCCCCGGAGTTTGAAAGGACAACCCTGCATTACCTCGGCACCCGAGTCGAAGCGGATGTTTTTCTGCCTCCCGGTTTTGCCGACGAAGCCCGGCTCGCCTCTATTCAAGACAGCGTCACAACAGCCCTGCACGACGACCCCTGGTTCATCGCCATCCGGCTCCATCAGAGTATCGCACCAAGATAGTGCGTCACATCACCAAGAGGCACACTGATGGTGCGTGCATCTTGGGGTCGAGAAGCAAAAAGACTTGTGGCACAATCGCTTTCTTTTGCGGCGCAAATGGCACGCTAACTGCTATCAGGCTGCTGCACCGTTTTTTGGTACCGATTCCCAGCTTTTGACATTCACTCTCAGGAGAGCAGCTCATGACCCCCCAGGACGTACTCAAACTGGTTGAAGAAAAGGAAGTCCGTTTCGTCGATTTCCGCTTCACCGACACCCGCGGCAAGGAACAGCACGTAGGCGTGCCGATCTCCGCCTTCGGCATGGAAAAATTTGAAGACGGTCATGCTTTCGACGGCTCCTCGATCGCCGGCTGGAAGGGCATTCAGGCTTCCGACATGCAACTCATGCCGGACGCGAACACCGCCTACATCGATCCCTTCATGGACGAAACCACGCTGATCCTGACCTGCGACGTGGTCGAACCGGCCGATGGCAAGGGCTACGACCGCGACCCGCGCTCGATCGCCAAGCGCGCCGAGGCCTATCTCAAATCCTCCGGCATCGGCGATGCGGCTTACTTCGGTCCGGAACCCGAATTCTTCATCTTCGACGCCGTCGAGTGGAAAATCGACATGTCCGGCGCTTACTCCAAAGTCATTTCGGAAGAAGCCGCCTGGGCCTCCGGCGACAAGTTCGAGTCCGGCAACAGCGGCCATCGTCCGACCGTCAAGGGCGGCTACTTTCCGGTGCCGCCGGTCGATAGCCTGAACGACATCCGCGCCCAGATGTGTCTGGCGCTGGAAGCCTGCGGCGTGCCGGTGGAAGTACATCACCACGAAGTCGCCACCGCCGGCCAGTGCGAAATCGGCACCAAGTTCGGCCCCCTGGTGCAGCGCGCCGACTGGACGCAGATCCTCAAGTACATCGTGCATAACGTCGCCCACAGCTATGGCAAGACGGCGACCTTCATGCCCAAGCCGATCGTCGGCGACAATGGCTCCGGCATGCACGTACATCAGTCGATCTGGAAGGACGGCAAGAACCTGTTCGCCGGCAACGGCTACGCCGGCCTGTCGGAGACAGCCCTGTACTACATCGGCGGCATCATCAAGCATGCCCGCTCGCTGAACGCCATCACCAATCCGCTGACCAACTCCTACAAGCGCCTGGTGCCGGGCTTTGAAGCGCCGGTCAAGCTGGCCTACTCGGCGCGCAACCGCTCCGCCTCGATCCGCGTCCCCTACGTGCATAACGACAAGGCGCGCCGCATCGAAGTGCGCTTCCCGGATCCGGGCGCCAACCCCTACCTGGCCTTCACCGCCATGATGATGGCCGGCATCGACGGCATCCAGAACAAGATCCACCCCGGCGATCCGGCCGACAAGAACCTGTACGATCTGCCGCCGGAAGAGGATGCCAAGATCCCGACCGTCTGCTCCAGCCTGGATCAGGCGCTGGACTACCTCGCCAACGACCACGAGTACCTCACCCGCGGCGGCGTCTTCAGCAAGGACATGATCGATGCCTACATCGAGCTCAAGATGGAGGAAGTCACGCGCTTCCGTATGACCACCCATCCGCTTGAGTACGAGATGTACTACTCGATCTGAGTCTTTCCGTAGCAGGCAGCAAAAGAGGACGGGCAGCGCCCGTCCTTTTTTTATGCCTGCAATTGACATACACTCGGCGACATGAAGAAAGTCTTCTTTGCCATTTCGCTCCTGCTGCCACTGACCGTGGCGGCCAGCACGCTGTACAAATGCACGGACGATTCCGGCGTGGTGCTGTACACCAACCAGAAAGCCAGCAAGAAAGCTTGCACCGTGCTCTCGCGGCAATCGCCACCACCTTCGCCCAACGGCGGCGCAAAGCCGCGCCCCGCCGCAACGCCGACTCCGGGCGATTTTCCGCGCGTTTCGGGCAACGAGCAGAAGGCCCGCGACAACGACCGCCGCGCAATCCTCGACAAGGAACTCGCCAACGAATTGCAAAACGCGGAGAAAGCCCGGAAAGCCCTGTCCGATGCCGGCAGCCAGCCCCCGGAAAAGCTTCAGCCCCTGCGCGACACGCTCGCGCTGCACGAGCGCAATGTCGAGTCGCTGAAGAAAGAGCTCGGCAACCTGCGCTGAGTCTCAAGTTCAATCGAAATCCAGCGGCTGGTGCGCTTCTTGCACGGATCACGAGTGATGAACGCCACCGAGAGTTTCAATGCCTTTAGCGGGCTCGACCTGCTTTCCTCCGCCGTCGTGCTGGTTGATGCCAAGCTGGTCATCCGCCACGTCAATCCGGCGGCGGAGAACCTGTTTGCCATCAGTTCGCGGCAACTGCTCGGCCAGCCCTTGCAACGACTGGTGGGCGACTCGTCCGAACTCTCCGCCGCACTCGACAACGCGCTGAAAAACAACTGGAGCTATACCGGCCACGGTATTTTGATCACGCTGGCGCAGGATGCGGCTTTGCATGTCGATTGCACGGTAACGCCTGTGGAAACCGGCAGCGCACGCCTGCTGCTGGAAGTTCGCCCCATCGACCAGCAGTTGAAGGCGGTGCGCGAGGAGCAGCTCGCCCAGCAGCAGCAGGCCAATCGCGAACTGGTGCGCAATCTGGCACACGAGATCAAGAACCCGCTTGGCGGCATACGCGGCTCGGCGCAGTTGCTGGAACGCGAACTGGCCAGCGAGCCGCTCAAGGAATATACCCAAGTCATCATCAAGGAAGCCGACCGCCTGCAGGACCTGATGCAGCGCCTGCTTTCTTCGCATCGCGTGATGCAGCCGGCGCTGGTGAGCATCCACGAAATTCTCGAACGCGTGCGGCGCCTGATCCACGCCGAGTACCACAACGTCTCCGTCCGTCGCGACTATGACACCTCGCTGCCCGACATCACCGGCGACCGCGAACAATTGATCCAGGCCATCCTCAACATTTCGCGCAACGCGGCGCAGGCGATGCACGGCAACGGCGAGATCATTTTCCGCACCCGGGCGGCACGACAGGTCACGCTGGCAAAGAAACATCATCCGCTGGCACTCGAATTGCAGGTGATAGACAATGGTCCCGGCATAGCGGAAGACATTCGCGACAAGATTTTTTATCCGCTGGTTTCGGGCCGTGAAAATGGCAGCGGCCTGGGACTCACCATCGCCCAGAGCTTTGTCCAGCAACACGGCGGCACCATCGAAGTCACATCGCGCCCCGGCCACACCTGCTTTTCGCTGATGCTGCCGGTTACCCGAATGAAGAAGGAAGAATCATGAACGACCTATCCCCCGGCGGCAGACCATGAATCCCGTCTGGATCATCGATGACGACCGCTCCATCCGCTGGGTGCTGGAAAAAGCGCTTGGTCGGGAGAACATACCCGTCAAGTGTTTCAGCTCCGCCGACGAAGCGCTGGCGGCGCTCAACAACGGCTTGAAGCCGCAGGTTCTGGTCTCCGACATTCGCATGCCGGGCAGCAGCGGACTGGATCTGTTGCGCCATGTCAAGACGCACTATCCCGATCTGCCGGTCATCATCATGACCGCGTATTCCGATCTCGATTCCGCCGTTTCGGCCTTCCAGGGCGGCGCTTTCGAATACCTGCCGAAGCCCTTCGATGTCGATCAGGCCGTGGACCTGGTGCGCCGGGCGATGACTCAAGCCTCGCACCAGAATGGCTCGACAGAGGAAACCAGCGCCGTGCCGGAAATACTCGGGCAGGGCGCCGCCTTGCAGGAAGTCTTTCGCGCCATCGGTCGGCTGTCCCAGTCCCATGCCACGGTGCTAATCAACGGCGAATCCGGCACCGGCAAGGAACTGGTGGCGCGCGCCCTGCATCGTCACAGTCCGCGCAAGGATGCGCCCTTCATCGCCATCAACACGGCGGCCATTCCACGCGATCTGCTCGAATCCGAATTGTTCGGCCACGAAAAAGGCGCTTTCACCGGCGCCAGTGCACTGCGTCGCGGACGCTTCGAGCAGGCCGACAACGGCACACTGTTCCTCGACGAAATCGGCGATATGCCGGCCGAGTTGCAGACCCGGTTGTTGCGCGTGCTGTCGGAAGGGAGCTTCTACCGGGTCGGCGGCCACCAGCCGGTGAAGGCCAACGTGCGGGTGATCGCCGCCACCCATCAGAACCTCGAAGATCGGGTCAGGGATGGCCTGTTTCGCGAAGACCTGTTTCACCGCCTCAACGTCATCCGCCTGCGCCTGCCGCCCCTGCGCGAGCGCCGCGATGACATTCCGCTGCTGGCCAGGCACTTCCTGCAGAAAAGCGCCCTGGAACTTGGCGGCGAACCGAAGCGCCTCACCGATGCCGTGCTGAAATACCTGCAAGGGCTGGACTTCCCCGGCAACGTGCGCCAACTGGAAAACCTCTGCCACTGGCTGACGGTGATGGCGCCGGGGCAGAGCGTGGACATTGCCGACCTGCCCGCCGAACTGCGCGACGGTCCGGACAATGCGGCGCGCCGGGAAATGCCGACAGACTGGAATGTTGCGCTGGCGAGCGAAGCCGACCGGCTGCTGGCCGCCGCGCCCGGCCAGGTCTTCGAGCAACTCACACGCCAGTTCGAGGCGACGCTGATCCGGCGCGCCCTCAATGCCACCGGCGGGCGCCGCATCGATGCCGCGCAACTGCTCGGCATCGGTCGCAATACCATCACGCGCAAGATTCAGGAACTCGGCTTGGACGACATCAAGACGGATTCCGAACCGACCTGAAAACCCCGCTTCAAGTATAGTCAGGCTGACTTTTCGTCGAGCGCAAGCAAGGGCTCGGCGTTATTCGGAACGCAACCATGCCTGCCACCAACGTCGCCGCTACCACCATTGCCGCTATCGCCGCCAAGCTCGGAGTTGCCGCCCGCCGCTTCGATATCGATATCCTGCCGCGCTGCGATTCGACCAATGCCGTCTTGCTGAGCCGCGCCGAAGCCGGCGCGCCTTCCGGCACGGTGGTCATCGCCGAGGAACAAACCGCCGGTCGCGGTCGGCGCGGTCGCATCTGGTTCGCCAGCCCCGGTGACAGCCTGACATTTTCACTACTCTGGCGTTTTGCGCCGGGCACCGCGCCGGCGGGGCTGTCTCTGGCAGTCGGCGTTGCCGTCACGCGCGCCTTGACAATAGTCGGCGCTGGCAAGACGGCGTTGAAATGGCCCAATGACATTCTCAAGGACGGTCGCAAGCTCGGCGGCATTCTGGTTGAACTGGTGCCCGGCGCGCCCCATGCCGCAGTCATCGGCATCGGCATCAACCTGCGCCTGCCCGTCGGCATGCCCGAAGACGTGTGCGCCGCATCGACCGCCATTGACGCAACGGGTGCAGCAGCGGACGTCAACGAACTGCTGGCCGCCCTGCTTGGCGAACTGCTGGCCACGCTCGAAATCTTTGCCACCGAAGGCTTTGCCGCCATTCGTCCGGAGTGGATGGCGCGCCATGCCTGGCAGGATGCCCGCGTCAGTCTCTCGACCGATTTTGCGCCGCCCCGCGAGGGCATCTGTCGCGGCGTCGACACCGACGGCGCGCTACTGCTGGAAGTCGATGGCCGCGTCGAGCGGGTTCTTTCCGGCGAAGTCTCGCTGCGGCGTGCCTGAAATCCGGCCATGATCCTTTGCCTTGACGCCGGCAACACGCGCCTCAAATGCGGCCTCTTTGACGGCAACGGCTGGCGCATGCAGGGCGCGCTGAACTATCAGGCTTTCGACGATCTGGTCGCCGAACTGCCGACGAAGCCGACACGCATCGTCGCCTGCAATGTGGCCGGCGAAGCCATACGACGGCGCATTGAGGAGCTGGCCGACAGCCTCGACCTTCCGCTCTACTGGCTCGCCAGCTCCGCCGCCGCCTGCGGTGTGAGCAACGGCTACGACAACCCCGAGCAGCTCGGCGCCGATCGCTGGGCGGCATTGATCGCGGCGCGAGCGCTGCTTGCGGGGCCATGCGTGGTGGTGATGGCCGGCACGGCGACAACCATCGACGCCATCGATGGCGACGGCCGGTTTTGCGGCGGCTTGATCCTGCCCGGCCTCTCCCTGATGCGCGCGGCGCTCGCCGGCAGTACCGCCGATCTGCCGCATGCCGCCGGCCATTACCAACCGCTGCCGACCAACACCGACGACGCCATCATCAGCGGTGCGATCCACGCCACGCTCGGCGCCATCGAACGCGTCCGCGCCACGCTGGCCGACGGCGCTATCTGCCTGCTCTCGGGCGGCGCGGCGGCGGAACTCGCGCCGCACCTGCGCCCGCCTTCGCGCCTGGTCGACAACCTGGTGCTGGAAGGCCTGGCGCGTTACAGTGAGGCTGCGATATCCGACTGATTATTGGAGGACAGCCATGAACAGCGCTTTGCGCCGCCGGCTATTGAAAAGTGCTTTGGCGCTGCCGCTGGCCGCCGCGATCGGGCGCATCGGCCATGCCCAGCCACTCCCCGACGTGGCAAGGCTCAAATCGGGATACGCGCAGCGGCTGAAGAAGATTCTCGCCGCCGGCAAGCTGCCCTATATCGATATCGAGAGCTCCTGCAATCCGACCAAGGTCGATATCGATTCCGTGGCACAGAGCATCGATCGCATGGACATCGGCCTGATGGCGCTTTCAGCCGACATGACCAAGGGCCAGTACCGGGACGGTGTCCGTTTCGACAACTTGTCGGAACGATTGCTCAAGGCCTGGCCCGACCGCTTCATACCCGTCGGCAATGGCGGACAGCCGCCCTTCCTGACCGAGGCGGCGGACGAGTTTTTCGCTGCGCAGGAAGCGGCCGCCGGCCAGCAGCCGATGTTGCTGCTGGGTGAGTTTGAAATGCGCCACTACCCGTCGCCAAGACAGGTAAAGCGCGGCGAACTCGACCGCGACGTGAATATTCCCATCGACGGCCCGGCGGGACATCGCTTGTTTGCCTTGAGCGAAAAGCTGGGCCTGGCGTTCCAGTTGCACTACGAAGTCGAGGATGAACTCCTGGCGCCGCTGGAACGCATGCTGGAGAAGTATCCGAAAGCCAAAGTCATCTGGTGCCATCTGGCGCAGGTGCGCTACATCGAACGCGCCAGCCGCTACTCGGCCGCCTACGTCGAAGGCCTGCTGAAACGCTTCCCCAACCTGTACTTCGACACCGCGTTTGGCGACGCCTCGTCCTTCTATCCCCTCAGCAACCAGCGCCACGCCAGGGTGTGGGGAACCTTCGGCGGTCTGGTCGACGCTTGGCGCGACCTGATTGCGGCTTATCCCCATCGCTTCCTGTCGGCGCTGGACCTCGGCGGCGACCGCCTGGAGCGAATCGCGGAATACGACCGGAAGCACCGGGACTTCCTCGGGCGGTTCCCCAAGGACGTTCAGCAGCGGATTGCCTATCGAAACGCATGGTCCTTGCTCTTCGGCGAGGAATTTGCCTAGCTCGGTCGAGCCGGCGACTGTCATGAAGAAAGCTACTTGATCGCACGGCATTCATCGCCGACAATGCGCTTTCGATTGGAGGAGTGTCCCATGCCCGCCCACTTTCTCGCCACGCTGCCGAATTTTCTCGCCTACCTCGGCACCGCCATCGCACTGCTGGCCGCGTTCGTCACCATCTACCTCTACGTCACGCCCTATGACGAGATCGCGCTGATCCGCAACAACAACACAGCGGCGGCGATCTCGCTTTCCGGCGCGCTGCTCGGCTTCGCCCTGCCCATCGCCAATGTCATCGCCCACAGCGACACGCTGCTCGATCTCGCGATATGGGGCGTCATTGCCGGTGTGGTGCAACTGCTGGCCTGGGGCGTGGCGCGCCTGGCGCTGCCAAAACTTCAGGAAGACATCGCCGCCGGACGCACGGCGCCCGCCACCTTCGTCGCCGTACTCTCGATCACCGTCGGCCTGCTCAACGCCGCCTGCATGACCTACTGACATTCACCCAAGGAGACGCTCATGGCACTCATGGATTTCATCAAGAAACAGTTTATCGACATCATCCAATGGACCGAGGACGATGGCGAGACCATGGCCTGGCGTTTTCCCATGGCCGAAATGGAAATCCAGAACGGCGCCAGCCTGACGGTGCGCGAATCGCAGATGGCGGTGTTCGTCAATGAAGGCAAGGTCGCCGATGTGTTCGGCCCCGGCCTGTACAAGCTCACCACGCAGACCTTGCCGGTGCTGACCTACCTGAAGAACTGGGACAAGCTGTTCGAGTCGCCCTTCAAGTCCGACGTATATTTCTTCAGTACACGGCAGAAGATCGACCGCAAGTGGGGCACGCCGAATCCCGTCACCATCCGCGACAAGGATTTCGGCATGGTGCGGCTGCGCGCCTTCGGCATCTACGCCTTCCACCTGAGCGACCCGAAGGCCTTCCACACCACGCTTTCCGGCACCATGGAACGCTACGGTTCGGACGATCTCGAAGGCCAGTTGCGCAACACCATCGTCGGCCATATCTCCGACATTTTCGGTGAATCCGGCGTGCCCTTCATCGACATGGCGGGCAATCAGGTCGAGTTCGGCAACGCGCTGAAAGCCAAGATGGACCCGCTGTTCCAGGGCTACGGCCTGACGCTGGACGGCCTCAACGTGCAGAACATTTCGCTGCCCGAAGAGTTGCAGGCCATGCTCGACAAGCGCATCGGCGTGAACATGATGGGCGGCATGCAGGCCTACACGCAGTTCCAGACCGCCGAGGCGATTCCGCTGGCGGCGCAGAACGAAGGCGGCCTGGCCGGACTCGGCGCCGGCATGGGCGTCGGTTTCGGCATGGGGCAGCAGATTGCCGGCGCGATGGCGGGAGCGCTGAATCCGGCTGCGGCTGCTCCAACCGCCGTGCCGCCAGCGCCGACTTCTGCACCGACCGCGCCCGTCTCGACCGACGAAATCGTCGCCTCGATCGAAAAGCTGCACGGACTGGTGGGCAAGGGCATTCTGTCGCAGGCCGAGTTCGATGCGAAGAAGGCCGAGCTACTCAAAAGGCTTGGATAAAGGCATTCACCACGGAGTGCACGGAGGACACAGAGAAGATCAAAACAAAGATTTTCCTCCGTGATCTCCGTGCCCTCCGTGGTTAAACAGGTTTTCTCATAATGCCCTTCAGCGCAAACTGCCCCGCCTGCGGCGCGCCAATCGTCTTCAAGTCGTCGGCCTCTTTCCACGGCGTCTGCGAGTTCTGTCGCAGCACCGTGGTGCGCCATGGCGGCAATCTGGAAAACCTCGGTCGCATGGCCGACCTCATCGAGGACGCTTCGCCGATCCAGATCGGCACCGAGGGCCAGTATCGCGGCGTGCATTTTGCGGTGATCGGACGCATCCAGTTGCGCTACACGGCGGGCGTCTGGAACGAGTGGCACCTGCTGTTCGATGACATGCGCGGCGGCTGGCTGTCGGACGCCAGCGGCGAATATCTGATCAGTTTCCTCAAGGCGCCGGGTGCGCCGCTGCCGGAGTTCGCCACGCTGATGCCGAACGACGAGCTGAAGCTCGCCGGCAGGGACTTCGTCGTCACCGACCGCGAAGAAGCCATGTGCATTTCGGGCCAGGGAGAACTGCCCTTCGCCTTCGGCGCCGGCTATCCGGCGCAACTGGTCGACCTGCGCACCACGGACGAAGCCGAAGCCGCCTTTGCCAGCATCGATTACTCCGAAACTCCGCCACTGTTCTTCGTCGGCGAATCGCTGCCGTTTGCGGCCTTCAAGTTCGCCAACCTGCGCGAAGGCGCGGCGGCGCCAAAATCGGCGGGGCCGGTCAAGGCACTGCAATGTCCGCATTGCGGCGGCGCCATCACGCTGCATGACAAGGCAGTGCAAAGCGTCGCCTGTCCGTCCTGCCTCAGCGTGCTCGAAGCCGACAATCAGAGCCTGCGCATCCTGCAAAAGGCCGCCGCCGCGACGCGTGTCGAGCCGCTGATCCCGCTGGGCAGCAGCGGGCGCTTTGGCGACAAGGATTGGACCGTCATCGGCTTTCAGCAGCGGGTCATTACGGCTGACGGCATCGACTACCCCTGGCAGGAATTCCTGCTGCATCACCCGAAAGAGGGGTTTCGCTGGCTGGTCGAGTCGGAAGGCCACTGGAACTGGGTCACTACCATCAGCAAACCTCCCCGCTACAGCGTTGGCCTGCCAACCGCGACTTACGGCGGCGAAACCTATCGGCGCTTTTCGTCCGGCTCGGCAGAAACCCGTTATGTCATCGGCGAATTCACCTGGAAAGTCAGCGTCGGCGAAACCTGGGAGATCATCGACTTCATCGCGCCGCCGAAAATGGTGAGTCGCGAGTCGAGCCACAACGAAACCACCTGGTCGCTCAGCGAGTATCTGCCCCCGGAAGAAGTTGCGACCGCCTTCAAGCTGAAGACGGCGCTGCCTGAAGCGGTCGGCATCGGCATGAACCAGCCGAATCCGCGCACGGAAAGTCATCGTCGCGTCTGGAGCACCTTCTGGAAGTTCCTCGCTCTAGCCATCGTCGCGCAGATGCTCTGGTTTTTCTTTCTGGGCGGTCGCACGCTGCTCGACCAGCGCCTGGTGTTCTCGCCCGGCAAGGATGAACCGACCACCACGCAAGCCTTCCAGCTCGACAGCGGGGCGCGCAACCTCGTGCTGCGCCACGACACCGATCTCGACAACAACTGGCTGGGGCTGGGGCTGACGCTGGTGGAAAAGAACAGCGGCCGTGCCTGGACCGCGCAAAGCGACGTCGCCTATTGGCACGGCTCGGACGGCGGCGAAAACTGGAGCGAGGGCGACAAGACGCGCGAACTGGTGTTCCGCGACCTGCCAGCCGGTACCTATTACTTCGTCATCGACCCGGAGATTTCTACGGAAAAGCCGGTTGCCGTGGCCGACCGCGTCAAGGTCATCCGCGACCAGGCGGCGTGGAGCAACTTTTTCTTCCTGCTGATCTTCCTCGCCGCCTTTCCGCTGTTCAGCCGCTACCGCATGACCGCTTTCGAGAACGAGCGCTGGAAGAACGCGGATTTCCTTTCCAGCGGCGCCGATTTCGGCTCCGGCGACAGCAGCGATGACGACAGCGATTCCGGAGGAGACGACTGATGCCACGTGCCGCGATGATCGTCAGCCTGGCGGCCTTTGCCCTGTTCAACTACGGGCAGTACCTGGGCTGGAGCATGTTCTCGGAAACCGCCGACGCCCAGCCGGTGCGCTCCGCCAACGCGGCGCGGGCGTATCACAAGTAGTCATGCCCTGATGCAGCGTCCCCTGCTGGTTTCCGTCTTCATCGTCGCCTCCTGCGGGCTGGCCTACGAGCTAATCGCCGGCGCTCTGGCGAGCTACCTGCTGGGCGATTCGGTGATGCAGTTTTCCACCGTGATCGGCGTCTATCTGTTCGCCATGGGCATCGGCTCGTGGCTGTCGAAGCATGTCGGCGGCAACCTTCTGATCCGCTTCATCCAGATCGAGCTGCTGGTCGGCCTGCTCGGCGGCCTCTCCGCCGGCCTGTTGTTCCTTCTATTCACGCTGCATGCCGGCCCCTTCCGTTTCGCGCTGTACGGACTGGTGCTGCTGATCGGCATTCTGGTCGGCCTCGAAATCCCGCTGATCATGCGCATCCTCAAACGCGAGGTGGCGTTCAAGGATCTGGTGGCGCAGGTGCTGACTTTCGACTACATCGGCGCGCTGGCGGTGTCGGTGCTGTTCCCGCTGCTGCTGGCGCCGCACCTGGGGCTGGTCAGGAGCGCGCTGCTGTTCGGCCTGCTCAACGCGCTGGTCGCCGCCTGGGCGTTGTGGCTGTTCCGCGCGCAACTTGGGGTGACGACGGCGCTGCGCGGGCAGTGCATTGCGGTGCTGGCTTTGCTCGCCGTCGGTTTCGGTTTCGCCGGAACTTTCGTCAGCCTGGCGGAAGCGAATCTGTACAACGAGGACATCGTCCACGCCGAATCCAGTCCCTATCAGCGCATCGTCATCACCCGCTGGCGCGACGAGTTGCGGCTGTACCTGAACCACAACTTGCAATTTTCCTCGCACGACGAATACCGCTACCACGAAGCGCTGGTGCATCCGGGAATGGCCGCGCTGCCCGGCGCGCGCCGGGTGCTGGTGCTGGGCGGCGGCGACGGCATGGCGGTGCGCGAGATTCTCAAGTACCCACAAGTCGACAGCATCACGCTGGTCGATCTCGATCCGCGCATGACCGAACTGTTCTCGCAATCGACCATGCTGCGCGAACTCAACGGCGGCGCGCTGAGTTCGCCGAAGCTCAGAATCGTCAACGCCGATGCCCTGCAATGGCTGGAACAAACGCAGGAGATGTTCGATTTCGTGGTGGCGGATTTTCCCGACCCGTCAATCACAGCCT
>JALNZB010000005.1 GCA_023229545.1 Sulfuritalea sp. | reverse complement strand
AGTTCGAACGCCAGCGCGGTCTTGCCGCTGGCGGTGGGGCCGATGAGGAGAATGGCGGGGGGCGGGGGCATGGGAGTGGAACGAAGGCGTCGAACGCGGTAGTCTAGCGGCTCGGAATGATACGTCGCCGATGACGAGGTGAGGGGAAGTTGATGATGAATGCGGTGAAGCTGCTGATGGCGTTGATGCTGGCGGCGTCTGTGGCGCAGGCGCAGGCTCAGGCGCCTGCTGCCAAGGCCATTCCGCCAGTGGCTCCCGCCGCATCCGCCGCGCCCGAGGTCTTGCGCGCAGTGGTGAACACCGCCAAACCGCCGCCGCCGACCATAGCTGATCTGGTATTGCTGCTGCAAAGCTACAAGCCCGACCCGGAGCGAATCGACAAGCTGCGGGCGGAGATGGACGCTGCTTTGCCAGCCACCGAGGATGCCGATCTGCTGGCGATGGCATGGCACAGGAAGGCGCTCGCCGCCGGAGAGCTTCAGGAGCCGGAGCGTCGCAGCGAATTCCTCGCCAAGGCGCTCGAATACGCGCGGCGGGAGAAGGGCGCGAATTCGAGCGGCTTAGGTGGCTATGCGCGGGTGAGAAGCGAGTATGCCGAAAGCCTGACGGCGACCCGGGGCCTGACGGCGGCACTGGACAGTTTTGCCGAGTTCCTGGCGGAAAACGAGAAGGGTACGCCCAACGGCTTCACGATTCACGTTCACTGCCAGATGACGGGCTACTACCTCCATCTCGGCGATATCGATCGCGCCAAGGCTTCTCTTGCCAAGGCCGAGGCGATCTACAAGCGACTTGCCCTCCGGCAGCAGGCGGCGCTCAGTCTGCCCTCCTTGGCAAAGCAGATCGAGAATACCCGTGGTTTTCTGTTGCGGCGGCAGGGGCGCCTGGAAGAGGAAGAGCTGGCCAATCTGGCTGCCGTGCGTCTGGCGGAGGAGGACTTGGCCCTGTGGGCTACCCGCCAGAGTCGCGGAATATGGACGCCGCCCGCCAGTCGTGTGGAGTCGGGGGTGGATTCGATGCGGATATGGCTCGCCCAGACGCTGATCGCCGAGGAGCGGCTTGACGAAGCCGAATTGCTGCTGCGCGAGGTGCTGAAACGATCCTTGGTGCGCGATGGCCGCAATTCTCCGCTGGTCGGGCGTGCCTTGTCGGCGTTGCGCGGCGTGTTCACCAACCGTGGGCGCTATGCTGAAGCTCTGGTGCTGGCCGAATGGGCGGACAAGGCACTGGCCGAAGGCGGTATTTCAGAGCGCAGCCCGATGCGCCTGAATGCCCGCATCAACCTGGCCAACGCCTTCACCATAGTGGGTCGCCATGCCGAAGCTGCGGCTTTGACCGATGTGATCCGCAGCGCACTGACGGACGACACGCGTCTTGAAGAAAGTTTTGCCCGAGGCACGCTCAACTCGATTCGTTCCTTCATCGCCGTCGGGCGGATCGCCGATGCCCTGCGCGATGGCGACAACCTGCTTGGCATGCGCACCCGCAACTTCGGCGCCGACCACTATTACACCGCCGAAGCCCGCGCCTACCGCGCCATGGCGCTGCATCGTTCCAGCCGCGTCGATGAGGCGCGCAAGGAGTTCGAGCGCGCCGTCGCCGTGCTGATCGATCCGGCCAGGGTGGTCGGCAAACAGAAGACCAGTGTCGCCCGCACCAGTCGCCTGCGCTATATCCTGAACGAATATCTCGGCGTGCTGGTGGGCAGAAAAGGCACGCGCAGCGAGAAAGATACCGCCGAAGCTTTTCGCGTCGCCGATGTCGCGCGCTGGCAGAGCGTGCAAAAGGCCATCTCGGGCTCGGCGCTGCGGGCGGCGGCCGGCACGCCGGAACTGGGGGCGAAAATCAAGAAAGTGCAGGACGCCGACGATGAACTGGAAGCAGTCTATAAAAATTTGATCAGCCAGCGCTCCGCGCCGCCGGACAAGCAGTTGCCGAAAATCATTGCGGCGATGGAACAGCGCATCGTCGTCCTGCGCAAGGAGCAGGCGGAGGCGCTGGTTGAAATCCGGCGCGAATTTCCGCAATACGACGCGCTGGTCAGCCCGCGTCCAGCCGACCTGGCCACCGCGCGCAAGGCCTTGCTGCCCAACGAGGCGCTGCTGTCGATCTACGTCACGCAGGGCGGCAGCTATGTCTGGGCCACCGGCAAGGATGGCGCTTTGCATTTTCATTTCAGCCCGCAAACCGCAGCGTGGATCGCCGGCATGGTCAAGCGTTTGCGGAATTCAGTCGATCTCTCCAACGCAACCGGTGCCGACCAGATGCGCTTCGATCTGGAGGCCGGATATGCCTTGTATCAGGAACTGCTCGCCCCGGTGCAGGGCGCCTGGGAGAAGGCCGACACGCTGCTGGTGGTGGCCAACGAAGCATTGGGCCAGATACCCTTCTCGCTGTTGCCGACGGCGAATGTCGCGCCGGACAAGGCCGAGGCCGGGCTGCCGCTGTCCCGGTTCCGCCAGACGCCGTGGCTGGCGCGCAAAGTGGCGGTGGCGTATGTGCCATCCATCAGTGCGCTGGTGACCCTGCGTGCCCTGCCGGCGATCAAGGGACAGCGCGATCCCTTCATCGGCTTTGGCGATCCGGATTTCGGCGCCAGCAACGCTCCCCCGACGGACAAGTCGGTCGCCAAGCCGGTGGCCAGCGGGAATCGGGGCGCCAGCCGAGGCGTGCGCAGCACCCGCAACCTCAACATCAGTCATGCGCCGAAGTGGGACGAGAACAGCACCAGCACCGATGCGATTCCCGCCGCGCCCGTTGCCACGCGCGGGACGCCGCTGCTGACACCGCTACCGGACACGCGCGACGAAATTCTGGCCATTGGCACCGCGCTGGCCGCGAACGTCCAGCGCGATACCTTTTTTGGTGATCGGGCGAATCGCAAGAACGTGCTGGAGGCGGACATCAAGCACCATCGCGTGGTCGCTTTTGCCACCCACGGCTTGATCCCCGGCGATTTGCCGGGCCTCGACCAGCCGGCGCTGGCGCTGGCGCCACAGGGGGGCAAGGACATTGTTGACGGCCTGCTGAAACTCGAAGACATTCTCAAGCTGTCGATGGACGCCGACCTGGTGGTGCTTTCCGCCTGCAACACGGCGGCGGCCGACGGCAGCGGCGCCGAGGCCGTATCCGGTCTGGGGCGCGGTTTCTTTTATGCCGGCGCACGGGCCGTGCTGGCCACCCACTGGCCGGTGGAAACCGTCTCGGCGCGGGAACTGATGACGCATTTGTTCGAGCGCTACGCCAAAGATGGCAAGCTCACTCGCGCCAAGGCTTTGCGCCAAGCCATGCTGGAGATGATCGACAAGGGCGTGGCGCTGGACGAACGCGGCAAGCCGGAATATTCGTACGCGCATCCGGCCTTTTGGGCACCATATGCGCTGTACGGTGATCCGGGGCGGTGATCGCCGCGCGTTCCGATGCTGAACTGTTTATTGTCAGGGCGTTGCTTATGATCCGCTTGCTGTTCCTGATCCTCATTCATCTCGGCAGCCTGCCGCTGCTTTCAGCCCCGGCACGCGCCGAGGACCAAAATGCGCCCGCCCAGCAGCCGCGACGGGTCGCGCTGGTGATCGGCAACGGCGCCTATACCGGCGGCGGGGTTCTCGCCAATCCGGCCAACGATGCCATCGACATGGCTACCCGGTTGCGGCAACTGGGTTTCGAGGTGGTGCTGCGCACCGATGCCGATTACATGACGATGCGTCGCGCCCTGACCGAGTTTGGGCGCGAAGTGAAGAAAGGCACGGTTGCGCTGTTCTTCTATGCCGGGCACGGCATGCAGGTGCGCGGCAAGAATTACCTGCTGCCGGTCGATGCCCGCATCAAGATCGAAAACGATGTCGGCACCGAGGCGATGGACGCGGATTTCGTGCTCGACAAGCTGAGCGAGGCCAGCCTCAGCATGGTGATCCTCGATGCCTGCCGCAACAATCCCTTCGAGCGGCGTTTTCGCAGCGGATCGGGCGCCGGGCTGGCCCACATGGCGGCGCCCACCGGTTCGCTGATCGCCTATTCGACCGCGCCGGGCAAGGTGGCGGCCGACGGCGATGGACGCAACGGTTTGTATACCGGGGAACTGCTGAAGGCGATGGGCATGCCCGGCTTTCAGATCGAGGACGTGTTCAAGCATGTCCGCTCCAACGTGGTCAAGCTCAGCGGTGAAACGCAGACGCCGTGGGAGGCATCGTCCCTGACGGGCAGTTTCTACTTCATTCCTTCCGAGGCGAAGCGCGGCACGGATGTTTCGTCCGCGCCGCCGCCGGAGTCCGCCAAACCCATGGTTGTGGCTGCGGTGAAGGCAAGCCCCGTTGCGGCGGTGAAGTCAAGTCCCGTTGCGACTGGTCCCGATGCGGCGAGTCCGCCCTCGGGCAGCGAGGAGGAGGCGTGGGCGCAAACCAAACGAGCCAATTCTGCGGAAGCCTACTTGGCTTACCTGAAACACTTTCCGGCCGGGAACTACCTCGGCCAGGCCCGGTCGAGTGCGGCGCGTCTGAAACGCGCCGAGGCCAGCAAGGACTTGGGCAAGGTGGTCAAGGATTGCGCCGAGTGTCCCGAGCTGGTGGTCATACCCGGCGGGCATTTCGAGATGGGTTCCGCCCACGGTTCGCCTTCGGAAAGGCCGGTGCACGCAGTCGCCATCCTCAATGCCTATGCGATTGGCCGTACCGAGGTGACGCAGGGGCAGTGGCGAGCGGTGATGGGCAGCAATCCGAGCCACTTCTCCAGTTGCGGCGACAACTGCCCGGTTGAAAATGTGAGCTGGGACGATGTGCAGACTTTTCTGGTCAAGCTCAATGCCAAGACCGGCAAGCAATACCGCTTGCCGACCGAGGCCGAATGGGAATACGTGGCGCGGGCGGCTTCGACCACCCATTACTCGTGGGGTGACGAGGTCGGCTCGAACCATGCTAACTGCGACGGCTGCGGCAGCCAATGGGACAACCGTTCGACGGCTCCGGTGGCGAGCTTCCCGCCCAATGCCTTCGGCGTTTACGACATGCACGGCAATGTCTCCGAGTGGGTCGGCGACTGCTGGAACGATAATTATGACGGGGCGCCCGAGGACGGCGGCGCATGGGTTTACGAAGGCTGTACCGACCACGCCTATCGTGGCGGCGCCTGGGGGCTGAATCCCCGCTTCATGCGCGCTGCATCGCGCAGTTGGGGTACACCCGGCAAGCGTCTCGACACCCGTGGCTTCCGCCTGGCGCGCAACCTGTGAGTCCGTTCAGCGCCCGCGCATGAACAGCCGGTCGAGTTCCGTCATGGACAACTGAACCCAGGTCGGTCGACCGTGGTTGCACTGGTCGGCGCGCTCGGTGTCTTCCATCTGGCGCAGCAGGGCGTTCATTTCCGGCAGGCTCAGTAGACGGTGGGCGCGCACCGCGCCGTGGCAGGCCATGGTCGCCAGCAGTTCGTTGCGCCGGGTTTCGACGACGCGGCTGGCGGGATGTTCGGCCAGTTCGCGGAGCAGTGAGCGCACCAGGTCGACCGCGTTGCCGCCGGCCAGCAGCGCCGGCAGGCCGCGCACGGCGAGTTCTCTCGGGCCGGCGGCGGCGATGGCAAAACCAAGTCGGGCGAGTACGGCGGATTGTTCGCTGGCCGTCGCCATTTCGGCCTCGCTGGCGGACAGCAGCAGCGGTACCAGCAGCGCTTGCGTTGCCGGCGGGCCGGCATCGAGGCTGTTCTTCAGCTTCTCGTAAAGGATGCGTTCGTGCGCGGCGTGCATATCCACTAGCGCCAGACCGTTGGCATTCTGGGCGAGGATGTAGACGCCGTGCAGTTGGGCGATGGCGTAGCCGAGCAGTGGCGCGGAATCGTTGGTCGGAGTACCAGGAGTCGGCGCTGGCGGGGCGGCGGCATCGAACGCGGGCTGGGCGAATTCGAAGTAGGGCTGCGTGGCGCGTTCGCCGACGGCGAGGCCGGACTGGCGCGCATACGAAAAGTTTGACGGCGCTGGCGGCGGCGAGGCCTCTGCCGGGATTGCCGCACTGGAAAGCGGCGTCGCCAGCGTGCGTTGCAGGGCGTGAAAGACAAACTGGTGAATGCTGCGGGCATCGCGAAAGCGCACTTCGGTCTTCGCCGGATGGACATTGACATCGACGCCGGTCGGGTCGAGTTCGAGAAACAGCACGTAAGCCGGCTGCCGCGCGCCGTGCAGGATGTCGGCCCAGGCCTGGCGCGCGGCATGCGTCAGCAGCTTGTCGCGGACATAGCGGCCATTGACGAAGAAGTATTGTTCGTCGCGTCCCGCCCGCGAATAGGCGGGCAGCGCGGCGAGGCCGGAAAGCCGCAGCGGGCCGGCGACGGCATCAAGGGGGCGGGCGTGCGGGAAAAACTCCTCGCCGATGATTTCCTTGGCGCGTCGTGGAAAGTCGGCGCTGGCGAGACGGCGTTTGGCGCTGCCGTTGTGGCTCAGGGTGAAGGCGACATCGGGTCGGGCCAGCGCCATGCGCCGCAACACCTCGTCGCAGTGGGCGAATTCGGTGGCTTCGGTCTTGAGAAACTTGCGCCGCGCCGGAGTGTTGAAATACAGGTCGGCGACTTCGATCACGCTGCCGCCGGCCAGCGCGGCGGGTTCAATCGCGTCCGCATCGCTACGCAGGCGGAAGGCGTGCGCCTGCGCGGCATGCCGACTGGTAATGGCGACGCGGGCCACGGAAGCGATGGAGGCCAGCGCCTCGCCGCGAAAGCCGTAGCTGCCGACCCGCTCCAGATCGGCCAGGCTGGCGATCTTGCTCGTGGCATGGCGCGCCAGCGCCGGCGGCAGATCGTCGGGGGCGATGCCGCCGCCGTCATCGACGACGCGGATCAGGCGCACGCCGCCTTCTTCGAGTTGCACGTCGATCCTTGTGGCGCCGGCATCGAGGCTGTTTTCCAGCAGTTCCTTGAGCACCGACGCCGGACGCTCGACCACCTCGCCGGCGGCGATCTGACTGATCAGGAGGTCCGGCAGCGGCTTGATGATTCCCATGGGGGCGAATTATAGCTTCCGGTAAAATCGCCCCTTTCCCTCGACGATCCTTCCCTGTGGAACTTCTCGCCCAGTTCATCGACATTGTCCTGCACGTGGACAAATACCTTGCCGTGCTCCTGACGCAGTATGGCACCTGGATATACGCCATTCTTTTCGCCATCGTGTTTTGCGAGACGGGTCTGGTGGTGACGCCTTTCCTCCCCGGCGATTCGCTGCTCTTCGTCGCCGGGGCGCTCGCCGCAACCAGCGGCGGCAACTTCGACATCGGCATGGTGATCGCGGTATTGCTCTCGGCGGCCATCCTCGGCGACAACACTAATTACTGGATCGGGCGCTGGGCCGGCAAGCGCATTCTGGCCTGGGGGGACAAGTCCCGCTATTTCAACCGCAAGGCCTTCGACATCACGCATGCCTACTACGAGAAGCACGGCGGCAAGACCATGCTGGTGGCGCGCTTCATGCCGTTTGTGCGCACTTTCGCGCCCTTCGTCGCCGGGGTCGGCAACATGACCTACCCGCGCTATTTCATTTTCGATTTGTGCGGCGCCGTGCTCTGGGTTTTTTCGTTGTGCCTGGCCGGCTACTGGTTCGGCAACCTGCCCTGGGTCCGGGCGAATCTTTCCCTGATTGTTTTCGGCACCATCGGCCTGTCGCTGGCGCCGCTGGCCCTGGCCTGGCTGCGGCATCGTCTGGCGCCGAAGGCCTCCTGAACATGCGTGGTGCCGCGACTGTGGTTATCTTGCTGCTGGTGGCCGGCTGCGCGCAAACGGGCGCGCAGTCAGGTATTCAGCCTGGTGGCAAGGGTAGTTCGGTGGGCGACTCGGTAGCGTCGTTCGATCCGAAGCAGATCGGCAAGACGGATGTCGACCGCGTCGCCGATTTGCATCGGCGCGAAATCTTCGCCAGCCTGCGGCGGCTGGCCGAAAAACTGTATCGGCGCAACCCGCATGAGTGGAAAAAGGGCGGTCACGCCGGCATTGAGGCGGCGCTCGATCGCCTGCTTGATCCGCGCACCGGCTGGCGGCTGCCCGAAGCGGGTGGCAAGCGCGGCACCGATGCAATCCTGCTCGGTCTGCGCGCCGATTTTGAGGGCGACCGCGTGGCGGTGTTCATCGCCGGACTGGGCGCCATGCTGAATGCCGCATTCGAGGAAAAGACGGAGTTTTTCATGCTCGACGAACTCGATCCGCAGAAGCTTTACAACAGCGCGCGCAACCTTGAAATCGCCGCCTGGAAGCTGGCGACCGCGCGCGACGCGGGCGGCGCCCTGCTGCTGCTCTCCAATGAAATGGCGGTGGCGCCGCAACCGGCGAATCTCAGCTTCGAACGCGAGTTCGGCAAGATGATCGGCAATCTCGACCTGTTGTCCGCCCTGATCGCCGACAAAGGGCATCGCACTATCGCCCGCGTCGCGCAAAGCCTGGCGACGGCCGTGTTCCTTCCCGTGATGGCCCTGCGATGAAGCGCTACGTGATACTCATTTCCGGTCGCGGCAGCAACATGGACTCCTTGCTCGACGCCGGCCTGCCCGGCGCTTGTGCCGTGGTCATCAGCAATCGCCCCGACGTGGCGGGATTGGCCAGCGCCGCTCGTCGCGGCGTCGCCACCCTCGTCATCGATCATCGCGGCTTTGCCTCGCGCGAGGACTTCGATGCCGCGCTGGCAGCCGAGATCGAGCGGCACACGCCCGATCTGGTGCTGCTCGCCGGCTTCATGCGGATTCTCACCGACGGCTTCGTGCGCCGCTTTGAGGGCCGCCTGCTGAATATTCATCCGTCCTTGCTGCCGGTTTTCCCTGGGGTGAAGACTCATGCCCAGGCGCTGGTTGCCGGCGTGCGGCTGCACGGTTGCAGCGTGCATTTCGTGACGCCAGCGCTGGATGGCGGGCCGATCATCGCGCAGGCGGCGGTGCCGGTGCAGGCCGATGATGACGAGGCGAGCCTCGGTCGGCGCGTACTGGCCGAGGAGCACATTCTCTACCCGCGCGTGGCGCGCTGGTTCCTTGAGGGCCGTTTGCATCTGGCTGGCGATCGCGCGCAGTTGGCGGGCGAGGTGGCGGTAGGCGGTTCGTTGCATGTGCCGCAAGTCGGTTGAGATGCGCGGCTGAGATGCGCGACTGAGATGCCATTTGTATTTGCGCTGGTCGCGTCGACGCTGATTCATGCCGCCGCGCTGCTGGGACCCGGCTGGGAACTTCCCGGAGTCAATGATGCCGATCCGCCGCCGACAATCGATGCGGTGCTGGCCAGGCCGGCAGCACGTCCGCAACCGGCGCCGGTCGCCCAGCCCGAGCCCAGGCCGCATGTCGCCAAGCCGCGTTTGCCGCGCGTAGTCGCAGCGGCGCCCGAGGCTGCCGCACCTGCAAGCAGCCCGCCTGCCGTCGCGCCGGACATGGCGCCCGCGGAGACGCCGCCGGTCGCCGTACCGTCAGCGCCGACTATTGAGCCGCCTCTTGCGCCAGCCGCGCCCGCGCGTAGTGCACTGCCGGACAAGGGCCGCGTGCGCTACACCATCACCCGTGGTGAAGACGGCTTTGTCATCGGTCAGTCGGTGCATACCTGGCAACATGACGGATTCACGTACAAGCTGCAAAGCGTGACCGAGACCACCGGGCTTGCCGCTCTGTTCAAGCCGGCGCGGGTGGTGCAGAGCAGCCAGGGCGAGGTCACGACCGATGGCCTCAAACCGCGCGAATTCCGTCATGAGCGCGTCGGCGGCCTGGATACCGCCAACTTCGACTGGGCGCGCAATGTCGTTGCCTATGCCGGACGCGAGGACAGCATTGCCGTCGGCGCGCAGGACTTCCTCTCGATGTATTACCAACTGGTGCTGCTGGCGCCGAAAAGCGGTGCGCTGGACATGCCCATCGCCACCGGGCGCAAGCTGGAAAGTTATCGTTTTGAAGTCCTCGGCGAAGAAGCCGTGACGCTGGCGGCGGGCGAACGCCGCGCGTTGCGCTTGAAGACTCGCAGCGGTAATGACACTATCGAGCTGTGGCTGGGTGTGGGTAACGGCGCCGACAGGCGCGGCCTGCCGCTGAAAATTCGTTTTACCGACCGCAAGGGCGAAATCTTCGATCAGATCGCGGACGAGACCGATATCCAGGAAACCCAATGAAAATTTTCCCCAACTCCTCGGCAAAGAGGCTGCGAGCATGAGCGACGACCGGAAGCGCGCCAAGCCGCGCGGCACGACAAAAGGTTCGGGCGGCGGTTCTCGTCGCCGTGAACCCTCTGCAAGAAGCGCGGGGCAGGGCACGGGCGAAGCGCCGGCCGCTGCGGATGGTCTGGCTGCGGACTTGCTGAATGCGGCGGTGGCGGCGACGGCGCAGTTGCTGACCTTCAACCTGCCGGCGGATGCCGCCTTGTCGGCGTTCTTCCGTGCGCGCAAGAGCGGCGCCAGGGACCGCGCCTTCATCGCCGAGACGGCCTATGCCGTATTGCGCCGCAAGCGCCTGCTGGAGCGCCTGGCTGCATGCGGGCCAAATCTGGAACCGGCCTTCCTCGCCCCCGGTGCGACGCCGAAGCGCGCGCCGAAGAACGCCGGGCCGCGTCGCATCTCGCCGCGTGAGTTGGTGCTGCTCTCGCTGTCGCGGGTGCGCGGCATGTCGCAGCGCCAGCTCGAAGGCGCGCTGCTGCCCGGCGAAGCCGAATGGCTGGCCGACATCCGCCGTCAGCCGGAACCGGAACTGACCCTGGCCGAGCAACTGGATTTTCCCGACTGGCTGGTCGAACGTCTGGCGCCGCGCATGACGGCCGAAGAACTGCTGGCGCTGGCGCGTGCATTAAACACGCCGGCGCCGCTCGATCTGCGGGTGAATACGCTGAAGGCAGAGCGCGACGGCGTGATCGCCCGCCTCGCCGCCGACGGCATCGTCGCCACGCCCTGCCCGTATTCGCCGCTGGGCCTGCGGCTGAAGACCAAGCCCTATCTGGCAAAGCACCCCGCCTACCTCGACGGCAGCATCGAAGTGCAGGACGAAGGCTCGCAGTTGCTCGGCTTTTTGCTGGCGCCCAAGCGTAGCGAGATGGTGGTGGATTTCTGCGCCGGGGCCGGCGGCAAAACGCTGATTTTGGGTGCGCTGATGCGTTCCACCGGACGCCTGTATGCCTTTGACGTAGCCGAGAAGCGGCTGGCCAAGCTGAAGCCGCGCGCCGCCCGCGCCGGGCTGTCGAACGTGCATCCGGCCTGCCTCTCCGGAGAAAATGACACGAGGGTGAAGCGGCTCCAGGGCAAGGTGGATCGCGTACTGGTCGATGCACCGTGTTCCGGGCTGGGCACCTTGCGCCGCAACCCCGACCTCAAGTGGCGCCAGTCGGCGCAGAGCGTGAGTGAGCTGACCGTCAAGCAGGCCGCCATTCTCGCTGCCGCCTCCAGGTTGCTGAAGCCCGGCGGGCGGCTGGTGTATGCGACATGCAGCATTCTGGCGGAAGAGAACGAAGCCATCGTGGACGCTTTTCTCGCCAGCCATGCCGACTTCCATCGCCTGTCGGCGCAAGAGGTGCTGGCGGGGCAGGGCATTGTCATTGACTGTGGCGAGGACATGCGGTTGTCGCCGCAAAAACACGCCACCGACGGTTTTTATGCGGCCGTGCTGGAGCGGGCAAAATGAGAAAGTTCTTCGTCGCCCTGTTGTTGTGCTGGACAGTCGGCGCTGGCGCCACGGCGTTGCCGGCGACGGGCACGGTCGAGGCGTTGTTCACGCCCTGGGACGATGCCGAGGGCGCCATCGTGCGGGCGCTGGGCGAAGCGAAAAAGAGCATTCACGTGCAGGCCTACCTGCTCACCAGTCGCTCCATCGCCCAAGCCCTGCAAGCGGCGCAGTCGCGCGGCGTCACGGTGGAAATTCTGGCCGACCGCGAGATGCTGGAAAAGAGCGACAAGTCGCAGTTGCCGCAACTGCTCGAGGGCGGCATCCCGGTCTGGCTGGAGACACGCTATGCCATCGCGCATAACAAGGTGCTGCTGATCGACGCTTCGACCACCGATGGTTTCGTCATCACCGGCAGCTACAATTTCACCTGGTCGGCGCAGGCGCGCAATGCCGAAAATCTGCTGATCCTGCGCGGCAATCCGGCGCTGGTGCGGCGCTACCTCGACAACTGGCGCCGCCATCGCGACGATGCGCAGAAAATGAACGGAGGCTCTTGAGATGAACGGAGCATGGCATAGCGTCGGGCTGGCGATACTGCTGGCGGCTGGGTCGGCGGAGGCGCTGGAAACTAGTTCGAGCCTGGCCGTTATGATTAGCAATCCGCCGTCGGCAGATTACCTCATGAAGTCCTGCACTGAGACCGAACACACGACGAATATTGCCATACGTTCAGTAGATCCGGCCGGGGCGGTAAGTAACTACTTGGAGAGTTTGCACAAGAAGCCGCTGGACATTACCGAGTTCAAGCCGACTCTGCTGCAAGGCCCACGGCGCGGCACGCTCGACCAAATATCCGGTAATGATGCAACAAAAAATATGCCGCCTCAAATACATATTTCTTACGTCTACACACCCGAAGCGGGCTTTCTCGGCAAGGATCGCGCGGTGTTCATGGTGGAATACCAGGGCAAGCATTTCAAGGTTGTCATCGATATTCACGTGCTAGAGATAGTCGATACGCACGACTCAAGCTGCCCAGCGCGGGACAAAGTGATTAAATTGCGCAAGCCTAGCCGAGTAAAATCAAAGGAATCAAAGGAATCAAAGGAATCAAAGGAATCAAAGGAATCAAAGGAATCAAAGGAATCAAAGGGGCTAGGGTCGAATTGATTTCGCATAGTCGTTGAAAGTCGGCTCTGGCGGTACGGCGATAACAACGATCAACCGAGTCGGGTTCGTTTTCGCTGCCGCGAGCGGCAAGCTGCTCGCGAACGACCGCCACCCAGCCCTTGATTGTGTATCTCAATTGCGATACGATTGCCTCGTTGAAATCGAGGGAGAAAGCCATGGCGACGACGACGATGGTGCATGTCCGCGTGGACGATGAAACCAAGGCGCAGGCGACTGAGGCGCTGGCGGCCATGGGTTTGTCGATTTCGGATGCGGTAAGGATTTTCCTCAAGCGCGTGGTGGCCGATCAGGCTATGCCGCTTGAACTCAAGGTTCCGAATGCCGAAACGCGGGCGGCGATGGAGGAATCCCGTACCATCCTTCGCGCCCACCGGGCCCGGTTCGCTTCCGCCAGGGAACTGTTCGATGAGCTTGAAAAAGGCGGCAAGCAGTAAGCGGGCGGCTTTGCCGCGAGCCGCCGATCATACAAAAAGGTTTGCCAAGGATTGGGCACGATTGAGCGAGTCCGGGCGCTACGACATGAAGCGCCTCAAGGAGGCCATGTTGCTGCTGATTGCGAATGATGATCCGTTGGGGCCGGAGTGGCTTGATCACGCACTGAAAGGCGAGTGGGCTGACCATCGGGAGTGCCACATCGGCGGCGATTTCTTGCTGATCTATCAGCTTCAGGGCAGTGGCAATAACGTGATGCTGAGCTTTGTGCGCGCAGGTACCCACGCTGAGCTTTTCGAGTCATGAAGATCGGCTCGATGACAAAGGGTGCCTGTCTCCTGTGGCATGCTCGGCACCCAGCCGAAAAGATGAGTGGAGCGAATTGAGATGAAACAGAGCGCCCTGGCCATTGTGTGGCGCGAAGTGCAGGTCTACCTGAGCGAACCGGACCTGGGGTGGCAATGCTTGGTCCTGGCCGGATGCCTGCTGCTGGCCCTGCTCGGCGAGAGCCTGTTGCGCGGTCGCCAAGCCGGCGAGGGCCGCGCCTGGGCGCTGGGTCGCGGCGGACTGAAGCGCGTTGCCTTTCCCGTGCTGGCGCTGCTGCTGGTGCTGCTGGCGCGCCCCGTGGCGGAGGAGTGGATCAGCGTCGGTCTGTTCTCGCTGGCCTTGCCGCTGCTGGCCTCGCTGGCCGTGATTCGCGTGGTGTTCTACGTCCTGCGCGTCAGCGTGGTCGGCGCCACTTGGCTGGTACCCTTCGAGCGGGTGTTCGCCCTGCTGGTGTGGGCCATCGTCGCCCTGCACATTCTCGGTCTGCTGCCCGAGGTGATCGCCGTGGTGGAATCGGTGACCTTCAGTGCCGGCAAGCAGAAGCTCAACCTGTGGCATCTGTTGCAGGGTCTGGTTGCGGTGTTGGCCACCGTACTGGCCGCACTCTGGTTCTCCAGCGCCATCGAAGCACGTCTCGAACGGGCGACAGGGCTTGATGACAATTTGCGCCAGGTGTTCGCGCGCCTGACCAAGGCGCTGCTGATCGTGCTCGCAGTGCTGATCGTGTTGCCCATGGTCGGCATGGATATCACCACGCTGTCGGTCTTTGGCGGCGCGCTCGGCGTCGGCCTCGGCTTCGGCCTGCAAAAAATCGCCAGCAACTATGTCTCGGGCTTCATCATCCTGCTCGACAATTCCATTCGCATCGGAAACGTCATTGCCGTCGGCGACGATCGCGGCGAAGTGACGCGCATCACCACGCGCTATACCGTGCTGAAGAACGTCGCTGGCGCCGAGGCGCTGGTGCCCAACGAACTGCTGGTGAGTTCGGTGGTGCGCAACGAATCCTACAGCGACACGAAAATCCGGATTGCATTGTCGGTGCAGGTCGCCTACGACAGCGATCTGGAAAGCGCCATGGAGATCATGGTGGCGGCGGCGCGGGCGCAGGAGCGCGTGCTGGCCGAGCCGGCGCCGGTCGCCTTGCTCAGGGAATTCGCCGATTCCGGCGTCAATTTTGAACTCGGCTTCTGGGTCGCCGATCCGCAGAATGGCGTCGGTCCGCTGCGCTCCGAGGTCAATCTGGCGATCTGGCGCGAGTTCAAGCGGGCGGGCGTTTCCATTCCCTTCCCACAACGCGAAATTCGCATCCTCAACGAAGGCGCCACCATCCATGTCTGACACGCGATTGATCCACGGCTTCCATGCCGTTACCGCCAAGCTGCGCCACGCCGCCGACGACGTGCGCGAAATCACCGTTGCCGAAGGCCGCCAGGACGGGCGCATGCGCGATCTGCTGCGTTTGGCCGAGGCCCATGGTGTGCGCGTCATCCTGTCTGATGCCAAGCGGCTGGACGGCCTGGCTGGAGGATCGCAGCATCAGGGCGTGGTGGCGAAAGTCGCGGCGCAGGCCAGGCATGTGTCGCTCGACGACGTGCTCGAAGGCTTGACCGAGCCGGCGCTGCTGCTGGTGCTGGATGGCATCACCGATCCGCACAATCTCGGCGCCTGCCTGCGCGTGGCGGACGCCGCCGGGGCGCATGCGGTGGTGGCGCCGAAGGACAAGGCTTGCGGCCTCAATGCGACGGTGATCAAGGTCGCCAGCGGCGCCGCCGACACGGTGCCCTACATCGTCGTCACCAACCTCGCCCGATCCTTGCGCGAAATGCAGGAACGTGGCATCTGGGTCATCGGCGCCGCCGGCGAAGCCGAGCGCGCGCTGTATGCCATCGACCAGAAAGGCCCCTGCGCCTGGGTGCTCGGCGCCGAGGGCGACGGCATGCGCCGCCTGACGCGCGAAACCTGCGACGAACTGGCGAAGATACCGATGCACGGCAGCGTCGAAAGCCTCAACGTGTCGGTGTCCGCCGGCATCTGCCTGTTCGAGGCGCGGCGCCAGCGCGGCGGCTGAGCCTGGCGGCGAGCCAATCCCGGAAACCAATTCTCCGGGATTGCACGCTGGCCGCCGTGCCGCCAGCGCCGACTGCTACATCGGCTCCTCGTACTCCTTGGGCAGCTTATGGGCGACGCCCTTGTGGCAGTCGATACAGCTCTTGCCCGCAGCCATTCCTTCCATGTGCTTCTTGTAGGGCGTGAACTTCTGCAATTCGCTGCTCATGGCGTCGTAGCTATGGCAGTTGCGGCACTCGATCGAATCGCGCGCCTTCATGCGCTCCCACTCGCGCGTAGCCAGTTCCATGCGCTTGGCCTCGAACTTCTGCTTGGTGTTGATGGTGCCGGTGAGCCAGCCCCAGATTTCCATGCTGGCCTTGGTCTTGCGCCACATCTTGTGCGTCCAGTCCTTGGGCACGTGGCAATCCGAGCAAATGACCCGCACGCCCGAGCGGTTGCTGTAATGGGTGGTCTCCTTGTACTCCTGATAGACCGTGTCGCGCATCTCGTGGCAGCCGATGCAGAACTCAAGAGTATTGGTCGCCTCCATGCCGGTATTGAAGGCGCCCCAGAAAATGATGCCCGAGAAGAAGCCAAGCGCCAACAGGGCCAGCAGCGAATGCTTTGCGCTTGGCCGCTTCAATGCGGTCCAGCAACGATGGATGACATTGGGACGCCTATGCATGTATTTCTCCGCGCCCGGACAATAGTCGAACGTCCGTCATTACTGCGCCAATATCCACTGCACGAGATTCTTGATCTGCGCCTTGTCCTTGGGCGGCGAGGTCTTGACTATCTTGTGTTCCTCTTCGTGACCGTCGGCGAACTTGGCCTTTTCGCCAGAGGTGATGTGCTCGATCAGCCGGTTTTCGGCGGTGGCCTTGCCTCTGTATTTCTCGGCAACCTTCTTGTACGCCGGGCCATCCAGCTCGGTGGTTATGGAATGGCACTTGAAGCAGTTGTTCTGCTTGGCCAGGGCTTTCGCGCCATCGACGTCGACGGCGGCGAGGGCCGCGCCGGAAAATAACCAGGATGCTGCCACTGCGAATACGGCTACTCGATTGCGATTGCAGATTCTCACGTTGTATGTCTCCGAAATGATTGCTGGGGGAATTGTTTCTTGATGCGCTGTCTATTTGGCGGTATGACCGATGAATGTATTCTCGATCAGCGGTTTGGCGTCCGCCTGCACCACGTGGCAGCTATTGCACTGCCAACGGACCATGTTTACGTCAGGCATGCCGTCGGCCTGTTTGGCGACCGCAGAGAAATGGCTGGCGCCCATTTTCGGCATTTTCACGCCCTTGAACTCGTCGGTGATATGGCAGTTCACGCATACGTTTTCGTCGATCGTGATGTGTTCGTACTTGGCGACCGCATGCGGGATCAGCGGCGGTTGTCCGACAAACGTACGTTGGATGAGTTCCGGCGAACCGACGCCTGGAATGCTTTCGGAATACTCTTTCTGATCCGGAGCCTGGTCGGAGGCGGTAATGTCGCTGCCGCGCAGGAAGGCGACCGGTGAATTGGACGCACAGCCGACGATGGTGATCAGCAGAGTTGCCATAACGATGATGTGTTTCATGATGCGCTCCCCTCAGAGGAAAATTCGTTGATCATTTCGACGCTGCTGGTTGAGCGCCGATCAAGGGTGAAACGGACTGGTTAAAACGGGTACCGAAGGCGAAGACATCCTTGGCGCAGACATCGATGCAACGACCGCAGTTGGTGCATTGCGACGAGAGAATGACGGGACCGACGCCACGGTCGCCATCCTTGAGCGGCGACCGGATGACCAGCGGTTCCGGGCAGACGACGAAGCAATCGTTGCAGTCGTCGCAAGCGGCGCGCCGCGTTGCGGTCACTCGCAGCACGCTGCGCTGGCCGAGCAGGCTGTAGAAGGCGCCGACCGGACACAGATGGCCGCACCAGCCACGGTTCATCACCGCGAGATCGAAGAGGAATACCGCCAGCACCGCGGTCCATGCCAGGCCGATGCCGAAGAACAGGCCACGGTGGAGCATGGATACGGGATTGACAAGTTCCCAGGCAATGCTGCCCGTGGCCAGCGCCAGGACCAGCGTCAGGCCGAGAATCCACAGCCGCGCATGGCGTGAGACATGGGTGCCGCCCTTGATGCCCAGGCGAGTGCGCAACCAGGCTGCGAGATCGGTGACGGGATTGAGCGGGCATACCCAGGCGCAGAAAACCCGGCCGCCGACGAGAAAGTAAAAGGCTGCAACGATGGCGGCGCCGAGCAGCGCGTTTTTCTCCGGGCTGTGGCCGGCCAGCAGGCTTTGCAGCAGCACATGGGGATCGGTGAGCGGCAGCAGATCGAGCGTGTAGCTGTAATTGAGGTTGCCCTTGACGATCCAGAGGCCGAACCACGGCCCGGCGAGGAACAGCGCCAGGATTCCGAACTGCGAGACGCGGCGCAGGATCAGCCACTTGTGGGCGCTCCACCTGCCCTTGGCGGCAATGGCGGCGTGCGCGATGCGGTTGGTACTCAAACTCGTACTCGAATTCGTACTCAAGTTCGCATTCATCGCGGCGCCTCGCTCGACAAGCCCTTGCCGTGCTCGTACGTAACTCCCTCGGGCAGGTTGTAGCGGTGTTCGATTTCCGGCGCGACGAGACTGCCGCCGGCCTTCTTCTTTTCCACCCAGCCGAGCCGGTAATGGCTGCCGAGTTCCCCTTTCGCGAGTTGCGTCGGGTAGACCTTGATCGCCGCCACTTGCAGCACACAACCCGCCTCGCACTTGCCGCAGCCGGTGCAGGCCTCCGAATGCACGACGGGCTCGAAGATCGTGTGCTTGCCGGTGCGCTCGTTGTGGCGCGGTTCCAGGGTGATCGCCTTGTCGAGCAGCGGGCAGACGCGATAGCAGACATCGCAGCGCATGCCGAGAAAATTGAGGCAGGTCTCGTGATCCACCAGCACGGCCAGACCCATGCGCGCCTTGGCGATATCCGTCAGCTTGTGATCGAGCGCGCCGGTGGGGCAGGCCTTGACGCAGGGGATGTTTTCGCACATCTCGCAAGCCCCGCTGCGGGCGATGAAATAGGGCGTGCCGGTGGCGACAGCCTGCTCGGGTTTCGCCAGCGCCAGTATCTGCGGTGGACAATCGCGCACGCAGAGGCCGCAGCGAATGCAGGCCCCAAGAAAATCCTGCTCCGCCCCGGCGCCCGGCGGGCGAAACGCCACCGGCGGCAGCGCTTTCGCCTGCTTGACATAGAGCCCGAGTCCCAATCCCAACAGGCCGACGCCGCATGCCATGCGAGCGGCATCGACCAGGAACTGGCGGCGGAAAGGAGTGTTCATACCCTGTTGGAATGCTGGACATGGCTGGCAAGGCAGCGCGACGTAATGGCGGAAATATTCGCCGTTCCAGTCACGCCGGCCTCAGGCCTTCACCACCTTGCATGCGCACTTCTTGAAGTCGGTCTCTTTCGAGAGCGGGCAGGTGGCATCCAGGGTGAGCTTGTTGACCAGGCGCATTTCGTCGAAGAAAGGCACGAAGACCAGGCCCTGCGGCGGTTTGTTGCGACCGCTGGTTTCGACGCGGGTGGAGATTTCGCCGCGCCGCGTGGCCACCTTGACCGTGTCGCCGCGCGCCAGACCGCGCTTCTTGGCGTCTTCGGGATGCATGTAGATCCAGGCGTCCGGCATGGCGCGGTAAAGCTCGGGCACGCGCCGCGTCATGCTGCCGGTATGCCAGTGCTCCAGCACGCGACCGGTGCATAGCCAGAGGTCGTAGTCCTTGTCAGGCATTTCGGCGGCAGGCTGCCAGGGCAGGGCGAAGATCACCGCCTTGCCGTCGGGTTTGCCGTAGAAGCGCACGCCCTCGCCCTTCTTCACATAGGGGTCGTAGCCTTCGCGGAAGCGCCACAGGGTCTCCTTGCCCTCCACCACCGGCCAGCGCAGGCCGCGCGCCTTGTGGTAAGTGTCGAACGGCGCGAGGTCATGCGCGTGGCCGCGGCCGAAGGCGGCGTATTCCTCGAACAAACCCTTTTGCAGGTAGTAGCCGAGTCCCTTCGATTCGTCGTTGTCGAAGCCCTGCGCGGTGTCCTTCAGCGGGAACTTGTTGATCTGGCCGTTGGCATAGAGCACGTCGTACAAGGTCTTGCCCTTGTGCTCCGGCATCTTGGCCAGCAATTCGGCCGGCCACACGTCCTCGACCTTGAAGCGCTTGGAAAATTCGACGTACTGCCACAGGTCGGACCTGGCTTCGCCCGGCGCCTTGACCTGCTGGCGCCAGAACTGGGTGCGCCGCTCGGCGTTGCCGAAAGCGCCTTCCTTCTCCATCCACATTGCCGAAGGCAGGATCAGGTCGGCCGCCATCGCCGTCACCGTCGGATAGCAGTCGGAAACGACAATGAAGTTTGCCGGATTGCGGAAGCCGGGATAGGTCTCGCCGTTGATGTTCGGCCCGGCCTGCATGTTGTTGGTGGTGCTGGTCCAGTAGAAGTTGAGCTTGCCATCCTTCAGCATGCGGCTTTGCAGCACGGCATGGAAGCCGGGCTTGTCGGGAATGGTGCCGGCCGGCAGCTTCCATTGTTTCTCGGCGAACTCGCGGTGCTTGGGATTCATCACCACCATGTCGGCCGGCAGACGGTGGGCAAAAGTGCCGACCTCGCGCGCCGTGCCGCAGGCCGAGGGTTGGCCGGTCAGCGAGAACGGGCCGTTGCCGGGTTCGGAGATCTTGCCCACCAGCAGGTGGACGTTGTAGATCATGTTGTTCACCCAGGTGCCGCGCGAGTGCTGGTTGAAACCCATGGTCCACAGCGACATGACTTTGGTCTTGGGGTCGGCATAGGCCTTGGCCAGCGCCTCCAGCTTGTCCTTCGGCACGCCGGAAATCTCGTGCGCCTTGTCCAGCGTGTATTCGGCGACGAAGGCCTTGAAATCGGCGAAGCTCATCGGCGCGGCCTTCATCGGGTCGCCCTTGGGCTTGCCGTCGGCGCCGGGGTAGCCGTTGTTGCCGGCCGCCTGTTCGAGCGGATGGTTGGGACGCAGGCCGTAGCCGATGTCGGTGACGCCCTTGGCGAAGTTCACATGTTTCTTGACGAAGTCCTCATTCACCGCGCCACTCTGGATGATGTGGTTGCAGATGTAATTCAGGATCGCTAGGTCCGACTGCGGCTTGAAAATCAGTTCGCTGTCCGCCATCTCGGTGGTGCGGTGACTGAAGGTGGACAGCACGTTGATGCGTACATGCTTGCCGGTGAGGCGGCGGTCGGTGATGCGCGACCACAGGATCGGGTGCATCTCGGCCATGTTCGAGCCCCACAGCACGAAGGCATCGGCATGTTCCATGTCGTCGTAGCAGCCCATCGGCTCGTCGATGCCGAAGGTGCGCATGAAGCCGACCACGGCGGAAGCCATGCAGTGGCGGGCATTGGGGTCCAGATTGTTGGAGCGGAAGCCGGCCTTGAACAACTTGGCGGCGGCATAACCTTCCCAGATGGTCCATTGGCCCGAGCCGAACATGCCGACTGCGGTCGGCCCCTTGGCCTTCAGCGTCGCCTTGCATTTGTCCGCCATGACATCGAAGGCTTCGTTCCACGACACCGGCTTGAACTCGCCATCCTTGGCGAACTTGCCATCTTTCATGCGCAGCAGCGGCTGGGTCAGACGGTCCTTGCCGTACATGATCTTCGCCAGAAAGTAACCCTTGACGCAGGCGAGGCCCTTGTTTACCGGTGCATCCGGATCGCCCTGGGTGGCGACGACGCGACCGTCCTTGACGCCGACCAACACGCCGCAGCCCGTGCCGCAGTATCGACATACGCCCTTGTCCCAGCGCACGCCGTCCTTGGCGCTGGATTGCGCGATGGCTTGTGCGCCGGGTACCGCCATTCCCGCCACGCCGGCGGCAGCAACAACAGCATTGGCTTTGATGAATTCACGCCGTGTCAGTTTCATTGCAGAACTCCTTGTGATTGCGGCCTTACCCGCAGATTGGCCTTAATTCAAACTTCCTGATCAGGATCTGATTCAAAATGGGAATACACGAGCGATGCCGACATCACACCGTCAAGTCTCTGGATCGTCTCGAAAGTGTCCGCAGTGTCCTGGTCACCCGCGCTTTCGATGCTGACGATGAACCGGCCCTCTGCCGAAGCCGCATGGACTTCAACTCCGGCAATGGTTTCGAGCTGGCCGCGCAGATGTTCCATGCCGCTGGCTCGCGTATGGATAATGGCGCTGGAGATATTCATTTGCCGACGTGCGCAGGCGCTTCTTGCCTGGCCGGCTTTGTCATCAACTGGGCCAACTGCGTCTTGCGGCTGGGATCGACGCGAACCGCTTCCTCAAAGGCCGCGCGGGACAGTTCGGACTGTCCGTCATGAAGATAGGCCATGCCCAGTCCGATCCATGCCTTGGCGTTTTTCCCGTCGAGGCTGATGGTTCGTTGATAGGTTTTGATGGCTGCGGCATAGTTGCGATTGGAAAGCAGCAGGCCGGCCAGTTTCATGTGAGCCTCTTTCGAACCCGGATTGGCTGCCACCGCTTTCTCGAAGCTCTTGCGCGCATCCTCCAGCCGGCCTTCCTCCCAGTGCTTGTTGCCTTGGGCGATAAGCGTGGCATCGGCAGGCTTGGCGGCATCGACCGCCCAGGCACCCTGTCCAAACAATGCCGCCGCGAGGGCGATTGAAGCAATTCCGATCTTGAGACCCATGGGAATTTCCTTGAATGTAGGAACGGAAGGCCCCCGGTTTCACGGGGGGCCTTCGCGATGACGCCTTACTTCAGCGAGCCCTTGCCGTAGCGCTCCTCGAAGCCCTTGCGAACCTTCTCGACCGCATCCTTGCTGATGCCGTTGAAGTACCAGTCATGACCGTCGATGGGCTTGAAATACTTCGCCAGGATCTCTTCGGCGGCCTTTTCGTTGCCGTCCTTCTTGAGTACGGCGGCGCGCATTTCCGGAATCCACTTGAAGTAGGTGTGCTGCGCGACTTCGTACATGCCATGCCACCAGGTGTAGTCCGGACCCATCATGGAGGCGCCATGGCGGGCACGACGGCCTTCGTGGTGCCAGATTTCCCACCAGGTCCATTCGATCTTGTCGTCGAACGGCGCGGCGGTGATGTAACCCTTGGCCGTCAGTTCCTTCATGGAGGCGGCGATGGGTTTGGCGAACTTCTCGTTGTAGAGGTTCACCACGTCGTCGAACTGCTTGTAGTGGCCGCTGATGATGTTGGAGCCGTGGCAGGCGTAGCAGACGTTGGTCATCTTCTTGCGCCGGTCTTCCCAGGTCAGGATCTCGGTCACCTTGGCGCCCTTGACCTCATCGCCCACCTTGGGCAGGGGCTTGCCTTCCGGCTGGTCGAACTCGTCGCCGTTGGACAGCCGCACCATGTTGAGCTTGGTGGAAATCGGCGGACGCAACGTCCAGGAAATCCGCTCGCCGACATCATGGGTGACGCCCTGGGTGCGGGTGGCGCTCATGTGGCAGGTGGCGCAGGTCGGAGCGGCCGAGTAATCGACGCCGGCAACCCATTTCTTCTTGTCCAGCTTCATTTCGCCGACGTTTGCCCGGTAGAGGATGCCGTGCTTGGACTCGTTATAGACCTCCATTTGCGGATGGTCAGGGCCGAGGTGGCATTTGCCGCAGGTGTCCGGCGTGCGCGCCTGGGCAGCGGAGAAGCGATGCCGGGCGTGACAGGCCGAGCAGGAACCGCGGCTGCCGTCCGGATTCAACCGACCGATGCCGGTGTTGGGCCAGGTTTCGGGGGTCGCTTCGCCGGATACGGGGTCGATCTTGACCGCGCCGCCGTGACATTGCAGGCATCCGGCGTTCACTGCGGCGGGGCCGCCGATGACTTCGCCCATGATGTTGTCGAGGGACGCGAGAATCTGGCCGGCCTTGGCATGGTGGGAGCGTTGCTGCTGCGCTACTTCCTTTTCATGGCAGGTGGCGCAGGCCTTGGGCGAGACGATGGTCGAGATGAACAGCGGCTTGCCGGCCTTGTCCTTCTCGTGCTTGACAACACCCTTGTCGCCCTCCTTGGCTTTGTGGCAGTCGTAGCAATCTACCTTCTTGCCGGCGTGGGCGCTCTTTTTCCAGTCGGTGACAATGCCGGGACTCTCCTTGGTGTGGCATTCCACGCACATTTGTCCGATCTGGACATCTGCCTTGGACTTTGCCGGAGGCGTTGTGGCGGCATTGACCGCAGTCAAGGCGAACACGGAAAGGATAAACATCCATCCTTTCGCCAGCTTGCTTAGAGATTTCATTTGGGCTCCCTGATATTGTTTCGGTTGGACAACGCCTGCCATGCCTGCTTAAGTCAATGAGATTTCTGATCGAAAGCTACAGTACGATATCCATTATCGGTACCTGTGGAAAATATTTAATTGATATGAGTCAAGAAATTTAAGTTTTGAGATTTTTCCTGAAAAGAAACAACGTACTATTTTCCGAAAACCGCGCCGTCGCTACTCGCCGAAGGCCTGCCGCACGGCTGCGGCGATGGCCTCGGCCTGCCCTGTTACGAGAACGGCTTCGCGCCCCTCCACCATCACCCGCAGCAGCGGCTCGGTGCCGGAGGGACGCAATAGCACGCGCCCGCCACCGTCGAGCGTCGCCTCGGCGGCTTTCACCGCCGAGCGGATACCGGCGTCGGCGGCCCAGTCGAATCCGGCGGGCATGCGCACGTTGATCAGCTTTTGCGGATACAGCGTCAGGTCGGCGCAGGCCTCACTCAGGGTTTCGTTGCTCGCACGCAGCGCCGCCAGCACTTGCAACGCGGCAATGATGCCGTCACCCGTGGTGTGGCGGTCGAGACAGATAATGTGTCCGGAGTTTTCGCCGCCCAGCAGCCAGCCCTTCTCCTGCATCATTTCCAGCACATAACGATCGCCCACCCTGGCGCGACCGCAAGCGATGCCAAGCCGCGCCAGCGCGTGCTCGAAGCCGAGGTTGCTCATTTGCGTGCCGGCCACGCCTGCCAGGGGCCGACCGAGCGCGCGATGGCGGGCGATGACGTAGAGCAGTTGATCGCCGTCGTAGAGGGCGCCTGCCGCATCGACCATGATCAGCCGGTCGCCGTCGCCGTCGAGCGCGATGCCGCAGTCGGCGCGGGCGTCGAGCACGGCGCGACGCAGCGCCTCGGGCGCGGTGGCGCCGACCTCGTGGTTGATGTTGAGTCCATTCGGCGTGTCGCCAACGCCGACTATCTCGGCGCCGAGTTCATGGAAAACGCTGGGCGCGACGTGATAGGCCGCGCCATGAGCGCTGTCCACCACGATCTTGAGGCCGCGCAAATCGAGGTCATTGGGAAAGGTGCTCTTGCAGAATTCGATGTAGCGACCAGCGGCGTCATCGACGCGACGCGCCTTGCCAAGCCTAACCGAGTCCATGCAGGTCATCGGCTGATCGAGCAGCGCTTCGATCTCTCGCTCCACCGCATCGGCCAGCTTGGTGCCCTGCGCCGAAAAAAACTTGATGCCGTTGTCGTCGTAGGGATTGTGCGAGGCGGAAATCACCACGCCCGCCTGCAAGCGCAAAGCGCGCGTCAGGTAGGCAACGGCGGGAGTCGGCATCGGCCCGCACAGCATCACATCGACACCGGCTGCGGAAAATCCCGCCTCCAGCGAAGCTTCCAGCATGTAGCCGGAAATGCGGGTGTCCTTGCCGATCAGCACCGCCGGTCGCTCGTTGGCCGGCAGCCCGTCCTTCGCCACCAACGCGGAACCCGCCGCAAAACCCAGGCGCATGACAAAATCCGGGGTGATCGGTGTCCGCCCGACGCGACCGCGAATACCGTCGGTGCCGAAATACTTGCGTCCCATTCAGTAATCCTCCACAGTTTGCAATACGGCAAGGGCGTCGCGCGTCGCGGCGACATCATGCACGCGCACGATACGCGCACCGCGCAGGACCGCCAGCACATGCGCCGCGATTCCCCCATAAATCCGCTCGGACGGATCTCGTCCGGTAAGCTGACCCAGCATCGACTTGCGCGACAGCCCCACCAGCAGGGGCAGGCCCGGCACCACCAGTTCACCGAGTCGGCGCAACAGTTGGATGTTGTGTTCCAGCGTCTTGCCGAAGCCAAAACCTGGATCGACCGCGATGCGATTCAAGGCAATACCCGCCGCCTCGGCGGCCGCGACGCGCTCGGCGAGAAACTCGGCGACCTCGACGACGACGTCAACGTAATGCGGATCGTCCTGCATGGTGCCTGGATCGCCCTGCATGTGCATCAGGCAAACCCCGGCACGGCTTTCAGCAACCAGTTCCATGGCGCCCGGAGCGCGCAGTGCATTGATGTCGTTGATCATGTCAATACCGGTCGCCAGCGCAACGCGCATCACTTCCGGCTTGACGGTATCGATCGACAGCGGAGCGCCACAATCGCGCAAGGCCTCGATCACCGGCAGCAGGCGGTCAATCTCCTGTTGTGCCGGCACTGGTGTCGCCCCCGGTCGCGAGGATTCGGCGCCAAGATCAAGAATGTGCGCGCCCTCTTCGATCAGCCGCCGGCCCAGGGCAATGGCGGCGTCGATATTGCCGTGCTGGCCATCGCCGGAAAAGGAATCGTCGGACAGGTTAACAATGCCCATGATGAGCGGACGCCCGGCATCGAGGACAAAGCGACCGCAGAGGAAATTCTGTGTCATAAAAGACGCGGGCCGCCGAATCGGCAAGTCTTCGGCGGCCCGTCTGAGCTGTATCGGAAATCAGGCCGGTGCCGGCGCGGTCGGCTCGGGATCCGGCGTGCTGTCGGCTCTAGGCACTGGCGGCGCACTGGAAGGCTTGGGCGGACGCGGTGGCAAGCCGGCCATGATGTCGTTGATCTGGTCGGCGTCAATGGTTTCCAACTCCAGCAATGCCGCCGCCATGGCCTCGACCTTATCGCGGTTGTCCTCCAACAGTTTACGGGCACGTGCGTACTGCTCGTCGAGAATGCGGCGAATCTCCATATCCACCTTCTGCATGGTGGACTCCGAAACGTTCTTGTGGGTGGTGACGGAACGGCCGAGAAAAATCTCGCCTTCCTCTTCCCCGTACACCATCGTACCCAGACTCTCGGACATGCCCCATTGCGTCACCATGCGCCGGGCAAGATCGGTGGCGCGCTGAAAATCATTCGAAGCGCCGGTGGTCATCTGCCCCATGAACAGTTCTTCCGCAATGCGGCCACCGAACAAGACGGTAATGGTGCTGAGCAAACGCTCACGATCCTGGCTATAGCGTTCCTGATCGGGCAGTTGCATGGTCAGGCCCAGCGCGCGACCGCGCGGGATGACCGTCACCTTATGCACTGGATCGGTCTTGGGCAGCAACTTGGCCACCACGGCATGACCGGACTCGTGATACGCGGTGTTCCTTCGTTCCTCTTCGGGCATGACCATGGAGCGGCGCTCGGCGCCCATCATGATCTTGTCCTTGGCGCGCTCGAAGTCTTCCATGTCCACCAGGCGCTTGTTGCTGCGCGCGGCGAACAGCGCGGCTTCATTGACCAGGTTGGCCAGATCGGCGCCGGAGAACCCCGGACAGCCACGGGCCAGGATCGACGCATCGATGTCCGGCGCCACCGGCACCTTGCGCATATGCACTTTGAGAATCTGTTCGCGACCGCGAATGTCCGGCAGCGGCACCACCACCTGGCGGTCGAAGCGACCGGGGCGCAGCAGCGCCGGATCGAGCACGTCGGGCCGGTTGGTGGCGGCCACCACGATCACGCCCACCGATGGCTCGAAACCGTCCATCTCGACCAGCATCTGGTTCAGGGTCTGTTCGCGCTCGTCGTTACCGCCGCCGAGGCCGGCGCCACGCTGGCGACCGACGGCGTCGAGTTCGTCGATGAAAATGATGCACGGTGCGGACTTCTTGGCCTGGTCAAACATGTCGCGCACGCGCGCGGCACCGACACCGACGAACATTTCAACGAAGTCGGAACCGGAAATCGAGAAGAAAGGCACCTTGGCCTCGCCCGCAATCGCCTTGGCCAGCAGGGTCTTGCCGGTACCGGGCGAGCCAACCAGCAGCACGCCACGCGGAATGCGCCCGCCGAGTTTCTGGAACTTGGTCGGGTCTTTCAGGAAGTCGACCATTTCGTAGACTTCCTCCTTGGCTTCGTCGCAACCGGCCACATCGGCAAAGGTGATGACATTGGAGGATTCATCCATCATCCTGGCGCGGCTCTTGCCAAAGGAAAACGCCCCGCCCTTGCCTCCGCCCTGCATCTGGCGCATGAAAAACACCCAGACACCGATCAACAGCAGCATGGGAAACCACGAGACGAAAATGCTGGTCAGGAAAGACTGTTCTTCCTCGGGCTTGGCGACGACCTTGACGTTGTTTTTCAACAGATCAGACACCATCCACAAGTCCGGCGGCGCGTAAGTGGTGATCTTCTTGCCGTCGGTCGTGGTGGCTTCCAGGGTGCGGCCCTGAATCACCACCTTGGTGACGCGGCCCTGCTTCACCTCTTCAAGGAACTGCGAGTATTCCAGCGATCCAACCGCCGCCGTCTGGCGCGTGTTGAACTGATTGAAAACCGTCATCAGGACAATGCCGATCACCAGCCAGATCGCCATACTTTTAAACATGTTATTCAAGGTGAAGCCTCTCTTTCCCTCAGTCGGGAGTACACATCAGCCCATTCTAGTGCCGATTACAACAGGCCGCAAACCGCAGCGGCCCACCACTACACCCGCCTGCCCCGCGCCAGCAGGTAAATCTCGGCGCTGCGATTGCGTGAAGCCGCCGGCTTTCTCATTTGCAGGATCTGAAACTGTTGCTGCAGGGCACGGCGCAACTCCATGAAGCCATCGCCCTGAAAAACCTTGGTCAGCATGTCGCCACCGGGCTTCAGATGCAAGGCGCAAAACTCCAGTGTCAGTTCAGCCAGAAGCATCACACGCGCCTGATCGACCATGCCAATACCCGACATGTTGGGGGCCATGTCCGACAATACAAGGTCGACCTGACGGCCATCGAGGGCATCGGCCAGCGTTTGCAACACTGCGTCGTCGCGGAAATCGCCCTGAATGAATTCGACGCCATGCACCGGTTCCATCGGCAGCAGGTCGAGCGCGATCAGCCGCCCGCCGGGCACCACGCGCTTCGCGGCGACCTGTGACCAACTGCCGGGCGCGGAACCGAGATCGACCACGGTCATGCCCGGTTTCAGCAGTTTGTCCTTGTCGTCGATTTCAATCAGCTTGAAGGCAGCGCGGGAACGCCAGCCCTCAACTCTGGCGCGCTGCACGTAGGCATCATTGACGTGCTCGGTGATCCACGCCTTGGTGGTCTTGTTTTTCTTGACCTTGCTCTCGATCTTCCCGCTCACGCTACAATCCCGCCATGACTGAAAATACACCCCAACTGAGCCCCACCCAGCGCCGCGCCCTGCGGGCCGCCGCGCACCATCTGAATCCTGTCGTTTCCATCAGCCAGAAGGGCCTGACGTCTTCCGTCCTGGCGGAGATCGACCGTTGCCTCACGGCCCACGAACTGATCAAATTGCGACTTTACGGCATAGAGCGCGAAGTGCGCGAGGCCCTGTTCGCCGAAATCTGTACTGCACTCAAATGCGCCACAGTGCAGCATATCGGCAACCTGCTGGTACTCTGGCGCGAGAATCCGAAGGATGAGGCTGCCGAACAGTCGGCACTGGCGACACGGCGAAAGTCTGCTCCACCAGCAACCAAGAAGCAGGCCGCCGCGCGCACCGAAGCCCGCAACCGCAAGCTCTAGACCGGGAAAAGTCTCAAACGTACTTGACGTCGAGTATCTCGTACTCGCGCCGCCCGCCCGGCGTCTGCACCTCGGCCACGTCGCCGGCAAACTTGCCGATCAGCGCGCGCGCCACCGGAGAATTCAGCGAAAGCATGCCGGCCTTGATGTCGGCTTCATCGTCGCCGACGATCTGGTAGGTGACGGTGGCGCCACTGTCCAGGTCTTCGAGTTCGACCGTGGAGCCGAAGACGACGCGACCGTCAGCGTCCAGCGATGCCGGATCGATGATCTGCGCGTTGCCTAGTTTGCCCTCGACCTCCTTGATACGGCCTTCGAGAAAGCCCTGACGTTCCTTGGCGGCATCGTACTCGGCGTTCTCCGACAGGTCGCCATGTGAGCGTGCCTCGGCGATGGCGGCAATCACGGCCGGGCGATCAACGGTTTTCATCCGTTGCAGTTCTTTTCGCAGCAGCTCGGCACCGCGCAGGGTGATGGGGTATTTTCCGCTCATGCTTTTAATTCGGCGTGCAAGGCCTGCAGGGAATAGGTTTCAAGACCGGCGTGGCGCATGCCGGCACAGGCGGCGCGAGCGCCTTCGATGGTGGTGAACAGCGTCACCTTGGCGGTCAGCGCGGAGGTGCGGATCGAGCGCGAATCGGCAATCGCAGTGCGTTTCTCTTCGACAGTGTTCACGATCAACGCGATCTCGCCATTCTTAATCATATCAACAATATGCGGTCGCCCTTCGGCCACTTTGTTGACCATGCCGACCGGAATGCCGGCTGCTTCAATCGCGCCGCCCGTGCCACGGGTGGCAACCAGCGCAAAGCCGAGTTCGTGCAACTCGCGCGCGACATCGACCGCCTTCGGCCTGTCCGCCGGTTTGACGCTGACGAAAACCTTGCCCGATGTCGGCAATCGCGTCCCGGCGGCAAGCTGCGACTTGACGAAGGCTTCGCCGAACGTGCGCCCGACGCCCATCACCTCGCCGGTGGATTTCATCTCGGGGCCGAGGATGGTATCGACGCCGGGGAACTTGATGAAAGGGAAAACCGCTTCCTTCACCGAATAATACGGCGGGATGATTTCGCGGGTCACGCCCTGATCCGCCAGACTGCGCCCCGCCATGCAGCGCGCCGCGATCTTGGCCAGCGGCAGACTGGTGGCCTTGGAGACGAAAGGCACGGTGCGTGATGCGCGCGGATTGACTTCCAGCACGTAAACCACCGCATCGTCGCCCCGGCCCTGGATGGCGAACTGCACGTTCATCAGGCCGACTACGTTGAGTCCCTTGGCCATCATCTCGGTCTGGCGGCGCAGTTCGTCCTGGATCTCCGGACACAGGGAAAACGGCGGCAACGAACAGGCGGAATCGCCCGAATGCACCCCCGCTTGTTCGATGTGTTCCATGATGCCGCCGATCAACACTTGCTGACCGTCACACAGGGCATCGACATCGACCTCGGTGGCGTCGTTGAGGAAGCGGTCGAGCAGCACCGGCGAATCGAAGGAGACCTTGATCGCGTCGCGCATGTAGCGTTCGAGATCCTTCTGCTCATGCACGATTTCCATGGCGCGGCCACCCAGCACGTAGGAAGGGCGCACCACCAGCGGGTAGCCGATCTCGGCAGCGAGGCGGATCGCGTCCGGCTCGGTGCGCGCCGTGCGATTTGGCGGCTGCTTCAGGCCCAGGTCATGCAGCAGTTTCTGAAAGCGCTCGCGATCCTCGGCGGCGTCGATCATGTCGGGACTGGTGCCAATAATGGGCACGCCATTGGCTTCGAGTTCGCGCGCCCGCTTCAACGGCGTCTGGCCGCCGAACTGCACGATGACGCCGGTCGGTTGTTCGACATGGACGATTTCGAGAATGTCTTCCAGGGTCACCGGCTCGAAATACAGGCGATCCGACGTGTCATAGTCGGTGGATACGGTCTCCGGATTGCAGTTGACCATGATGGTCTCATAGCCATCCTCGCGCATCGCCAGCGCCGCATGCACGCAGCAGTAATCGAATTCGATGCCCTGGCCGATGCGGTTGGGGCCGCCGCCGAGCACCATGATCTTCTTCTTCGCGCTCGGCCGCGCTTCGCATTCTTCCTCGTAGGTCGAATACATGTAGGCGGTCGCCGTGGAGAACTCGCCGGCGCAGGTGTCGACGCGCTTGTATACCGGGCGGATGTTCAGGCGATGCCGCAGTTCGCGCACCGCCGTCTCGCCAGCGCCGACTATTGTGCCAATGCGACGATCCGAGAACCCCTTGCGCTTGAGATTGCGCAGCGTAACGGCGTCGAGGTCGTCCAGATTCTGCGAACGCATCCAACCTTCGGTGGCAATGAGGTCTTCGATTTGCACCAGAAACCACGGATCAATGCTGGTCAGATCGAACACCTGCTGCAGGCTGTAGCCCTCACGAAAGGCTTGGGCCACGTACCAGATGCGCTGCGGACCGGGACTGGCCAGTTCGCGATTGATTTCCTCGCGGTCGGCATCGATCTCGTCGAAACCGTAGACGCTGACTTCGAGCCCGCGCAGCGCCTTCTGCATCGACTCCTGGAAGCTGCGACCTATCGCCATGACCTCGCCGACGGACTTCATCTGCGTCGTCAAGCGGTCATTGGCCTGCGGGAATTTCTCGAAGGCAAAGCGCGGCACCTTGGTCACCACGTAGTCGATGGACGGCTCGAATGACGCCGGCGTGGCACCGCCGGTGATGTCGTTCTTCAGTTCATCGAGGGTGAAGCCCACCGCCAGCTTGGCGGCGATCTTGGCGATCGGAAAGCCGGTGGCCTTCGAGGCCAGCGCCGAGGAACGCGACACGCGCGGGTTCATCTCGATCACCACCATGGCGCCGTTCTTCGGGTTGATGGCGAACTGCACATTGGAGCCGCCGGTATCGACGCCGATCTCGCGCAGCACGGCAATGCTGGCGTTGCGCATGATCTGGTATTCGCGATCGGTCAGCGTCTGCGCCGGAGCGACGGTGATCGAGTCACCGGTGTGCACCCCCATCGGATCGAGGTTCTCGATGGAACAGATGATGATGCAATTGTCCTTGTGGTCGCGCACCACCTCCATCTCGAACTCTTTCCAGCCGAGCAGCGATTCCTCGATCAGCAGTTCCTTGGTCGGCGAGGCTTCCAGGCCGCGCTTGCAAATCTCGACGAATTCTTCCTGGTTGTAGGCGATGCCGCCGCCCGAGCCGCCCATGGTGAATGACGGTCGGATGATGGCGGGAAAGCCGATGGCGCCCTGCACCTGCTGCGCCTCTTCCATGCTGTGGGCGATGCCGGAACGCGCGGAACCGAGACCGATGCGGGTCATGGCCTGCTTGAACTTCTCGCGATCCTCGGCCATGTCGATCGCCTCGCGCGAGGCGCCGATCATCTCGACACCATACTTCTCCAGCACGCCGTGCTTGGCCAGATCGAGTGCACAATTCAGCGCGGTCTGTCCGCCCATGGTCGGCAGGACTGCGTCCGGCCGCTCCTTGGCGATGATGTTTTCCAGCACGCGCCAACTGATCGGCTCGATGTAGGTCACGTCGGCCATCTCGGGATCGGTCATGATCGTCGCCGGATTGGAGTTGACCAGGATCACGCGGTAACCTTCTTCGCGCAGGGCCTTGCAAGCCTGGGCGCCGGAATAGTCGAACTCGCAAGCCTGACCGATGATGATCGGGCCGGCGCCAATGATCAGAATGCTGTGGATGTCGGTTCTCTTAGGCATTGTTCTTGTCCATCATCCCGATGAAGCGATCAAACAGGTAGGCCACATCATGCGGCCCCGGACTGGCTTCGGGATGCCCCTGGAAGCAGAACGCCGGTCGATCCGTCCAGGCCATGCCCTGCAGGCTGCCGTCGAACAGCGAGACATGGGTCACTTTGACGTTCCGTGGCAGGGTCGTGGGATCGACAGCGAAACCATGGTTCTGGCTGGTGATCAACACCTGCCCGGTTTCGATATCCTTGACCGGATGATTGGCGCCGTGATGGCCGAATTTCATTTTCAGCGTCTTGCCGCCGCCGGCCAGCCCCATCAACTGGTGGCCAAGGCAGATGCCGAAGGTCGGCAAGCGCCGTTCGAGAAACTCGCGGATCGCCGCCACAGCATAGTAGCAAGGCTCCGGGTCACCGGGACCGTTGGACAGGAAAATGCCGTCAGGATTGAGCGCCAGCACCTCCGCCGCCGTCGTTCTGGCTGGTACCACGGTGAGCTTGCAACCACGTGACGCCAGCATGCGCAGGATGTTGCGCTTGACGCCGAAGTCATAGGCGACGACGTGGAAAGTCGAAGACTTCGGCTGCGTGAACCCCTCGCCGAGCTTCCACTCGCCTTCGCTCCAGGCGTAGGACTCCTTGGCGCTGACCACCTGCGCCAGATCCATTCCAGCCAGTCCGGGAAAAGCGCGCGCCTCGGCAACGGCGGCATCGGCATCAATCTGGTCTCCGACCGCGTTGGCAGATACGAGACAGCCAGCCTGGGCGCCGTTTTCGCGCAGGATACGGGTCAGCTTGCGGGTATCGATGTCGGCCAGGCCCAGCACATTCTCGGCACGCAGGTAGGCGTCGAGCGTCTGCTCGCTGCGGAAATTCGAGGCCAGCAGCGGCAGGTCGCGAATGACCAGACCAGCCGCATGGATACGACCGGCTTCGCAGTCTTCGCGATTGACGCCGTAGTTGCCGATATGGGGATAGGTGAGGGTGACGATCTGACGGCAGTAGGACGGATCGGTCAGGATTTCCTGGTAGCCAGTCAGCGCGGTGTTGAACACCACTTCACCAACGCTGCTGCCGCCGGCACCGATGCCTTTGCCTCTAAACACCGTTCCGTCGGCCAAGGCAAGAAGGGCGGGCGGAAAGTGAGGCACGATGGAGCTCCCGGAACAAGACAATTCGGCAATCGAAACCGGACACCGCTTGATTCACATAGCGTCCGGCAAACCGTCAAATTATAGCTTGCCGGGCAGCCTGTCGCAATGCTTTCGACTGTCATTTTGCATAGGCCGTCGCCGGGACTCACTTCGGCCGGTTCAAGCGCCGCCGGAATCATTATCGAGATGCCTTGGCCGTCCGTTCATTGTCCATTTTTCCCTCTCAAATGCAGTCCGCAGGAATTCGACAATTTGACCAGAGGGCGCACCTTAGGCTATTTTCACGGTTTTCCCTTGCCGCTGGTCACCGCTTCCGGCCAAGGCTTCACTCATGGCCACTATGCCGAACATTTCTCCCGACATCGATTCAGCAAGCGCAAACCCTCCTTCGTTTGAAAGCGCACTCGGCGAACTGGAGAGCATCGTCGCTGCGATGGAGGCAGGTCAAATGCCGTTGCAGGAGGCGCTTGATGCCTACCAGCGCGGCATGGCGCTGTTGCGCCAGTGTCAGGACACCCTGACGGCGGCTGAGCAACAGATACGCGTCCTCGACGGCAATGAATTGCGCGACTTCGACCCGGAAACCGGCGACGAAGCAGAGGATTGAGGCAGACATGAATTTTTCGACCTGGATGTCCGCCGTCCAGCAGCGGACCGAATTGGCTTTGGAAGCCGCCCTGCCTGCAACCGGACTCGCCCCCGCACGCTTGCACGAGGCGATGCGCTACGCCGTGCTGGGCGGCGGCAAGCGTGTCCGTCCCCTGCTGTGCCATGCGGCCGGATCGATTTTTGGCGCTGACAGCGGCGCAATCGACGCGCCTGCCGTTGCCGTCGAACTGATCCACGCCTATTCCTTGGTGCATGACGACCTGCCCTGCATGGATGACGATGTCCTGCGCCGGGGCAAACCAACCTGCCACGTTGAGTTCGACGAGGCAACCGCACTTCTGGTCGGCGATGCCCTGCAAACCCAGGCATTTCATATTCTTTCGAGTCCGCTCGCAGGTATCGCTGCGGGCCGACAACTCGACATGCTGCATCTGCTGGCACTGGCTTCCGGATCGCGCGGCATGGCCGGCGGCCAGGCCATCGACCTCGCCGCCGTTGGCCAGCAGTTGACGATCGGCGAACTGGAATTCATGCATATTCACAAGACCGGCGCACTGATCCGCGCCGCGGTGCTGCTTGGCGCCCATTGCGGCGAAGCTACGCCGAACGCTCTGGAAAGCCTCGGCCGTTTTGCCAACCGCATCGGGCTGCTATTTCAGGTGGTTGACGATATCCTCGACGTCGAAGCGAGCACCGCCACGCTGGGCAAGACCGCCGGCAAGGACGCCGCGCAGAACAAACCGACCTATGTGAACATTCTCGGCGTGACCGAAGCCAAAACCATGGCAAGCAAACTGAGGCAGGACGCGCACGACGCACTGACTCCATTCGGCGAGGCCGCGCTTCGCCTGCACGAACTTACCGACTTCATCGTCGAGCGGACCTTCTGATGCGCTATCCACTGCTCGAATACATTCATTCCCCCGCCGATCTGCGCGCGCTGGAACGCGACCAGTTGCCCCAGGTGGCTGACGAACTGCGAGCGTTTGTGCTCGAATCGGTGTCAAAGACCGGGGGCCATCTATCGTCGAATCTGGGTACCGTTGAACTCACTGTCGCACTGCATTACGTATTTGACACGCCCGAGGATCGCCTGGTGTGGGACGTGGGTCATCAAACCTATCCGCACAAGGCGCTGACCGGTCGACGTGCCGGAATGGAGCGTCTGCGCATGAAGAATGGCGTTTCCGGTTTCCCACGCCGCAGCGAGAGTGCATACGACACTTTCGGCGTCGGCCATTCATCCACCTCGATCTCCGCCGCGCTGGGCATGGCCGTCGCCGCCCACAACAAGGGCGAGGAACGACGAGTCGTCGCCATCATCGGCGATGGCGCGATGTCCGCCGGCCAGGCTTTCGAGGCGCTGAACAACGCTGGCGTGATCGATGCCAACCTGCTGGTCATCCTCAACGACAATGACATGTCCATCTCGCAGCCGGTGGGGGCGCTCAACAAGTATCTGGCGCGCCTTCTGTCGGGGGGCACCTTCAACGCCGCGCGCCGCGCCGGGGAAAAGGTGCTGGCCTCGATGCCCAATGTGCTGGAGTTCGCCAATCGCGTCGAGGAGCATGTCAAGGGCATGATTTCGCCAGGAACCTTGTTCGAGGAGCTCGGTTTCAACTACATTGGTCCCATCGACGGCCATGATCTCGATGCGCTGATTCCCACGCTACAAAACCTGCGCAATCTGAAAGGCCCGCAATTCCTCCACGTCATCACGCGCAAGGGTCAGGGCTACAAGCTTGCCGAAGCCGATCCCATTCTCTACCACGGCGTCAGCAAGTTCGACGCCGTCAACGGCATCGCGCGGAGCAAGGGGTCGGGGCAGCCAAGCTACACCCAGGTGTTTGGCGACTGGTTGTGCGATCAGGCCCAGGCTGATCCGCGTTTGGTCGGCATCACTCCGGCCATGAGTGAAGGCTCCGGCATGGTGCGCTTCGCGCAGGAATTCCCCGAACGCTTTTTCGATGTCGGCATCGCCGAACAGCACGCGGTCACCTTCGCCGGCGGGCTGGCCTGTGAAGGCATGAAACCCGTCGTCGCCATTTACTCCACGTTTCTTCAGCGCGCCTATGACCAATTGATTCACGACATCGCCTTGCAGAATCTGCCGGTGGTGTTCGCCATAGATAGGGGCGGGCTGGTCGGCGCCGACGGCGCGACGCACAACGGTGCGTTCGATCTTTCCTACCTCACCTGCATTCCCAACATGGTGGTGATGGCGCCAAGCGATGAGAACGAATGCCGCAAGATGCTCTCCACCGCCTTCACCCTCGGCGGCCCGAGCGCCGTGCGTTACCCGCGCGGCAGCGGGCCTGGAACCGGCGTGGAACCCGGGTTCGAAACCCTGCCCGTGGGCAAGGGCGAACTGCGGCGACAAGGCAAGCGGGTGGCCCTCCTCGCCTTCGGCGCCATGCTGACGCCCGCGCTCAAGGCCGCCGAAACGCTCGACGCCACGGTCGCCAACATGCGCTTCGTCAAGCCGCTGGATATTGACCTTGTGCGCCAGCTCGCGACGAGCCATGATTTGTTGGTCAGCATCGAGGAAAATGCCCTGATCGGCGGCGCCGGCTCAGAGGTGGCACGCGCACTGGAGTCATCCGGATTGCGCACCCCCCTGCTGCGGCTTGGCCTGCCGGACAGATTTATCGACCATGGCGATTCAGCGTTGTTGCTGGCGGAAGTCGGCCTTGACGAGACGGGGATCGCACGCAGCGTGGCGACGAAACTTGCAGCATGAAACAATAGCCGAGCGAATTAGTCGGACAATGATACAATTAATCATTGAACCTCCACATAACCACCGAGAAACGAATTGAATTGCAGGAATTCCATGGCCCCACCCAAAAAATCAGTCATTGCGGACGTTCAGAACAGCGCGGATTCGCGTCAGTTGCCGATCAACAAGGTCGGCATCAAGGACATCCGCCACCCGTTCAAGGTGCTGGACAAGAGCGGCGGCGTGCGCCACACCATCGCCACGTTCAATATGTACGTCGGCTTGCCGCACAATTTCAAGGGCACCCACATGTCTCGTTTCGTCGAAATCCTCAATGTGCACGAGGATGAGATTTCGGTCGAAAGTTTCGAGTCCATGTTGCGCGAAATGGTGACCCGCCTCGAAGCGGAAACAGGCCATCTCGAAATGAGTTTTCCGTATTTCATCAACAAAGTCGCGCCCATCTCCGGGGTCAAGAGCCTGATGGATTACGAGGTGACCTTCATCGGCGAAATCATCGAAGGCGGGCGTTACCGGCAAACCATCAAGGTCATCGTCCCGGTGACCAGCCTATGTCCCTGCTCGAAGAAAATCTCCGACCGTGGCGCACACAACCAGCGCTCGCACGTCACCATCACCGCCACCACCAACCAGTTGGTGTGGATCGAAGACATCGTCCGCATGGCGGAAACCCAAGCCTCGTGTGAACTCTACGGACTATTGAAGCGTCCCGACGAGAAATACGTCACCGAGCGCGCCTATGACAATCCCAAGTTCGTCGAAGACCTGGTGCGCGACGTTGCCGGCGTGCTCAACGCCGACCCGCGCATCGACGCCTATGTGGTCGAAAGTGAAAACTTCGAATCCATCCACAACCACTCGGCCTATGCGCTGATCGAGAGCAACAAGAAGCGCTACTGATACTTCCCTCCACAATGAAAACGGGCCGCCCAGTTGGATCTGGGCGGCCCGTTTGTTTCAGTACGGCTTCGAATCAAGCCTTGCGCGAAAGCTTTTAGTTCCGGCATAACGCCTGCTGGCGCAGGCATTAGCCTGCTCTGAAAACTTACGCTTTTCGCGTAAGTTTCTCCTTGATGCGCGCCGACTTGCCGGAGCGATCACGCAGGTAATACAGTTTGGCGCGGCGCACGTCGCCACGACGCTTGACTTCGATGCTGGCAATCAGCGGCGAGTAGGTCTGGAAGGTACGCTCAACGCCCTCACCAGACGAGATCTTGCGCACGATGAAGTTCGAATTGAGGCCGCGATTGCGCCTGGAAATGACCACGCCTTCGAAGGCCTGTACGCGCTTGCGATCACCTTCGACCACATTCACATTGACGATCACGGTGTCGCCGGGGGCGAACGCGGGCACAGTCTTGCCCAGACGTTCGATTTCTTCGTTATCAAGTTGCTGGATCAGGTTCATTGCATTACTCCGTCATTATGGCTGCGGATATTCTCCGCCAACCTTGCGCACAGAGCAGGACTAAATCGCCGTCCTGATGCGCGCCGTTTCTAATTACCCTCCCGCTGGAATTCTGCCAGCAGATCGGCTTCTTCCCGACTCAGCACCCTGACCTCAAGGAGGTCCGGGCGCCTTAGCCAGGTCCGCCCCAACGCCTGTTTCAGGCGCCAGCGCCGGATTCTTTCGTGGTTGCCGGACAACAGCACTTCCGGCACCGCACACCCTTCATACATTTCTGGCCGCGTGTAATGCGGACAGTCCAGCAAACCAGCGGCAAAAGAATCTTCTACCGCCGAAGCCTCATCATTCAATGCGCCCGGCAATTGCCTGATGCAGGCATCCATCAACGCCATCGCCGCCAATTCGCCGCCGGAAAGAACGAAATCGCCCAGCGACAACTCTTCATCCACGCAGCGCTCTATCAAGCGCTCATCAATTCCCTCGTAGCGACCGCAAAGCAGAATCGCGCCATCGCTTGCCGCCAGTTCTGTCACGCGCCGCTGATCGATCCGCACGCCCTGCGGCGAAAGACAAATCACTTTCGCCGTACCGCCAGCGCCGACTCTTGCCGCCGCTTTTGCTGCCGCTTTTGCCGCAGCTATCGCCTGTTCCAGCGGCGATGCCATCATCACCATGCCGGGGCCGCCGCCATACGGACGGTCATCCACGGTTCGATGCACATCCTGCGTCCATAGTCTCGGGTTCCAGCACTCGATCTGCCACAGCCCCCGATCCAGCGCCCGCCGGGTAATTCCCGACGCCGTGAGCGCCGCAAACATCTCGGGAAACAGCGTGATGACGTCGAAACGCAAGCTCACCAGCCGCCATCCCATTCGACGCGGATCGTTCCTCCCGGAACATCCACCGCCTTCACTACCTGTTCAACGAACGGCAGCAATCTTTGCTGCTCCCCGTCCACGACCACCAGCACTTCATTCGCGCCCGTCTCGATCAGAGACTTGACCCGGCCCAAGGGCTGGTCCTGCATATTCACTACCGCCAGGCCGATCAGATCGGTCCAGTAGTACTCTTCCTGCGCCGTCGGCGGCAAAGCCTCGCGCGGCGCGCCAAAATAACAACTGCCCAGCGCTTCGGATGAATCCCGATCATCAATACCGACCAGCTTTGCCACGACGCCGTCGCCGTGCAGCTTGACCGCTTCGAGACCGTGCGCCTGCCAGCTTGCGGCGGGTGCACCGACATCCGCAGAAAGCCACCACTGCGGCATCTTCCGCCATGCTTCGGGATCATCGCCGAAGGGATGAACCCGCAGCCAACCATGAACCCCGAACGGGGCGACAATGCGCCCCAACACAATCATGCGACTTAAGCGGCCTTTGGCGCCGCAGCCTGCTTGACCAAACGCGCGGCGGTCGGCGACAACTGCGCGCCATGCCCCTGCCAGTAAGCCAGGCGCTCGGTGTTGATGACCAGCCCCTGCTCATTTTCGGCGGCAACGGGATTGTAATAACCGACGCGTTCGATAAAACGGCCATCGCGACGATTGCGCGAATCGGCCACAACCATATTGAAGAACGGGCGCTTCTTGGCGCCGCTGCGGGCGAGACGAATAACAACCATGGTGTTCTCTTAGAATGCAGGAAAGCCGGCGATTTTATTTCAAAAAGCCGGATAAAACAAGGCGTAGCGTTCGGTCGTTCGGCTTTCCGACCGTGACGACATCGTCGGTCGACTTGCGATTCACCCGCCTGACGGGGAAAACACCTCGCGAATGGTCTGCTGTAGTTTGATCGCCGCCTCGCTCGGATTCGCCGCCTGACGGATCGGTCGACCGACCACAATGTAATCGGCGCCATTCCTGAACGCCTGGGCGACATCGACGGTGCGCTTCTGGTCATCCACCGGCTTGTTCTCGACCGGGCGAATGCCAGGCGTAACCACCATCAACTTTGTCACCCAGTTCGCGCCGAATCATCGGCGCCTCCAGGCCGGACGAAACAATGCCGTCCACCCCTGCGGCCAAGGCCCGGACTGCGGAACGCACGGTTTCAGGAACATCGAGGAACTTCAGGTCGACGAAAACCTTCTTGCCTTGGCCGACAAGCCAATGCAGTAGATCAAAATAGCCGCCGGTCATGAAGAGTTCCAGTCCGATCTTGTAAAACACCACCGCGTCACCCAACTCGATCACCAAGGCGCGCGCTGCCTCGGCGTCTGGAAGATCGAGGGCAGGTCAGACAGCAGGCTGGTCATTTCGGATTCAAGCAAGACAACAAGATAAAATGCGTCCGGATTCTACTAGAATCACTCTTCGTCCCAGGTCATTCCGCTAATCATGCGCCGCAAGAAGACCTCCCCGCAGCCACCCATCCAATTGCAACAAGCACTGGATTGGCTCGCTGGCCCGCCACCGGACGATCCGCTGCTCGACCTGATACCCTTACGCAATCACATCGCTGCGATTGGTTCGCTGGGACTTCCGGTACTGCACCGCATCAAGATCGACGAACTTCTCCAGCAGCGTGCCGAACGAATTGATGCAGCGCTTACGCCTATGTTGCTCGACGTCAAGCTGCCGTTGCCAACTGACCTTGGCACGGCCGCTCAAGACTTGATTGGCCTGCGCGCAGAATTGGGTGAAACCTGGTTGAGGGTTGCCGGAGAAGCCGACCCGCGGGATCTTGCCCGTATTCATCGCAGCAGAACACAAGTTTGCCTGCAAGGAATCTTCAACCTGTCGCGGCAGTTCATCGCCACCTTGTTGACTGCAATTCCGACACCAATTAATTTCTGGCGCAACGCCCAGGCACTTTATCATCGCGCCCACGAGTCAGCCGACCCAACGGCAACCCTGCCTGCCGAAATGAGTTTGATCGATACCCGCTTCAAGGCCATGCTGGCGCTCACGACGGCTCAACCCGAAGGGCTCGCGCCGCGCGAAATCGCATTTCTTGCCGACTACCTCGAAACTCACGCTACGGTCACCCGAATCGACATGATCCGTCCCGAGGCTGCCGAAGACTGGTTCTGGCTCGATGCTAGTCTTGACCAACGGCCAGTATCCCTTTCACGCCTCAGCCCGGACAGCGGACTATGTCTCTACTTCCGTTTTGGTGAACTTGCCAATCTGGCAGCGCGGCATCTCGACCAGTTGAACGACGGCGTGCCGCCGTCATCACTCGGACTGCCACATCAGGCGGCAGGTGCCGACTACCGCAACGCGCTTGAGCGGGCCAGGCAATACTGGGCTATGCCACGGCGACGGAGCTTCAATCGCCGTCCGCAAACATTGCGCGTGGATGTCTGCATTCAACTGAGCGCCTTATGGACAGCACTGGCAAGTGACTCCCAACAGGAACCGAAATCCAGTCACTGTGAACTGGCCTATAGCGACTGGACACTGCTCAACGACAGTCCGTCCGGTTATGCGATCGTACATGCCATCGGCGAGGTCGCTGGCATCGTACCGGGTGGCGCGGTAGGTTTACGCGCCGATGCCGGCACCGCATGGCAAATTTGCCTGGTGCGCTGGGCTCGCAGCAAAAACAGCCGCCATGTCGAATTGGGACTGGAAGTCTTGGCGCCATCAGCGCAACCCGTCAGGATACAAGCCCTGACCGGTCGCAATCCCGAGTCGCCGATACCCGCCCTGCTGCTACCTGCCCTGCCAGGCCTCAACCGTAGTGAAGCGATTCTGGCCGTGCGGGGCGACTACAACGCCCGTCCGTTTACATTGATGCAGGAGCATGAAGCCCGCCTGCAGATCGTCGAATGCATGCCGCACCGGAGTCTCATCGAAACCTCCAGCGTAGAAGTCTTCGAGTTCACTCGCAACCCCATGGCAAACTAGGCGTGAGCGGATTGCGGCAACTCGGCGACCAGTAGTGCGCCGGTCAGGATCACGCTCCATGATGCGTAGAGCCAAACCAGAAATACCGGAATCGCCGAGAAAGCGCCATAAACCGCCGCGTTCACGGTAAATCCGGTGACGATATAAAGTGTGAATAGCTTCTGTAGGCCGGCAAAGCCCAGCGCCGCCATCGCTCCACCAAAAGCCGCGTGCCATGCATTCACCCGTTGGTTGGGCACACCCCAATAGAGCAGGCCAAACAGGGCGGTCATGAACGAGAATGGCAACAGGCCCCGAATTACAAAAGTATTCAACCAATACGGCTCATTGAAGAAGCCAAGCGACACGCCGGCGACAAACGAGATCGCCGTCAGACTGGCGCCGAATACCAGCGGGCCGAGCAGCAGTGCAAGACCATGCATGGATAGACGCCGCAACAGCGGGCGGCTGGACTTGACCCGCCATATGTGGTTAAAGGCATGCTCTATGGTCAGCATCTGCATCAAAGCGGTCGCTCCCAGCACCGCGATACCAAGAAGAGTCACCCGTTCGGCGCTGGCCGCAAACCGACCGACATATTTCGCGATGATGACACCGGCCTTGTCAGGCAACAGGTTGGCCAAGAGGAACTTCTCCAGCGCCGGACCGAGACCGACGCCAGCGGGCAAAAGCGAAATCAACGCAAACGCCGCTGCAATCATTGGCACCAGACCAATCAAGGTGGAAAAGGAAAGCGCCGCCGCCGTTCGCGCGCAATGCTCGCCATGAAACCGGCGCGCCGTGCGCACGATCAGCCGGAAAGGCGCCAAGAGCCACATACGTTACGTCCAGACCCTCAAAGTTGCGGATTGAGCTTTTCCTGCCCCGCGCACAGTTTGTTCAGCGCATTGATGTACGCCTTGGCGGAGGCGACCACAATGTCCGTATCCGCCCCCTGTCCATTTACGATCCGCCCGTCCTTCGACAGGCGCACCGTCACCTCGCCCTGCGCGTCGGTGCCGGTCGTGATGGCGTTGACCGAGTAGAGCAACAGTTCGGAACCGCTCTCAGCGACGCTTTCAATCGCCTTGAAAGTCGCGTCGACCGGACCACTACCGCTTGATTCCGCACGCCGTTCCTCGCCTCCTGCGGAAAGCGTCAGCCGCGCCTGCGGCGCCTCGCCTGTCTCGGAGTGAAACATCGACGACACCAGTCGGTAGTGTTCGTTTTCAGGCGTTACGGTTTCGTCGCCGATGAGAGAGAAAATGTCCTCATCGAAAATTTCCCGCTTCTTGTCGGCAAGTTCCTTGAAGCGGCCAAACGCAGCGTTGAGGGCATCCTCGCTCGCCAATTCGATGCCCAGTTCCGTCAGCCGCTGCTTGAACGCGCTGCGACCGGAAAGCTTGCCCAGCGTCAGCCGGTTGGTGGCCCACCCCACATCTTCGGCACGCATGATCTCGTAGGTCTCGCGGTGCTTCAACACACCATCCTGGTGAATGCCGGACTCATGGGCAAATGCGTTGGCGCCGACCACCGCCTTGTTCGGCTGAACGACGTAGCCGGTGATTTGCGACACAAGTTTCGAGGCCGGCACGATCTGCGTGGCATCGATGCGCGTGTCACAGCTAAACAGATCACCACGGGTACGCACGGCCATCACCACCTCTTCCAGCGCAGCGTTGCCGGCGCGCTCGCCGAGGCCGTTGATGGTGCACTCGACCTGGCGCGCCCCCGCCAGCACGGCGGAAAGTGAATTGGCGACAGCAAGTCCGAGGTCGTTGTGGCAGTGGGTCGACCAGATCACCTTGTCGGCGCCGGAGACGCTTTCGATCAACCGCCGCATGCGCTCGCCCCAGACTTCGGGAATGCTGTAGCCAACGGTGTCAGGAACATTGATGGTGGTGGCGCCCGCCTTGATAACGGCATCGAAGACGCGACAAAGAAAATCAAAGTCCGAACGGACGGCATCCTCGGCAGAGAATTCGACATCATCCGTGTACTGGCGCGCCAGCCTGACGGCGGCAATCGCCGCTTCGACCACTTGATCCGGCTGCATGCGCAGTTTCTTTTCCATGTGGATCGGGCTGGTCGCGATGAAGGTATGGATGCGACCGGACCTGGCCGGCTTGATCGCCTCGCCCGCGCGCCGTACGTCCGCCTCGCTGGCGCGAGCCAAACCGCAGACCGTGGCCTCCTTGATCGCCTCGGCAATAGCCTTCACCGCCTCAAAGTCGCCGTTCGACGCCGCCGGAAAGCCCGCTTCGATGACATTCACGCGCATGCGTTCAAGCTGACGGGCAATCCGCAGCTTTTCTTCCTTGGTCATGGAAGCGCCTGGACTTTGTTCGCCGTCGCGCAAGGTGGTATCGAAAATAATCAACTGTTCCTTGGACATGGTTATCTCCTGGACAAAATGCGATTTCAGTAAAGGCTGCCGCCGGAATCTTCTGCGTCAAGCGCAACGACCGAAACTAAAAGAAAAAAATGCGTAAAGCCGCCCCTCGCAGGGTAGGCACTTTGAACAACCGGATTGTGGGAGTGGGGTATTTAGCGCGCGCGGCGCAGCAGCGGAAGCAGCTTGGCGCGCAACGGCAGACGCACGAGCAGCGCGCCTGAGAAAGCCAGAAACAGTGCAGAAAAGATGAGTATCGCAAACATGAAAATCACTATAAAGACTTTATTCCTGCCGTGCAACAGGTTTTTTCCTGTTACGCCAATTCCATGCCGCCAAGACATATCCCGACAAGGCATAGGCAAGAAACAGCGCGAACAGAACGCCCGGCGGATACGAAGACACCAGCACATAGCCAAGGACGATAGCGGGAAGCACAATGAACGGCACGCTGCGCCGCAGGTTGATGTCCTTGCCGCTCCAGTAAGGCAAAGTACTCACCATGGTGACACCGGCGAAAAGAGTCAGGGCGAAGGCATACCAGCGCACGTTTTGTCCGGAAATATTGAGATCGTTGATGATCCAGACAAAGCCCGCCACCAGTGCCGCTGCGGCCGGACTCGGCAGCCCCTGGAAATGGCGCTTATCCACCACGCCGATATTCGTGTTGAAACGCGCCAGGCGCAACGCCGCTCCGGCGCAATAGACGAATGCCGCTATCCAGCCCCACTTGCCCATGCCTTTCATCGCCCACTCGAACGCAATCAACGCCGGAGCGGCGCCGAAAGACACCATGTCGGACAACGAATCGTATTCCGCACCAAAAGCGCTCTGGGTCCGGGTCAGGCGTGCCACCCGCCCATCAAGTCCGTCAAACACCATGGCGATGAAAATTGCGACGGCCGCGTGTTCAAAGCGCCCGGTCATGGCTTGGACAATGGCGTAAAACCCGGCAAACAGCGCAGCCGTCGTCAACAGGTTGGGCAGCAAATAAATGCCGCGCCGACGCAGTTCTGAATTCATCAACACCTTGCGAGGGGGGGTTGCCGACATGGTGCTTTAGCAGTAAGGGATGCAGGCCATTCTAACGGCTCCGACCCATCAGGCGGCAAATACCGTTGCCGCCGACCATCTGCGCCGCGAAGAAAAAATGAAACCGAATGTGAAAGGGCGCGGCAACGCCGCGCCCTTTCAAAAATCTCATGAAATCAGTTCTTGGTCTGGTCGACCAGCTTGTTCTTCTTGATCCACGGCATCATCGCCCGCAACTGCTCACCGACCTGTTCAATCGGGTGCTCGGCAGTCAAACGACGGCGGGCCGTCATTTCCGGATAGTTGGTACGGCCTTCGAGAATGAACCTCTTAGCATATTCGCCTTCCTGAATGGCCTTCAAGGCGTCCTTCATGGCTGCACGTGCCTGGGTACCGATCACCTTCGGGCCGGTGACGTACTCGCCATACTCGGCGTTGTTGGAAATGGAGTAGTTCATGTTGGCAATGCCGCCCTCGAAAATCAGGTCGACGATCAGCTTGACCTCGTGCAGGCACTCGAAATACGCCATCTCCGGCGCATAGCCGGCCTCGGTCAAGGTCTCGTAGCCGGCCTTTATCAATTCCACCAAGCCGCCGCAAAGCACGGCCTGCTCACCGAACAAGTCGGTCTCGGTTTCCTCGCGGAAGTTGGTCTCGATCACGCCGCCCTTGGTGCCGCCGTTGGCGGCCGCGTAAGACAACGCAATATCCTTGGCCTTGCCCGACTTGTCCTGATGAACGGCGATCAGGGAAGGCACACCACCACCACGCAGATACTCGGAACGAACCGTATGCCCCGGGCCCTTCGGAGCGATCATGATGACGTCCACGTCAGCGCGGGGAACCACCTGGTTGTAATGGACATTGAAGCCATGAGCGAAGGCCAATGCGGCGCCCTTCTTCATGTTGCCCTCCACCTCGCTGTAATAGACCGCAGGAATGGTCTCGTCGGGCAGCAGCAGCATCACGACATCGGCATCCTTGACCGCCTTGGCGACCTCCTCCACCTTGAGACCGGCCTTTTTGGCCTTGTCCCAGGAAGCTCCCCCCTTGCGCAAACCGACAGTCACCTTGACGCCGGAATCCTTGAGATTCTGTGCATGAGCATGGCCTTGCGAGCCGTAGCCGACGATAGTGACTTTCTTGCCCTTGATGAGAGAAAGGTCAGCATCTTTATCGTAATAAACTTTCATTCGTTTTCCTTGGTTTCAGAGTTCAGACTTTGAGAATTCGATCACCGCGTCCGATGCCGGACACGCCGGTGCGAACGGTTTCGAGAATAAGCGCGCGGTCAATGGCATCGAGAAAGGCATCGAGTTTGGAGCCGTTGCCCGTCAGTTCGATGACGTAGGTCGAATCGGTGACATCAATGATGCGCCCGCGAAAAATATCGGCAATACGCTTTATCTCTTCACGATCCTTGCCAGCGGCACGGACTTTGATCAGCATCAACTCGCGCTCGATATGCGCGGCTTCGGACAGATCTACCACCTTGACGACATCGATCAGTTTGTTGAGTTGTTTGGTGATCTGCTCGATGACATCGTCAGAGCCTGTGCTGACGATGGTCATGCGAGAAAGAGAGGCGTCTTCCGTCGGAGCTACCGTCAGCGATTCGATGTTGTAAGCGCGGGCAGAGAACAAACCGGAGACGCGGGAAAGCGCCCCGGCCTCGTTTTCAATAAGAATGGAAATGATGTGTCGCATGGTTACAGTTCCTCGGCCAGGATCATTTCCGACAACCCCTTGCCGGCCGCCACCATCGGGTACACGTTGGCGGTCTGATCAGTAAGAAAATCCATGAACACGAGGTCGTTCTTGTGCTTGGTACTGAAGGCTTCGCGCAAGGCCGGCTCAACATCGGCGGGACGCTCGATCTTCATGCCGACATGCCCATAGGCCTCCGCGAGTTTGACGAAATCGGGCAGCGCATCCACGTACGAGCCGGCGTAGCGGTTGCCATGGAACATCTGCTGCCACTGCCGCACCATGCCGAGATAGCCATTGTTGAGATTGATGATCTTGATCGGCAGACGGAACTGCTTGCATGTCGACAGCTCCTGGATACACATCTGAATCGACCCTTCGCCGGTAACACAGGCAACCGCCGCCTTCGGATTGGCGAAGCGGGTACCCATCGCATAAGGCAAACCGACGCCCATGGTGCCCAGGCCGCCCGAGTTGATCCAGCGACGCGGCTTGTCGAATTTGTAATACTGGGCGGCAAACATCTGGTGCTGGCCCACATCGGAGGTAATGAAGGCATCTCCACCGGTGACCTCGTAAAGCTTCTCGATCACATACTGGGGCATGATGATGTCCTTACCCTGCTTGTACTTGAGCGACTCCTTGCCGCGCCATTCGTCGATCTGCTTCCACCATGCGGCAAGCGCCTTCGCATCGGGTACGCCCGCCGAGGCTTCGAGAATCTTTTGCATTTCGTCCAGCACGTCCGGCAGATTACCGACAATGGGTACATCGACCTTGACGCGCTTGGAAATCGATGCGGGGTCGATGTCGATGTGAATGATCTTGCGCGAAACCTCAGCGAAATCCACAGTATTGCCAATCACGCGATCATCGAACCGCGCGCCGACCGCGACCAGTACATCGCAGTGCTGCATGGCCATGTTGGCCTCATAGGTGCCATGCATGCCCAGCATGCCTAGACATTGCTTGTCGGTTCCCGGATAGCCGCCTAAACCCATCAAGGTGTTGGTTACTGGATATCCCAGACGACGAACAAGCTTGACCAGTCTTTCGGCGGCATCGGAAAGAATTACTCCACCGCCGGCGTAAATCATCGGTCGCTTGGCCGCCAGCAGCATCTGCACCGCCTTCTTGATCTGCCCGCTATGTCCCTTGACCACCGGGTTATAGGACCGCATGGTGACGGTCTTGGGATACTCGAACTCGCACTTCTGATTGGAGACATCCTTCGGGATATCGACCAGCACCGGGCCGGGACGCCCGGTCTTGGCGATGTAGAAAGCCTTCTTCAAGGTCAGCGCCAGATCCCTGACATCCTTGACCAGAAAATTGTGCTTGACGCAGGGTCGGGTAATGCCCACCGTGTCGCATTCCTGAAAGGCGTCCTGGCCGATGTAGGCTGTGGGCACCTGTCCGCTGATGATTACGATCGGGCTGGAATCCATGTACGCCGTGGCAATCCCCGTCACCGCGTTGGTCACGCCGGGCCCCGAGGTAACCAGGCAAACGCCGATCTTGTTGGAAGATCGCGAATAGGCGTCCGCCGCATGGACGGCTGCCTGCTCATGGCGAACCAAAACGTGTTTGAACTTATCCTGCTTGAAAAGTTCGTCATAAATGTACAGAACAGAGCCGCCGGGATAGCCGAACACATACTCGACGTTTTCCTCCTGCAAGCACCTGATAACAATTTCCGCGCCGGTTAGCTGCATTGATTACACCTGTTACACTTTTAGATTGAAGCGTATAACCTTACTGACTCGTCCGCGAATGGTCAAGATTTATAGTCTTTCCTCGCAATGAAAAAACTGCTGAAAGCCGGCAGGAGCACACTCTGAGTTCCCGAATCGCCCTGTCCAATTTCCTTGCCGGCATCGAACGACGCGCCTTCAAACAGGCCATGTTCGCCGTTCGGAACGAAGAGACCGCGCTGGATATTGTTCAGGATGCGATGATGCGACTGGCGGAAAAATACGGTGACCGGCCAGTCACGGAATGGCCGATGCTGTTTCAGAGAATCCTGCAAAACGCCATCCGCGACAGCTATCGGCGATCCAAGGTTCGATCCCTGTGGACAACCCTGCTGTCGTCCCTTTCTCCCAACGACGATGAAGATTGCGATCCGCTTGAAACTATTGCGGCAGAGAACGAGTCGGAGGGTTTGGCGACACCACACCGGCAAATGGAGCGATCGCAACTCCTTGCTGCCATTGAAAAAGAGGTCGAGAAGCTGCCACCGCGTCAACGTGAAGCCTTTCTAATGCGTTATTGGGAGGAAATGGATATTGCCGAAACTGCAGCAGCGATGGGTTGTTCGGAAGGTAGCGTAAAGACGCACTGTTCGCGCGCCACCCACACTCTGGCTGCGGCACTCAAGGCGAAAGGCATCGAGCTATGAAAGAAGATACTGAATTCGGCTACAAGGCAAGGCAGATTCTGAATGAGGGTCTGGTTGCGCTCGACCGGAAGGTGGTCGGTCGTCTCCATCAGGCGCGCCAGCTTGCCTTGAATAGCCAGCGGGTGCCGGTGAGCGGTCTGCGCATCGCCGGGATCGGGCAGGTTGTGGAACTCGCTTTCTTTTCCAACGCCCGCAATCTGCTCGCCGTTGTCGCCCTGAGTATCGGCGCCATGGGAACCTATTACTGGAATGCCTTTGAACAGGCCCGGGAATTCGAGGAAATCGACAGCGCACTTCTTGCCGACGAACTGCCCCCTTCCGCATATCTTGATCGAGGCTTCCACGTATGGCTCGAGCGCGCTTCGGACTCATCCTCACAGTAGCGCTTTGGCTGGCCTCTCCGCTGGGCCACGCAGTCATCGTTCCTCCGCTGTCGCAGCCATCTTGGACTGAATTGGACTCGGAGCAGAAGCGTGTCCTCGCTCCGCTTTCCACCGAGTGGAACAAGATGGACGGTTTTCGACGAAAGAAATGGCTTGGTATTGCCCAGCGGTACCAGTCGATGAGTGCCGAGGAGCAGGCTCGTGTGCAGCGCCGAATGACTGCCTGGGCCAAACTGACGCCGGATGAGCGCAAGCGCGCGCGCGACAAGTACAAGGCTTTGCAGAAGGACCACCCCGAAAAAAAGGAGGCGGTCAAGCTGAAGTGGCAGGAGTACAAGGAACTGCCAGAAGGCGAGAAAAGTCGGCTGAAAGCCGAGGCAGCCCAGAAGCCAAACAAACCAGCGCCACACCCCGCGCCATCGAAGCAGCCCGTTGCTCCCAAACCGCCGATTGCTCCAAGCAGCGCCCCCCTTGGAGTCCCGACCGCCGACCAATCCGCTGCACGCTGATCCCTGTCGTATCAGCCCTTGCAGCCACCTCCATGGCATGGTCGCCATATCGCCGGCATGGCTTGTAAAGCCTAATCCACGCGTTTAGCAGCTATTCAAGGTCGCGCTTTTTCGCGAGGGACCGCTCACATCCGTTCAAGCACCGCAGCAATACCCTGCCCACCACCGATGCACATAGTCACCAGGGCGTACTTGCCGTTGATGCGCTGTAGCTCATACAGCGCCTTGGTGGCGATAAAAGCGCCGGAGCAGCCAACCGGGTGACCTAGCGCAATAGCACCACCGTTGGGATTGGTTTTCACCGGGTCAAGACCGAGAGCCTTGGACACAGCGATGGCCTGTGCGGCAAACGCTTCGTTGGATTCGATGACGTCCATCTGATCGAGCGTCAGCCCAGCCTTTTGCAGCGCCAGCCTGGAGGCCGGGACCGGGCCTTCGCCCATAATCTCATTCGATACGCCGGCGATGGCATAAGAAACCAAGCGGGCAATGGGCCTCTGACCAACCCTGACCGCGACATCCGCTGCTGCCAAGACAAAGAACGCGGCGCCGTCGTTAATGCCTGATGCATTGCCTGCGGTGACCGTGCCATCCTTCTTGAATGCCGGTCTCATCTTCGCCAGCGATTCCAGCGTGGTGTTGGGTTTGCCGTGTTCGTCGGTGTCGAATACCACCTCGCCCTTGCGCGTCTGCTGCACGATGGGCACGATTTGAGACTTGAAGCGGCCTTCGGCGATAGCGGCTGCCGCACGAAGCTGGGACTCAAGGGCGAAGGCATCCTGCTCTTCGCGGGTAATATTCCACTTGGTCGCCAGATTCTCGGCGGTGATGCCCATGTGACCGACCCCGAACGGGTCGGTCAGCACGGCAACCATCATGTCGATCATCCTAGTATCGCCCATGCGAGCGCCGCTGCGCATGGCGGGCGCCATGTAGCTGCCGCGCGACATGACTTCGACGCCGCCGCCGATGCCGTAATCGCAGTCGCCCAGCATGATGTTCTGCGCCGTTGTCACAATGGCCTGCAAACCTGAAGAACACAGACGGCTCACTTGCATGGCCACCGAATCCATCGGCAAGCCTGCCTGGATCGAAGCGACGCGGGAAACATAAGCGTAGCGCGAATCGGTCGGAATGCAGTTGCCGACCGTAACGTAATTGATCTGCTTGGGATCGACGCCGGAACGGTCGACTGCTTCCTTCATCACGGTACCGGCCAGTTCGCACGGTTCGATGTTGGCGAGCGAGCCGCCAAAAGTACCGATGGCGGAACGAACTGCGCTCAAGACAACGACTTCTCTCTTGCTGGACATAAAGGCCCTCTCGTCGATCAACCACCGGCCCAACCGGAAACCCAGACCAGGGCCAGAACCGCCAAACCAAGCACAAGACAGCGCCAGACCAGACCTATCGTGCTCTGCATTAAATCTGGGTCGGCGTCTTCGCCCAAACCCATCTCTGGACGATCATTAACTTCGTCCGGTTCTTGCATCGCCTCATGCACCGGCATGCCGAGGCGCACACCCAGAGCGCCGGCGCCGCTGGCCAGCAGTATGCCGGCGCCACCGTCGGGCCAGCGATCGGCCTGCGTGCGCCAGCAATGCACTGCATCCTCGAAATCGCCAACAACGGCGAAAGCCGCTGCAGTCAACCGCAATGGCATCCAGTCGATCAGCGCAAACGCCTGATGGGCGAACTGGCCGAATTCGCCAAATTCCATTTCGCTGCGCCCGCCCCAGAGTTCGTCGAACGAATGCGCCAACCGGTACAGCAACGCGCCCGCCGGCCCCAGCACAACAAACCAGAACAGCGGCGCGAAGACATGTCGGTGCGACGCCAGCAGGGCCTGCTCGATGGCAAGACGCGCGATCTCGCTGGCGGTAAGACGGTCGCCGGCACGACCGCGCCATTGCGCAAGCAGTTGCCGAGCCTGTTCGACTTCGCCGAGTCCCAGCGCCAGATGAATGTCGGTGAAGAAATGACTGAACTGGCGAAAACCCATGGTCAGATACAGCACGCCAATGCCGAGCAGGATGGCCAGCAGAGGCTGAGCGTGCAGCAGCAAGGCATACACCAGCAATACCAGTGCTGGGGGCAGCGCGGCGCCCAGCCCCCAGGCGATGGCGCCATGACTGCGCCCGCCATCGTTGAACTTGTCTTCGAGAAATATCGCGATCCGCTTCACCGGATCGCGCACCGCGCGCTGCACCGGCAGCGCGTGCAACTGCTCCAGAACCAGGGCGATGACAATGGAAATGAGGGTCATGCGCTCAGGCCCCGGAATAGAGGAAACGATGCAGAGTCACCAGCATACCGGCGGTCGCACCCCAGATGTAATATCCCTGCCAGGGCATGGCCCAGTACTCGCGCATGACACCGCGCACCTCGATCATATGGCGCTGATGGTTCGCCTCGTCGAGGAGAAATTCGAGCGGTGGTTCGAAAACCTCGGCCACCTCGAAATCGTCCAGTTTCAGGTTCAAGGGCGGCGTCACCAAGCCCACGATAGGAGTAATGGCGAAGCCGGTGCCAGTCCGATATTCCGGCAGGCGCCCGAGAATTTCCACTTGGGACGCAACGAGGCCAACCTCTTCCTCAGCTTCGCGCAAGGCCGTAGCCTCGGCTGAAGCATCACTCGCTTCGCTGCGTCCACCGGGAAAACTCACCTGCCCGGCATGATCGCGTAAATGCATTGTGCGCTGGGTCAGCAGCAGGGTCGCCCCGCTCTCGCGCACGATCACCGGCACCAGCACAGCGGCAGCGATCAGATCGGCCTCTTCGACGACCCCGGACTCATTTATCGGGGACGCAACAAAACCTTCCCTGAATCGACGACGCATCAGGGAAAGCAAGCCTCCGCTAGAATTCGGGCTTGCGCTAAGAAGAGACTCCGGCATGAAACCGATCGCGATATTCCGTCATAGCCCCGGTGAGGGACCGGGCTATTTTGCCACATTCCTCGACCGCCATTCCCTGCCATGGACACTGCTCAAGGTCGACGACGGCGTTCCGCTACCGCCGACTCCTGACGGGTTCTCCGGCCTGTGCTTCATGGGTGGACCGATGAGCGTGAATGACGATCTGCCGTGGATACCCACGACGCTGGAACTGATCCGCAAGGCGGACGAACGGGGTATCCCGGTGATCGGCCACTGTCTAGGCGGACAGCTCATAGCGCGGGCTTTTGGCGGCACGGTGGGCAGGAATCCGGTCAAGGAAATCGGATGGGGCATGGTCGAAGCCACCGCAGAGGCGGCGGCAAGCGAGTGGCTGGGCGACACACGACGTTTCGAGGGCTTTCACTGGCACGGCGAGACTTTCACGATCCCCGCCGGCGCCACGCGCATTCTGCAAAGCGCCCACTGCGCCAATCAGGCTTTCGTGCGCGGCCAGCACCTGGGGATGCAGTGCCATGTCGAAATGACGGAGACGATGATCCGTAGCTGGCGCCAGCAATGGGCGGCGGAAAACGCTCCGCCTTCGTCGTCGGTGCAGACGCCGGAGCAATTGGAAGAAAATATCACGGAGCGCATCGCGGCGATGCGCGTGGTTGCCGACCGGCTCTATACGCGCTGGATCGACGGGCTGCGCCGCGATTGAAAGTCGGCGCCAGCGACACGGCGCCGCGTTGCATCAGTCCCTGAAATTGCCGTACTGCAAGGGAAAGTCGGTAATCGACTTCTTCACCAGCGCGATGGTTTCCTGCAGCAAGTCGCGCTTGGCGCCGGTGACGCGCACGGCGTCGCCCTGGATGCTGGCCTGCACCTTGAGCTTGCTGTCCTTGATCATCTTGACGATCTTCTTCGCCAGTTCCTGCTCGATGCCGACCTTGATCGTCAGCACCTGCTTGGACTTGTTGCCGCCCACCGACTGCACGGGGCCATGCTCCAAGCGCTTGGTGCTTTCGCGCTCCTTCTTTTCCATTTCGGGGAAAAGAATGTCCTTGACCTGACCAAGCTGGAATTCGGAATCGCCATGGATGGTGATGATCTTGTCCTTCTCGTTCAGTTCGGCCTTCGCCGAAGTGCCCTTGAAGTCATAGCGATTGCCGATGTGACGGCCAGCCACATCGACGGCGTTCTTCAGCGCCACCAGGTCGGCCTCGGAAGTGATGTCGAATGAAGGCATGTCACTCTCCCGCGATCAGGCAAAGTGACAGACGTAGTGATACGGCTCGCCGCTGACTTCGATGTCGAAGCTGGTATTGCCCGGCACCGTGAATTGCTGGCCGGCACCGCTAGTCTTCCAGTCCTCGCCCTTGATGCGATAGCGGCAGGCGCCAGCCACGGTTTCCATGATCTCCGGCACGCCGGTGTTGAACGTCAGTGTCGCAGGCAAAATCACGCCGACGCTCTTTTTCGTACCGTCGGCGAACTGCACGCTATGACTGACGCATTTGCCGTCGAAATAGACATTGGCCTTCTTCACCACGGCGACATTATCGAATTGAGACATATCAGATTCCCCACATTTTTTGAATAATGATTTTTGCCACGAAGCCGAACATGCCGAACGCCAGGACGAAAAACAGGACGAAGGTACCGAGCTTGCCCGCCTTGGACTTCCAGGCTAGTTCACCGATGATGAAGAGCATGTACAGCATGAAGGCGCCCAGGCCGAACGTCATGCCGAACTCCGCCATTTGCTCCTCAGAAATGCCGAACATCGAAAAAATCCCGGCGCTCCCTCAATCCTTCTTCTTGCTGGCCCGGCTCTCAGCCCTATTCGCCGCGATGCGCAGGCGAAGCGCATTGAGGCGGATAAAGCCGTTGGCATCCTTCTGGTTGTAAGCGCCGGCATCGTCCTCGAATGTGGCGATGTTCGGATCGAACAGTGAGTCGGTTTTCGAGTCGCGGCTGACGACGATGGCGTTGCCCTTGTATAGCTTGAGGCGAACCCATCCATTGACGTTCTGCTGAGTGTGATCGATCAACGCCTGCAGGGCACGGCGTTCCGGACTCCACCAGTAACCGTTGTAAATCAGGCTGGCGTAGCGCGGCATCAGGTCGTCCTTCAGATGCGCCTCTTCACGATCAAGGCAGACGGATTCGATGGCACGATGGGCGCGGAGCAAAATGCTGCCTCCCGGCGTTTCATAGCAGCCGCGCGACTTCATGCCGACGTAGCGGTTCTCGACCAGATCAAGGCGCCCGACACCGTGCTTGCCGCCAAGCATGTTCAGCGTGGCGAGCAGTTCATGGGCCTTCATCTTCTTGCCGTTGATGGCCGACAGATCACCCCGCTTGAATTCGAGATCGAGATACTCGGCCTTGTCCGGCGCCTTCTCCGGCGGCACGGTCCAGCGCCACATGGATTCCTCGGCCTCGGCGGAGGGATCTTCGAGATGGCGCCCCTCGTAGGAGATATGCAGCAGGTTGGCGTCCATGGAATAGGGCGAGCCGCCCTGTTTGTGCTTCCTTTCCACCGGAATGCCATTCTTCTCGGCATAAGCCATCAGTTTCTCGCGCGACAGCAGGTCCCACTCGCGCCATGGCGCGATCACCTTGACGTTGGGCATCAGGGCATAGGCGCCCAGTTCAAAGCGCACCTGGTCGTTGCCCTTGCCGGTGGCGCCGTGGGATATCGAATTGGCTCCAGTCTTCTTCGCGATCTCGACCAGTCGCTTGGCGATCAGCGGGCGGGCGATCGAGGTGCCGAGCAGATACTCGCCTTCATAGACGGTATTGCAGCGGAACATGGGAAAGACGAAGTCGCGGACGAACTCCTCGCGCAGATCGTCGATGAAAATGTTCTTCGGCTTGATGCCCATCTTCAGCGCCTTGGCGCGCGCCGGCTCAAGTTCCTCGCCCTGGCCCAAGTCGGCGGTGAAGGTCACCACCTCGCAGTGGTAGGTGTCCTGCAACCACTTGAGAATCACCGAAGTATCCAGCCCGCCCGAATAAGCGAGGACTACTTTGTTGCTCTCGGCCTTGCCTGTCTTTTTCGCTTGTTTCATTGCTTTTCCTTCAATCATTCACCCTGCCCAGAAGCAGGAATTCCATCAACGCCTTCTGTGTGTGCAGCCGGTTCTCGGCCTCATCCCACACCACGCTTTGCGCGCCGTCGATCACCTCGGCGGCGACTTCCTCACCGCGATGCGCCGGCAGGCAGTGCATGAACACGGCATCGGGGCGCGCCGCGCGCATCATCTCGGCATCGACCTGCCAGTCTGCGAAATCGCGCAAGCGCTCTTCGTTCTCGGCCTCGAATCCCATCGAGGTCCACACATCGGTGGTCACCAGGTCGACGTCGCGAGCGGCATCCATCGGGTCGGCAAACTGCTTGAAATGCGCTGTGCCATAGAGACCGGCGCGCTCGGCTTCGACCTCGTAACCTGGCGGAGTCGATACATGCACGTCGAAACCAAAGATTTCCGCCGCCTGCAACCATGTGTTGCAGACATTGTTCGAGTCGCCGATCCATGCCACGGTTTTGCCCTGGATCGGACCGCGATGTTCGATGAAGGTAAAGATGTCGGCGAGAATCTGGCAGGGATGGTATTCGTTGGTCAGGCCGTTGATGACCGGCACCCGCGAGTGACTGGCAAAGCGCTCGATGATGTCCTGCTCGAAAGTGCGAATCATGACCATGTCGCTCATGCGCGAAATCACTTCAGCCGCATCCTCCACTGGCTCGCCGCGTCCAAGCTGCGAATCTCGCGTATTCAGATAGATCGCCGAGCCGCCCAATTGCTGTACGCCAGCCTCGAAGGAGAGTCGCGTGCGGGTGCTGGCCTTCTCAAAAATCATCACCAAGGTGCGATCCTGCAAGGGCCAATGACGCTGGTAGGTCTTGAAACGCGCCTTGATGATCCGGGTGCGCTCGAAAAGATAATCGAGCTCATCTCGCGAAAGGTCTTTCAGTTGCAGGAAATGCCGCGGAGAGTCCATGTTCACACTCCGAGAAACTCTTTGATCAGCGACACAAGTGCGACCACAAGCTCCGCCCCCTCGGCGTCGCTCATTACCAGCGGCGGCAACAGACGCACTACCTTGTCGGCGGTGACATTGATCAGCAGGCCGGCTTCCAGCCCGCGCGTAACCAGATCGGTACAGGTACGATCCAGCTCGATACCGATCATCAGGCCATCGCCGCGTACTTCGACGAAGCCGTCGACGCCGGACAAACCACTGCGCAGACCATCGCGAATGACTGCGCCCAGCTTCTCCGCGTGCGCCATGAGACCATCGGCTTCGATTACATCCAGCGTGGTCAGGGCCGCGACACAGGCCAGCGGATTGCCGCCAAAAGTGGAACCGTGATTGCCGGGCTTGAACACGCCAGCGGCTCGCCCGGCAGCAAGGCAGGCACCGATTGGCACACCGGAGGCCAGCCCTTTAGCCAGCGTCATGACATCCGGCAGAACGTCCGCGTGCTGATGGGCGAACCATGCCCCGGTACGACCGAGGCCGCACTGCACCTCGTCGACCATGAACAACCAGTTCTTCTCGTCGCAAATCCGCCGCAACGAACGCATGTAGTCCTTGTGAGCGAGGTTGATGCCACCTTCGCCCTGGATCGGTTCGAACAGCACGGCAACGACATTCGGATTGCGCGCCGCGAGTTGCTCGATTGCGGCGATATCGTCAAACGGCACCCGCACAAAACCCGAGACCAGCGGCTCGAAGCCAGCCTGCACCTTGCGATTGCCGGTGGCGGAGAGCGTCGCCAGCGTGCGGCCGTGGAAAGCCTGTTCCATGACGATGATGGCCGGCTGCTCAATGCCCTGCTGGTGTCCATACAACCGTGCGAGTTTGATAGCCGCTTCGTTGGCCTCACAGCCCGAGTTGCAAAAGAACACCTCGTCCATGCCGGACAATGCAGCGAGTCGGTCGGAAACCATCTCGGCTTCGCTTATGCGATACAAGTTCGACGCATGAATGAGACGACCGACCTGCGCGGACAACGCCCTCACCAATCGAGGATGATTGTGGCCCAGCGTATTCACCGCTATTCCCGCCAGGGCATCCAGATAGGACTTGCCCTGTTCGTCGAACAACCGGCAACCCTGACCATGAGTAAAGGCGATCGGCAACCGCCCGTAGGTATTCATCAGATGCGGCATGAAGGCACTCCGCGAAAAGCTCCAGTCTGAAAAACATACGGCGGCCGAAGAGCAACGCGGCCGCCGTGCTTGAAAACACCCCTATACTAAGAGAAAAATAGACCCCTGTATAGAGCCGAAACACGGAGGATATGGCAGTGAAGATGGCGGTTTTCAATCAGAAGGGTGGAGTCGGGAAAACCACCACCGCGCTAAATATCGCAGCGGCACTGGCGAGGAATTCCACGCCTACGCTACTGGTTGACCTGGATCCACAGGCGCATCTGACAGCTATCCACGGCGAGGTGCAGGGCGAGGCATATAACAGCGTGTTCGCGCTATACCATGACAACCGGACGCTCGAAGAACTGGCCGTGATCTGGGAGGGGGTGGGCCGCCTGATCCCCGCCCATGCAGAACTGATCAAGGTCGATTCCTTATTCGGCAAAGGACCGGCTATTCTCAACCGGCTTAACACGGGCTTGCTGGCGCTTGAAACTTCCGGCGGCGAAAGCACCGTTGTGATCGACTGCTGCCCATTTCTGGGTGTACTTTCGCTCAACGCGATTTTCGCCTCTGACCGGATACTGATTCCCGTGTCATCGGACTATCTCTCCTTGCGTGGCGCATTGCAGATTGAACACACCCTGAAAGCACTGGAACCCGTACTCAAACGGCGTATCGAACGCCGCTACTTGCTGACGCGGTTTGATCGTCGGCGCAAGATGAGCTTTGATATCCATGAACGACTGCACAAACAATTCGGGGCCGAACTGTGCGAAACGGTGATTTCAGAAAATGTAGCGATCGCCGAAGCACCTGCCGTTAGTCTCGATATCTTCAGCCACAACCCAGCCAGCCGGGGAGCACAGGACTACTTGGCGCTGATGAATGAGTTGCGAACCGCGCGGTTCCTCTGATGGAGGTGCGTAACGAAATATGCCGGGACCAGGCAGAAGCTTGATTAACCTCAGCGAACAATGAGGTTTGCGACTTCCTCAAAGCTGGCCACCGGAACACGAACGCTACCACGATGGCAAACACATTCGATGATCTGGCAGCCGTGATAGACCTGTCGCAGCTTGCGTTGCGCGTCGTACTCATCCCGACCATGGATCATCAAGTTATCAACAATCACGCCGAGGCGAGTACGGATACGAAAGGCATATTTAATGAACTGATGGGATTGCATAAAACCCATTTCATTTCAATCAAGTCTTTCGATTATATGCAGTGATTTCGGTGAACTCAACCTATTTCTTTAATTCTTATTAACATTTCAATAAGCATTATGCTGACGGTAGCTTTAGGTGCAGACCAATGCTTGCGGAAACAAGCGCTGCGTGCCAAAGCCAAGACAAAAAAAAGCTGCACCCCTAACGGAGGCAGCTTTTTTTGGAGCGCCTGATGCTACATGAGCTTAAAGTCCCTTGATGGCAGCCGAAAGGCGGCTCTTCTGACGCGCTGCGAGATTCTTGTGCACGATGTTCTTGTCAGCGATCGAGTCGATTACACTCTGCGACTCGTTGAACACTGCCTGCGCGGCCACCTTGTCGCCAGCATCAATCGCCTTGCGTACCTTCTTGATTGCAGTACGCAATGCGGAACGCTGACTCATATTGTGAGCACGCTGTTCGACTGCTTGACGGGCGCGTTTGCGGGCTTGAACGGAATTGGCCATATCGATATCCGGTAGAACTTGGGAAAGCGAGCAATTATAGGGGGGTCTTCCGGCCATTGCAAGCTGCTTCTGTCAGCCGCATCCCGGATACCATACCGGCCATGAATCTGCTTCGTACTTTGGCCACCGTCAGTGGGATGACCTTGCTGTCGCGCATTTTGGGTTTTGTTCGCGACTTCGTCATTGCCAGAAGCTTCGGTGCCGGCATGATGACGGACGCCTTCTTTGTTGCTTTCCGCCTGCCCAACCTGTTGCGCCGTCTGTTTGCCGAAGGTGCGTTTTCCCAAGCATTCGTTCCCATCCTCGCCGAATACCGTAGTAGTCGCGACGAGAGCGAAACAAAGAGTCTGGTCGACCGAGTCGCCAGCATGCTGTTCCTGATCCTGATCGCCGTCACCGCACTCGGCATGGCTGCGGCCCCGGTGCTGATCGCTGTAACGGCTCCAGGTTTCAGCGCCGATGCGGAGAAGTTCCAGCTCACCGTCGAGCTGACGCGAATTACCTTCCCCTACATCCTGTTCATGTCGCTGGTGGCGCTGGCCGCCGGGATACTTAACACGTGGAGTCGATTTGCCTTGCCCGCCTTCACACCGGTGCTGCTGAATCTATCCTTCATCGGCATGGCACTTCTCGCTGCGCCCTGGTTTGATCCGCCGGTACTGGCGCTGGCCTGGGCGGTTTTTCTGGGTGGTGCACTGCAATTGGGAATCCAACTCCCGGCCTTGGCAAAGATCGGCATGCTGCCTCGCTTTGATCCGGTCTGGCGCGATGAGGGCGTGCAGCGCATCCTCAAACTGATGGCGCCGGCCGTGTTGGGCGTTTCCGTGTCACAGATCAGCCTGTTGATCAACACCATCTTCGCCTCGTTCCTCGAAAGCGGCAGCGTCTCGTGGCTCTACTATGCGGATCGGCTGATGGAGTTCCCCGCTGGGTTGCTTGGGGCGGCGCTCGGCACCATTCTGTTGCCGAGCCTGGCCAAGACACATGCCAGCGGCAAAACAGAGGACTTCTCGGCATTGCTCGACTGGGGCTTGCGCCTGACCTTGATGCTGACCCTGCCTGCGTCACTGGCACTGGCGATGCTGGCGATCCCTCTGCTATCTACGATGTTTCAGTACGGCGCTTTTGCCGCCGCCGACGTGCTGCGCACCCGCGAGGCACTGGTCGCCTACTCGCTAGGCCTGACCGGCCTGATTCTGGTCAAAGTGCTGGCGCCAGGCTTCTACGCCCGACAGGACATTCGCACACCGGTGCGTATCGCACTGATCACGCTGGCACTGACGCAGATGATGAACATCGCCTTCATAGGCTGGCTCAAGCATGCCGGACTGGCCCTGTCCATCGGCTTGGCCTCCTGCCTTAACGCGGGACTGCTTTGGCGCGGTTTGCGGCAGTGTGGGGCCTACCAGCCGCGACCGGGTTGGGGGGTGTTCGTGCTGAAGCTGCTGGCCGCGCTGATCGCCCTGGGCGGCGTGCTGTGGCTTGCCAGCGGCAAGGATGCCGCATGGATGGTGATGAACGGCAGCCAGCGCGTGCTGCGGCTGTCCGCCTTGGTTCTCGGCGGACTGGCAATCTACTTCGCTACGCTTTGGCTGCTCGGTTTCCGGCTGAGGGACTTTCGCCGCAGAGCCGCCTGATCGGATTCAGTCAAAGCGCCCTGCCGGGCGCACCAAAATAAAAACGGGCAGCCCGCAGGCTGCCCGTTCGCTGAATCGCTTGAAGAAGAATCAAGCAACCAGCGGCAGGATCATCAAAGCAACGATGTTGATGATCTTGATCAGCGGATTCACCGCCGGGCCAGCCGTATCCTTGTACGGGTCGCCCACGGTGTCGCCGGTAACCGCCGCCTTGTGCGCGTCGGAACCCTTGCCACCGAAGTTACCTTCCTCGATGTACTTCTTGGCGTTGTCCCACGCACCACCGCCGGTCGTCATCGAGATGGCGACGAAGAGGCCGGTGACGATGGTGCCCATCAGCACGCCGCCGAGAGCCCGGACACCAGCACCGACGCCGGCCACCGAGGGCATGAGGAAATTCATGGCGACCGCGACAACGACCGGAACCAGCACGGGCAGCAACGAGGGAATCATCATTTCCTTGATCGCGGCCTTGGTCAGCATATCGACGCAGGTGCCATACTCCGGCTTGGCCGTGCCTTCCATGATGCCCTTGATCTCGCGGAACTGACGGCGCACCTCGACAACGATGGCGCCAGCAGCGCGACCGACGGCTTCCATGCCCATGGCGGCGAACAGATACGGCACCATGCCGCCGACGAACAGGCCGATGATCACGGCCGGGTCGGACAGGTCGAAGAGGAACTTGACACCCGGCCTGAAGGCTTCCAGACCATGCGTGAAGTCGGCGAACAGCACCAGCGCGGCGAGACCGGCGGAGCCGATGGCGTAGCCCTTGGTCACCGCCTTGGTGGTGTTGCCAACAGCGTCGAGCGGATCGGTCACGGCACGCACGGAATCCGGCAGTTCGGCCATCTCGGCGATACCGCCGGCGTTATCGGTGATCGGGCCGTAGGCGTCGAGCGCAACGATGATGCCGGCCATCGACAGCATGGAAGTCGCCGCGATGGCGATGCCGTAGAGGCCACCGAGCATGTAGGACGCCCATATGGCGGCGCACACCGACAGCACCGGCAGCGCGGTGGATTTCATCGACACGCCGATACCGGCGATCACGTTGGTACCGTGACCCGTGGTCGAGGCCTGAGCGATGTGGCGCACCGGCGCATACTCGGTCGCGGTGTAGTACTCGGTAATCACTACCATCAGGCCGGTGAGCACCAGACCAATCACAGCCGCGCTGTAGAGGCGCATGTGTGCGCCGCCACTGATGCCCATCACGGCGTCAAGTGCGTGGTCGTCGATGAAGTTCATGGTGATCGGGTAGAAGGCGATCAGCGCCAGTACGCCGGCGGCGATCAGACCCTTGTACAGCGCGGTCATGATCTTCTGCCCGGGCGAAGCCTTGACGAAGAACACGCCGATGATCGAGGCGATGATCGAGAAGCCGCCCAGCACCAGCGGATAGAGCACGGCCTGCTCGGCAAAACCCTTGAGCAACAGAGCGCCCAGCAGCATCGTGGCGATCATGGTGACCGCGTAGGTCTCGAACAAGTCGGCCGCCATGCCGGCACAGTCACCGACGTTGTCACCAACGTTGTCGGCGATCACGGCCGGGTTGCGCGGGTCATCCTCGGGAATGCCGGCTTCCACCTTGCCTACCAGGTCGGCGCCAACGTCGGCGCCCTTGGTGAAGATGCCGCCGCCCAGACGGGCGAAGATCGAAATCAGGGAGGAACCGAAACCAAGGCCAATCAACGGGTGGATGATGTGGTCTATGCTGGTGCCCGGCGCAGCGGCGCTTGTCAGATAGGCGTAGTAGCCGGCAACACCCAGCAGACCGAGGCCAACCACCAGCATGCCGGTGATGGCGCCGCCCTTGAAGGCGACATTGAGCGCCTCATTGAGGCCGACACGCGCCGCTTCGGCGGTACGCACGTTGGCGCGCACCGAAACATTCATGCCGACGTAACCAGCAGCACCAGACAGAACGGCGCCGAGGATGAAGCCGATGGCGGTGGGACTCCCGAGAAATATCCATATCAACACGACAAGCACGACACCGACAACGCTGATCGTGGTGTATTGACGATTCAGATAAGCTTGAGCACCTTCCTGAATCGCTGCGGAAATTTCCTTCATGCGGTCGTTACCCGCCGGTTGCGCCAGAATCCACTGGCTCATGATCCAACCGTAAGCGATTGCCGCCACGGCACAGATCAACGCGAACATCAATCCTGATGACATAACACAAGTCTCCCATAATTATTAATGAAATCGACGCGGAATGTTATCACGCCGTCCAAGCGAGTTTTCCGCATGGACGGCAACATTTATCGTTTCATCAATCGCTTCAATTCAAGCCACTCATCCTCTTCGGCGGTTCCAGGATACTGACTTTAGTACCACGTGGGCCAGCCTGCCGCCACCTACAACTGCAAACTCAACCGCCAACACCCAATATCCGGCTGATGCATCCCAGGCCGCAGAATGCCGGATATAGTAGACGCCGAAAGTGACTGCTGAATTGCAGTTTCGTCGCCTGCCAGGCTAAATACTGAAGACGGATTTACTTACATGCCCGATCATCAATCCAATCTAGTCACCCGAATGGAACGCCGGATCATGCCGCGCGGGAAGGTATTAGTCGCTCAGGGCGGAGGCCCGACTGCCGTCATCAACCAGTCAATGGCCGGCGTAGTCCTCGAAGCCCGCAAGTTCCGCAATGTCGAATTGGTCTATGGTGCCTACCACGGCGTATCCGGCATCGTCGACGAAGAGTTCCTCGACCTTACTCAGGAGACCAGCCACAACATTGAAATGGTAGCCAGCACGCCCTCCTCCGCGCTCGGCTCGACACGCGACAAGCCCGATCTAAAATATTGCCAAGAGATATTCAAGGTTCTCAAGGCGCACGGCGTCGGCTACTTCTTCTATATCGGCGGCAATGATTCCTCCGATACAGTGCGGATTGTCAGCGAAGAAGCGCGTCGTGCCGACTATCCCTTGCGCTGCATCCACATTCCGAAGACCATTGACAATGATCTGGTCGGCAACGACCACACACCCGGATTCCCCTCCGCTGCCCGTTTTGTCGCCCAGGCCTTCATGGGGGCCAATCTGGACAATGCCGCTCTACCGGGCGTTTATCTGGGCGTGGTAATGGGTCGCCATGCCGGATTTCTGACCGCAGCCTCGGCGCTGGGAAAGAAATTCCCCGACGATGGCCCGCACCTGATCTACGTTCCGGAACGCACATTCAGCATCGATAATTTTCTGGCGGACGTCAAGGCTAGCTACGACAGGTATGGTCGCTGCGTTATCGCGGCTTCGGAAGGCATTCATGACAGCCGAGGCACCCCCATCGTCACTCAGATGACGAGTCAGATTGAGCGCGATGCGCATGGCAACATTCAGCTCTCCGGTACCGGCGCCCTGGCCGACCTGCTATGCAACGAGATCAAAAGCAAGCTGGGCATCAAGCGCGTGCGTGGTGACACTTTCGGCTATCTGCAACGTTCATTCATGGGCTGCGTTTCGGATGTCGATCAACGCGAAGCCCGAGAGGTTGGCGAAAAGGCCGTGCAATATGCCATGTGGGGTGATCGCGACGGTTCCGTCGCGATCAAGCGAACCGGCTTTTACTCAGTCGATTATCACTTGATTCCGCTGGAATCCGTGGCCGGCAAAACGCGCGTCATGGAAGATGAATTTATCGCTGCCAGCGGCACCGACGTCACCGACGCGTTTCGGATGTATCTGCGTCCGTTGCTGGGTTCCGGCCTTGCGGACGCTTACCGCTTGCGGCTGAACAAGGTCGACAAAATACTGAATCCGGCCAAATAGACGGGGCTACTCAGACACGAGCACACGGGTGAGCCGCGCGCCAACTCGCGCAGATCAATCGCCGAAGCAGATCCCCATATCCCGACCGGTCTGAAGAGTGTCGCAGTCAAGTGGTACGCCCTTCATGCGACCGGCCACTTCCTCCAGAGCCACGTAGTTCACGTTGGGGAAGGCGAGCGCCACCATGACGCCGGATTGTCCCTCATCCAGAGCTCTGACCGCAGCGGTGCCAAAACGCATGGCCGCCAGACGATCAAACGACGTCGGGCTGCCGCCGCGCAGCAGATGCCCCAGTACGACTACCCGCACATCCTTGCCGGTCCGCTCTCCGAGTGCCTTGGCGATTCGCTCGCCGACACCGCCCAGACGCTCGGCATGGCCGATCTCGGCGGGCGCCAGAATTTCCCGGTGACAATGAATGGGCGCGGCGCCTTCGGCGACTATCACCAGCGAATACATCCTTCCCTCGCCATCCCGCGCGCGAATCTTTGCCGCGACCTTGTCCACGTCGAAGGGAATTTCCGGGATCAGGATGGCGTGGGCGCTGCCGGAGATACCCGCGTGCAGCGCAATCCATCCTGCATAGCGCCCCATGACCTCGACCACCATCACCCGCTGATGACTCTCGGCGGTGCTGTGCAGACGATCCAGACACTCGGTGGCAAATGCCACAGCCGTATCGAAGCCGAACGTGGTGAAAGTCTTGTCGAGATCGTTGTCGATGGTCTTGGGCACCCCCACCACGCGCAGCCCCTTCTTATGCAGGGCATTGGCGATGGTGAGCGAACCGTCGCCACCGATGGAAACCAGGGCATCGAGTTCCTTCATGGCGAAATATTCCAGAATCTCGCCGGAACGATCCATGTCCCTGGTTGTCCCGTCCGGCATCTTCACCGGAAAATGCAAAGGATTGCCCTTGTTGGTGGTGCCCAGAATCGTGCCGCCCAGATGCCCGATGCCTCGCACCTTTTCCCTGGTGAGGCGGTACACACCGCCCTCGGGATAGCGCTCCGGGAAAAGTATGCCGTTGAAGCCGTCGTGAATTCCGTAGCATTCCCAGCCGCGATTGGCGGCGGCAATGACCACGGCCCGTATGACGGCGTTGAGGCCCGGGGCGTCTCCACCCCCAGTGCAGACAGCGATGCGTCGAATGTGACTGGACATGGAGACTCCTGCTATCGGTGTTACGGCAACGGACCCGGAAACAGGTCAGCTCAGCGCGGCGAACAGGGAACTCTTGATCGCGTCAAGCGAGCCAACTCCGGAAACCTTGCGGTACTTGGGTGCGCCCTTGGCTCCCGTGTCAGCCCACTTGGAATAGAAGTCGGTGAGCGGCTTGGTCTGGCTGTGATACGCCGCCAGCCGTTTCTTGACGGTTTCTTCCTTGTCGTCGTCGCGCTGAATCAGGGCCTCGCCGGTAGCGTCGTCCTTGCCCTCGACCTTGGGCGGATTGAATATCACATGATAGGTGCGTCCCGAACCCAGGTGCACACGACGACCGCTCATGCGCTTGATGATTTCCTCGTCGCTGACATCGATCTCAAGCACGTAGTCCAGCTCAACACCCTGCGTGCGCATGGCTTCCGCCTGCGGAATGGTGCGCGGAAATCCGTCGAACAGGAAGCCCTTGGCGCAATCGGGCTGCTTCAGGCGCTCGGCGATCAGGCCGAGAATGATGTCGTCGGATACCAGTCCGCCCGCGTCCATGACTTTTTTTGCCGCCAGACCCATTGGCGAACCGGCCTTGACCGCCGCGCGCAACATATCGCCCGTGGATATCTGCGGAATCCCGAATTTTTCGGTAATGAACGCAGCTTGTGTTCCCTTGCCGGCGCCCGGCCCACCCAACAGGATCAATTTCATATCTACACTCCAAAGTAAAGTTTATCTTTATGATTTAACAGCGATTTTCTATTTTCAAGCCAGCCGAAACTTACTCCGAAACACGGTCGGCGTCAAACAGGCGACGCACGCGCTCCAGATCTTCGGGGGTATCCACTCCCGGTGCGGGCGGATGCTCGACGCTGACGACCTGAATCGGATAGCCGTGCCAAAGCGCACGCAGTTGCTCCAGCGCCTCGATACGCTCCAGGGGGCAGGCAGCCAGTTGCCCAAAGCGACGCAGGAAGCTTACGCGATAGGCGTAGATGCCTATGTGGCGCTGTGCCGCGAGATCGGATGGCAGCGTGTCACGCGCGACGACAAACTGATCTCTATCCCAGGGAATTGGGGCACGGCTGAAGTACAAGGCGCGGCCACGCACATCGCATACCACCTTGACCACGTTGGGATTGAAGAAATCGGCGGCGGTTGTCAGGGGATGGGCCGCCGTCGCCATCGCCGCATCGGGGTCGCCGTGCAGCGCCCCGGCCACGTCCTGTATCAACGCGGGATCGAGCAGCGGCTCGTCACCCTGAACATTGACCACGATGTCGGCATCGTCCCACCTCATCTGGTCGGCAACTTCAGCGATGCGGTCGGTGCCGCTGACATGATCCGCGCTGGTCATCACCGCATCGAAGCCATGCTGGCGAACCGCAGCGGCTATTCGCTCATCATCGGTGGCGACCCACACGCCATCGACCTGGGCGCGCTTGGCCGCAGCGGCCACGCGCACAATCATCGGCTGTCCGCCGATATCGGCCAGCGGTTTCCCCGGCAGGCGCGTCGAGGCATAGCGCGCCGGGATGACAACGCGCAAAGCCATCAGACTTCTTCGACGCCCAGCTGCCGGGCCTCGTCTTCCAGCATCACCGGAATATCGTCCTTGACCGGATACGCCAGCTTGCAGGCCTTGCAGACCAGTTCGGCGGTCGTCTTGCGGTTTTCCAGCGGCCCCTTGCAGACCGGACAAACGAGTATTTCAAGCAGGCGGGTGTCCATTGAGCTTCTCCAGAACAAATGCGGCAAGGTCGGGGCTTACTTCGGCGGTGACGGGCAATACCCATACCGGCAGAGGCAAGGAAAGTCGCGTCAATTTTACGGCATCCTTTTCCGTCGTCAGGATGGCGTCGCCGACAAAGGCGAGCTCCTCGGCGCTATAGCTATGGTGATCGGCGAAGGCGTGCTCAATGAAGCTCATTCCCATCTCGCTCAATTGATCGAAAAAGCGCTGCGGCGCACCGATGCCGGCCACGGCATGCAGTTTCCTGCCCGCCAGATCGGCGGCGCGGCATTGCATCAGCGGATCATCGAGACGATGAAAACTCTCGCCCCGCAGACGCATCCCGAATACCGGGCGCTCAAAAGTCGGCGCCGGTGACACGGCGCTTCCGTTGAGAACCACCGCATCCACCTGCGCCAGACGCGAGACAGACTCCCGCAGCGGCCCCGCAGGCAAGCACCAGCCGTTCATCAATCCCCGCTCGTCGAACATGGCAACCTCGACATCGCGTGCCAACCGATAGTGCTGCAAACCGTCATCGGCAAGAATCACGTCGCATTGCGGATGCGCCGCAAGCAGGGCGCGGCCCGCTGCCGTCCGGTCCCGACCGACAAACACCGGGCAGCCGCTACGCCGGGCCAGCAGCAGAGGCTCGTCACCCGCAGCTCCCGGATCGCTGACGGGTGTCACCTCCTCGACTTGTGCGGCGCTACCGCGATAGCCGCGACTGACAATTCCTGGATGTCGTCCAAGTGCGCGTAGCGCCAGGGCCAGATGAATCACCAGCGGGGTCTTGCCGGTACCGCCGACGGTGATGTTGCCAACCACCACCACGGGTACCGGCAGGCGTTCGCGGCGCAACAGCCCGGCACGGTACAAGGCTCGGCGCAAGGCCACGAGCAAAATGAACGCAAGCGAGAAGGGAAACAGCAGACAGGCCACCGGCCCGCGCCGCCGCCAGACGGCGGTCAGACCGCCAGGCTCAGCGTTGCGCCTGCTGGGTGGCAAAGGAAATGTGCGACAGCCCGGCCTGCTGGGCCGCCTGCATGACATCGATGACGCTCTGATGCGCGGCCTTGGCGTCGGCGTTGATGATGACCACCGGTTCCTTGCCGGCGCCCGTCGAGCGCCTCATGGCGGCAGCGATGGACTCGATGTCGCGACCGCCTATCGCCGCCTTGTTCACCATGATCTCGCCGGCGGCGGTAACCACCACGTTGATTTCGTCCGGCTGCTCCTTGTTCTGCACGGCATCGGCAGTGGGCAGGTTGATTTCCAGCCCGGAAAACTTGGAATAGGTGGTGGTAATCATGAGAAAAATCAGGATCACCAACAGCACATCGATCATCGGAATCAGATTGATCTCCAGTTCCTCGCGCTGCCGTCCTCGCTGGAAGTTCATCGCGTTCTATTCCTACTTGCGTTCGCCGTGAATCATTTCGACCAGCTTCACCGCTTCCTGCTCCATCTCGACCAGAAAGCCATCTACCAGCGCACGGAAGTGGCGATAGAAGATCATGCTGGGAATGGCCACTATCAATCCGAAAGCGGTGTTATAGAGCGCCACGGAAATGCCATGCGCCAGGGCTTGGGGATTGTTGCCGGCGGCTGTCGAAGAACCGAAAATTTCGATCATGCCCACCACGGTGCCGAACAATCCCATCAGCGGTGCGATCGTGGCGATGGTGCCCAGCGTGGTAAGGAAGCGTTCGAGCTCATGAGCGACACTAAGGCCAGCTTCTTCGATTGATTCTTTCATGATCTCGCGCGAAGCTTTGGCATTGCGCATGCCGGCGGCAAGGACGCGGCCCAGTGGCGAATGCGTTTCGAGACGCGCCAACTGGGCATCCGATATTCCGCTTTGACGATAGTCGGCCACCACGCTTTGCAGTAGCCCAGCGGGGACGATCTTGATTCGGCGCAGGGCCGACGCACGCTCGATGATGAGTGCTACAGCAATTATGGACGCAAACAGCAGAGGCCAGATGGGCCAGCCGGCAGCCTGAAGGATGGAAAACACGGGGAGGACTCCGGTAAGCAGGAAAGCGCGAACTTTAGCCCGAGTCGCCCGATTCGGCAATACAAACAGATGTGCCGATGAAATCCGAAACAGGACCGGAAACCAGCTTTCATCCAGCGCCTTGGCCTGTCAGGGGCCGTATAAACTTGGGGCGTCATGGTTTCGCCATCTTCGCCCACCGCAAAATCCGCCGTCGATCCCGCTGTCGTCGCAGCAGCGTGGTTTGCGCACTTTGCCATATCCTCGCTGGCAGCCATGCCGCGCGAAGAAGCAGTTCCGGAACGCCCTTTGGCGGTGCTTGCCGCATTCGCCGCGATCGCTCTGGCCGCGGGGCGGACGCTGGTTATCCTGGCGCCGGACGACCAGCAACTGCCGGAGATTTCCAACGCGCTCGATCTTGCCATTCGACCGCTTTGCCTGGTTCTCCCAGCGGCAGATTTTGCGGCTCGCATCGCCCTGCGCGCCACACTTTCCCTGATGAAAAGCCGTCTCGCGCGCGATGGCGAGGACGAGCAGGTCGCCGCATGGCAAAGCCAACGCGAGCGGATTGCGCAAAACCAGGCGCTCTGGCACGAGGCCCATCAATGGGTTGCGCGCAATGATCGCAGCGAATGGCCGGAACGGGTCGCCGAGCTGTTTCCCGCACGCATCCTGCCGATTGCCGCCTACCGCAGCCTGAAGCAGAAGAGTTCCGACATCACATTGCTCTACCGTTGCGACGCACCGCCGGAACTGGTCGCACCGCCCGGCAGCCTGCTGCATGTGGGCGCACGTGCCGATTCGCCGCGTCATAGATCAATCGCGGTGGCCGATGCCGATCTGCAACTGCAGATGGAACTTGCCCAACTGACGCAGGACGTGGCGGAACTGGAGCTTGAACTGGCCACGGCCCAGGGGGAAGTAGCCAATTTCATGCGCCGCTATTACGAGTTGGTGGGGCGTCGCATGGTCGAACTCGACGCCCTCCATGCCCGGCTTGCCCGCGAGGCGGCGGCACGCACCCCGGAGAACCCCGGCGTTCGTGCCGAGGCGCAAGAGAAGCAGGAAAGGGCGGAGCAGTCGACACGCGAAAGCGAACGCTTCACCCAGGCCAGCGGCGATGAGCCGGCGACCTTTCGCCCGAGCAGTGACGTAAAGCGCCTGTTTCGCCAGATCGCACAGAAGATTCACCCGGATCGCGCGATGGACGATGCTGACCGGGCCTGGCGCACGCACCTCATGTCGGAAGCCAATCGCGCCTATCGCGCCGGCGACGAAGTCGGCTTGCATGAAGTGGCGATGCTATGGCAGGAGGGACAAGATGGTCGCCGCGATTCGCCGGCGGAGAACCTCGCCGTCTCGCCAGCGCCGACTCTTCTGCGACAGGTGGAGCGCATGAGGGCGCGGCTGCTCGAAATCGACCGTGAGTTGCAGAATCTTTTTGGCTCGAAGCTCTATGAATTGTTCATTGCCGCACGCCACGCCCGACGACAAGGCCGTGATCTGCTGGCCGAAATGGCCGAAAAACTGGACGACACTCTGAAGCAGTTGAACCAGCAACTCGCCACAACACCTTAGCCAAATCTAGCTAAGCTGACTACCGCGCTCCATGCGCTCCAGAAAAGCGCGGGCGCGAACGTGGCCCAAACGCGCTGACGCCCGCAGCCACTTGGCCGCCAGACGCAGGCTGCGCTTCAATCCATCGCCCCGGTAATACGCCAGGCCCAGTTCGTATTGCGCATCGGCTTCGCCTTGCAGGGCAGCCCGCCGCAACCAGTGTGCGCCGGCGCGGGCATCACGCGGCGCACCTTCGCCATGCAGCAGGCAATAGCCAAAGCTGTACATGGCATACGGATCTTCGTGAACCACGGCCGCCTGCTCGTACCAATGCAAGGCCTCGCACGGATTGCGCGGCAGACCCTGACCAAAATAGAACATATCTCCCAATAGTATCTTGGCATCGAACAAGGCCGCAGCCTTGCGGTACCAGATGACCGCCTGCGGCACATCAACGGCGGTACCCGTGCCATGACGCAGACACTCCGCAAGCATGAAGGCAGCGCGACGATGCCCCAGTTCTGCGGCACCGCGAAAGCAGTTCACCGCGTCAACCAGCTTCAGGTCATTCGCAGTCGTGGCAGCGTGCAATAGGGCTTCTCCCAGCGCGAACCAGTGGCGCTCCAGTTCTTTCAAAGCCTGCGGCCAGCCAGCGTCTGCCGCCTTGCGCAACAAGGCTTCGCCCAGCGCCGGTCGCGCCTCGCCGCCAACGCCCAGCAGCAGGCAACGACCGTATTCGGCCTGACCATGGGCATCGCCCGCGTCGGCCGCAGCGCGATAATGCATCAGTGCCGCACTCAAGTCGGCGCGCACCCCCTCACCATGTTCGTAGCACTCACCCAGCCAGACGCGCGCCGAAATGTCGCCCTGTTCCGCCGCGCGTCGATACCAGGCAACCGCCAGCGCCTTGTTTTCGGCAACGCCGTCGCCCCAGCGATAGGCATGAGCAATCTTGAGCCTCGCTCGCGCATGGCCGCGTCGGGCGGCAGCGCGCCACCAGCGCAAGGCCTCGTCATAGTCGCGGCTCGCCGGGCCGATACCCTGCGCGTAACACTCGCCCATTTCAAACTCGGCATCGCGACTGCCCTTCTCTGCCGCGCGTCGATACCAGGCCATGCCGGCTTCCGGATCGCGCGTAACACCGAAGCCGAATGTGTAGCACTGGCCCAGCAGAAACATCGCACCCGCCAGCCCTTTGCGCGCCGCAACACGAAAATGCGTCACGGCTTCCGCCGCATCCGCCGGCACGCCTTCGCCGGCATACAGGCACATGCCCAGGCAGAAGCTGGCGCTGATGACGTCATCGTCCGCCGCCTGACGCCAGTAACCCGCCGCTGCGGCACGATCTTCCGTGACGCCGCGACCAAAAAAGTAGCAGCGCGCCAGAAGGTCTTGCGCCTTGGATTGTCCGTGGGCAGCGGCCAGCTGCAGCCAATACGCGGCAGTGGCAAAGTCGCGTTCGATGCCGATGCCGAAATACAGCACACGACCGCGCCAGTATTGCGCCAGACGTGCGCCTTTTTGCGCGGCTTGCTCGAACAGACTGGCGGCGCGCGGCGTATCCACGGGCACGCCGTGACCGCGCAGGAGACACAAGGCCAGCCAGGTCATGCCGCGAGTATCACCCTGTCGCGTTGCCGAATCGAACAGACGCACCGCTTCGCGGTAATCGCGCGGCAAACCACAGCCCTGATACAACAGCCAGCCCAGCACCGCTTCGCCCGTAGGACAAGCATGTTCAGCACTGCGCGACGCCCAGCGCACAGCATCCGCATAGGACTTGGCGACGCCTTCGCCGGCGGCGTGACGCCAGGCCAGTTCGGCTTCTGCATGGTGATTGCCAGCCTCGGCCATGCGCCGCAGTTCGATCAGCGGCAAACCGCTCCAGAAGTCCTCGGCATGGCCGAGCAACTCCAGCCCCTGCGCCGCACCACGTTCGACCAGCGTGCTTTCCAGCGCCTCGCGCAACAGACCGATCAGGGCCCCTGCGGCTAGCGGTATCAAGGAGTGGCTCATGCGCTGGGGTAATGCTCAAACATGCCGAATACAGTAGTCGATTAGCACCGTTGCAAAGCGAGGGAACAGTGGCCGGCTTATCCACAAAATCTGTGGATAAGTTTGTGGATCATCAGGTGTCAAACAAGCTAAGTTGGCCTCCCGCAAGGACTTTTTCTTTTTCGATCAATTTCGGAGCAAGAATAACTACACAATAAATCAATCAGTTACATTGCACCCCTTGCAACAGCATGGCTTTCCAAGTCTTGCCCGATGCGCTGTGTGGATACTGTAGAATTTTCGCATTGCGTATCCTAAATCCAAAGCGTCCAATCCATGCTCGATCCCTCCACTGTCGTCAGCATTAGCGAGCTCAACCGGCTCGCGCGCCAGAGTCTGGAGCGGGAGTTCCCACTGCTTTGGGTAGCCGGGGAAATTTCCAACCTGGCCCGTGCCGCCTCGGGCCATGTCTATTTCTCGCTGAAGGACGAAAACGCCCAGGCACGCTGCGTGGTGTTCCGCTCACGCGCCCAATCGATTGCCTGGCGATTGGAAAACGGCCAGCAGGTTGAGGCGCGTGCCTTGGTGTCGCTTTATGAAGCACGTGGCGACTTCCAGCTGAATGTCGAGACGCTGCGCCGCGCCGGGCTGGGACGGCTGTTCGAGGCCTTTGCCCGATTGAAGGCACGACTGGAGGCGGATGGCTTGTTTGCCGCCGAGCGTAAGCGGTCACTACCGCGCTTTCCGGTTCGGATCGGGATCATCAGTTCGCCCGCCGGCGCCGCCCTGCGTGACGTGCTGGTGGCGCTGAAACGCCGCGCGCCGCATCTCACCGCGATCCTCTATCCAACCCTAGTGCAGGGCGACAGGGCCGCCGAAAATATTGCCAAAATGATCGCGGCGGCAGACCAGCGCAAGGAATGCGATTTGCTGCTGATCGTGCGCGGTGGTGGCAGCATTGAAGACCTTTGGGCATTCAACGAAGAACTTGTCGCACGTGCGATTGTCGCCAGCCCGCTGCCGATCATCAGCGGCGTCGGTCACGAGACCGATACCACCATCGCCGACTATGTCGCCGATCTGCGCGCCGCAACGCCCACTGCCGCAGCCGAGCTTGCAACGCAGGGGTGGCACGAGGCGGCGGACGAAATTGCCGATCTTGGAACAGCCATGAACCAAGCCATGCAATACCGCATCGCCCGCCAGCGGCAGGACTTGGATCACCTCGCGCTACGCCTGATTCACCCGGCGACCCGCTTGGCGCATGCGCGCGACCGCCTTGCGCTGCTCGACTCGCATCTGGACGCGTCACTGGCCCGATGCCTGCGCCGGCACCAGGACCGACTGAGCCGCGCCGCCCTTGGTCTGGGCCGCAACGTGCCACGCATCGAAAAACGCCGTGGACACATCGGACTGCTGGCGCAGCGTCTGGGTGCCGCGATCCGCGAACAGCAGCAACACAGGCGAAGCGCGCTCGACAACATGGCTGCGGCACTCGCCCACCTGAATCCACAAGCAACGCTGGCCCGCGGTTTCGCCATCGTTCGCGATGCCAACGGTGACCTGGTAACCGACGCTGCAAGCTTACATGCCGGTCAAACCGTGAATCTCCGTCTGGCGCATGGCGAGGCTCAAGCCGGCATCCTCGCGAGCACCCCCGGACATTGACCGATTGCCAACCAACACATTCTTGACTAAACTGCTCAACCTATAGCACCGATAACAGGAGAACCAAAATGGAACATACCCTCCCTCCTCTGCCTTACGCGATGGACGCTCTCGCCCCCCATATCTCGAAGGAAACCTTTGAATACCACTACGGCAAGCATCATCAGGCCTATGTGACCAACCTCAACAACCTCATCAAGGGCACGGAGTACGAGAATCTCGACCTTGAAGCCATCGTCAAGAAAGCCCCGGCTGGCGGGATTTTCAACAACTCGGCCCAGGTGTGGAATCACAGCTTCTTCTGGAACAGCATGAAAGTCGGCGGTGGCGGCACGGCGACAGGCGCCCTCGCCGAGGCCATCAACAAGAAATGGGGCAGCTTCGACGAGTTCAAGAAAGCCTTCCAGGCCTCTGCCGTGGGCAATTTCGGCTCGGGCTGGACTTGGCTGGTGAAGAAACCGGATGGCGCGGTGGATATCGTTAACACCACCGCCGCAGGCACGCCGCTGAACAGCGAAAACAAGGCCCTGCTGACCATCGATGTGTGGGAACACGCCTACTACATCGACTACCGCAATGCCCGACCCAAGTTCGTCGAGACCTTCCTCAATTCCTTGGCAAACTGGGACTTTGCGGCAAAGAATTTCGCCTGATCAAGACAGGTGCGCGACTGATGCGCAATCAGCAGAGGGCGCCGAAAAGGCGCCCTCTGTCATTCAATGACGAAGGAATCGACATGGAATCCAGACTCACCGAACTCGAAATCAAGCTCAGCCTCGGCGAGGACCATCTGGAAGAACTCAACCGCACCGTCTTTCGCCAGCAACAGCAAATCGATCTGCTACAGGCTCAGATCCGCGAGTTGTATCAGCTGATGCAACCAGCGGCGCCCAGCGAACCACGGAATTTGCGCGACGATATCCCGCCGCACTACTGAACCTAGCCCCGTCCACGCAACGCAGACACCGGGAGCCGACGGACACGCCGCTGCATATCAACGGCCGGGGGGTGCCTTGTCGATTCCCGTGATGGAGAACCCCGGACCCAGACCGCGACTTCTGAACCATCCCAGATTCATCTCAAGCGCGTAGCGCGCAGGCGCTTTCGCGCAATGGTTATCCTCGGTCTTGGGCTGCATGTCCTCGACATTGATGATCCTGCCCTTTTCGTCAAGGAAGGCCACCGATAAGGGCAGGAGCGTGTTTCGCATCCACATGCAGTGCTTGGCAACCTCCGGAAACACGAACAACATGCCGCGCTGAGGCGCCATGATCGTGCGCTGCATCATCCCGATTTGCCGGCTACCGGAAGTCGCCGCGACTTCGGCCTCGATACGATGCATCCCTGCAAACAACTCCAGCAAGGGCAATTGCGGCTGCTGCGCCCAGCCTGGCCAGGCAATCGCCAACATTGTCGCCAGCAGCACCATCCTGGCAAACATGATCAATCTCCTTCGACGAAAGAACCTCGATCACCCCGAATTGCGCGGCAAAAAAAATGGCAGGTCTCCCTGCCATTCCTTTTTCCCGGATTAGGGGATTACTTTGCAGCTTCGACCTTCTTGGCCTTCTTGGCCTTCTTGGCCTTCTTTTCAGCCTTGGCGGGAGCAGCTTCAGCCTTCGGCGCGTCAGCAGCCTTGGCCGACGGGGTAGCCGGGGTAGCCGGAGTCGCCGCAGCAGCGGGGGCAGCCTTCGGAGCAGCCGGGGTAGCGGGAGTAGCCGGGGCAGCCTTCGGCGCATCAGCAGCAAAAACGGAGGTAGCGATCAGGCCAGCAACGAGGGTCGCGAGGAGCTTGTTCATGGTGTTTCCTTTAGTGTGTGTATAGGTAGAGTGTTGTTAACCCCACGGTTTTTCGTGGCGTTACGGACATTAACGCGCTGCTTTCCTTCTGGTTGACTTGAAATCTCAAGTTCTCGCCACTGGCCCGGCGCAAGTCCTTCCAGAGTCCAATCCCCCACCGCCCAACGAATCAGGCGTAGTGTCGGAAACCCGACTCGTGCCGTCATGCGCCTGACCTGACGGTTCTTCCCTTCTCGCAGAACAATCTCCAACCAACTGACGGGAATAACCGCGCGATGCCGGATCGGGGGATTCCGTTTCCAGAGGCCTTGCGGCTCGGCAATGCGGCGCGCCAGACACGGCTGCGTATGGAAATCGCCAAGGTCCACGCCCTTGGCAAGTTTTCTCAGCGCTTCATCTGTGAGCAAACCTTCAACCTGCACCCGGTACAGCTTTGCCAACTTGTGCCGGGGATTGGCGATTCGCGCCTGCAAAGCGCCATCGTCGGTCAATACGACCAATCCTTCCGAATCTGCATCCAGCCGCCCAGCGGCATACACATCACGGATTGGAACGTAATCGGCCAAGGTGGGCCGTCCGCCGCTATCGGTAAACTGGGTCAGCACGCCATAAGGCTTGTTGAAAAGTATGAGGCGGCTCAAACCAGCAAACTCGAAGGCACGTTCATATACCCACGAAACAGGCGTGCAATTAGAAAAAACAAAGCCCGCCAGACAGCTACCTCGGGCGGGCTTTGTATTTCCGGAACCGGAATTAACCCGGCACCGAAAGAATCGAGGACATCAAGGCTTCTGAATGTTCGACGCCTGCTTGCCTTTAGGGCCTTGCACCACGTCAAAAGTCACCTTGTCGCCTTCCTTCAGGGACTTGAACCCAGCCATGTTGATGGCCGAGAAATGTGCGAACAAATCTTCGCTACCGTCATCCGGGGTAATAAAACCAAAACCCTTGGCGTCGTTGAACCACTTAACAGTACCAGTTGCCATGTAACTTCTTCCTTAATCAAAAACGAACGAATCGGCCACCGCTGCGGGCTGCAAAACACCGCACCCCGGCCGGGGCATGTTTGAGGTTCAACTTCGGAACAGCAGAGGGGGCCAAGCGGCAATTCAGAGGAGCTGCAATTCGACAGACTGTGAGACGACCGTAGGTCACTGCGGAGGAAATTGAACTAAACACGTTTCGCGTTTTACGCACATTGTCAAGCAGCGTCAACAACTTTCTATGCTGCATCGCACATGCCTGCCCCTTGCATGTTGGACGATCAACCCAAAATACGGCGCATGAACGCATTATTCCCCTCCTTTTCGTGGTGTTGAACTGTGCAGGAATCACATTAAAATCCACTCATGGTTACGCGCAAGCACGTCGAATCGGAGGGTAGTGCTGCATTGGCGCCGGAGAAGAATCTCACCAAGCCGCCACCAATGTACAAGGTGTTGCTGCTCAACGATGATTTCACTCCCATGGATTTCGTCGTAGTGGTTTTGGAAAAGTTTTTTGGTTTATCGCGCGAGCAATCGACGCAAGTCATGCTGAAAGTGCATCGTGAGGGAAGGGGTGTCTGCGGCGTGTATCCTCGCGATGTAGCTGCGACGAAGGTTGAGCAGGTGAGTGCATTTTCGCGTCGGCACCAGCATCCGCTGGCTTGCGTGATGGAGGAAGACCGATGATTGCCCAGGAACTCGAAGTCAGCTTGCACATGGCCTTTGTCGAAGCCCGACAGAAGCGCCATGAGTTCATCACCGTCGAACATCTGCTGCTGACGCTGCTGGATAATCCCTCCGCCGCCGAAGTGTTGCGGGCCTGCGCGGTCGATATTGAGAGCCTGAGAAAGGAACTGCTGACTTTTATCAATGAGCACACGCCGACCGTGGCAGGAATCGATGAAATCGACACGCAACCGACGCTCGGCTTCCAGCGCGTAATCCAGCGCGCCATTCTTCATGTGCAGTCCTCGGGAAAGAAGGAAGTCACCGGGGCCAACGTGCTGGTGGCGATCTTCGGCGAAAAGGATTCACATGCCGTGTTTTTCCTGCAACGCCAGAATGTCACGCGACTGGACGTGGTGAACTACATTTCCCATGGCATCACCAAGACGCCGCAACCTCGAGGCAAGGAAGAAGCGGTGGAGACCGATGGTGAGGTCCAGGAAAAAGGCGGCGCGCTTGAAAATTTCACGCAGAACCTTAACCAGTTGGCGCTGACGGGCAAGATTGATCCACTGATCGGTCGCGACAAGGAACTGGAGCGCGTAATCCAGACCCTATGCCGTCGCCGCAAGAACAACCCGCTCCTGGTCGGCGAAGCTGGCGTCGGGAAAACGGCCATCGCGGAAGGGCTCGCTCGCCGCATTGTCGAGGGACGCGTGCCGGAGATTCTTGCCAACGCCACCGTATATTGCCTGGACATGGGCTCACTCCTGGCCGGAACCAAGTATCGCGGTGACTTTGAACAGCGACTCAAAGGTGTCCTCAAACAACTTGCGGACAACCCGAACGCCATTCTGTTCATCGACGAGATACACACACTGATCGGCGCCGGCGCGGCGTCAGGTGGAACGATGGATGCGTCCAATCTGCTCAAGCCCGCTTTGGCATCAGGGGCTCTGAAGTGCATCGGCGCCACCACATATACCGAGTTTCGCGGTGTGTTCGAGAAGGATCATGCGCTGTCACGTCGCTTTCAGAAAGTCGATGTCGATGAGCCGTCGGTGGACGAAACGGTCTCCATACTGCGCGGCCTCAAGTCCCGCTTTGAAGAGCATCACGGCGTCAAGTATTCCGCTGCGGCTATTTCCAGCGCGGCAGAACTTGCGGCCAAGTACATCAATGACCGCCACCTGCCTGACAAGGCGATCGACGTGATCGATGAGGCCGGCGCCGCTCAACGCGTCTTGCCGAAATCAAAGCAGAAGAAGACTATCGGCAAACTTGAGATCGAAGACATCGTCGCCAGGATTGCGCGCATTCCGCCACAGCACGTTTCAGCCGACGACCGCTCGGCGCTGAAGAATCTGGATCGCGATCTGAAGAACATGGTCTTCGGCCAGGAACCTGCCATTGATGCCCTGACCAGAGCGATCAAAATGTCGCGCTCCGGGCTGGGCGACCCGCAGAAGCCAGTTGGCTGTTTCCTGTTCTCCGGGCCGACTGGCGTCGGAAAAACCGAAGTAGCGCGCCAGTTAGCCTATGGCATGGGCATCGAACTGATTCGCTTTGACATGTCTGAATACATGGAACGCCATGCCGTAAGCCGGTTGATCGGCGCGCCTCCCGGCTATGTCGGCTTTGATCAGGGCGGACTGCTTACCGAAGCCGTTACCAAGAAGCCGCACGCCGTGCTGCTGCTGGACGAAATCGAAAAAGCGCACCCGGAGGTGTTCAATATCCTGCTGCAAGTAATGGACCACGGCACCTTGACCGACAACAACGGACGCAAGGCGGATTTTCGCAATGTGGTGATTGTCATGACAACCAACGCCGGCGCCGAGGCCTTGCAAAAGACCAGCATTGGCTTCACCTCCAACAAGGGCCAAAGCGACGAAATGGCCGACATCAAGCGCATGTTCACGCCTGAATTTCGCAATCGGCTGGATGCCATCATTTCCTTCCGCGCGCTCGATGCCGCAATCATCCTGCGTGTGGTGGACAAGTTCCTGATGCAACTTGAAGGCCAATTGCACGAGAAGAAGGTTGAAGCCATATTCACGGGCACGCTGCGTGCATGGCTTGCCGAGAAAGGCTTTGACCCACTGATGGGTGCGCGACCGATGTCGCGCCTGATCCAGGACACAATCCGCTCGGCGCTGGCCGACGAACTGCTGTTCGGCAAGCTGGTTCACGGCGGTCGCGTCACCATTGACGTCGACGAGCACGAAAAGGTCGTGCTTGGCTTCGAAGAAGCGCTCAGCACACCGCCACCCGTTGCATCTGCAATTTGAGCCCGCCTGACAGGGCGTCGCGCAAAGGCAATTGTTGATTTGGCGTGGGTTGAGGCGGTGTCGCGTGATTCGCCTGCGAACTACTCCTTGCACACACTCCACCGATGACCGCTCGGCTTCCCAAGAAGGTCTCATTCATGCTGTGGTCGGTGCTCCAGATTATTCTTTTGATCTATCTGGGCCTGATGGCCCTGATTTATTTCAAGCAGTCCTCACTGGTATTCCAGCCGGAAGTTGATCGCGACTTCCGCGCCAGCCCGACCGATATCGGCCTGCCTTTCGCTCCACTGAAACTCTCCACCGTCGACGGCGAAACCCTCGACGGCTGGCTGGTGCCGGTCGCCATCAAGCACAGGACGCGCGGTCTGGTGATTTTCCTCCACGGCAATGCCGGAAACATTGCCCACCGGCTCGACTATCTGCGTATGTTCCATGATCTTGGACTGGCCACTTTGATTATCGATTACCGTGGCTATGGTCGCAGTAGCGGAGCCCCCTCAGAACAAGGCAGCTATCTGGACGCTGCAACCGTGTGGCGCCACGCCACGCAAGAGCTGGGTTTCCCTGCGAATCGTATTGTTATCTTCGGCGAATCGCTGGGCGGTGCCGTGGCGGCGCAACTGGCGACGGAGAACCGTCCCGCCGCGCTGGTGCTGGCGTCGACCTTCACCTCCGTTCCCGACATGGGAGCCGATCTGTATCCTCTACTGCCGATACGCCTTCTCGCCCGCATCCGTTATGACACCTTGGCGCACCTGCCGCAAATTTCCTGCCCGTTGCTGGTGATTCACAGCCACAACGACGACGTCATTCCCTTCGCCCACGGTCGACGACTATTCGAAGCCGCCCGTCCGCCAAAGCAATTCCTGGAAATTGAGGGCGGCCACAATGAAGGCTTCGTCTTCGGGCGGGACGACTGGATCCAGCAACTGGACGGATTTTTACAGCAAGCATTGCCGTAACCAATCGTCCGCAGTCTTTCGCCAGATACACACTGATGCTGATCTGGCTCGAATTCACCAGATCGCCAATACTTATGGCGCGATCCACGTAGGCCCCTGAAAAAGTCGGCGCTGGCGGTACGGCGGCAATGGACGCACCCAAGGCAACCCACGCGCCGTTTTCACGTCGACACGGCCATCGAACGAATGACAGATTGCGCCAGGTAATGACACCCCGTCAATTGCAAACGTGGTGCGATTATCGGCTCGGCTTGTACGCCGGATTCCGGCATTTCATATGCGATAGGTATCGCCGCAACAGCAAACATCTATCAGCTGACAAAGCGCTCTACACCATGCTGCGCGGCAGCGCTCAAACGCGACAATATTCGCGCTAACATGAGCCAACTCGTGATGCGGCAACCGGTCTTTCAGCCCCCATATCAGATATATCGAATATATGGAATCTATGAAGCAATCAGTTTTATCGGTAGGTCACATTTTTTTGATTGGTTCGACAAAGCGTGAACAGTAGTATTCAGCCGGGACAAAATTGCCATCTTCGGGTCGCTTTGGACCCGCTGGGGAGATTACGAGCCAACCCAGTTTTTTTCCCCGTGCGCGGATCAGTAGCGTGCGATTACGCAAGATCGGACCAAGGGTAGCGGTCTCGTATGTAAGCGTTTTACTGACCACAAGTTGCAGGTCCGATTTAGGTGGCAGATTGATTCAGGTGGAAGGCTCGACGAAGTTTGTGCGGCACAGAAGTTACTAACCAATATACAACGACAGGAGATCGCGTAATGAGACTGCAAATAGTTGGGGTGGCTCTCGCCATCGGGTTAACTTTTTCTGCGACAACGCAGGCCGGTAACATTTCCGGCAGCATGCTGGCCAATCCCTGCGGCGGATGTCATGGTGCGAACGGCGCGAGCACAGCCGGTACCATGCCAACTATCGGCGGAATGTCAAAGACCTTCCTCGTCACGGCCATGAAGCAGTACCGTGATGGCTCCCGCGGTTCCACCGTCATGGGACGAGTGGCCAAGGGCTACGACGACGCACAACTTAACGTCATGTCCGAACACCTTGCCAAGCAAAAGTGGGTTTCCGCCCCACAAAAGGCCGACGCCAAGCTGGTGAAGCAGGGAGCCGCCTACCACGAGAAAGTTTGCGGGATTTGCCACAGCGAGAACGCCAACGGTGCAGAAGAGGATGGCCCGCCGCGCCTGGCCGGGCAGTGGACGCCTTACCTGCGACTTTACCTGAACGATATGAACAGTCCGGACGCGGCGACTAACACGGCAAGCCAGCATCCGAAGAAGAAATTGTTCGAGAAGGCCACCCCGAGCGATATCGACGCACTGTTGCAATTTTACGCCAGCCAGAAATAAGAAAGGGATCACTGTCATGTCAAATTCAAACAGAAGAGATTTCATCAAGACCATTGGCGGCGCGTCGCTGGTTGCGGCCATGGGTCTGGGAATCAGTGGTCGTGCGAGTGCGGCCGTTAAAGCCAAAGTCATCGTGGTCGGCGGTGGCTATGGTGGCGCCGTCGCAGCAAAATATCTCAAGCTGATGGAACCGGGCCTGGATGTCGTGCTGATCGAACCGAAAAAGAGCTTCATTTCCCACCCTTCCAGTAATGAAGTGCTGGCCGGAATGAGAACTCTCGAGTCACTGACCTTCGACTATAAAGGCTTGGCAAAGCGCGGAATCACGGTGATTCATGACACCGTCGAGTCGATCGACCCAGCGGCCAGAAAGGTGAAGATCAGTGGCGGCAAGACCCTCGATTACGACCGTTGCGTCGTCTCGCCAGGTATCGATTTCAAGTGGGGCGCCGTCAAGGGCTATGACGAAGAAGCCAGCAAGATCATTCCCCATGCCTGGATGGCCGGACCGCAAACCACGCTGCTGGCAAACCAGATCAAGGACATGAAGGATGGGGGTTTGGTCGTCATCACCGTTCCGGACAATCCCTACCGCTGCCCCCCCGGACCGTACGAGCGTGGCGCCCTGATTTCCCATTATCTCAAGAAGCACAAACCACATTCCAAGGTTCTCATTCTCGACGCCAAGGACAAGTTCTCCAAGCAGCCCCTTTGGCTGCAGGGCTTCACGCAGCACTATGGCGAGCAGTTCGAGAAGAGTGGCGCCATGCTTGAGTGGATTCCCGCATCGAAGGGTGGCGAAGTCGAGTCCATCAATGTGGCGACGCGCACGGCGACCAACGTCACCGGCAAGGAGTTCAAGGCCGATGTGCTGAACGTCATTCCGCCACAGCAGGCCGGCAAGATTGCCCATACCACGGGTCTGGTGAACGCAAAGGGTTGGTGCCCGGTCAACTTCACGACTTTCGAGTCGACCATGCACAAGAATATCCACGTCATCGGCGATGCCTGTGTTGCGGGCGCCATGCCGAAGTCCGGATACTCCGCAGCCTCCCAGGCGAAAGTAGCCGTGGCGGCGATCATCGCCTCGTTGCGCGGAGTGGAGCCCGACGAGCCGTCGTTCATCAACGCCTGCTACAGCGTGGTCACACCCGATCATGGCATCTCCATCACCGGCATTTACCGCGTGAAGGATGGGCAACTGGTTGAAGTGCCTGGCGCGGGCGGTATTTCGCCGATGAACGCTACCCCGGCTTTCCGCAAGATCGAGATTGCCCACGGCCATTCCTGGCTCAAGAATATCACTTCGGAAATGTTTGACTAAGTCCCCTCCCACGGGCCGCTCGCGCGGCCCGTGGGTTTTTGTAATCCATTTGGAGTTGCATCATGAAATTGCTTAAACCCCTGGCCTCTACCCTCTTGCTGGCGGCGATGACCGTCTCTTTCACCGCACAGGCCGCAGATGCCAAACGCGGTCGCGTTTACTACCGCATGGTCTGTACCGTTTGCCACATGGAAAAGATGGGTGGCCCCATTTCCCCCAGCAGCAAGAAAAAGGCAGACTGGGCTTCCTACCTGCAGACCAACAAGCACGCCAAGGGCAAGGATACCGTCAAGCAGTACTTCAGCAAGGAATATCGCGCCAGCATCAAGGCCAAGAATCAGGCGGCCGCGAAATACGCCGAGGTGCCGGAAGCCGAGCTGATGGATGACGTCAAGGCATTCCTTTCCGCAGGCGCTTTGGATAGCGACACGCCGACAAGTTGTGACTGACCGACCGTCGTGGCGGCCAAGCGCCGCCACGAACCGCCGATTGTCCTGCACGCACTGTCGGGGGCGTTGGTTACGGAACGGAACGTTGCCCCGCCTTATGGTGTCGAACAGGCCGACGGGTTAATCATGAAACGTTACAAGCAAAGGACTGGTTATGAGTGCTGATGGTGGCGTCTGCTGGCTCGATGGACTCAAGAAGGACTATCACGAAATATTTGTCGAGGAGTGGTCCCCTTATCTGGGTGCCGTTCTGATGATTCTGATCATCCTCGGCCTCATGGTGAGCGGCATGTTCTGGGGTATTTACGGCGGCCTCAAACTTTGGGGCGATTACATCAACAACATGATCGGCATCGGCCCCCTGCTCGGCACGCCGCAGCAACTGGAAACGCTGTTGATGCATCGAATGTCCCTGATGAACATGACGCTGGTTCTGGGTTCCTTCTGCGCCGCCCTGCTGTCGCGTCAGTTCCTCATCAGCCGGCCACCCAAACTGGAGTATGTCTGGGCAACTCTCGGCGGCTGCTTGATGGGCCTTGGCGCAACGATGGCCGGCGGTTGCACCAGCGGCGCATTTTTCACGCCGGTGCTGCATTCCTCTCCCAATGGGTGGGTGATGTGTATCGGCCTGATGGCCGGCGCCGTGATCGGTCTGAAAGCGCTGCTATGGACGCTGGAAAACATTGAGTGGGGCATGCAGGCGCCGCCCACGCTGAACGTGTCGCCTTCCCTGCTTTCCGCCTATCCATGGCTGGGACTGGGCGTTATCATTGCCGTCCTGTACTGGGCAACAGATTGGTACACCTCGGACAATGAGCGGCACGCAGCACGCGGGGTAGTCGTTCTGGCCGGCTTTGCCATGGGCTTCATCATGCACCGTTCGCGGCTGTGTTTCGCCCGTTGTTTCCGCGAACCCTTCATGACTGCGGAAGGTCACATGACCAAGGCCATCATTCTTGGTTTGGCGATTGGCGTTCCGATTGCCTCGCTTCTGATCGAGAAGAAACTGATCGACGCCTATCTCGGCATTCCGCCGACTTTCTGGGTCGGTTCCCTGCTCGGCGGACTAATCTTCGGTGTTGGCATGATCTTCGCTGGTGGTTGCGCCTCCGGTTCCCTGTGGCGCATGGGCGAAGGTCACATCAAGTTGTGGGTGGCGGCATTCTTCTTCGCCGTGTCCGCCTCCGTTTCCAATGCCTTGCTCAAGAAAGCCGGTCTGTTTGTGTCGGAGATCATGATCGATGAGACCGTCTCGACCAAACTGGGTATCCAGGCATATTATCCAGTGATGCTGGGCAACTGGGGCTGGGCTCTACTGGCCGGTGGTGCCGCCCTGCTGATCTGGTACATTCTGGTAAGCTACAACGAGTGCACGGAGAAATTCACTGTACTGTGAGCAGTTTCCAATGACTTGCGTCCTCTCGCCAATACCTTGGCTGGAGGATGCAATCCGACAACCCACCTCATAAGGAAATAATATGAACTTCGACAAGGATCTCGACGCCCGTGGTCTCAATTGCCCGTTGCCCATTCTGCGTGCCAAAAAGGCGCTGGCGGAAATGACATCCGGTCAGGTATTGCGTATTACCGCCACCGACCCCGGCTCCGTAAAGGATTTCGCGGCTTTCGCCAAGCAGACGGGAAATGAACTGCTCTCCACCACGGAGAACAACAAGGAATTCGAGTATTTCATCAAGCACAAATAAGAAATAGGAATGGCCGGCAGGCCAGCGTCGCTTCCGGAAAATGCCGACCTGATTGCTGCTTGCCACCCAAAGAACAGGCCCCGCTACGGCGGGGTCTGTTCTTTTGTTCGCGCCAAAAGTCGGCGCGGACGGAACGGCGGCAAACGCTATTGCAAACCGCCGATATAGACAGCGACAGCGCGCATTTCCAGTTCGGTCAACTTGGTCGCGATCAAATGCATCACGGCATTGTCGTTGGTCCGCTCCCGCTCACTAAACTCCTTCAACTGCCCCGTGAGGTAGGCTGGATGCTGGCCAGCCAACCGGGGAAGCTGCCGGGTTCCGTGTCCATTGGGGCCGTGACAGGAAATACAGGCGCCCACTCCTGAATAGGAATTGCCACGCATAAAAATGTACTTGCCGACCGCCGCAAGATCGCTGTCCGCAGGCTGGCGATACCCCGCCTTCTTGCTGGCGAAAAAGACCGCCAAGCCGGCGATATCCTCGTCCTTCAAGTCCTTCGCCATAGTTGTCATGGTGTCACCTTTGCGTCGGCCATCGCGAAAATCTTTCAATTGCTTGGCAATGTAGTCTGGATGCTGCGCAGCAAGACGCGGATAAATTGAGCTGCTGTTGTCACCTTCCGGTCCATGACACAAGGCACACCGTGAGGCAATGATCTCGGCAACGCGCGGAGACGCTACGAGCGTCGCCGGTGCGGCGACTACTGGCAACGACAAAATACCGACGGCAAGCGCCAGCAACGACTTGACAAATGCATTCATACGCGCCTCTCCTTGCTTGACCTGATATCTACCCGGCGACACCAGTGCTGCCAAAGCCGCCCGCGCCGCGTTCACTGACCGGAAATTCATCTACAACGTTGAAGGCCGCCTGCACCACCGGCACCACGACTAGTTGCGCCATGCGGTCCAGCGGGTTCAGTGTAAAGCTATCGTGTCCACGATTCCAGGTTGATACGAAAATCTCACCCTGATAGTCTGAGTCGATCAGTCCTACCAGATTACCTAGCACAATGCCATGCTTGTGCCCCAGGCCCGAGCGCGGCAGGATCATCGCCGCCAAAGCCGGATCAGACAGATGAATGGCAATGCCGGTCGGAACCAGAATGGTTTCGCCAGGATGAATTTTGATCGCCATTTCGATGCAGGCGCGCAGGTCGATGCCGGCCGATCCCGATGTAGCGTATTGCGGTGCGTAGCGATCATCTTTCAGACGGGGATCGAGAATCTTGAGATCAATGCTGGCCATGCTGCTTCTCCATCAAAACCGCGATATGCGCGACAATGCCGTGCGCCACCTCGGACTTGTCTGCGAGCGGGAGCGTATGCGCGCCGGCGGCATCGAACAGGGTCACCGCATTGGTGTTGCCACCCAGCCCGTCTTGCACCAGATTGCCGACCACCAGATCGAGTTTCTTTGCAACGCGCTTGCTTTCCGCATAGGTGGCCAAATCCCGGCTCTCGGCGGCAAATCCAACACAAAACGGCGCATCAGGCATCGTCGCAACTTCGGCAAGAATGTCGGGGTTGGCTTCCAGTTCGAGCGTAAGGCTGCTGGCGTCCTTCTTGATCTTGTGTTCGGCTGCCCGGCGTGGCCGGTAGTCGGCCACCGCCGCGACGCCGATAAACACGTGCTGCCCCGGCAAGGCCTGCATCACCGTCTCGCGCATTTGCAGGGCGCTCTGTACATTGATGCGACGCACTCCGCGTGGCGTGACCAGCGAAACCGGGCCGGCAACCAGAGTCACCTCGGCCCCCGCTTCGACACAAGCGCGCGCCAGGGAAAAACCCATCTTGCCTGAACTGGAGTTGGTAAGGCCGCGTACAGGATCAAGCGCTTCGTAAGTCGGCCCGGCGGTCAGCAAAACACGCTTGCCGGCCAACAACTTGGGTTGCAGGAAGGCATACAGATCGTCGAGCAGTTCAGCGGCTTCCAGCATGCGTCCATCACCCACTTCACCGCAGGCCTGTTCGCCATGCGCCGGACCGAGAATGCTCACGCCATCGGCGCGCAGTTGCACGACATTGCGTTGCGTCGCCGGGTTATTCCACATCTGGCGATTCATGGCCGGAGCCACCAGCAACGGACAATCCCGCGCCAGGCAAAGAGTGGAGAGCAGGTCATCAGCAGCGCCATGCGCCAGTTTGGCGAGAAAATCCGCCGTCGCCGGGGCCACCAGCATGGCCGCCGCGCCGCGCGTCAGGTCGATGTGCGCCATGCCGCTATCCATACGCTCATCCCACAGCGCCTGCCACACGCGACGCCCGGTGAGCGCCTGAAAGGTTGCCGCACCGACGAACTGCGCGCCCGCCGCCGTCAGTGCAACATCCACGTCGGCGCCAGCCTTGACCAGCAAGCGCGCCAGCTCTGCCGCCTTGTAGGCCGCCACGCCACCGGTCACGCCCAGCACAATACGTTTGCCCTGAAATTCATTCATGACATTAAAATCCCGCTCATGGCAACCAAGCGGGGATTCTAAACCATGGCCATACGCGATTGGCCAGCGGCGGAACGCCCACGCGAAAGGCTGGCTCAGCAAGGCGCAGCCGCGCTATCGGACGCGGAACTGCTGGCAATTTTTCTGCGCGTCGGTATTCGCGGCAAGAGTGCGGTGGATCTAGCCCGCGAACTGCTGACCAACTTCGCTGGCAACCTGGCCAGCCTTGCCGCCGCCAGCACGAAGGAACTCGCCCGTGTGCCGGGTATTGGACCGGCCAAGGCCGCGCAGCTTGCCGCCGCGCTGGAATTGGCGCGCCGCGCGCTCGCCGGGCCGCTGAAGCTGAAGGATGCGTTGGCCTCGCCACAAGCAGTGCGCGACTGGCTGCGCCTTGCTCTCGGCAATCTGGAGCATGAAGTTTTCGTCGCCCTGTGGCTGGACGCCCAGAACCGGCTGATCGCCAGCGAGGAACTGTTTCGCGGCACACTGACGCAGACCAGCGTCTATCCCCGCGAGGTCGTAAAACGGGCACTGGCACATAACGCCGGCGCAGTCGTGTTGGCGCATAACCACCCCTCTGGCCTCGCCGAGCCATCACGCGCCGACGAGGTACTTACTTCATCACTGAAGCAGGCCCTGGCGCTGATAGACGTGAAACTGCTGGACCATTTCATCGTAACCGGAGGCGCGGAACCACTATCCTTCGCCGAACGCGGATTGATTTGAAATTTTGAATCAGAAAGTTCCCCGCTGGGATTGCCTTCTGCCGTGTCCCTCCACATAATACCGATGCAACTCAATCATTGCGGTAGGGGAGATCGGTAAGGTGGCGGCAAACGCCGGTTCTTCGCGAACCGGCGTTTCGTGTTTGGACAATGCCCTGCGCGCCTTGCCATTTCCATTGACTCGAAATCAAACGTTGTGCCGCGCGCGGCTAACGAACAATTTGGATTTGAACAATGGCAGACGAAGCCCAAAAAACCGAATGCAAGGACGGGTTCTTCAGGTGTCTCATGAAACCGCCGAAGTGTTCCTTGTTGCGCATGATCGTAATAGGCGTGACTGGCGGAATAATCATCTGGGGCGGTCTTAATACCGGCATGGAATGGACCAACCGCACCGAGTTTTGCCTCTCCTGCCACGAGATGAGCATTCCCTATGAGGAACTGAAACAAACGGTGCATTACAAGAACCGTAGCGGCACCACGGTTTCCTGCGCCGACTGCCACGTTGCCGGCAGCAAGCATCCGCTCGACTACGTGCGCAAACTGACCATGAAGCTGCTGGCCGCCCGCGATGTCATCGGCCACATCAAGGGCACGGTCGATACGCCGGAGAAATTCGAGGCCCATCGCCTGGCTATGGCCAAGCGGGTCTGGGACAGCATGAAGGCATCCGATTCCAGGGAGTGTCGCAACTGTCACGACATCAAGACCATGGACACGACGAGGCAAAAGGATCGTGCCGTCGTCAAACACGATGGCGCCATCGAGGATGGCAAAACCTCCTGCATCGACTGCCACAAGGGAATCGCCCACAAGCCGGTGCATCAGTTGCTGGAACAGGAGGAAGCCGTCAAAGCGGCAAGAAAGGCCGGCTGACGGGATACTGCGAACGGCTGACGTCACATTTCCGAGCATTGCGAAAGGAACAATACGATGAAGAAAACTGCATTTGGTGTAGTGGGCGCACTGGTCGCCAGCGGGGCGTTCGCCGCGCCGGACTGGAGCAAGGTACCCCAGCGCAAAATCACTGTGTTCTATCCGGGCCAGGCCTCTCTCGAATGGGTGATGAACAAGCCCGACCATTCCGCGGTACCGGACATGGTGGATAAAAAGCGCACCTGCGCCAAATGCCACGACGGTGACGCCAACCAGATCGGCGACAAGATCGTTGCCGGCAAGCCGGTCGGCGTTTCCAAGACAGCACTTGAGCCGACACCACCGGTCGGCAAGGCCGGATTCATCCCGGTAATGTTTCAGGCCGCGCACGATGGCAAGAAGATCTACTTTCGTTTTGAGTGGGCATCGCCGAAGACCGGCGCCAACAAGCTCGATCCGAAGAATGAGGTCAAGCTGGCCATGATGTTCGACGGCGGCGGCACTGTCGAAGGCGCCGAAATCAACGGCTGCTGGGCAACCTGCCATACCGATCTGCGCAGCATGAAAGACGCCAGGAACGACAAGACGACCAAGCGCATCAAGAACGCCGATCTGGCCTCCGGCAAGTTCATGGACCTGATCCAGTACCGCAGCGGAGAAAAAAAACCGGTGGATGGATATGTTGCCGAGGCCCGTCACATGGAAGGCGGCAAGGCTCTGCTCAAGACGGAAGGCAAGAAGGAGGGCGGCAAGTGGATCGTGACCTTCGAGCGCACCTTGGCTGGCGGCGGCAAGGGCGACCACGCCATTACTGCGGACAAGGTGTATAACTTTGGTTTCGCGATTCATGAGGACTACACCAACGCCCGCTTCCACTATGTTTCGCTGGGCTATCAGTTTGGTCTGGACAAACCCAATCCGGACGTGAAGAGCTACATCGATATACAAAAGCAATAAGATGACATAAGCGTTCTCGCGAGCAGCACTTTCATCAATATCAAGGAGGAGACGATAATGAAGATGAAGTGGAAAGGATGGGCGCTGGCGGCAAGCGCGCTGCTACTGGCATCCGGCACGGCACGGGCTGCACCCACCGCAGAGATGCTTTCCGATCCGTGCGCCGGGTGCCACGGCACTTACGGCAACAGTGCCGGCACCACCACGCCGACCCTGGCCAATCACTCGAAACAATCGCTCGTCGACGCCATGAAGAAATTCAAAAGCGGCGAACGTCCGGCCACCATCATGGGAAGAATTGCCAAGGGCTATGGCGACGTGGATTTCGAGGCAATGGGCGACTTCTTTTCCAAACAGAAATTCCACGCCGCCAACCAGCCCTTCGACAAGAAGAAGGCGGCGCGTGGCGCCGAATTGCATTCTTCCAATTGCGCGCGGTGCCACCTTGAGGATGGCAAGGAAGGCAAGGACGCCTCCCCCGTGATGGCCGGCCAGTGGCTGGATTATCTGAAGATCGAGATGGGGCTATACACGTCCGGAAAGCGCAAGATGTCCGACGAGAAGAAAGAAAAGGTTCAGCCGCTGTCGGCGACGGACCTGGAGGCGCTGCTTCACTATTACGCCAGCGTAACTAGATAAAGGGGAGCCGACATGACAATGGAACGCAGAGACTTTCTCAAACTTATCGGCGCCGGTGTCGGCGTCGGAGCCTCCGGCGCGCTTTTTGCCCAGTCCAGCGGACAACGCGTCGTCGTCGTTGGCGGCGGCTTTGGCGGCGCCACTGCGGCGAAATATCTGAAATTGAAAAATCCCGGACTCAACGTGGTGCTGATCGAGCCCAACCGGCAGTACGTTTCCTGCCCGCTGAGCAACGAAGTGCTGGGCGGCGAGGCCACGATCGAGCATCTGACTTTCGGCTACGATGGCCTGAAGAAGCGCGGCGTCACGCTGGTTCATGACACCGTCACGGCCATCGACCCCCAGGCCAGGAAGGTCACCGTCAGCGGCGGCAACACCTTCACTTACGATCGCGCCATCGTTGCACCGGGTATCGATTTCCGGTGGGACGCCATCAAGGGCTACGACGAGGCCGCCAGCCACGCGATCCCTCACGCCTACAAGGCCGGCGCGCAGACGACGCTGCTGGCGAACCAGCTCAAGAGCATGAAGGACGGCGGCGTGGTCATCATCACCGTCCCGGAATACCCCTTCCGCTGCCCGCCCGGGCCGTATGAACGCGCCTCGATGATCGCCCACTACCTCAAGCACCACAAGCCGCGTTCGAAGATCATCATCCTCGACGCCAAGGAATCCTTTTCCAAGCAGGGACTGTTCATGCAAGGCTGGAAACAGCACTATGAAGGCATGATCGAGTGGGTATCGGGTTCCAAGGGCGGCGAAGTCGAGTCGGTGGACGTGGCAACGCGCACGGTAAGCTCGGCGGTCGGCAATAAACACCCGGCGGATGTGCTCAACATCATTCCGCCGCAGTACGCGGGCAAGATCGCCCACACGACAGGTCTGGTCGATCCCAAGGGCTGGTGTCCGGTCAATGTCCGCACGTTTGAGTCGACCCAGCACCCAGGCATCCATGTCATCGGCGATGCCAGCATGGCCGGCGCCATGCCGAGATCGGGCTACTCGGCGAATTCCCAGGCCAAGGTGGCGGCGGCAGCGGTTATCGCCTCCCTGCGGGGCGTACCTGCCGGCGAACCCTCGTTCATCAATGCCTGCTACAGCATGATCGCGCCGGAACACGGCATTTCCATCACGAACGTCTACATGGTGAAGGACAAGCAGTTGATCGAGGTTCCTGGAGCGGGCGGCATATCGCCAATGGATGCCACGCCGGAATTCCGCAAGCTCGAGGTTGTCCACGCCAAGAGCTGGTTCAGAAACGTTACCACGGACATGTTCACATAGCAGCAAACACGCACGAACTTCGCAAACTGCTTCGGCGGTTTGCGAAGCTGGCATCCCGGAATTCGTCCGTTGATGACCGTATCGCCGTCACCCAGTTGGAGGGGGGGCTAAAAAGGATTGAGTTTTAGGGCGAATGTTTGGTAAACTAGCCGACTTTGCGAAATCAGCACATTCAGGAGCACCACATGTCTCGCGTATGTCAAGTGACGGGCAAGGCCCCGATGGTAGGGAACAATGTATCCCACGCCAACAACAAGACCAAGCGTCGCTTTCTGCCTAACCTGCACAGCCGCCGCTTCTGGATCGAAACCGAAAACCGCTGGGTCAGCCTGCGCGTGTCAAACGCCGGTCTGCGCACCATCGACAAGAAGGGCATCGACGTTGTCCTCGCCGAGCTGCGTGAGCGCGGCGAGCGCGTCTAATCAGGAGAAAGAATCATGGCCAAAGGCGGACGCGAAAAAATCAAGCTGGAATCCACAGCCGGCACGGGACACTTCTACACGACTACGAAGAACAAGAAGACCACCCCGGGAAAGCTGGAATTCCTGAAGTATGACCCCAAGGCGCGCAAGCATGTCGCCTACAAGGAAGTGAAGCTGAAGTAATCCGGCGCATTCCCAACAAAAAACCCGCTCCGTGTTAACCGGGCGGGTTTTTTGTTGCCTTGCTTTCCATCGCGCCCGGAAATTCCTGGTCAGCGCCGTCCCTTGCCTGTCACCGGCGCCACGTCCGCCAGACGAAAGTCGATCTTGTTGGCCTCCATGTCGACCCGCGTCAATTGCACGCGCACCCGGTCGGAAAGGCGGAAGCGTCGCCCGCTACGCTCGCCAACCATGGCGTGCGACTTCTCATCGAAATGGAAATAGTCCTGACCGAGTTCGGACACATGCACCAGGCCTTCGACGAATACGCCGTCCAGCGCCACAAAAATACCGAACGGCACCACCGAGGAAATGCTGCCCTCGAAGATTTCGCCAACCCGGTCCTTCATGTAGAAGCACTTGAGCCAAGCCTCGACATCGCGCGTGGCTTCGTCCGCCCGACGCTCGGTCGTGGAGCAGTGCAAGCCGATTTCTTCCCACGCAGTTGCCCCCCCTGCGGGCTCATATCGCCGTGCCGCCAGCGCCGACTTTATGGCGCGATGCACCAGCAGATCGGGATAGCGACGGATCGGTGAGGTGAAATGCGTATAGCTCTCGTAAGCCAGGCCGAAGTGGCCTACGTTGTCCGGACTGTAGATGGCCTGCCGCAACGAACGCAGCATCACGGTTTGCAGCAGTTGCCGATCCGGTCGCTGGCCGATTTTTTCCAGCAATTTGGCATAGTCCTGAGCCTTGGGCGCATCGCCGCCGCCCAACTGGAAACCGAAGGTGGCAAGAAAATCGCGCAACTTGACCAGGCGCTCCGACGTCGGCCCTTCATGGATGCGATACAAGGCCGGATGCTCGCGTTCGCGCAGAAACTCCGAGGCGCAAACATTCGCCGCCAGCATGCACTCCTCGATCAATCGATGGGCCTCGTTGCGCTCGTAGGGCTCGATACGCTCAATCTTGCCATGGTCGTCGAAAATCATGCGCGTCTCGACGGTCTCAAAATCTATGGCGCCGCGCTTGACGCGCTCCTTGGCCAGTTGCCGATAGAGCGCATCCAACGCCTCCAGATGCGGCAATAGCGGCGCCAGACGGGTACGCGTGGCCGCATCCTTGTCGTACAGTGCCGACGCCACCTCCGTGTAGGTCAGGCGCGCATGCGAGAACATCACCGCCGGATAAAAGCGGTAGCGGCTGATTGCACCCGTGGCGTTGATCGCCATGTCGCACACCACGCACAGGCGTTCCACCTGCGGATTGAGCGAGCACAGGCCGTTGGAAAGCTTCTCCGGCAGCATCGGGATCACGCGTCGCGGAAAATACACCGAGTTGCCACGCGCATAGGCGTCAGTATCCAGCGCACCGCCTGCCGTCACATAATGCGAAACATCGGCAATCGCCACGACCAGGCGAAAACCCTTGCCCTGGCGTTCGCAAAACACGGCGTCATCGAAATCCCTTGCCGTCTCGCTATCGATGGTCACCAGCGGCAGGCCGGTCACGTCCTCGCGGTCTTTCCAGTCCGTCTTGCGCACCGCGTCGGGCAACTTGCGGGTTTCCGCCAGCGCAGCGGTCGAAAACTCATAGGGCAGTTCGTGCTTGCGCAGCGCAATCTCGATTTCCATGCCGGGGTCGGCATAATTGCCGAGCACTTCGACAAGACGACCGATGGGTTGCGAATGCTTGCTTGGCTGCTCGATGAGCTCGATCATCACCACCTGCCCCGACTGCGCCTTGAGCGCCTTCTTCGCGCCCTTCTCGGGGGGAGCCAGCAGAATGTCCTGACTGATGCGCTTGTTCTCGGCGGCGACAAAGCGCACACCATGCTCCTCGATCACGCGCCCGACCACGAAGCGGTTGGCGCGCTCGGTGACTTCGACGATCTTTCCTTCCGGTCGCCCCTTGCGGTCGACGCCGATGACGCGGGCGATGACCTTGTCGCCGTGCAGCACCTTGTCCATTTCCTTGGCGGAAAGAAACAGGTCGACACCACCTTCCTCGGGAATCAGGAAACCGAAACCGTCTGGGTGGCCAGCAACGCGGCCACGCACCAGGTCGGCCTTGTCCGGAATCAGCCAGTCGCCGCGCCGGTTCTGCATCAGTTGCGCGTCGCGCGCCATGGCCCCCAGCCGGCGCTGGAACGGCTCAAGCTCGAACGGCTGGACATCCAGCAGATCGACCAAACGCCCGATCTCCAGCGGCGCACCCTGCGCCGTCAGTGTTTGCAAAATATATTCGCGGCTCGGCAATGGGTGCTCGTACTGCGCCTTTTCGCGCTCAAACTGCGGATCGGCGCGACGAATTTTTGAAAGCTTCTGGGTGCTATGCGGTTTGTTTGACAATCTGGGGTTTTCCTTTAGAATTCGCGCCTCGTTTCGCGCCAGCCCAGGTGGCGGAATTGGTAGACGCACTAGTTTCAGGTACTAGCGCTGAGAGGCGTGGGGGTTCGAGTCCCTTCCTGGGCACCAAGCATGGTACGCGATAACGAAAAGAGCAGGGGCCGCCGGGATTTTCTCCAGCGGCCTTTTCTTTTGTCGCCGAGACTCTCTTACGCGAAGGGATGCCGCAAGACAATCGTCTCTTCGCGATCCGGGCCGGTGGAAATCATGTCTACCGGCACATCGCAAAGCTGCTCCATGCGTTTGATGTAGGCGCGCGCCTCAGCCGGCAGTCCGTCCAGCGTCTTGACGCCGACCGTGCTGCCCTTCCAGCCGGGAAGCGACTCATAGATGGGTTCGCAGCAGGCGAGATCATCCGCGCCGACCGGCAGGATGTCGGAAATACCACCGTTGATGCGATAGCCGGTGTAAATCTTGAGTTCCTCGACGCCGTCGAGTACGTCCAGCTTGGTAACGCACAGCCCCGAGATGCCATTGATCTGGATCGACCGCTTCAAGGCGGCGGCGTCGAACCAGCCACAGCGCCGCGCGCGACCGGTGGTGGCGCCGAATTCATGGCCCTTGGTGGCCATGTGCTTGCCCACCGGATCCTGCTTGTCCAGCGCGTCATACAACTCGGTCGGAAAGGGGCCGCTGCCCACCCGCGTGGTGTAGGCCTTGGTGATGCCGAGAATGTAATGCAGCATGCCCGGCCCGACCCCGGCACCCGCCGCCGCCGCGCCAGCGACGCAGTTGGACGAGGTAACGAAGGGATAGGTGCCGTGGTCGATGTCGAGCAAGGTGCCCTGGGCGCCCTCGAACAGCAGGTTCGCACCGGCCCGGTGGGCGTCGTAGAGCGCGCGCGGCACATCGGCGATCATTTTGGTCAGGCGCGGCGCCATGGCCATGGTGTCGTCATAGACCCGCTGGAAATCGACCGGCTCGGCGCCATGAAAATTCTTCAGTACGAAGTTGTGGTATTCGAGAATCTCACCCAGCCGCTCGGCGAAGCGCTTGGGCTTGGTCAGATCCTGCAGGCGGATGGCGCGACGCGCCACCTTGTCCTCGTAGGTGGGGCCGATGCCGCGTCCGGTGGTGCCGATCTTGTTGCTGCCGCGCGCGACTTCGCGGGCGACATCAATGGCCTGATGGTAGGGCAGGATCAACGGGCATGCCTCGGAGATTTTCAGCCGCGCCTCGGCATCGATGCCGGCCGCCATGAGTTCATCGAGTTCGTTGATCAGCGCTTCTGGCGACAGCACGACGCCGTTGCCGATGTAGCAGGTGACGCCGGCGCGCAGGATGCCGGAGGGCACCAGATGCAGCACCGTCTTCTTACCGCCGATGACCAACGTGTGGCCGGCGTTGTGTCCGCCCTGAAAGCGCACCACTCCCTGCGAGTGGTCCGTCAGCCAATCGACGATCTTGCCCTTGCCCTCGTCGCCCCACTGGGTGCCGACGACCACCACGTTCTTTGCCATTTCAGTCTTCCTTGAGAGTTTCAATGATCCAGTCATTACCGCTGCGTACCAGAATCCGGTCGCAGCCCGCTTCGCGCCAAGTGCCCTCATGACCCGGTAAGGCCAGCACCACGTGTTCCCCTTGTGCGCGCAGACGCAAGGCCTCGGCGTGCAATGCATCGTCCTCGGGCCAGGGCGCGAGAATCGCTCCACGCGCCGCGCCATTCGGCGACAGTCGCGCCAGTTCGCGCAAGTCCATGGAAAAGCCGGTGGCCGGTCGGGCACGACCATAGGCCCAGCCAAAATCGTCATAGCGACCGCCCAGCGCCACGGCGCCGGGGCTGCCGGCGCAATAGGCGGCAAAGGCCACGCCGCTGTGATAGTGGTAGCCGCGCAGGTCGGCCAGATCGAAGCTCAGGGGCAAGTCAGCCAAGGCATCGGCAAGGCGTCCCAGTTCGGACAGCGCCGCGCCGATCTCGGGCAACGCCGGCAAGACCCGCGCCGCGCGGTCCAGCACTTGCCGGTCGCCATAGAGTTCGGGCAGTGCCAGCAGCGCCGAACGAACGGGCTCCTTCAGGTCCGCCACCAGTTCGCGCACCGTCGGCACGTCCTTGCCTTGCAGCGCGTCAAAAAGTTCCTCTTCGGCTTCCGCCGCCAAACCCGCCTGCCTGGCAAGCGCGCGAAAGACGCCGACATGGCCGAGGTCAAAGCGCGACGCGGCAATGTTGCACAGGCTTAGCGTCACGGCCAGCAGGCGGATCACCTCGATGTCGGCCTCCAGCCCGGCATGGCCGTAGAGTTCGGCGCCGATCTGCAACGGCTCGCGCGTAGCATTGAAGCCGGCCGGCAGCGTGTGCAGCACGCTGCCGCAGTAGCACAGCCGGGTAACACCCTTGCGGTTGAGCAGATGGGCGTCGATGCGCGCCACTTGCGGCGTAATGTCGGCGCGCACGCCCATGCCGCGACCAGAAAGTTGATCGACCAGCTTGAAGGTGCGCAAGTCAAGATCGTGGCCGCTGCCGGTCAGCAGCGATTCGACGTATTCCAGCAGCGGTGGAATGACGAACTCATAGCCGTGGCGAGCGAATTCGTCGAGCAGGCCGCGCCGCAAAACCTCAATGCGCGTCGCATCGCGCGGCAGCACGTCTTCAATCGCTTCAGGCAGGAGCCAGCGCCGGTTTGTCATGATCCTCAGCGAAATACAGTCAGCAGGACGATACCGACCAGCATCGATGACAGACCGATGAAGCGAATCTGCCCGTCGGAGAGCTCGGTCACGCGGCGGAAGGTTTCCCGCCAGACGCGCGGCGCAAGAAAGGGCAGGAGGCCTTCGATCACCAGCATCAGGGCGAAAGCCAGCAGCAGGGTATTCACCATTTCAAACCGCTACCGAGGCGTTCACCTGCCCCTGCCGCTGCTCTTCAGGTACTTGAAGAACTCGGAATTGGGCTCCATCACCATCACGTCACTCTTGCTCTTGAAGCTGCCGCGATAGGCTTCAAGGCTGCGATAGAAGGCGTAGAACTCGGGATTCTCGCCGAAGGCGCGACCGTAAATCCCGGCTGCCCTGGCATCGCCCTCGCCCTTGATCTTCTGCGCATCGCGATAGGCCTCGGCCAGAATTACCTCGCGCTGGCGGTCGGCGTTGGCCTTGATCTTCTCGGCTTCCGCCGCACCCTCGGCGCGCAACTCGTTGGCCACGCGCTTGCGCTCGGTCTCCATGCGGCGATACACCGACTCGGAGACCTCCGGCGGCAGGTCGACACGCTTCAGGCGGACATCGACAATTTCAACGCCGATGGCGCGCATGTCGGCGTCGGCCTTTTTCTTCACGGCCACCATGATGTCATCACGCGCGCCCGAGACCACGTCATGCACCGTGCGCCGACCGAACTCTGCGCGCAGGCCATCATTGACCGTCTGCGACAACCGCGTCTTGGCACGGATTTCGTCGCCGTCGACCGAGACGTAGTACTTCTTGACGTCGTGAATTCGCCATTTGACGAAGGAATCCACCAACACCGGCTTCTTCTCGGCGGTCAGGAAGCGCTCCGGCTCGGGCGAATCCATGGTCAGGATGCGCTTGTCGAAAATACGCACATTCTGGATCAACGGCCACTTGAACGCCAGGCCCGGCTCGGACACCACTTCCTTGATTTCTCCGAGCTGGAAAATGATCGCAAACTGACGCTGATCGACCGTGAATACCGTCATGGCGAACAGCGCCAAAAGACCGAAGACAAACGAAGCAACGAAAGACAAATGGCGCTGCATCAACGTTCTCCCCGCTCGCGCGAACCCAGATTGCCGCGCACACGTGCATCACCCGGGGCCGAACGCTCCGTCTGCGGCGGCGCATCCGGCGTGGCGGTCGGCGCAGCCACGACTCCGCGCGACACGGCGGCGGTTTCCGCCACTGGCGCAGCGGTTGCTGCGGCGGTGGCCTGCATCAATTTATCGAGCGGCAGATAGAGCAGGTTGCCCGAGCCCTTGGCGTCGATCATTACCTTGCTGGTATTGGCGTATATCTGTTGCACGGTTTCGAGATACATGCGGCTGCGGGTGACTTCCGGCGCCTTGCTGTATTCGGTGAGCACCTGCTTGAAGCGCGAGGCATCGCCCTCGGCGGTGACGATGATGCGCTGACGATAGCCGGTGGCCTCCTCCATCAGACGCGAGGCGCCGCCGCGCGCCCGCGGAATCACGTCGTTGGCGTAGGCCTGGCCCTCGTTCTTGTGCCGCTCGCGGTCCTGCCCGGCCTTGACGGCATCATCGAAGGCCGCCTGCACCTGTTCCGGCGGTTGGGTGCTCTGCATGTTCACCGAGCGCACCTGAATGCCCGTGTCGTAACGATCAAGAATCTCCTGAATCAGTTTTTGCGTATTCGCGGCAATCTGGTCGCGTCCCTCGTAGAGCACGAAGTCCATCTTGTTCTTGCCGACCACTTCGCGAATCGCGGTTTCCGCCGCCTGCATCACCGTATCGTCGGGATGGCGGTTGTTGAACAGGTAGGCCTTGGGATCCTTGAGCAGGTACTGCACCGCAAACTGCACCATGACAATGTTCTCGTCGTCGGTCAGCATCAGCGCCTCTTTCGGCACCTTGTTCTTGTCCGAGCCGCGATAACCGACCTCGACCGTGCGCACGCCGGTCAGATTGACAATCTCGTTACTCTGCACCGGCCACGGCAAACGCCAGCGCAAACCGGGCTCGGTGGTTTCCTTGAAGCGGCCGAACTGGAGCACCACGCCACGCTGGGAGGCATCGACAATGTAGAAGCTGCTGCCCAGCCAAACCACGGCCACCAGCATCAGGATAATACCGATGCCGCCACCAAACTGCTTTGGACTGATCGATGGCATCCGGTTGCCCGCGTCGCCGCCGTTGTCGCCCCCGCCGCCCTTGTTGCCAAACAGGCCGGACAAGCGACGATTGAAATCGCGCCAGAGTTCTTCGAGATCGGGGGGCCCTTGGTTGCCGCCGCCGCGCTTGCCGCCACCGGGCTGGTTGCCCCAGCCGTGGTCGTTGAGAGACATGAGGATTCCGGCGATCACTTTTATTTGTATTGGATAGTGGAAGAAAGGGAAAGGCGTTCGGAAAATATCAGGCTGCGGCAGCAGGAGCTTCGTCATGCCGGCTCGCCACCTCGGCAAGAGCCTCACGCAGCAACGATACTCCGGCCCCGGTGCGGGCGCTCAAGCGAACACGCGAAATGTTACCACAGTCATCCCGCTCGATTCCGGGGCTGGCAGCCGTCAGGTCGACCTTGTTCCAGACCCGTATCTGCGGCACGTCGAGTGCTCCGATCTCCTTCAACACCGAGTCTACCGCATCGATCTGCTGGTCGCGGTCGGCACTGGCGGAATCAACCACATGCAGCAGCAGATCGGCTTGCGCGGTCTCTTCCAGAGTCGCCTGAAAAGCCGCCACCAGAGCATGCGGCAAATCGCGAATGAAACCGACGGTATCGGACAGCACGATCGGCCCGGCGCCTTCGACAAACAGCCGGCGCGAAGTGGTATCGAGCGTGGCGAACAACTGGTCGGCGGCATAGGCTCCGGCCTTGGTCAGGGCGTTGAACAGCGTGCTCTTTCCGGCATTGGTGTAACCGACCAGGGATATCGCCAGCACCTCGCCGCGAGTTCGCGCGCGTCGGCGCACTTTGCGCTGGCGTTCCATCTGCTTCAAACGCTCCTTGAGCAGGGCAACGCGCTTGCCCAGCAGGCGGCGGTCGGTTTCAAGCTGCTTTTCGCCGGGGCCGCGCAGGCCGATGCCGCCCTTCTGCCGCTCAAGGTGAGTCCAGCCGCGCACCAGCCGGGTGGAAAGATGCTGAAGTTGGGCAAGTTCGACCTGAAGCTTGCCTTCGTGGCTCTTGGCGCGCAGCGCAAAGATATCGAGAATCAGACTGCTGCGATCGACCACGCGGCATTCGAGAATGCGTTCGAGATTGCGCTGCTGGCCCGGCGACAGCTCATGGTTGAACACCACCACATCGGCCTCGTGCAGTCGCACGGCATCGGCAATTTCGGTCACCTTGCCCTTGCCGGCAAACAATGCGGGGTCCGGTCGCGAGCGTTTGCCGGAAATTACCGCCAGCGGACGCGCACGGGCGCTGCCGACCAACAGATTGAACTCGGAAAGCCGCTCGGCGAAGTCGCCTTCGCCGAAATCGAGCTGCACCAGAACAGCATTCTCGCCGCTGGCGGGACGCTCAACCATCGGGGCGATGCCGGCGTGGCGTGCGCCGACGACGACACGAAGCGATCAATCGGCGTCGGCTTCCGAAGCAAAATTGACGGCGCGCGCGGGAACCACCGTCGAAATGGCGTGCTTGTATACCATCTGGGTCACGGTATTCTTGAGCAGGACCACATACTGGTCGAAGGATTCGATCTGCCCCTGTAGCTTGATGCCATTGACCAGGTAGATCGAAACCGGAACGTGCTCACGACGCAGCGTGTTCAGAAACGGGTCTTGTAACATTTGCCCTTTATTACTCATTTTAGATATCCTCTGCGGACTGTTGGTTTTTTGATTCGAATACTGTAATCGATTTCGCTTCGCCGTGCCACCAGCGCCGACTTTCACTTTTCGCGCCGGAGCTTTGACTTCGCTGGCCGGCCTTCATCGGCAAAGGGATTCTTGCTGGTCTTGTACTGAATGCGCAGCGGCGTGCCCTGCAGCTTGAAGGCTTCCAGAAAGTAACGCTCCAGGAAGCGGGTGTAGGAAGCCGGAATGTGCTCCAGGGCATTGCCATGAATGACAATGATCGGCGGATTGCTGCCGCCTTGATGGGCGTAGCGCAGCTTGGGGCGAAAGGCGCCATGGCGCGGCGGCGTCTGCTTTTCCTGGGCGGCGATCAGCACGCGGGTCAGTTTCGGGGTGGATAGCTTGGCCATGGCGGCGGCATATGCCTTGTCCACCGAGG
>JALNZB010000045.1 GCA_023229545.1 Sulfuritalea sp. | reverse complement strand
GGCCATTGCCGCGGCGTAGGCCTTGTCCACCGAGGACAGGATGCCGGCGATGCCCTGCCCTTTCAGCGCCGAAACGTAATGCACGCGGGCAAAACCGAGGAAGTTCAGCTTGCGCGCGATGTCCAGCTTGATTTGCTCGCGGCGGTAGTCATCGATCGCATCCCACTTGTTCACCGCCACCACCATCGCCCGTCCGGCATCGATGATGAAGCCGGCGATGTGCGCGTCCTGGTCGGATATCTCCTGCGTCGCATCGACCAGCAGCACAACGACATTGGCTTCCTCGACGGCTTGCAGGGTCTTTATCACCGAAAACTTTTCGATGGTCTCGAATACGCGTCCGCGCCGGCGCAGACCCGCCGTGTCGATCAGGGTGTAGGCGCGGCCATTGCGCTCGAACGGCACCTCGATGGCATCGCGCGTGGTACCCGGCATGTCGAAGGCGATCATCCGTTCTTCGCCGAGCAGAGTGTTCACCAGCGTGCTCTTGCCGACATTGGGGCGGCCGGCGATGGCAACTCGCGGACCCGCAGCGGCATCGTCGGCTTCGCTCTCGGCGGGAAACGGCGCCAACGCCAGCTCGACCAGTTCGCGCACGCCCTCGCCGTGAGCGGAGGAAATCACGCAGGGAGCGCCGCAGCCCAGTTCATAAAACTCGGCGGCAACCACCGCGCGATCCATGCCCTCGCCCTTGTTGGCGGCCAGCAGCACCGACCGACCGCTGCGGCGCAGCAACTCGGCAATGACTTTGTCCTGGGGCGTGAGGCCGGTGCGCACGTCAACCACAAAGATCAGCACATCGGCTTCGGCGATGGCGGCCTCGGCCTGATGCGCCATTTCCTGCACGATGCCTTCTTTTGCCTGCGGCTCGAAGCCGCCGGTATCGACGACCAGATAGGGCTTGTCGCCCAGCCGGCCATGGCCGTAATGGCGATCCCGGGTCAGGCCCGGCTGGTCGGCCACCAGCGCATCGCGCGAGCGCGTGAGGCGGTTGAACAGGGTCGACTTGCCGACATTCGGCCGGCCGACGATCACCAGGGTGGGCTTCATCCTGGGACGGAAAATCCGGAAAAGCTTTCACCACGGCGACACGGCGACACGGCGAAAAGCAAGGCAATGCTTTTGTTTCTCGCGCTTTTTCGCCGTGTCGCCGCGTCGCCGTGGTTAAGCATTTGAATTCTTCTCACGAAATGTGATGACTTGAGTCGGGAGGCGTTAACGAGCTTCCAGCGCATACAAGCCTCCATTCGCTGTCTGCACCAACAGGCCGGCGCCAAAGCGCACTGGCTCTGCGCGCACGGCACTGCCGTCGGTGGCGGCGCGCGCGGCGAAGGCGCCATCTTCGCGCCGCAACAGGTGCACCACGCCCTGATAGTCCGCGACAGCGACATGACTACCCAACGCCAGCGGTCGCGAAAGACTGCGATTGGCCAGCTTGTCCTGCTTCCAGACGCTGGCCCCGTTGTTGCGATCCAGCGCGTGCACGGCACCCTTGTCATCGGTCACATAAACGTAGCGACTATCCATATCGACACCGGCGCTGGAAGACATGTCGCGCGACCAGAGGGTATTGCCGCTGTTGCTGTCGAAGCAGGCGACACGCCCCTGAAACGCCGCCGCGCAGACGGTGCTGCCGCTCACCACCGGCGAACTGGTGACATCGGCGACGCGCTCCAGTTCGGTCGATCCCCTGGGCAGGGCGACCGTCACTTCCCACACGGCCGCGCCGTTGTTGTTGGCGATGGCCAGCAGCTTGCCGCCGGGAAATCCCGCGAGGGTTACCTTTCCGGCCAGCAGCACGCCAACATTCGAGCGCAAGGACAGTGTCGGCGTGCTGCGCTGATAGACCCAGCGCCGCTTGCCGTCCACCGCGTCGAAACCGAAAATGCGTGAATCGCCAGAACGAACAATGGCCAGTCCATCGGCCACGGCTGGCGCCGCCAGTACTTCGGAGCTAACGCGCGCCTTCCATGTTTCGCGACCCGTCGCCGCGTCAAAGGCCAGCACTTCGCCCTTGGGTGTCCCTACCACCACCAGCTTGCCGTCGCTGCCGATGCCACCGGAAATCGGCTGGCCGGCCGCTATCCGCCACACTTGCCGCCCGCCATCGAAGCGCGCCACGGCACCGTCCTTGGCCGCCGCATACACGCTGTCACCCACCACGGCGGGGGAAAAGGTGAATTCGCCGGCGCTGCCGATGCTGGCCTGCCACACGCTGCGCAGTTCCGCCGTCGGCTGGATAGTGACGAGTTCCGTCGGCTTGATCTTGGGCGCACTGGAACCGAAGGGATTGAGTTTTTCAACTGTCGAGCAGGCACCCAGCAACAGTGCCGCACCAACCGCCAGCAAGGGCAACGGCATGGCTCTCACTTGGCGGCCCCCAGTGAATCGCGTTTGGCCTGGAGTACTTCCTTGTATCCGGCGCGTTGTCGGGTTTCATCATCCTTGGCCAGCACTTCGAATTTCGCCAGCGCGGTTTCATAGGCATTGGCTGCCTCGGCGTTCTTCCCCTGAGCCGCGAAAATATCGCCGCGCAGTTCGGCGAAGCGCGGCGCAAATGACGCGACCGGTTCGGCGGCAAGCTGCTTCATGGCCTCGTCGTAGGCCTTTTCGTCGAGCATCACCGTAGCCAGCCGCAGCCGGGCCAGTTCGCGCAGACCGTTATCCTTGGCGTTCTCTGCCGCCCAGGCCAGCTGCACCCGGGCATTCTTCGCATCGCCCGCATCGACCTGCACCCGCGCCGCCAGCAAGGCGCCCATGCCGGCATAACTGGTCGCCGAGTATTTGTCGATCAGTTCGCCGGCCAGTTCGCGCGCGCGCTTGGCATCCCTCTGCATCGCCGCAGTCTGCAAACCGGAGAACAGGGCCGAGGCCTGCACCGCCTGCTGGCGCTGCCACCAGTTCCAGCCCTGCCAGGCGACCACCGCCAAGGCAAGGACGACCACGCATGCGGTCACCAGATTGCCGTGCATCTTCCACCAGGTTTTCAGCTCGTCGAGCTGTTCCTGTTCTTCCAGGTCATAGGTTGCCATTGTCGTCTTCCATGGGAAAAAGAATATCGCCGAGATGATCGGCCAGTTGATCAAAACTCACGCGCGCCTGTTCCGCCGGCTGATCGAAGCCCGAACGCAAGGGTTTCACGCTTACACAATCCGCCGCCGTCTCGTCATCGCCGACTATCAGTGCAATCTGCGCGCCGGAACTGTCGGCCTTTTTCATTTGCGACTTGAAGCTGCCGCCGCCGCAATGCAGATGGATCGCAAATCCGGCACTGCGCAGGGCTTCGGCGACACGAAAGGCAAAGCGACCCGCAGCCTCGCCCTGATGCACGAGGTAGGCATCGGGCGCCGGCGCTTCGTGACGGTGACCCTGCTCCTGCCACAGCGCCAGCAGGCGCTCGATGCCCATGGCGAAACCGCAAGCCGGCGCAGGCTTGCCGCCGAGCTGCGCCACCAATCCGTCATAACGACCGCCGGCGCATACGGTGCCCTGCGCGCCGAGCTGATCGGTGACCCACTCGAACACAGTGAGGTTGTAGTAGTCCAGCCCGCGCACCAGACGCGGGTTGATGCGATACGGAATCGCCGCGTCCTTCAGCAGTTGCTGCACACCTTCGAAATGCTTGAGGGATTCCTCGCCGAGATAGTCGATCAGCTTCGGCGCCGCCTCGACCAAGGACTGCATTGCCGGATTCTTGGTATCGAGAATGCGTAACGGATTGCTGTGCAGGCGGCGCTGGGCCTCGGCATCGAGCTGATCGTGGCGCTGTTCAAGGTAGGTCAACAGATCGGCGCGGTGCCGTGCGCGCTCCTCGCTCTGACCGAGCGAATTGATTTCGAGACGGATGCCCTCAAGCCCGAGGTCATCCCAGAAGCGAGCGCACATTGCAATCTGCTCGGCATCGATATCGGGGCCGGGGAAACCCATGGCCTCGACGCCGACCTGATGAAACTGGCGGTAGCGCCCCTTCTGCGGTCGTTCGTGGCGAAACATCGGCCCCATGTACCACAGGCGCTTGGGGCCGTCGTAAAGCAGATTGTGCTGGAGCACTGCGCGCACGCAGGACGCCGTGCCTTCCGGACGCAGGGTGAGGCTTTCGCCGTTCAGGGCGTCCTCGAAGGAATACATTTCCTTCTCGACGATGTCGGTGACTTCGCCGATGGCGCGGGCGAACAGCGGCGTCGGCTCCACCATGGGCATGCGGATCGGACGGTAGCCATAGGCGCGCAACCAGTCGCGCACGGCCTCCTCGAACTGCTCCCAGAGTTCGGCGTCGACCGGCAGGATGTCATTCATGCCACGGATGGCTTGCAGTGTTTGGCTCATGAAAATCAGCGGTTAATGCCTTTGCGGATATTTTCTGGATACATAATCGTCGACGATCTGTCGAAATTCGGCAGCAATATTATCGCCGCGCAAGGTGATGACGCGCTCGCCATCGACATAAACCGGCGCCACAGGCGCTTCGCCGGTGCCTGGCAGCGAAATGCCGATGCTCGCATGCTTGCTTTCACCGGGTCCGTTCACCACGCAGCCCATCACGGCCAGGGTCATGTTCTCGACGCCAACGCGGGCCAGGCGCCATTCCGGCATGCGCTCGCGCACGTAGTTCTGAATGTCCTGCGCCAGTTCCTGAAACACCGTGCTGGTGGTTCGACCACAGCCGGGGCAGGCCGCCACCAGTGGCGTAAAGGCACGCAAACCCATGGTTTGCAGGATTTCCTGGGCGACAACCACTTCGCGCGTACGGTCGCCGCCTGGCTCGGGCGTCAATGACACGCGGATGGTGTCGCCGATGCCTTCCTGCAACAGCACGCTGAGCGCGGCCGTCGAGGCAACGATGCCCTTGCTGCCCATGCCCGCCTCGGTCAGCCCCAGATGCAGAGGATAGTCACAGCGCACCGCGAGTTCGCGATAAATCGCAATCAGATCCTGCACGCCGGAGACCTTGCATGACAGCACAATATGATCGCCGGCCAGGCCGAGCTCCTCGGCCCGCACTGCGGATTCGAGCGCGGAAGTCACCATCGCTTCGCGCATGATCTCGGTGCCATCTTTTGGCGCAGGGCGTAGTGCGTTTTCGTCCATGATGCGGGCCAGCAGGGCCTGATCGAGGCTGCCCCAGTTCACCCCGATGCGAATCGGCTTGTCGAATTTGCAAGCAACTTCGATCAATTGCGCGAACTGCTCGTCGCGCCGGGCGCCCTTGCCGACGTTGCCGGGATTGATGCGCAACTTGGCCAGGGACTCGGCGCAGGCCGGATGCTCCGCCAGCAACTTGTGGCCATTGAAATGAAAATCGCCGATCAGCGGCACGTCGACATTCATCTGCGCCAGACGTTCGCGAATCTTCGGCACGGCGGCGGCGGCTTCGCGGGTGTTGACCGTAATGCGCACCAGTTCCGAACCGGCGCGCGCCAGTTGCGCCACCTGCGTCGAGGTGGCGAACACATCCTCGGTATCGGTGTTGGTCATGGATTGGATGACCACGGGCGACACGGATGACATGGGCACCGTACCGCCAACGCCGACTTTCCCCACCATGACGAGACGGCTCGCGCGCCGCGCGGTCGGCCCTGCGGGCAACGCGCTCATTCCAGGGTAAACCGGGCGACTTCTTCGCGCGTGTGCGGTTTGAGGTCGATGCTGCGCTCGCCCATGAACAAACGAACGCCGGACGCCTTGCCGATCCAGACCTGGAAAGGCGGCTTGCCCTCGACGTTCTGCCGGGTGCCCGCCGGATACTCGCCGACGAAAACAATTTTCTGCGTGGCATCGCGGATCTCGATCCAGGAACGATCATCGAACTCGGCGCGCAAGCCGACAAACGGGGGCGGGCTGGATGTGCCTCCGGCATTCGCCTGCTCATTGGCGGCGACCACCGTCGGCACCGGCGCAACCAACGACATGTCAGCGGAAGCCACGACCGGATTGGGCGCGACCACGGCGGAACTGCCTGACTCGCCGCGCAAACGCGGCGTCGCGCCATCCCCCGGCAAGGTGGAATACCAGTAACCCGCCAGCACCAACATAAGGATGGCAACCCCGGCGACAATCAATCGGGGGGGGATCCGCTCGACGATACCGGACTCTTCGGCCTCGCCCATATCGACCGGGGGCCGCACATCCGCCTCGGGAACCGGCACGGCCGGTTCCATCAGCGCCAACAGGGGCGAGGCATCGAGCTTGAGAAACTTGGCATAGCTGCGAACCATGCCGCGCACCATGGTGGAACCCGACAAGCTGGCGTAATCATCCCGCTCCAGCGCCTCGATCTGGCGCGCGCTGAAGCGGATCACCTGCGATACATCGGCGATCGACCGACCGCGCGCCTCTCGCGCCGCGCGCAGCACGGATCCGGGCGTACTCGACTCGATGGGCGTGGCGACCGCTGTCACCTCGGTCGGAACATTCTCGACCGATTCGGTGTCAAGACCTTCAGTCACTTGCGCTTCAGTCATATTGCCCCTGAGTCAGCAGGCGTTGCTCGGGGGAACCTGGAAACCGGCGCCGCAGTTGCGACGCGTAGCGTGCCTCGGCCTCGCGGTTGCCCAATTTGCGCTCGATGCGCAAAGCCAGCCAGATCACCTCGGCGGTAGGCTCCATCATTTTCTCGATATCCGTGGTCCACTGCCGCGCCTCTGAATGACGCCCCTGGCGAAGTGCAATATCGGCCAGCCAGAACAGCGCCTGGGTGTTGGTCGGGGACAAACGCAATGCGGTCAACAGATAATCTTCGGCGGCCTTGTCGTCCTTCACTCGCACCGAGCAGACACCGGCGTTGGTGTAAGGCTTGGTCGGCGTCGTGTACAGCGGATTCTTCCATGCCGCCATGAAGTAGTTGATCGATTGTTGTTCACGACCGTTCTGGCAGAGGAACCAGCCGTAGTTGTTGCTGATTTCCGGGTCGCCGGGGGCCAGGCGCATGGCCTTGTGAAAGTTCTCCTCGGCCAGCCGTGGTTCGTTCATCGCCATGTGGGTCAGGCCCAGCAGGTTGTAGGCGGGCGCGTAGTCCGGATCCGCCGCAAGGGCGATGCGCGCTTCCTCAAGCGCAATCGCCGAACGACCGTCGAGCATGTACAGCGACCCCAGTTCGGTATGCACCTTCGCCCGCTGCCGCTGCTCGTTCTCCGCCGGCTGCGCCGAAACGGCTTGCTGCGCGCCTTCCCCGGAACCGGGCCCGGTCGCCGTGCAGCCCGCCAGCCATAGCACCAGCGGCACCAGCGATAAAACAACGGTTCTCTTGTTCATGGGTGAAGTTCGACTCCAGCAGAAGTGCCGAGGTATCCGGTAGTCATGGCAACGCCGCGCACCATGCGCCGCGATTTATCCTGCACCTGCCCTGCCAGTTGTCCGCAGGCGGCATCGATGTCGTCACCGCGTGTCTTGCGCGTCGTGGTGACGATACCGCCGTTGATCAGAATCGAGGCGAAGCGTCGGACCCGCTCGGCGGACGAGCGGTGGAAACCGGACGCAGGGAAGGGGTTGAACGGAATCAGGTTGAACTTGCAGGGAACATCGCGCACCAGATGCAGAAGCGCACGCGCATCGGCATCGCTGTCGTTGACGCCATCGAGCATCACGTACTCGAAGGTAATGAAATCGCGCGGCGCATGAAGCAAATAGCGCTGACACGCGGCCATCAGCTCGGCCAGCGGATACTTGCGATTGATCGGCACCAGCTTGTCGCGCAGTCCATCGGTCGGCGCGTGCAGGGAAACCGCCAGGGCCACCGGACAGGTCTCGGCCAGTCGGTCCATGGCCGGCACAATGCCCGAAGTGGACACCGTGACGCGGCGCCGCGACAGGCCGTAGGCATTGTCATCCAGCATCAGGTGCAGCGCCGGCAGCAGATTGTCGAAATTGGCCAGCGGCTCGCCCATGCCCATCAGCACGACATTGCTGATGATCCGCTCGCCGCAATTGCCGCTCGCCGGCGCATAGCCCAGCGCTCGGTTGGCCTGCCAAAGCTGGCCGATGATCTCGGCCGTGGAGAGGTTTCTGTTGAAGCCCTGGCGACCGGTGGAACAAAACGCGCATTCGAGCGCGCAACCGGCCTGAGTGGAAACGCACAGCGTGCCGCGATCATCCTCGGGGATAAACACCGCCTCCACCGCATTGCCGTTGCCGACATCGAACAGGAACTTGCGCGTGCCGTCCTCCGACAATTTGTCGCTGATAGTCGGCGCTGGCGACACGGCGGCTGTAGCGATCAACTTCTCGCGCAACGACTTGGCGATGTCGGTCATCGCGTTGAAGTCGCTCTCGCCGAAATGATGCATCCAGCGCAACACCTGGCGGGCGCGGAAGGGCTTCTCGCCCTGCTGCGCGAACCAGGCGGTCAGGCCTTCGGCATCGAAATCGAGGAGATTCACGGTCATCGGAACTTAGCGTGAGTAGACGTTCAGCGCGGGAAAGAAATAGGCGATTTCGACGGCGGCAGTCTCCGCCGCATCGGAGCCGTGTACCGCGTTGGCATCGATGCTGTCGGCGAAATCGGCGCGGATGGTTCCCGCGTCGGCCTTTTTCGGATCGGTGGCGCCCATCAGTTCGCGGTTTTTGGCAATGGCGCCCTCACCTTGCAACACCTGAATCATGACCGGCCCGGAACTCATGAATTCGACCAGATCCTTGAAGAAGGGACGCTCCCGGTGCACCGCGTAAAAACCCTCCGCATCCTGGCGCGAGAGATGAACCATGCGCGAAGCAACGATCTTGAGACCATTGGTCTCGAAGCGGGAATAAATCTTGCCGATCACATTCTTTGCAACTGCATCGGGTTTGATGATCGACAGGGTACATTCGACAGCCATTACTTTCTCCAGAACAGGTTGAATTACAAGTTTTTTTGGACAAATTCCCAAGTCGGCATTTTAGCCCAGTTTCCCTGCGGGAAGCGGGCTTGCGTCGGTCACGAAACGACAAAGGCCCGGCGTCGCCGGGCCTTTGTCGTCACCAGACGAAATGGCTACATCATGCCCAGCGTCTTCGGCAACCAGATCGAGATGGCCGGCACATAGGTGACCAGCATCAGGAAGACGAGCATCGTCAGCAGCCAGGGCCAGACCGCCTTGGAGCAGTCGGTGAGGCCCATCCTGGCGATGCCGCTGGCGACGTACAAATTGAGTCCCACCGGCGGAGTGATCATGCCGATCTCCATGTTCACCGTGATCATCACGCCGAAATGGATCGGATCGATACCCAGTCTCATCGCGATCGGAAACAGGATCGGCGCCGTGATCAGGATGATCGACGAGGGCTCCATGAAGCTGCCCATGACCAGCAGCAGGAGGTTCACCGCGACCAAAAAGCCGATCATGCCGACGCCCGACTGCGTCAGCCATTCGGCGATGCCCTGCGGAATCTGCTCGCTGGTCAGGATGAAGGAGAACAGCACCGCATTGGTGATGATGTAGAGCAGCATCGCGCTCATGTTCGCCGAGTTGAGCAATACCTTCGGCACGTCGGCGAAACCGATGTCCTTATAGACGAACACCGCGATGAAGAAAGCATACACCGCGCTCATCGCCGCCGCCTCGGTCGGCGTAAACAAACCACTGTAGATGCCGCCCATCACCACCAGGATCAGCAGCAAACCCCAAACCGCCTTGCGGAAGGCATCCCAGCGCTCGGCCCATGAACTTGGCTTTTCGCGCGGATAGTTACCCTTCCTGGCCACATACCAGGTAGTGAAGCCGAGGAACAACGCCAGCAGCAGACCGGGCATCACACCCGCCATGAACAGCGCGCCGATCGAACTGTTGGTCGACACGGCGTACATCACCATGACGATCGACGGCGGAATCAGGATTCCCAGCCCCCCGGACGAGGCGATGACGCCGACGCCGAATTTATTCGGGTAGCCGGCCTTGACCATGGCCGGCAGGAGGATCGAGCCAATCGCCACCACGGTGGCCGGCGAGGAGCCGGACACGGCGGCAAACAGGGCGCAGGCAAATACCGAACTGAGGCCCAGGCCGCCACGCAGATGCCCGACCATCGAGGTCGCAAAGTAAATCATGCGCTTCGCCACGCCGCCATGCGTCAGGAAATTGCCGGCGAGGATGAAGAACGGAATCGCCATGATCTCGAACTTCTCGATGCCGGTGAATAGCTTGAGCGCCACCGCCTCCAGCGGCGTGTTGGTAAACGCGAAGAGAAAGGTCAGTACCGTCAGGCCCAGCGAAATGGAGACCGGCATTCCCGACAGCATCAGGAAGGTGAGCAACACAAAGATGATCAGGGCGCTCATTTGGCGTCTCCCTTGTCGCCGCCCGCCGTGCCGCCAGCGCCGACTCTTGATTCGGGATGGCGCTTGCCGTACTTGAGATCGTGCATGTGCAGGTCATCGTCCATGCTGTAGGGATTGACTTCGACTGAGACCGCGCCTTCTTCAATGCCGTCGACATGGCCGTGATCGTGATGCGGCAGCTCGCCGGTGCGAATGAAGCTCACCGTGACCTGCAGGAAGCGAAAACACATCAGGGAAGAACCGAGCGGAATGGCGGAATAGACCATCCAGGTCGGCCATTCCAGATCGGGTGTGGTCGGACCGGCGTACAACTCCTTGCCGGCGATGCCCAGCGTGTTGAAAATGGCATAGTGGGCGCCGTTCTCCCAGACGAAATGCGCGCCGAGGGCGCCGATGATGCCGGTGAATAACGCTCCGGCCAGCAGGCCGAAGACGATGAACCTGGCTCGTATCCGGCCCGACAGGCTGTTGATCAGCACATCGACGCCGACGTGGATGCCGGTGCGCACGCCATAGGCGGCGCCGAACTTGGCCATCCAGACGAACATGATGATGCACAGCTCCTGCGCCCAACTCAAGTTCAGGGCGATCAGCCAGTCCTGGACTCCGGGAATCGGCAGCCCGGCCGCATAGCGATGCATCACCGCAACAAAAATGATCAGCGTCGCCGCGCCGATGAGGAAGGTGATGATCCATTCCTCCAGATGATCGAGATACTTCATGGCGTTTTGACTCCAAAAAAGTGGGGGCCGCAGCCCCCACTATCGGTCGATGCAATCAGAATTTGGATGGATCGAAGCCGGTGGCTTTGTAGATCGTATCGATGTTCTCCTTGCCGATGCGGGACGCCATCTGATCGTGCACCTTGAGCAAGGCCTTCTTCATGGCAGTCTTCTGCGCCGGCGTCAGGGTGATGATTTCGCTCTTGCCCGACTTGCGAACTTCATCCATGGCCTTGTCGTTCTCTTCCTTGGCGATCTGGTTGGCATACTTGGTGGCCTCCACCATGGCGGTCTCCAGCGCCGATCTGACATCGGTCGGCAAGCCCTCCCAGAACTTCTTGTTGGTGATCACCGCGTAGCCGAGATAACCGTGGTTGGTCAGCGCGACGTACTTCTGCACCTCGTGCATCTTCTGCGTGTAGAGATTGGATGGCGGATTCTCGGTGCCATCGACAACGCCCGTCTGCAAGGCCTGATAAACCTCGGAGAACGCCATTTTCTGGGGAATCGACCCGAGCGCGCGCATCTGGGCATCAAGCACGTTCGACGACTGGATGCGCATCTTCAGGCCCTTGTAGTCGTCAGGATTCCTGATCGGCTTGTTGGCGCTCATTACCTTGAAGCCGTTGTCCCAAAAGGCCAGACCGACCAAGCCCTTGGTTTCCAGCTTCTGGAACAAGGACTTGCCGACCGGACCCGCTGTCACGGCATGTAGTTCCTTGTAGTCGTCGAACAGGTAAGGCAGGTCAAAAAGTTCGAATTCCTTGACGCCGAGAGGACCGAACTTGGCCAGCGAGGGGGCCAGCATCTGGACGGCACCGAGTTGCAGTGCTTCCATTTCCTCCTTGTCCTTGTATAGCGTCGAGTTGGCATACACCTCGACCTTGACCTTGCCCTTGGTCAGTTCGGCCGCCTTTTTGGCGAAGAACTCGGAACCCTTGCCTTTGGGCGTGTCGGCGGCGACCACGTGGCTGAACTTGATTATGATCGGTGCCTGGGCCAGCGCCATCATTGAGAAAGTTGCGGCCACCAGGCCAACGAATACGGTACGAATTTTCATTTTCGATTCTCCTCTATGTTGTGCTCGCAAGGCTACCATTCCGCACAGTGCGGTGTGTCGAATTCTCCGCAGGCGCGACCAGCGTGACTATTGTGGATTTCCGCAGGCACCGGCCCGGATCGATCCGTCGCGCTAATATCGCGGCATGAATGCTTCGATGCCATCTTTTTCCTCGAAACGCGCCAGTCGCTGGCGCTGGCTATGGATATTGCCGCGCCTGGCCTTTATTCTGTTTGTCGGCGGCGTGGCCCTTTTGCTCTGGATGTCGGAGCAGGCCGACAAGGAGGAAAAGCGCGCCACACTGACCAGCGACATGCTGTGGCTGGAGCAAAACTTGCGGTTCCACCTGACCCGCAACGAGGAACTGCTGGGGCGCATCGATCATGCCCATACCTCCGATGCGAGGGCCTTCGAATCCTTCGCCCGCACCATGTTTGGCTTTGATAGCGGCCTTCGGCAACTGATCTGGTTAAGCGCGGAAGGAGCGGTGCGGCTGGCCCATCCGGCGATCATGGAACCTGGTCTGGCCGGAGAGACCGGTGAAGCCATTCCTTCCCGACAAAGCTTTCGTCTTGCGCGGTCGATCGGAAAACCGGTGTACGGCAAGGCCTACCCGTATTTCGGCAACGACTGGCAATTCGAGGTGCACGTTCCAGTATCGCGCGATGGAAGAATTGCCGGAGTGGCCGTTGGCGTATACCGAATCCGGGATCTTCTCGGCGACAGCGTGCCATGGTGGCTGGCGGAGCGCTACCGGATCAGCGTCATGGAGGACTCCGGCAAGGTGCTTGGAACGCGCTCCAAGGTCGAGTCCGCGATCACGGAAGAAGGCTACCAGGTCTCCTTTGACCCCCCCGGATGGGGGCTGACCCTGCACGCGGTGCCCTACCATGCGCCGCGACCCACGGCCAGTCTGGTGCTTTCGGCCAGTCTGGTCATCCTCGCCATGATCGTACTGTGGAGCCTCTGGATTCTTCGCCGTCATGTACTCCGGCGTCATGCCGTGGAAGAACAATTGGGCCAGGAACACGCCTTCCGCAAGGCCATGGAAGACTCTCTCGATACCGGAATGCGTGCACGCAACCTCGATGGAGAAATCATTTACGTCAATCCGGCCTTTTGTCGCATGGTCGGCTGGTCCGCTGCGGAGCTGATAGGTCGGCGACCGCCGATGCCCTACTGGGCAGATGACTATCTCGACGAAACCCGCGCCCTTCATGATCGCGTTTTGGCGGGAGAAGGGCCGGGGGAGGGTTTTGAACTCAAGCTCAAACGCCGCAACGGCGAGGTGATCGACGTGCTGATTCACGAGGCACCATTGATCGATGCTCGCGGACAGCATTCCGGCTGGATGGGATCGATAGTGGATATCACGGAGCGCAAACAGGCCGATGAACGCGCGCGCCAGCAGCAGGACCGCCTGCAATCGACGGCGCGCCTTGTCGCCATGGGCGAAATGGCATCGAGTATTGCGCATGAGTTGAACCAGCCTCTGGCGGCAATCTCGAGCTACTGCACGGGAGCGGCCAACCTGCTGCGCAACGAAACCCCGGCGGCAGAGGTATTGCCGGCACTCGACAAGGCCGTGGAGCAGGCGCGACGTGCCGGACAAGTTGTCCGTCGCATCTACAACCTCGCCCGTCACAGCGAGGATCGCGTTGAATTGATCGATCTTGGAGAGCGCGTCGACGCGGCCTTGACCTTGATGGAAGTCGATATCCGGCAGAAAATCATCCATGTCACTTTCGACCGACAGGCAAAGGCGATCATCGAAGGCGATCCGGTGCTGCTTGAGCAGGCGCTTCTCAACGTCTTGCGCAACGCGGTCGAGTCAATGCGGGATACTCTCCCTGAGCAAAGGCAGATCGACATTACGCTTACGTGCAGCGACGGCTATGCCCTCCTGACTATCGCTGATCACGGCTGCGGAATTGACGCCGGCGTGGCCGACAAACTGTTCGATCCGCTGTTCACGACCAAGGCCGAAGGCATGGGCATGGGCTTGGCAATCTGCCGTTCGGTAGTGGAAAATCATCGGGGCCGCCTCTCATTCGAGGCTAACCCCGGAGGAGGAACCGTGTTCCATATTTTGCTGCCACTGGCTGCCCAATGAGCGGCGTCACCACGCACATCGTTGATGATGATCCGGCGGTGCGCGATGCGCTGCAATGGCTGTTGCAGTCTCGTGGCGTGCTATCGCAAACATGGAAATCCGCCAACGAGTTTCTAACGTTCGCCAGTCGCGATCTGTGCGGCTGCCTGCTGCTGGATGTGCGGATGCCGGGAATGAGCGGCATTGAACTGTTTGATCGGCTACGAGCCCTGGATTGTCGTCTGCCGGTGATATTTCTGACCGGACACGGCGACGTGCCGATGGCGGTTCAGGCGCTGAAGGACGGTGCCTTCGACTTTGTCGAAAAGCCCTACGATGCCAATGCGCTCGTGGACAAAGTATTGGCGGCGATAGAGTGTGACGGGATACGCAGCGCCCGGGATGGCTCGATCCTGTTGTTGCGGCAAAAACTGGGGCAGCTTACGCAGCGCGAGCAGGAAGTAATGCAGAGGATTCTGGCCGGCAAGCTGAACAAGGTCATCGCCGACGAACTCGGAATCGCGATGCGCACTGTTGAAGTCCATCGGTCTCACATTTTTGAGAAGATGCATGTCCGCTCCGCCGTGGAGTTATCGCAAGTACTGGGACTGCTTGGCGATAAACCGGAAAGCTAATCCGGATTCCTGAAGTGCAGTCTGCCTGCCTCGCACCAGAGAGAATAGTGCGCAAGATCAAGGCGTGGATGCCGGTCGTTGCCCGCAGTTCGCAACTGGCGTACGAATTCATTCAGGCGACGTTCGTCCGGTGACTGAACGTGATGCCATGCCAGCATGGCCCGCAGCAGGTTTCTGGCGCGAGCGTCAGACAACTCGCGAAATATCATCAGGGGCAGGGGAAATTCAGCGGGAATTCCGCGAAGATCCAGTGAAGCAAGGTCTTCAAGCAATGAATTCGCTTCGTTGAAACGAGCAGCAGCAGCGGCAAGTTGCTCACCCGCCCTGGGAAAGCGGGAGGTGATATGCGGAAGAATCTCGTGCCGCAAGAAGTTTCGCGTGTAGCGATGGTCGGCATTGCTCTCATCCTCGATCCATGCCAACCGGTGAGATCGCGCATACGCAAGCAGCTCGTCGCGCGCCAGGCCCAGCAGCGGACGCAATACCCGATCACGTGATTCCGGCATTGCGGCGGCTCCACGCACACCCGCGCCGCGCAGTAGGTTATGCAGAACGGTTTCCGCCTGATCGTCGGCGTGGTGCGCCAGAAGAATCCAGTCGGATCGATGGTCGGCCAGCGCTTGATGGCGCACGCGCCGCGCCGCCGCTTCGACGCCCTCGCCGGTTCTTTGCGGGACATCCACCCGAAGCACGGCCAGCGGAATGCACAGCCCCCGACAAACCTTCGCGCAGGAGTCGGCCCAGGCGTCAGCGTGAATACTTAACCCGTGATGAACATGAAGCGCGGAAAGATCAAGCTCCACGTCTCGCGCCAAACAACTGGCGGCGTGCAGCAGCACCGTGGAGTCAAGTCCGCCAGAAAAGCCCACCACGACAGACTGCCGCTGCCTGATATACCGGTGCAGGCAGGCGGCAACAGCCTGCGATACGGACTCAGTGAATGGTCTGTTCCTTGAATCGGCCATAACTCATCAAGCGCTCGAAGCGCCGCTCGATGAGCTCGCTCGACGACAATCCGGCAAGCTGCTTGAGCGCTTCCTGCAGGGACTTCTTAACATTCTGCGCCACGACACGATAGTCACGATGAGCGCCGCCGACTGGCTCGTTGATGACGCGATCAATCAATCCTAGCGACTTGAGCCTGGAAGCCGTAATGCCCATCGTCTCGGCGGCGTCGCCGGCGCGCTCGGCGCTTTTCCACAGAATCGAAGCGCAGCCTTCCGGCGAAATTACGGAATACGTCGAATACTGGAGCATCGCGACCACGTCCGCTACTGCGATTGCCAGTGCACCACCCGATCCACCCTCGCCAATCACCGTGGCAATCAACGGCACTTTCAATTCCGCCATGACCGCCAGATTGCGTCCGATTGCTTCCGACTGGCCTCGTTCTTCCGCGTCGATCCCGGGATACGCGCCCGGAGTATCGATAAAAGTAAAAATGGGAAGTCCAAACCGTTCGGCCAGTCGCATCAGGCGCAGAGCCTTGCGATAGCCCTCGGGGCGAGGCATGCCGAAATTGCGATGTATCTTTTCCTTCGTATCACGCCCCTTCTGGTGCCCGATCACCATGCAGGACTGCCCGTTAAACCGAGCCAGGCCGCCAACGATGGCGTGATCGTCGGCGTAATTGCGATCACCATGAAGCTCCTCGAAGTCAGTGAACACCAACTCAAGATAATCCAGCGTATAGGGCCGCTGCGGGTGTCTGGCCACCGAAGCGCATTGCCACGGCGTCAGTTTGGCGTAAATCTCTTTGGCCAGATTCTGGCTTTTTGCCTCGAGACGAGAAATCTCTTCCGATATATCGACCGCAGAATCATCCTGCACAAAGCGTAACTGCTCGATCTTTGCTTCAAGCTCGGCGATCGGTTGTTCAAATTCCAGAAAGCTCGTTTTCATGGGCGTATTTTAGCAGTGCCCGGCAGTGTCCCGACCGTACAAAAAGCAAAAACCCCCGTCCGATACTTCGGACGGGGGTTTGCTGTGGGGAGTCTGGCGTTGACCTACTTTCTCACACGGTGAAGTGCAATATCATCGGCGCGGTCTCGTTTCACGGTCCTGTTCGGGATGGGAAGGGGTGGTACCAAGACGCTATGGACACCAGACTTAAAGGGGGTGCTGCGGGATGGGGCGATGAAGCCTTGGGCCGGAGCACATGATTCGGGAGAAGTAAGGAATGGGGTGTGATTGTAGTGTCTTTGGTTGCTGCATATAGACACGGGCTCGGGTGGTGCATTGAGCTCAATGTTATAGGGTCAAGCCTCACGGGCAATTAGTATCAGTTAGCTTAACGCATTACTGCGCTTCCACACCTGACC
>JALNZB010000069.1 GCA_023229545.1 Sulfuritalea sp. | reverse complement strand
CGTTGCCGAGATTGACGTGAAGTGCAGCCTCGCCAGGATGCGCTTCAATGGCCTCACGCGCCGCCTTCTCGGCGTCGCCGAATCGACCCATCTCGTAGAGCACGGCAACGCGGTTGTTCAATGCCTCGATCAGGCCCGGCTCAAAATCCAGCGCCCGTTCGAACCGATCCAGCGCAACCGGAAAATCGCTCTTGACCATCCACCATTCGCCCAGATTGCACCACGCCTGGGCGTAGCGCGGAGCCAGGGCAATTGCCTTCTCATAGGCTTCCCGCGCGGAGTCCATCAGGGCAAGTCGTCTGCGAGCGGCGCCCAGCGCGCACCAGAGCTTCGCATGCTCCGCATCGCGGGACAACGCCCCTTCGCAGGCAGCCATCGCCTCCCGGTTGCGCCCCTGGTCGAGCAACCTCTGGCTGAGGCGGAAAGCGGCCTCGAGTGAATGCTTGCCCTTACCGGCGGCGCCATTCCGGTAGCAGGTTTCGGCCGGCGTCGTCATGCCCTTGCGTTCCAGCCAATAGCCCAGTTGCAGCCACATCCAGCCGCTGACCCAGCCGAACAAGGAGACGGAACTGCTCATTGAGGCAAATGGGTGGCGGCCAGCGCCTGCATCTCTTGCTCACTCAATAGATTTTTTGAGGCTACTACCCACAAGTCGAAATAGGCATCCCGTCTCTGCCCTGCTACCGCACGAAATCCTGCCGAGCGGACTGCTTCGACCAGCGTCCGCAGGGTGAACCCCATGTGGTGCGCCATGAACAGGTTGCCGTCGGCGAGTTGCGGGCGATGTCCGTAGAGCACATCGAGCGGGGCAATCGGCCCTGCAGGAGACATGTAGGCCGGCTGATCCAGCCGGTCATCGACGATCAGGCGGGACAGCGACTGCAGGTCCGGACAGCCCAGCACCAACAGGCCATCCGGCTTGAGCACGCGAAAAAACTCTGCCAGCGCGACCGGTACTTCATGCGGATAGAGGTGCTCGACGTTGTGCGACGAATACACCGCGTCCACCGCCTCGGTCGGCACCAGGGACATGTCCAGCATGCTCGATACGATATCCGGGACTGCCGCCGGGTCGATATCGAGACGAATTTCATTCCATTCGCCGGACCGAAAACCCGGACCGACATCCGGCATGCGCGACTCGCCACAGCCCACATGCAGGAATTTTTGCCCTGGCTGTCGAAAAATTTCTGCAGCTCGGGAGTTGTTGCCGCCCGTTCCTTCGGCCGTCTCGACAGCGTTGACACCACGCACCGCCATCCAGGAAAAAAGTGCCCGCCCCAGCATGGCCGCGAAACGCTTCATTGCCGGAAAATCATTGCTTGTCGCCACTGAAGGCCGAAGTGAGCAGGGCGAACAGCACCTGCTTTACCACTGGAGCCGGGTAGCCGGTATGCAAAAGGCGTTGCTGCAGGCCGAAAGCGACTCTGGCGCGACCGATCACGCCGAGACGGTTACGCAGCCTTTCGCTTTTGGCGACTTCATAGAATTTCCGCAATGCAGCCTCGGAGGAAGCCTTGATCGCACTGTCGGACGGCCTTGTCCCTGGCTTGGATGCAGCGGGATTGAGGGGCACTATGCGACAGAATTCCTCGCCAAGCCTGTCGCAGATATCCGAAATTCGCACGTTCTGTCTTCCCACCAATCATCCGACCCGCAAAATGAAAGGCAGGCCCCAAATCCGGCCTGCCTCGCTCAAACCAGCGGGAAGCAAATCACCCAGTGCAGATCAGGGTGGCACTGGCTGTTTGGCTACCGGCTGTGTGGGCTGAATTCGAAACTGTTATGGGAATTCCAAGGCCTGCAGTATTGCCACAATCCACAGTGCCTGCAGCAGCCGCAGTCGCGGTATATCCCGCCGGCATGCCGCCCGCCATGATGCCGCCTACGTTCGTCAGCGTTATCACCCCGGACATTTGTGTGCCCTTGGCCGTGTTGGCTGCATAGCCCGCATAATTTACTGCGAAAGCGGAACTCACGGCACCTGCAACGCCCTTGACCGCGGCGAGTTCTGCGTCGGATTTCAAGTCGATGAATTTTGGCAGCGCCGTCGCAGCAAGAATGCCGAGAATCACGATGACCACTACCAGCTCGATTAGCGTAAATCCTTTTTCTTTCATAGCCATTTACCTCAAATTAGCTGAATTCCGGGCAATTGCCTTAGACCTTTTTTTGCATATTAACGCTAACAACCCGATGTAACAACCGAAATCACCGGTGCAACAATCACTGCGCCGCTGAGCGTCGCTTCCTGATAAGTGATCCTGCAATTGGGCACTGTGCCGCCGCCCACGTCGAAGGTCCGAATTGTTCCGACGCCGCCGGCCGTCAAGCCATCCGCCGCCAGATTGAGGGCTGCTGCGGCATCGATGCCGGCCGGGGTGGCGGCAGGATAACGATTGACGATATCGACCATGAGGCCATCCATGTTCACCTTGGGCGGTGTCGAGCTGCAATTCACTGCGGTAAGGCTGGGCGCGGTGCCCGCGAGATCGAGTTCGCAGCGCGAGCGGGCCAGACCCACCGCGGAGCGCATCGAGCCGTAGATCGCATTGGCCTTGGCCACCCGCGCATCGCGCTGGGCGTCGATCAATCGCGGCAAGGCCACGGCGGCGAGTATGCCGATGATGGTAATCACGATTATTAGTTCAATCAGCGTAAAACCGCGTGCCTGCGGAGCGATGAGGCCTGACTTCATTGCTATGGAAAGTTTCCGTCAATTGACCAGCAAAAAGTAGCAGTTATGCGGAAAACCATTCAACTGCGTATCGGTAGTGAAGTTAGTTAGTTTAACGCTACCAGCGTGGCGCCGATCGTTCGCCCGGATGAATCGAAACGAGCGACGTAGCGCCAGCGCAATTCCTCGACCCCGTCAAAGGCTCCGGGGAGGCGGGGCCGATAGGCCAGTTCGCGACGAAGCGGATCGTAAGCCCACTGCCCCGACGCCTCCGGCGCTCTTGCGCTCGCGTTGAAATCGCGCGGCGGATGCCCGAGAAATTCGACCGGGTTGGCCTGCGCCACTTCGCTGATGCGTTCTTCCTCGCCGCGCATGATGCGCTCGCCGATCGCCAACTGTATGCCGACGCGAATGTTGCGCACCGTCAGATTGACTTCCGTACGCTCCGCCTCGGCCTCGATGGC
>JALNZB010000044.1 GCA_023229545.1 Sulfuritalea sp. | reverse complement strand
AGCAGCGAGGCGACTTGCTTGCCATGTGACTTCATAAGATATGTTCCCCTTGGTTTCCAAAAAGCTGCCCAGTGCCAATGACATCCGCCGTCCCGGTGCTGCCGCGACGAAGTGTCGCTGCGACGACTTGACGCACTGCGCGCATCATCCGCTTTGCCGATCGATAGCAGAAGTCGGCATTGGATGATTTATGCCATAGGAAACGACGCTGCGGAGATAGGATTATTCCTACTCCGCAGCGGCTAGTTGCCCGCCTGGTTCACCAGATCGTGCTTCATGGCGTACTGGATCAGTTCCGCCGTATTGACAAGGCCCATTTTCTGCATGACATGGGTTTTGTGGGTGCTGACCGTTTTTACGCTCAGATTCAAGCGGTTGGCTATTTCGGTGACACCGAGGCCGGTTGCGATATAGCGCAGAACCTCATATTCCCTGTCCGACAGACGGGTGTGCGGCAGCGCCTCGGTCGAGGTGCCGGTAGCACCAAGCACCTCGACCGCCAGCTTCTCCGCCACCGATGGGTTTATGTACAACCCCCCGGTTGCCACCTTGCGGATGGCCTGCTCCAGTTGCGACTCGGCGTTGTCCTTGCACAGGTAACCGGAGGCGCCGGCGCGTAGCGCACGCACGGCGTAGATATCCTCGGCATACATGCTGAGCACAAGCACCGGCAGCCTTGGATGCTCCGCCTTGATCTGCTTGATCAGTTCGATGCCGCTCTTGCCTGGCATGGACATGTCCAGCACCACAACCTCCCAGGTTCCACTGCGGGCCAGTGCCAGGGCATCGACGCCGTTGCTGGCTTCGCCCGCCACCACAATGTCGACGGATTCGGATAGCAGGTGCTTGAGTCCGGCTCGCAGGATGGCGTGGTCGTCGACGATGAGAATCCTGATCATGTTTGTATTGCCTTCCGATGGGGTAGCCAGCCGGTGATGCACGTGCCCTGGCTGGGCTGGCTGTCGATTTCCAGACGACCGCCGAGCATCGAGATGCGCTCGCGCATGCCGAGCAGACCAAATGTCTTTTTGTCGTGGGCGCCGGAAAAACCGCAGCCATTATCCCGCATGGTCAGCCGAATGCCGTCGTCGGTCTCGTTGATCTCGACGGACATTTCGCTGGCCTCGGCGTGGCGAGCGACGTTGGTCAGGGCTTCCTGCACAACGCGGAATACCGCAGTCGCCAGGCGGTCGTCCAGATCGAACTCCTCGCGGTTCATGTTCAGGCGGCAGGGAATGCCGGTGCGCTGCGAGAACTGTTCCACATGATGTTCCACGGCGGCCGCCAGGCCCAGGCTGTCCAGCATTGCCGGTCGCAGGTCCTCGGAGATGCGGCGCAGGGAAACGATGCTGTGTTCGACAACGCCAAGCGCCGAGCCGACGCGTTCGACCATCGGCGCGCCAAGGGGCGAACATTTGTTGCGCAGCCAGCCGAGATCGATGCGCAGCGCCGTCAGCGCCTGTCCCATCTCGTCATGCAGTTCGCGGGCGATGCGCGTTCGCTCTTCCTCCCGCACGGTTTGAAGGAATTCGGCCAGTTCCCGCAAGCGGGCCTCGGATTCCTCGAGCTGTTGCCGTTTTTTCTGCAATTCATCTTCGTTGCCTTTGCGCTCGGTGATGTCGGAAAAGATCGAAATGAAACGCACGATACGGCCATCGGGATCGCGCAGTGCCTGGACGGAGAGTTCTTCCGGAAATACCTCGCCGGACTTGCGCATGTTCCACACTTCGCCACGCCAGCGACCGGTTTGTGTCAATTGCCGCCAGAACTCGCGGTAAAAGGCGGCATCGTGTCGACCGGACTTGAGGATGCGCGGATTCTGGCCGATCACCTCGTTGCGCATGTAGCCGTAAATGGTGCAAAAAGCGTCATTGACCCAAAGAATGCAGCCTTGGGCATCGGTGATCACCGCACCTTCGGCCATGGCGGCGAAGGCGGCTTCGTTCTCGCGCCGATCTGCTTCCTGCTTTGCCTGCTCGGCCGCGCGGCGGCGTGAAAAGAACCAGAATGCATAGATCGTCGTCAGGCCGAGCAGCCAGATGCCGAAATGCCAATACTGAATGGTGCGCCAGGCCGGTTCCTGCGCCGTGCGGTAGGTATTGAGATCGACGGATATGGCGGCGCCGCCGCGTAGCCCGCCGACGGGAACCAGTGTGTCGCGATGGCATTCCAGGCATTCCTTGTCCATCTTCATCGGAATCATCACCCGCAACAGGCCGTGACCGCCGGCCTGTTGGGGCAACGCCTCGGTGGCCATCTCGGCGCCGCCCTGCAACGCTTTCAGGGCGTCGGCCTCCCATTCGTCCGGGGCGTTGGCGCGATTGCGCAGTTGCAGCGAGGTCAGTCGTTCCTTGGTGCCATAAGTCTTGTGGCTGATGTCCTGAATCGCCAACAGGATATGGATCGGCGCGATCGAAACCAGTTTCAGGATTTCTCCGGTCCCCCGTGTTGCCACCAGGCGCTCCTGTTCATCCAGGGACTCCACGTTGGACATCTTGCTTTCATTGACATAGATACCGCCCAGCGTATCGGCCCATTTGCGGATCGCCATATCCTTGCGCAGGTTGGCGATGGCGTCGATCTTGGCCAGCGCTACTGCGGTTCGATCCAGTTGCTGGCGCTGGGACCACAAGGAAATCACCACCAGCACGGTCCACAGGACAATGCCAAGGACGAGTGCAATGGGGGCGACGATAAGGGATAACTTTCGCATGGAAACCTGACCGGGTCTGATATCTTCGCTGGATTCTATTCCGCTCATACAATAATGCGAGGGACAGGGTACGTCTGCCTTTCGCGACTGTCCTTGATAATTTGCAGGAGAACGAAGTGGCCCGATACGGCGAGGTACGACCTTGATAATCAACAAGTCTCACTGGCTCAATCTGACGATGATCGTCGCGTTGCTTGTCACCGCCATCGTCGGGCACCGGTTCTCGCCGCTGCTGCTGCCGAAGGCGGATGTGACGGGCGTGGCGGAACCCGGTTGCGACTTGCGGCTGCGAGCCTGTGCGGCGACCTTGCCGGAAGGGGGGCGTATGGAATTCTCCATCACGCCGCGACCGATACCCTTTTTGCAACCCTTGCGCGTTGAAGTGACGGTCACAGGTGTCGAGCCGGGAAAAGTCGAAGTGGACTTTGCCGGTGAGCGGATGAACATGGGATACAACCGCAGCAAACTCGCCGCTACTGCCCCCGGCCGCTATGTCGGCGATGCGTCGCTACCGGTCTGCGTTTCCGGCGCCATGACCTGGGTGGCCACGGTGGTTGTCGAAACGGATCGGCGGCGCATTGCGGTGCCCTACCGCTTCGATGTCGGCCACTGACGCCGCGCTCCCTATCGGTTGGCCGGTCGTTTCAGCAGCTTGCGCTGCAAGGTGCGTCGATGCATGTTGAGCGCTCGCGCAGTGGACGATATGTTGCCCTTGTGCTCGTGCAGGACGCGCTGGATGTGTTCCCATTCCATGCGATCCACCGACATCGGCACCGGCGAAATCGCCGCCACCGTGTTGGTTACGGATGATATCTCGTTGCTTTCAAGCGTATGGCCAAATGCCCGCAACAACGCATCCACCTCCACCGGCTTGGCCAGGTATTGCACGGCGCCAAGTTTTATCGCGTCGACCGCCGTGGTGATGCTGGCATAACCGGTCAGTACAACTATCCGGCAAGCCGGATTGATCTCCAGCAAGCGCGGAATCAGGTCGAGACCGGATGCGCCGGCAAGATTCAGATCGAGCACCACTTTGGCGGGCGCGGTCGTTTGCGCCAGGCTGAGCGCCGCAGTCGCGCTCTTTGCCGATGAAGCCGCATAGCCACGTCGCTTCAGGGCGCGCACCAGAATCGCGCTGAAGGTGTCGTCGTCCTCGATGATCAGTATGTCTTTGCTCATGTCGTTCCCGGTCTGCCGGACCATGTCCAAGTTATGCCACGGCCTGGTGCGCGACAGGCAGTTCGATACCGACCCGACCACCTCCGGCGGGTGGGTTGTCCAGCACAATGCGCCCGCCCATGCGCTCGATGGCGGAAAACGCCAGCAGCAGACCAATGCCGGCACCGCCGTGGCGCGCGGGCAGAGGCGCGCGACCGGCCTGATGCAACACTGCGGCGGGGAAGCCGGGGCCGCCGTCGACAATCGTGATCATCAGCTTCGCCACGTCCCAGTCTGCTTTGATGTCTATTTCCGCGTCGCTGGCGTCCGCCGCGTTGTTGAGCAGGTTGATCAAAGCCTGCTCCAGCGTCGCCTCGGTCACGATCCGTGGTGTTGGTGTCCGACCCGCAAGTGTCAGTCGGCAACTCGTGCCGTGACGCATCGTCTGCCAGCGGGAGCAAACGTCCCGCAGCCATGCGCCGACATCCTGAGTCTGTACCTGCTCCGGTCGCAGCGTTCCGGCGCGGGCCGCCAGATTGCTGATGATCCCCTTGCAGATGCCCACCTGTTCCCGCACCAGAGCCAGATCGGCGTGTACTTCGGGATTCTGAAAGGCATCCCGTTCCAGTTCGCCGACGATCACGGCGATGGTTGCCAGTGGTGTCCCCAACTCGTGCGCGGCGCCTGCCGCCAGGGCGCCCAGCGCCACCACGCGTTCGTCGCGCAGCGCCTGCTCGCGGGCGGCGGCCAGACGGCTGTCGCGTTCGCGGATGGAAGCCGTCATGCGCGCCACGAACCAGGCGATCATGCTTGCGGAAACGACAAAGGTCAGCCACATGCCAGCCAGATGCAGGCGCGTTGCACGCTCGGCGTCGGCCACGGGTAGCGGGAGAAACTGCCACATCAGCAGCGAATAGAGAGCGACTGCCAGAAACGCAACGGCGGCGATCAGCGTGCCGGGCAATGACAGCGCGGCTACCACGACCGGCACCAGGAGCAGCGAGATCAGCGGATTGGCCGCTCCGCCGGACAGATACAGCAGGATCGCCAGCGCGGCCAGATCGACGCACAACTGGCCGAACAGTTCATATGCGCCCACCGGCGCATCGCTGCGCGCGCGCCACTGGATATGGCCGTTGAACCCCACCATCAGCACGACTACCGCGAACATGGGACCCAGCGGCAGGGCAATATCGAGAAAAGTCGGCGCTGACGGCACGGCGATTGCGACGGCTGCCAGCCACCACCAGCGCAATATGACCGCGCGACGCTGGTTGAGCCGCAAATTGGAACCGCTTTCCCGAGGAGGCGCATCGACCATCTTGCGATTATCCGATACGGACGGGAAAAAAGCGCACTTGGGGTCTGCGGCAATACGTCACAGTTGCGCGAAGTAGCGCGCGCGGACCAACAAACATTTTCCCTTTGCTATACTGCGCCGCTGTTCGTGGTGCCCGTGCATGGTTTTCCGTGCCGGGTGAAACGGGAAGCCGGTGAGACCTAAAGTCGATTCCGGCGCTGCCCCCGCAACGGTAAGGAAGTGCGGGTTCATCAACACGCCACTGGGTCGAAGACCTGGGAAGGCGATGAACCAAGACTTCCAAGCCCGGAGACCGGCCAGGGACAAACCAGCGAATGCGTTGCGGGGTTGCGGCGTGCCGGGGGTTTGTGTCCCCCCCGTCTCTCATCCTCAGCTCCCAATCATTCATTTGCCATCTACCGGCTGCGGGGACGCTTGCCGGCTTTGGGAGTACTTTCATGTACAAATGTTTTGCCATCGCCGCCTGCGCGGCAAGTCTTGTTTTCCCTTGTGTTTCACTCGCCGCCGATGATCTCGCGGCTGTTGTCGTTACCGCTACCCGTCAGGCAACTCGCATCAATGAGGTAATTGCCGACGTTACCTTGATCGACCGCGAAAGTATCGAACAGGCCGGATCAAGCACCATCGGCGAACTGCTGGCGCGCCAGCCAGGGCTTCAGGTCGTCAGTACCGGAGGCCCCGGTGCCGCGACAACTGTGTTCATCCGCGGTGCCAATTCCGGTCATACCCTGCTGCTGGTGGATGGTCAACGCTTTGGCTCGTCGACCACAGGCCAGCCCGCTTTCGAAACAATTCCGTTATCGCACATTGAACGCATCGAAATCCTGCGCGGTCCCGCCGGAGCCGTGTACGGAGCCGATGCGATTGGCGGCGTGATTCAGATATTCACCCGACGCGGCGAAGGTGTGCCGAGTTTCGACGCATATGCCGGCGTCGGTAGTCAGGGAACGGTCGAAGGCACAGCGGGCTTCTCGGGCAGCAAGGACGGACTGAGCTTCAGCGTGCGCGGGGGCAGTTACCGGACACTGGGCTTCGACGCATTGGGGACGCCACCCGACCGCGACGGATTCCACCAGAATCACGTCAGCGCCAGCGTCGGGCTAAAGCTAAACGGCGGAGGCGACGTCGCCGGCAACCTGTTCCAGTCCAGCGGCGTGAACAAGTACGACGCGGGCACCCCCTTCGACAATCGCATCAACAAGAAAGCTGGCGTGTACGGCCTGTCGTGGACGCAACCGGTAACTGCGAACTGGACCAGCACGGTGCGCGCCGGACAGAGCGTCGACGACGCGGCAACCATCGACCCGACCAATCCTTCTGTCATCATCACGAAGAACGATCAGTTTGTCTGGCAGAACGACATCCGGCTGCCTGTCGGCAAAGCGCTGTTGGCCTACGAAATGCTGCGCGAGGGCGTCACCAGCACCTTGAGCGCATTGACGGTCGACCACCGTCGCACCGACTCACTGCTCGCGGGATGGACCGGAAGTTTCAGCAATCACCGTATTCAGATCAACGCACGCCACGACGACAGTACGCAGTATGGCAAGCGCAATACCGGCTCAGTTTCCTACGGCTACCAGTTCAGCCCGGACTGGCGCGGCTACATCGCCAGTGGGCGCGGCTTCAAGGCGCCGACCTTCAACGACCTGTACTTCCCCCTGATGTGCTTTCCGCCCTTCGGCTGTTTTGGCGGCAATCCGAACCTGCGTCCCGAACAGGCGCGAAACCGCGAAGCCGGACTGACGTGGGAACGCGGCCAGAGCCGGATCGGCATCGTGCGCTTCGACAACAAGATCTCCGACCTGATTGTCTGGACCGCCCAGCCCTTCAACGTCGGCAATGCCAGCCTGCGCGGCACAACCCTCTCCTACGACCTGAACACGGCTAGCTGGCAGGCAGGGCTTTCCTATACCGGTCAGGAAGCGCGCGACGACGCCACCGGTCTGCCGCTGTTTCGCCGCGCCGATCGGCAACTCGCGGCGCGCTTGGCGTGGACTGGAAGTGGCTGGCGCATCGGCACCGAGTTGCAGAGCGTCGGGCGTCGCGATGACTTCGATTTCACCAACAACGTGCGAGTCAAACTCGGCGGCTACAGCATAGTGAACGCATTCATGCACCACACGCTGTCGCATGAATGGACGCTGGAAGCCCGAGCCAACAACCTGGGTGGCAGGAAGTACCAGCAGGCCCTGAATTTCGCCGCCCCGACGGCCACCCTGTTCGTCGGTTTCCGCTACGCACCAAAATAGCCCATGCCGACCCGCCGCCGTGCCCTGTTGGTCCTTGCCGCCCTGATCGGGCTGGCCGTGTTTAGCCTGTTGCTGGCGCTGGTGGCGGGCAGTCTGCCGGTGTCGGTCGCCGATGTTTTCTGCGCGTTGAGCGGGGGGGCGGGCGGGCTGGCGGTCGAGGTGATCCAGGGTCTGCGCCTGCCGCGCGCGCTGGCGGCATTCGCCTGTGGCGGCTTGCTGGCCTTGGCCGGCGCGCTGATGCAGGTGCTGCTGAAAAATCCGCTGGCCGATCCCTATGTGCTGGGCATTTCGGGCGGCGCCGCGGTCGGCGCGCTGGCCGCGATGCTGGCCGGGCTGGCGCTGGCTTTCATCAATCTGCTGGCCTTCGCTGGCGCCTTCGCCGCCATGCTGCTGGTATTCGGCCTGGCCCACGGCGACAGCAGTTGGACCCGCTCGCGCCTGCTGCTCACCGGCGTCATCGTCGCCGCCGGTTGTGGCGCGGTCGTCGCGCTGATCCTGTCCATCGCGCCGGAGGATGGCTTGCGCGGCATGTTGTTCTGGCTCATGGGCGATCTGGGACACGCCGTCAGCCCCTGGCCCGCGCTGACGGTGCTGGCCGTGGGTCTGCTGGTCACGCTGCCCTTTGCCCGCGAACTCAACCTGCTGGGGCGCGGCGACACACTGGCTCATGCGCTGGGTGTGGCGATTGCGCCGGTCAAACGCGGCATCTATGTGCTGGCGTCATTGCTGACGGCGGTGGCGGTGACCACCGCGGGCAGCATCGGCTTCATCGGCCTGGTGGTGCCGCATCTGGTGCGCCTGGCGATGATCCGGCTGGGCTGGGGCAACGACCAGCGTCTGCTGCTGCCCGCCGCCGCCCTTGTCGGCGGCAGTCTGCTGGTTCTCGCCGACACGCTGGCGCGCACCGTGATCGCCCCGCAGCAGTTGCCGGTGGGCGTGCTGACGGCACTGCTGGGCGTGCCGGTGTTTCTCTTCCTGCTCGGACGCCAGCCGAATGAACGCCAGTGAGCCGGCCATGAACAGGCCTTTGCTGGAAGCCATCCGGCTTGAGGTCGGCATCGGCGGCCACCGCATCTGCCGCGATCTGGACTGGCGTGTCGATGCGGGCGACTCGTGGGCCATTCTCGGTCGCAACGGCGCCGGCAAATCGACCCTGCTCGCCACCGCGGCTGGTTTGCGGCCACAGCAAGGCGGTCGTCTGAGTGTCGCCGGCCTGGAACTGCCGCACGCCAGCCAGGGCGTGGGGATGCGGGCGATGGCCCGCGTTCGCGGCTATCTGTCGCAACACCAGATCGACCCCTTTGCCTCCACCGTGATGGAAACAGTGCTGGTCGGTCGCCATCCCCACCTCGGTCGCTGGGACTGGGAATCGGACGACGATCGTCACATCGCCGCTTCGGCTTTGTCCGAAGTGGACCTGGACGGCTTCGCCGAGCGCGAAGTGCAAACCCTGTCCGGCGGCGAACGGCAACGACTGGCCGTGGCGCAACTGCTGGCGCAGCAGCCGCAACTATTCCTGCTCGACGAACCGCTGACCCATCTCGATCTGTCGCATCAGGTTGCGGTGATGGATATGTTCGCCCGCCGCGCGACGGCCGGCGCCGCCATCGTTGCCGTATTGCATGACCCCGGTTTCGCCGCCCGCTACTGCCGCCAGGCGCTGCTGCTGTTCGGCAACGACGAGTGGTTGGCCGGGCCAACTGCTGAAGTGATTACCGAAAAAAATCTGACGCGGCTTTACGGCCATCCACTGCGCGAACTTAGCGCCGACGGTCGGCGCTGGTTCGTGCCCGGCTGAAACAACCCGTATCTGTCGCGTTGATCGCGGCGACTGACAAGATTCCTCTGACGGCAGCCCCGTCTTTCTATAGAGTAGCGAAGTTCGACTGCCTGAGGGCGGCAAATACCCAGGAAAACACGCGATGCCCAACACACCCACCATATCTAAAACACTCAGCGAGAAAGCTCTGCTGGCGATGCCCGCCAAGTCCTACATGAACGCGGCGCAGCTCGACTTTTTTCGTGAGCTCTTGCGCAAGCAGCGTCAGGATCTTATCAACAACGCCTCGATGACCATCGATCACCTGCGCGATGGAGAGGCGGAAGCCGACCCCAACGACCGCGCCACCATCGAAGAGGAAAACTCGATCGAGCTGCGCATCCGCGATCGCGAACGGAAAATGCTGCCGCGCGTCGAAGCCGCGTTGAAGCGCATCGAGAATGGCACTTTCGGCTTCTGCGAGGAAACCGGCGATCCGATCGGCCTGCCACGCCTTCTGGCGCGCCCGACCACGGTGTTTTCGATTGAGGCGCAAGAGCGCCACGAGTCGCGCCAGCGGATACAAGGGAAGTAATCCGGGCCGCGCCAACCCGGTTGCGCCTTGCCGCGCCGCCTACCTGCCCCGCTTGCCGCGCGCGGCTTCCAGATGTACGCAGAGCCTTTCGGCGCCGTCCAGGATACGCGGCGTGTGGCGCTGAATCAGATCCGGCGGGACGAAATACAGGTTATCCCCGGCGACCGCCGCCAGCGTGTTCCAGCGCTTCCAGTCGTCGAGCCATTCCGGTCGCGCATCGCTCATGCCGCTGGCGACAATGACCTCGGGGTTGGCGGCGATGACGGCTTCGACGCTGACGGTCGGCGCCAGGATCGGCAGTTGCGCGAACACATTGCGTCCACCGCATAGTCGTATGGCATCGCTGATGATCTGTTTGGCGTTGACCGTCATCAGGGGTTGCTTCCATATCTGGTAGAACACCGCCACCAGCGGTCGCTGGCCATAGCGGGCGGCCAGTCCCGCATGGCGCCGGCGAAACGCCGCCGCCGCCGCATTGGCCGTCGTCCCGGTGCCGGCCAGTTTGCCGATGCGCTCCAGCTCACCGGCAATATCCTCGATGCGGTTCGACTGGGCCAGGTGCACGTTCAGGCCCATCGAACGCAAGCGGGAAACCGCCGCCGGCGCGTTGCCGCTCTCCCAGCCCATGACCAGATCGGGCCTGAGGGCGACGATGGCTTCCAGATCGAGACGGGAATAGCCGCCCACTTTGGGCAGGGCCTTGGCCGCCGGCGGATAGTCGCCATACTCGACGTTGCCCACTACCCGGTCGCCGGCGCCGGCGGCGTACAACAGTTCGGTAATGTGCGGCGCCAGGCTGACAATGCGCCTCGCCGGCGCCGCCAGTTTGATGGTGACGCCGCTGACATCGGTGACGACAATCTCGGCACGCGCCGGCAGGACGGCCAGCGCACAGAGCAGGGACAGACTGCATAGCTTCATCGGTTCTTCCATTGATCGAGAGTCGCCGCCAATCGCTGCCATTCGGCTTCGGTTGCAGGCAGGCCAAAACGCACCGCCGCGGGACGGGCGAAATATCGCAGCAGGATGCCTTGCCGCGCGAAAAATTCATGCAGTTCGAGCGCATCGTCGCGTGCCAGGTAACGGAACAGCGCCGTGCCAGCGGATGTACCCAGACCCGACGCGGCCAGCAGCTCGTTCAGGCGCGCGCCGTCGCGCTGCAAGCGTGCGCGTTGCGCGCTCTGCCAGTCGATGTCCGTCAGCGCCGCGCGCGCGGCGAAGCGCGACGGATGCGCCAGCGCCCAGGGTCCGATGGACTCGGCCAGGGGCGTCAGGATGGAGTCGCGGGCCATCGCAAAGCCGACGCGGGCGCCGGCCAGGCCGAAGAACTTGCCGATGGAGCGCAGCACGATGATATTGCCGGCGACGCCAGTGCCGGCGATATCGGCCAGGGAGTCGCCGCCGTTGTCGGCATCGGCGAAGGCCTCATCGACGATCAGCCAGCCTTGGCGTGCTTCCAGTTGCCGCGCCATATCCAGCAAAGCCCGGCGCGAAAAGCAACTTCCGGTGGGGTTGTTCGGGTTGCCGATGACCACGGCATTCGCAGTGATGGCCGCCAGCGGCAGAGCGTCGACGGCACAGGGCCGAACGGCATGCCCAGCGGCGGACCAGGCGGCGGCATATTCCGCGTAGCTCGGCTCCAGCACCGCGACGACGCCAGGTGGCAGCAGGCGCGGCAGCAACTGGATCGCGGCCTGCGAACCAGGCAGCGCCAGCACTTTGCGGGCGCCGTAGTAGCGGCAGGCAATTGCGGACAGATCATCCTCGTCTTCAGGCAGCCGCTGCCAAAGCTCGGGAGGAATCGCCGGCACCGGATAGCCGTAGGGCGCGATGCCGGTGGACAGGTCGAGCCAATGCTCCGCCGCAATGCCATGGCGCCGCGCGGCGGCAAGCAGGCGACCGCCATGTTCAAGCATGAGAGACCGCTACCGCGAGGAGGCCGGCGCAGGCCAGCCAGAGCCACAGGCCGCGCTCCACCAGCGCCAGTGCGGCGCGGATATGGCCGCTATTCGCCGTGTCGCCGGCGCCGACTATTGGTCGCGGCTCCATCTGACCGTGATACATCGCCGCACCGCCGAGACGCACTGCCAGCGCTCCGGCGCCTGCCGCCAGCACCGGGCCTGCGTTGGGGCTGCTCCAGGCCGCAGCCTGTCGCCGCCAGCAGGACAAGGCGCTACGGGTATTGCCGAGCAGGGCGTAGCTCAGAGCCGTCAGGCGCGCCGGGACCAGGTTCAGCAGATCGTCGATACGTGCCGCCGCCCAGCCGAAATACAGCCGCCGCTCATCGCGGTAGCCCCACATGGCATCCAGCGTGTTGGCCAGGCGGAAAAGTACCGCGCCGGCGCCGCCGGCGAGCAGAAACCAGAACAGCGCGCCGAATACGGCGTCGTTGCCGTTTTCCAGGATCGATTCGACGGCGGCGCGGGAAACGCCTTCCTCGTCCAGCGTCGAGGTGTCGCGCGACACGATCCAGCCGACATGGGTACGCGCCGCGGCGAGATCGCCCGCCGCAAGATCGGCGGCAACTCTTGCGCCATGCTGCTCCAGGCTGCGTGCGCCGAGCGCAAAGTAGAACAGCGTCGCATCGGCCAGCCAGCCCCAAGCTTGACGGCTCAGCCAGGCCGCCAGGATCACGCCGGGAAGCACCAGCAGCAACCAGCCACCGAGGCCGCGCAGCCGGTTGAACACGGGATGGCCCGGCGCGTGACGGCGCAGCGAAGCCTCAAGCCAATCGGCGCAGCGGCCAAAGCCCGCCAGCGGATGAAAACGACGCGGCTCGCCCAGCAGCCGATCGAGAAAGCTGCCCGCCAGCGCGGCGGCAACGAGCGGCAACAAGGATGGCAACAGCGGGGCCGACAGTGGGGGCATGGGATAATTGCGCGATGAAAGCTCCCGCATTGTAACGATGAGCCGACGCCGTTCTCCCCCCGCCCGCGCCCTCATGGTGCAGGGCTGCACCTCGGACGCCGGCAAGACGACGCTGGTCGCCGCGCTGTGCCGCATCCTCAAGCGCCGTGGCTTCAATGTCGCGCCTTTCAAGCCGCAGAACATGGCGCTGAATTCGGCCGTCACTTTTGACGGCGGCGAGATCGGTCGCGCCCAGGCATTGCAGGCGCTGGCGGCGGGCCTCCCGCCGCGCATCGACTTCAATCCGGTACTGCTGAAACCCAGCAGCGACCAGCGCGCGCAGGTGATTATTCACGGCAAGGCGGTGGACACCCTGAACGCCCGCGATTATCACGACTACAAGCGTGTCGCGATGGGTGCGGTGATGGCAAGCTGGCAGCGGCTTACGGCGGAATTCGACTGCGTGTTGGTGGAGGGTGCCGGCAGCCCGGCGGAAATCAATCTGCGCGACCGCGACATCGCCAACATGGGTTTCGCCGAGGCGGCCGATATCCCCGTGATCCTGGTCGCCGACATCGATCGCGGCGGCGTCTTCGCCCATCTGGTGGGCACCCTCGATCTGCTCTCGGCCTCGGAGCAGGCGCGTATCAAGGGCTTCGTCATCAATCGTTTCCGCGGCGACATCGGCCTGCTCGAATCCGGCCTCGACTGGCTGGAGCAGCGCACCGGCAAGCCGGTGCTGGGCGTGCTGCCCTATCTGCACGGCCTGATGCTCGACGCCGAGGATGCCGTGGCCACCGAAGTCATCGCCAAGACCGCGACGCGGCTCAAGGCGGTCGCCGTCGTCTATCCGCGCTGCTCCAACCACAACGACCTCGATCCGCTGCGCCTGCATCCGGAAGTCGATTTTCAGTGGGTCGGTCCGGGGCAGGCCATACCGCCCTGCGACCTGATCGTGCTGCCTGGTTCCAAGGCCGTGCAGGCCGACTTGCACTGGCTGCGCGAGCAGGGACACGAGGTCGCCATTCAACGCCACCTGCGCTATGGCGGCAAACTGGTGGGTCTCTGCGGCGGCTTCCAGATGCTGGGCCGCCAGCTTCATGATCCGCTCGGACTCGAAGGCGCGCCGGGCAGCCAGGCCGGACTCGGCCTGCTCGACTGCGAAACCACGCTGGAGCCGGAAAAGCAGTTGCGCAATGTCACCGGCAATTTGCAGTTGCCCGGTGCGCCCGTCGTCACCGGTTACGAAATCCACATGGGCGCCACGCGCGGCGCGGCATTGCAGCGTGCGGCAGTGGTGTTCGCCGACGGTCGCAGCGATGGCGCGCGGTCAGCCGACGACCGGATACTCGCCAGCTACTGTCACGGGCTCTTCGATCATCCCGACGCCCTCGGCGGCTTGCTGGCATGGGCTGGGATGACATCGCCATTGACGACGGACTTTGCGCTGCGCCGCGAATCCGACATCGAACGCCTTGCCGACGCCACCGAAGCGGCGCTGGACTGGAAGGTACTCGACCGCCTGATCGGCGACGCGGCGTGACCCAGCAGGCCGGCGAAGCAAGTCGGAGGAATGGGTTGTCGCGCTACAACGCCGGACAGGTCACGAACTCGCACCACAACATTCCAGTATTCCTTGCGCTGCCTCGTTGCCTATGGCAAAATCCGCGCCTTCTAACGTGGAGTGGTAGTTCAGTTGGTTAGAATACCGGCCTGTCACGCCGGGGGTCGCGAGTTCGAGTCTCGTCCACTCCGCCAGTAATGCCCTTGAAAAACCGCCACTTACGGCGGTTTTTCATTTTGTGGGCCAGCTCCGGTGTAAATACTGCCCCGACCATTCCCGCAATGCCCCTTGCTTCGATATTGCCCGATGGGCGATTGAAGGCATTCAGCGCCATCACGCGACACACTCAAGGCGCAAAGACCTGTTGCGGTGCTATCCTGTCTGCGTGCGGTAGCGAACGGTGTGCCAGCGCATTTCGCTGCACTGTGAGGGCGTTCGATGTTGCGAATGTTCCTTGAAAGACCCTACCATGTTTATGTACTGTCCTTGCGGCTTGAAAGCCGATGCAATAAAAGTTGATGGTTTGCGCTCGCGGTTTTTGCGCGATTCCTGCGGCAACGCTGCCGGACGATGCGCGGATGCCGGGCTTGTCAAAGTCGTCCGGGTTGATTCCGGGGCGATTTGAAGCCGGGATGAGGCATCGGATCATGTTACGCGCGAGAACTCCACGATTGTTTGTTGCAGTCGTGTGCTTGGGAATCGGGGGTTGCGCAACAGCTCCGACGGAGGATCGTGCGCGAATAATTGATATGCCGCTGGCCTCGGCCCATGCGGATATTGCATTCACAATTACTTCCGGTTCCCGGCAGAACGCGACTTGCGAAGAAAACACGATCTGCCCGACGCAGGCGGACAGAGATGCCGCAACACGCTTTGCTCTGCAAGTGCAGCGGATTGCCGGCGCTTTGCAAAAAGGGGCCCAGTATTTGTATCCGGATCTGGCGCAGCGCGTTCCCGGATTGGTCGGTGGTCACTTCGATGTCTATGTCGTTGACGATGATGAGCCGGGTAGCGTTTCCAGCGCCAACGGCAGAATCGCGCTGAATGCGGCGCTTGGCGTCCGGCAGCCATACGATGACTGGATGGCTTTCGTCATCGCGCGCGAAATGGGGCATGTGATCGCACGTCACCACGAGGAAAATTCTTCCGCCGGCATCGCCACTTCAGTGATCATGAACATTCTTATTCCCGGCAGTAGCTTGCTGAAGAGCCTGGTGTCCGCAGGTGGATCGGGGATTGCCGCCAAAAGCAAGCGGGACGTGCAGGCGATCGAAGCGGACGTCATAGCGCTTGATCTGCTTCAAGCGGCGGGCTTTCGCCTTCACGACATCTACCTGACCCTGCTCCTGGAGCCTGTAGCGCTCGACGATGGCGCCTGGTCAATAAGCTTCAGAGCGTCATCCGACAATCTCATCGCCCAAGTCCGCAGCTCGGAGTTCGCCGTCGCGTCAGTAAGGTAGCCACCGCGCATCGGGCTGGGACCTGCCACGGAGCCGATATGTTCGCTGGCGCACATACGGCATGTAGTGCGAGGAACAACATATGGGCCATGCGAACGTCTACGCCCAAGCGAAATTCATTTACAGACTCGATTCAATCGCATCGGCGCCGGCAATTGGAAGCGTGCGTTTTTAGTGCAGCATGAGCGTATAAGTACATGAGGTGCTGTGTGCACCTTCGGCCACGCGATCCGTCAGAACAATTCGCGGCTTAACTGAGGTCGGCCATGCTCCGCAACAACTCCCAATCCGCCACATGCGACAACAACACCGACACGACGCCGGGCAAGTCTTCCTTGAAATCCACTCAAAAACTTGTTGCCGGGTTTGCAGCGGCGATACTGCTGACCGTGCTGGTGGTGGCGGCATCGTTGTGGACTTTGTGGCAGGTCGAAGAATCGGCTGCCGTGCGGATACATACCAACGCAGTCATCAACAGCGCGGACGATTTGCTCTCTGCCCTGAAAGATGCCGAGACCGGTGAGCGCGGCTATTTGCTGACCGGTGACGAGGCCTTTTTGCGCCCGTATCTGGCGGTGCAAAAGCACATTACCGGTTCTCTGAAAGACCTGCGTCGGATTACCCTGGTCAGCGCTGCCCAGAAACATCTGGACACCGTGGCGCCGCTGATGGACGCCAAACTGGCCGAACTGTCGCGTGTCATCGAGTTGCGTCGCAACCACGATCTGCCTGGCGCCCTGGCGATCATGCGCAACGGTGAGGGCGCGCGCCTGATGGATTCGATTCGCGCCGAGATGGCCGGCCTCAATCAAGTGGAAGAAGGCGTGCTGGCGCAGCGCGATGCAGAGTTCCAGTTGAACATGCGGCGCCTGCTGGCCATCATCGGTTCTATCAGTTTGCTTGCGCTGCTGGCCGCGCTTTCGTTCGTTTATATGTTCTATCGGGAAACCCGGCAGGGACTCAAGGATGCAGTTCACGGCGAAACGCAGCATTTGCTTGAGATTCAGGAGGCGACGAACAAACAACTGCAACAAGCCAATGTCAGCTTGCGGGACAGCGAGGAAAATCTCGTAGTGACGCTCAATTCCATCGGCGATGCCGTGATCGCCACCGATGCCGGAGCGCGCGTGACGCGCCTGAATCCCGTTGCCGAACAACTCACCGGCTGGACGCAGGAGGAAGCCGCTGGCCGCCCGGTGCACGAGGTCTTTCACATCATCAACCAGGAGACGCGGGAACCCGCCACGATTCCGGTCGTCGCCACCCTGGCGCATGGCACGGTACAGGGCCTGGCCAACCACACCGTGCTGATTGCCCGCGATGCCAGCGAGTGCGCCATTGCCGACAGTTGCGCGCCGATCCTGGACCGGGACGGCAAGGTGATTGGCGCCGTGCTGGTGTTCCGCAATGTCTCCGAGGAATATGCGGTGCAGCAGGCCCTGCGCGACAGTGCCGCGCAGATTCAGACGATTCTCAACACGGTGGTGGACGGTATCGTCACCATTCATGCTCGCGGCGGCATGGTGGAGACAGTGAATCCGGCTGCTGAGCATATGTTTGGCTATACCGCCGCAGAACTCATCGGACAGGAATTCAACCTGCTGATACCCGAGCTTGATCGAGACCAGCCCAATGGCAATGGCTCCATCGAGTACTACAGCGCGAGCGATGAGGCGCGCGCCAGCGGCCTCGGACGCGAGGTCATCGGCAGGCGCAAGGACGGCAGCGGTTTTCCGCTGGAGATCGCAGTAAGCGAAATGTGGCTGGGCGGCCAGCGTTACTTCACCGGAATTTTGCGCGATATAACGGCCCGCAAACAGGCTGAAGAGGCGCTGCTCAAGGCGGGCGCCTTGCAGAGCGCGATTTTCAACAGTGCCAACTTCTCGAGTATTGCCACGGATGCCAGGGGCGTCATCCAGATTTTCAACGTCGGCGCCGAGCGCATGCTGGGCTACACGGCGGCCGAGGTGATGAACAAGATCACCCCGGCCGACATCTCCGATCCGCAGGAAGTCATCGCACGGGCCAAGACCTTGAGCGTCGAGCTCGACACGCCCATCAAACCGGGCTTCGAGGCGCTGGTGTTCAAGGCCTCGCGCGGCATCGAGGACATCTACGAGCTGACCTACTTCCGCAAGGACGGCAGCCGCTTCCCCGCCGTCGTTTCGGTCACAGCCCTGCGCGACGCCGATAACGCCATCATCGGCTACCTGCTGATCGGCACCGACAACACCGCGCGCAAGCAGGCGGAAGAAGCCTTGCTCAAGGCCGGCGCCTTGCAGAGCGCGATTTTCAACAGCGCCAACTTTTCGAGTATCGCCACCGACGCCAAGGGCGTCATCCAGATTTTCAACGTCGGCGCCGAGCGCATGCTGGGCTACACGGCCGCCGAGGTGATGAACAAGATCACGCCGGCCGACATCTCCGATCCGCAGGAAGTCATCGCGCGCGCCAAGACCTTGAGCGCCGAGCTCGACACACCCATCAAGCCGGGCTTTGAAGCCTTGGTATTCAAGGCTTCGCGCGGCATCGAGGACATCTACGAGCTGACCTACATCCGCAAGGATGGCAGTCGCTTCCCGGCGGTCGTCTCGGTCACGGCCCTGCGCGATGCTGAAAACGACATCATCGGCTACTTGCTGATCGGCACCGACAACACCGCCCGCATGCAGGTCGAGGCAGAGCGGGCGCGGCTCGATCAGGCGTTGCAGGATCGGAACGTCGAGCTGGATGGCGCCAGGGTCGTGGCGGAAAGAGCCAACCTCGCGAAATCGGATTTTCTGTCCAGCATGAGTCATGAATTGCGCACGCCGCTCAATGCCATTCTGGGTTTTGCCCAGATTCTGGAATCCGGCGCGCCGACGCCGACGCCCGCTCAGCAGCGCAACCTTGAGCAGATTCTCAAGGCGGGCTGGTACTTGCTGGAACTGATCAACGAAATTCTCGATCTGGCGCTGATCGAGTCGGGCAAGGCGACGCTGTCGCATGAGCCGGTTTCGCTGGTCGAGGTTATGCTCGAGTGCCGGGCCATGGTTGAGCCGCAGGGGCACAAGCGCGGCATCGGCATGACGTTTCCGCGCTTCGACTTTCCTTACTTTGTCAGCGCCGACCGGACTCGGGTCAAACAGGTGCTGATCAACCTGCTGTTCAACGCCATCAAGTACAACAAGCCGGAAGGCGCGGTGGCCGTGGAGTACGTTCTGATCCCGCCGAATTCGATCCGCATCAGCGTCCGGGACACCGGGTTGGGCCTGGCGCCGGAACAACTGGCGCAGCTTTTCCAGCCGTTCAACCGTCTTGGCAAGGAAGCCGGCGCGGAGGAGGGCACGGGCATCGGCCTGGTGGTCACCAAGCGGCTGGTGGAACTGATGGGAGGCACCATCGGCGTGAATAGCGCGGTCGGGGTGGGCAGCGAGTTCTGGTTCGAATTGGGCCTGACCACGGCGCCACTGCTTGAAACTCAGGAAGCCGAGCATGCTGCGCTGACG
>JALNZB010000068.1 GCA_023229545.1 Sulfuritalea sp. | reverse complement strand
GGGATACGGCGTAGCGGGGAGCAGAGATAGGCAACGCATTCGAAGCGACGAGTGTGCTTGAAAACGTGGTGTCCCCGTTTCTATTGCGAAACAGACCACGGTTCTTGTTCTTCCAGTGCCGGATCAAGCGGCACGTCCATGCAGAACTTCAAATGGCAATACGCCGGACGCACGGGCATCGAGTAGCACGATCTCCACGGTCGTACCATCTGCGGCATAACTGATGTGCGTATTCCAGTCTTGCGATACCTCTCGCACGATAGGTTTATCGGAGAGATGCAAAACCAGAGTGTCATCCTCGTCGAAATACGTAGTGTGCATGGCGGCTCCTTAGAGCACCGAAAAGTGGTGCATGACAGTTTTTACAATCAGACGATCTTCCAGTATCACTACCGCGCAAAGCAGGTTGTCCGCGCGTTCGGGAAAGTCCTTGAACGCCCATAGATGAGTTTCGTCCTTGAACCGGGTCTCACCGGTATCGATTACATCCATCAACAATGCTTCGGAAATTCCACGCGCGGCCATGCGTAAGGCCGCGTGTCGCGTGATGACGACATCCCGCTGAAACCGCCGACTGAAAAGAGGTGACCGGATGTTCATGGAATTCATTATCCCATACGGCTCCAGTCGCCGCGAAATTCAGCATTTGGCGGCACGGGATATCGCTCTTGTTCAACCGCCGTCTCGTCAGCGCCGACTATTGCCAAAGCCAGATAGCCGAAGGCCGACGACGGAAATTGCCCAATCCGGCAGGCATTTGGTAAGGTAGCAGCCCGCGGAAGCGACAGGCACTGGTCGTAACGGCCCCCTGCGTTGTTCCCCATAATCGCAAAGACATTCAGAGGATTCCATGAGATTTCTGCACCAGACCTCGTTGCTGGCCGTTGCAGCCATGCTGGCCCGCGTCTCTCATGCCGCCGAAATACGGATCGGCGTCGCCGAAGCGCTCACCGGCGGCGCGGCGCAGTATGGCGTGGCCTGCCGCAACGGCTTTCAGGTGGCGGTCGACGAAATCAACACCAGGGGCGGCATAAACGGCGACCAGCTCCGGCTGGTGATCGAGGACGAGCAGGGCAAGAAGGAAGAAGTCATCAATGTCTTCAAGAAGCTCATCTTTCAGGACAAGGTGCTGATGATCTTCGGTCCCACCCTGTCCAATTCCATGTTTGCCGCCGGTCCCGTGGCCAACGCCGCGAAGACCGTCGCTTTCGGCACCTCGAACACCGCCAGCGGCATCACCGACATCGGCCCCTACATTTTTCGCAACTCGGTGATGGAATCCGACGTGCTGCCGGTCACTGTCGCCACCGCCGTCAAGCACTACGGCATCAAGAAAGTGGCGGTGATCTACGGCAATGACGATGCCTTCACCAAGAGCGGCCATGACGTGTTCAGAACGGTGCTGGCGGCGCAGAAGATCGCCGTCACCACTACCGAGACCTACGTCAAGGGCGACGTGGATTTCAAGGCGCAACTGACCAAGATCAAGGCCGGCGGGCCGGATGCCATCGTCTGTTCCTGTCTTGCCGAAGAAGCCGCGAACATCATGCTGCAAGCGCGCTCGCTCGGCATCAAGGCGCCCTTCATCGGCGGCAATGGTTTCAACTCACCCAAGCTGTTTGAAATTTCCCGGCTGGCCGGGGAAGGCAGCTTCGTCGGCAGCCCCTGGTCGAATGCCAATCCGGCGCCGGTCAACGTGAACTTCATTAATGCCTACAAGCAGAAATACAACGCCGAGCCGAACCAGTTCGCCGCCCAGGCCTATGACGCCCTGCACATTACGGCGGCGGCGCTGAAGTCGATCAAGCTCTCCGGCAACCTGGGATCCGACCGGCAGGCGCTGCGCGACGCCCTGCCCAGGGTGGTCATCAATGGCGTCACCGGGCCCTTCAAGTTCCGTCCTGCGGTGACCCGGAACGGCAAGCCCGGCGGCTTCGACGCCGACCAGAAGCCTTTCATCTACATCATCCGCAACGGCAAGTTCGCGCCGTACACCGGTAAATGATTTGTCATTGGAAGGGGCGGCGGACGTCCTGACGGCCCCGGCCACTTCCTTCCTTGCCATCTTCCATGCTTTCCCAGCAACTCCTCAACGCCCTCACCCTCGGCAGCGTCTACGCCCTGTTTGCGCTCGGCTTCACGCTGGTGTTCGGCGTGCTGGCGGTCATCAACCTGTCGCATGGCGCCGTCTTCATGGTCGGCAGCTATGCCGCTCTGGTCGTCGTCACCCGTTTCGCCATGCCGCTCTGGCTTGGCCTGCTGGTGGCGATGGCGGTGAGCGGCACGCTGGGACTGCTGATCGACGTGCTCGTCCTCAAGCGCCTGCGTGCCCGCAACGCGCCACACCTGATGCCGATGATTGCCACCCTCGGCGTCGCCATCATTCTCTCCAGCAGCGCCCAGGGAATTTTTGGCGCCGAGATCCTGCGCTTTCCGGAAGGGACGATTCCGGCGGGCGAGTTCATCGTCGGCGACGTGCATGCGCGCGCTATCGAGATCGGCATCGTCGGCATCGCCTTCGCGCTGATGGCGGCCCTGCTGCTGGTGATTCGTCGCAGCCGGATCGGTCGCGCCCTGCGCGCCATCGCCGAATCGCCGAGGGCGGCTGCGCTGCTCGGCATCAACGTCGAAGGATTGTTTCATGGCACCGCTTTCGTCGCGGCGGCTTTGGGCGGCGCGGCCGGCGTGCTGATCGGGCTCGACTTCAACGCCATCACGCCGCTGATGGGACAACCCATACTGCATAAAGGCATCGCCGTCATCATCCTCGGCGGCATGGGCGACATTCGCGGCGCGCTGATCGCCGGGCTGTTTCTCGGTTTTGCCGAGGTCATGAGCAAGGCCTATATTTCCAGCCAGATGGGCGACGCGGTGGCCTTCGGCCTGTTGTTCCTGATCCTGCTGGTGAAGCCCTCCGGCCTGTTCGGTCGCGTGCTGGAACGCAAGGCCTGACATGGAGTGGCTGGACAGTTTCTGGTCGACCTACAACACGCTGGTGTATTCCATCGGCGTGTATGCCCTGCTTGCCCTGTCGATCTGGCTGACGCTGGCCTGCGGCCTTTTGTCGCTGGCCAACGCGGCGTTCATGGGCATTGGCGCCTATGTTTCGGCGTTGCTTTCGCTTGAGGCCGGCTGGCCCTTCGCGGCGGTGCTGGTGGCCGGCGGTGTGGCGCCGGCGCTGGTGGCGCTGATTATCGGCATACCAACCTTGCGTTTGTCCGGCGTCTATCTGGCGATGGCCACCCTGGCCTTCGGCGAAGTGGTGCGCATTATCGTGCTCAACCTCGAAATCACCGGTGGGCCGGAAGGACTAAACGGCATTCCGCAGAGTACCCAGGGCTGGCACATCGTCGCCATCCTGGCGTTGGCGATTTACGGCCTGACGCGATTGCAACGTTCCCGCGTCGGTCGCGCCTTCGAGGCGATCCGCGAAGACGAC